>JBAQCQ010000059.1:0-60291 GCA_049294275.1 Bacteroidales bacterium
CATTTATAGAGCTTCACAATGCCGGTGACACTGAGATTGATATCTCAGGCTGGACACTGACGCATCATCAGACCCAGATGCCGGCCTTTTCATCCGTTAAGATTCCGGCCGGGACAAAACTTGCCGCGAAGGGTTTTTACCTGCTTGGCCTGTCAAGCTCAGGACTGGCGGTTCCTGCGAAAAAGGGTGAGACCGTCCTCTTTGTCAGGACTACGGCCGGTATGTCGGCAGGTGATATGATAGAGATCGGAACCGGTCCGGCAGCGGAGACCAGCAGGATCGCAAGCCTGACCGCGCCGCCGGTGCCCCAGGCTCCGGCAACACCCTTCGGTTTCGGACGCCGCGGCCCGTCCGGCCAGACAACTGTATGGCAGCCGCTCCCTGATGGACCTGTGATCACCGTTCCTGCCGGTTCAACCAACATACCTGTGACAAGTGTTGACGGTTTTGAGGTCGGCCAGAAGATGGCAATAGGATATGGAGCCAAATACCCTGCTGTTGCAATGGCTGTTGAAAAGTACGAGGTGGTCACGATCACCGGGGTAGGCAAGCAGGGTACCCAGGCATGGCTCTCCATGGATGCCCGGACCGGGGATACAAATATCAAGGTTTCTTCTGTGGAAAACATTTCGGTTGGTGATAAGATAAGACTGGATATTGACAGCGAAGGACACGGGATTGAGACTGTAACCGTGACCCGTGTCGGAACACAATCATCGCGCAGTACATTCAATGGTCCTCTGACTGATGCAGATGATCCCGGAACAGGGCTTGACCTGGCTGAACCGCTGAAATTCGCTCATGCATCAAACATGCCCTTCAGTGTCAGGGGAACAGGCATAAGTTTTGAACCGGCAACATCTTTTGCTCACTCGAGCAACGAGCCTGTCCTGGCTCTCAGGCACAGTATCACCCTTGATCAGCCCCTGGCTTACAATCATGAGATCGATGATGTGATATCTGACGAAAAAGTAACCACCGCAGGCTACCGGGGAACCATTAGACCGGACCAGTGGTTTGGGGGACCTGCACTGTCAGCCAGCGCCGGAAACATGGTGCTGCGTGACGCTGATAATAATGTTGCTGATGCTCTTAATTACGGCGGACTTGTTGATCCGTGGGCCGCTGAAGGATACCAGGCAGCTTCAGGTGCAGGTGCGAGCGGATGCTTCGTTCCTTCACCCAGTATGATGAGAGGCTTCTGGATGGGGCCTGCAGTGTCAGTGACACAGCCGAACAGGAGTGCCGGCCGTTATCCGGACGGCACCGACAATGACAGCAACTGCCGGGATTTCATGATACAGAACACCGTTGCCCTGGCAGCCCTGGCTGCATCCGGTTCGGATAATATTAAGGTCTCAAGTGTTACAGGCTTCAGCAAGGATCAGAGTATCATTATAGGTTCAGGAGCTGCCAGCGAGACTGCTGTGATAGCCGCCATCGGAACATCAGGGGCTACCACAACAGAAGCTGCCATCCCGGCCGGAAGGAAGATCATCCGCGTTGGCACCGTGGCAGGCTTTAGTGCCGGCCAGACAATCACAATTGACGATGGCAGCAGAAATGAGACAGCAGTCATTGCTGCCGTTGGTGCCGCACGACGCCGTTTTGGCGGTCAGCCAACCAGCCAGGTCGACTCCATCACGGTCTCCGTACCTCTCAGGTATGCGCACGCCAGAGGGGTACAGGTCTCCGGCAGCGGTATTACAATTGCTACGCCCCTGACCATGGACCACGACAATGGTGCCCAGGTAGCCAGCAACCTGCCCACACCGGGTGAGCCTAATCAATATTTCAGGAGACCTTAGTGGATACAGCACTACATCCCTGGCCCCGGTGGCGTTGGGTCCTTGCAGGATTGAATACGCTGGCTCTGGTATTGACCCTGATCATGAGCTGGCATTATCTTGCGGGCGGATCGATAGCCGGATGCGGAGGGGGGAGCCCCTGTGAAAAGGTTCTCGGCAGCCGGTGGTCGGAGATAGGAGGGATGTTGCCTGTCAGTGGTCTGGCTATGGGGGTCTACCTTGCAATGCTGGTTGCAGGGTTCTTTACCGGACCGGCAGCAGAGTTACCGGTCAGGCGAATAGCCTGGGGCACTATGCTGATCATGGCTGGCGCTGTTGCCGGAAGCGCAGTATGGTTTACTGCCGTACAGAAATGGATCATCGGGGCTTTTTGTCCTTACTGCCTTGCTGCACACATCACCGGTACTCTGTTGTCGGTTCTGATTATCTGGAGGTCAGTGAGGGCTTCGGATCACGGCGGTCTCAAAGATTATCATCCGGCCTCAGGAAAGCTGCTGTTCAGGCCCGTGCAGGTGACAGGACTGGTAATGGCAGGGATGTTCGCAGCCGGTCTTCTTGCTGTGATCCAGGTAATATCAGCTCCGCCTGCTGTTTACAGCGACATTGTGTCACAGGAAAATGCACCTGCAGTTGATTATCATGCTGTTCCGATGACCGGTTCTCCTGACGCCCCGCATGTCGTCACCCTGCTGTTTGATTACCAGTGCACCCACTGCCAGCAGTTACATTTCATGCTTGATGAAACAGTCCTGCTTCACGAAGGCAAGCTGGCCTTTATGCTCTGCCCGGCGCCCCTGGACCCCGGATGCAATTCTTTCATCCCCCCCGGGAGGGATGAATACAGGAATTCGTGCGAACTTGCAAAGATCAGTCTTGCAGTATGGAGAGGCAGGCGAGAGGCGTTCCCTGAATTTGAAAACTGGATGTTCACATTTGAGACCGGTGACCGGTGGCATCCCAGAAGTCCGGAAGCTGCCAGGGTAAAAGCTGTTGAGCTCCTCGGCAAGGATCTGTTTGATGCTGCCTTGTCTGATCCGTGGATTGAAGAGTATCTGCAGACCTCGATCGGGATCTTTGGCAGGACAATACAAAACGGTATGGGAGGCATTCCGAAACTGATCTACGGATCACGCTGGGTCACACCTGAATCATTCAGCGCCGGTGACCTTGCCATGATCCTGCAGAAGAGCCTGTTGGTGCCTGAACCGTAATCCTGGGTGGAGGAATGGTAAATCGTACAGTAATCATGACAACCCTTAACGAAACTGAAACTTTCCTGAAACAGAAATTAGCCGAATATGAAAAGAGCGATAATCATTATCCTGAACCTGGTATTGGCCTCCTCCTTATGGGGCCAGCAGTATCCTTACCAGAATCCCGCCTTGACTTCTGAAGAGCGGGCAAAAGATCTTATCACACGGCTGACCCGTGATGAAAAGGCGATGCTGATGTGTGATGTGTCAGAAGCCATCCCACACCTGGGCATAAAGAAATTCAACTGGTGGAGCGAGGCTTTGCATGGACTGGCCAACAATGACAGCGTTACGGTCTTCCCCCAGCCTGTCGGCATGGCTGCCTCATTTGACGATAAGCTGGTATACAGCATCTTCAGCGCAGTATCGGATGAAACACGGGCCAAATACAATCAGGCCATTAACAGAGGGCAGGAGAACAGACGTTTTCTCAGTCTTTCTGTCTGGACGCCAAACATTAACATCTTCCGCGATCCGAGGTGGGGACGCGGCCAGGAGACCTATGGGGAAGACCCTTACCTTACATCGCGGATGGGTGTTTCGGTGGTGAAAGGATTGCAGGGCCCCCCGGATGCAAAATACAGGAAGCTCCTGGCATGTGCCAAACACTATGCCGTCCATTCCGGTCCTGAATGGAGTCGCCATTCACTCAATATCGTTAATGTGGATCCGCGCGACCTCTATGAAACCTACCTGCCGGCGTTCAGGGCACTGGTGCAGGAAGCTGATGTAAGGGAGGTAATGTGTGCCTACCAGCGCCTTGAAGATGAACCCTGTTGCAGCAATACAAGGTTATTGCAGAGGATTCTTCGCGATGACTGGGGATACAGGTACCTGGTGGTCTCCGATTGCGATGCTATTGCCGACTTCTATCGGGGGCATGAATACTCATCTGATGCGACTCATGCCGTGGCACAGAGCATACCTGCCGGAACCGATCTTGAATGTACATGGAATAACTGGAATTATCTGAAATCCCCCGAGGCTGTCTCCATGGACCTGATCAGGGAAGAGGAGATGGATAAAAGCTTGTTGCGGGTGCTGACCGGACGGTTTGACCTGGGCGAAATGGATGATGACGCCATTGTACCATGGACAAAAATCCCGGCTTCAGTGATAAACAATGAGGAACACAGGAAACTCGCGCTTGAAATGGCACGCGAAGCCATGACCCTGCTGCAGAACAGAAACGGTATTCTTCCTTTGAAAAAATCAGGGGAAAAGATAGCCGTAATAGGTCCGAATGCTGATAACGCAAGGATGCTGTGGGGTAACTATAACGGGACACCTGTCCGGACAATCACGGTTCTTGACGGTATCCGATCAAAAGTACCGGCAAAAAAACTGATATATGACAAGGCATGCGATATAGTTGACAGCAAGGTAATTGTCAGTTTTGCTCCTGAATGTTCCATTGATGGCAGCCAGGGGTTTAAAGCCACCTACTGGAATAATAGCAGTCTGGCAGGTACCCCTGTTGCAGAGCAGCAGCTTACCGGTCCACTTAAGCTGGCCACCGAGGGCAAGAATGCATTGGCTCCCGGGGTGAAGTTTGAAGGATTCTCTGCAAAGTTTGAGACTGAATTCACAGCTGCCAATACCGAAGAGATTGTTTTCAGATGCGGGGCTGCCGGTTCTTTTGAACTGCTGGTAAACGGTGAGTCTGTCAGAAAGTTTGAAGACTGGAGGGCACTGGCTTCAAAAATCCCTTACAGGGTTGAAAAGGGAAAGAAATACAAAATTGAAATCCGTTTTACCCAGCTTTATAACTGGCAGGCTGTAATAGAATTTGACTTCGGAAGAGAAACTGACCAGGATCTTACCGGGTTGCTGGCGAAGCTGAAGGGGGTTGATCTTGTCGTATTTATCGGAGGCCTCTCCAACGAACTGGAGGGCGAAGAGATGCCTGTATTATTGCCGGGCTTCAGGGGCGGTGACCGCACTGATATAGAATTGCCTGCCGTGCAGCGCAATTGTATCAAAACTCTGAAAGAGGCAGGGAAGAAAGTCATCCTTGTGAATTGCTCAGGATCGGCAATCGGACTCGTACCGGAAACCGAAAACTGTGAAGCCATCTTACAGGCATGGTATGCCGGAGAATCAGGTGGACAGGCAGTTGCCGACGTGCTCTTCGGCGATTATAATCCTTCAGGCAAGCTGCCTGTCAGCTTCTACAGGGACATTAGCCAGATTCCTGATTTTGAGGATTATTCGATGGCAGGCCGGACTTACCGGTATATGTCTGATCCGCTTTTCCAGTTTGGTTTCGGGCTCAGCTATACCAGCTTCCTGGTCGGGAAAGCCAGTGTCAGCGACAATGAGATTGAAAGCGGTGAAAGCATTAAACTTACCGTTCCCGTTTCAAACACCGGCAAGCGTGACGGAACAGAAATACTTCAGGTTTACATCCGCAAGGCAGATGACAACGACGGACCCCTGAAGACGCTGAGAGGCTTCAGGAGAGTTAACGTGGCTGCCGGTAAAACTGTTGATGCGACAATTGACCTGCCCTGGTCATCATTTGAGTTCTTTGACAGGGAAGGCGTAAAAATGGCCGTAACCCCGGGTAAATACGAGATCCTGTACGGTAACAGTTCAGATGATAAAGATCTGAAGACGGCTGGCATAATGATCCAATGAAATTACATAGAATAGAATATCAACTCAAAAACTATTAAAACCATGAAAAAAAATGCACTGTTTTTGTCCGCTTTGATGATCTGCGGTATTGCATCGGCACAGTTTGCCGGTGGTATGCGCGGTCAACAGCAGGAACCACTGCCTGACGGTTACAAACCTGCCTCAACCAATACATTTCTTTCGCAATACCCGGCTGTAAATGCTCAGACGCGCCAGGCCATCTTCAGAGTGGTGGCACCCGGCGCCGGAACCCCTGATCATCTTCATTTTACATCAGAAGGATATCGCATACTCGGAAAACGGTATGCAGTCAGGATGCTGTCTCTGCCGGGATATAATATCAACGTGCCCTAATCTGAACTGCTATACACTTACAATTACAATGACTGTATCAATTTAAACCGGCATAAAATACTGATGATGAAGCGTTATCTAATACTGCTGTTCATAGCCTCAACAGTGTGCAGGGGCAGCTACGGGCAATCATACAGCAGGACTGACCTGGGCGTCAGGGCTGCAGTTGATGAAATCGGCATTGAGATACAGTTCTTCAGCCCTTCAACAGTCAGGGTGCTGAAATGGCCTGAAGGCAGGGCGTTCAGCAAGGAGAGCCTATCGGTTATCATGACTCCCGGGAAAACGGATCTTTCCGTAAGACAGAGAGGAGACGACCTGATAATCAGGAGTAAAAGCCTCATGGTATCATTAGACCTGAAAAGCGGTATGATTTCATTCATGACGCCGAAATCCGGTTTGCTTCTCAGCGAAACTGAATCCGGCGCCCGGTTTACAGATTTCGATGATGCCGGCACAAAAACCCTGAGTGCATACCAGGCCTTCGCTCTCGGAAAGGATGAGGCCATCTACGGTCTGGGTCAGCAGCAACAGGGGAAAATGATCCAGCGCAACCTGGCTCTGAAGATGATACAGGGGAATACCGATGACTATGTTCCTTTTTTCGTTTCAGCAAAAGGTTACGGCCTGTTCTGGGATAATTATTCACCCACACTCTTTGAGGACACGCCTGAAATCACCTCGTTCAAATCAGATGTTGGTGACTGCATTGATTACTATTTTATGTTCGGGGGCAACGCCGACGGGGTGATAGCAGGCATGCGCGATCTGACTGGTCAGGCGCCGATGTTCCCGCTGTGGACTTTTGGCTACTGGCAGAGCAGGGAGCGCTATAAAAGCCAGGACGAACTGGTCGGGGTGGTCAAAAAATACCGTGAACTGGGAGTGCCGCTTGACGGAATAATCCAGGACTGGCAGTACTGGGGCAGCAATTACCTCTGGAATGCCATGGAGTTTCTCAATGCTGACTTCTACAACCCGCAGAAGATGATAGATGATGTGCACGGCTTGAATGCTCATATCATTATCTCGATCTGGAATTCATTCGGACCTGAGACAAAACAATACAGGGAGCTGAGCGCAATAGGCGCCCTCCTGGATTTTCAGACCTGGCCTCAGTCCGGTTCAGACAAGTGGCCTCCGAAGCTCGACTATCCGTCAGGCGTAAGAGTATATGATCCCTTCAATCCGGAAGCACGGAAGATTTACTGGGATTATCTGAACAAAGGTCTTTTCTCACTCGGTATTGACGGGTGGTGGATGGATTCATCCGAACCTGACCATCTGGATTTCAAACCTTCTGATCTCGACAATAAAACGTACCTGGGTTCATTCCGCAAAGTCCGCAATGCCTTTCCCCTTATGACAGTGGGCGGACTCTACCAGCACCAGCGTTCAGTCACCTCCGGCAAACGCATATTCATCCTGACCCGTTCCGGATTTGCCGGCCAGCAACGATATGCTGCCAACGTGTGGTCAGGTGACGTCACCGCATCATGGCCGGCATTAAGGAATCAGATCTCTGCGGGCCTCAATTTTTCATTGAGCGCAATTCCTTACTGGAACAGTGATATCGGCGGATTCTTCCTGAACAGGTTCAGGAAAAAGCTCGACGATGCCGAATACCGGGAACTCTATGCCCGCTGGATGCAGTTCGGAGCTTTCTGTCCAATGATGCGCTCGCACGGGACAGATGCCCCGAGAGAGATTTACCAGTTCGGGAAGAAAGGCGACAGGGTATACGATGCTATTGAAAAATCGATAAGACTGCGATACAGCCTGCTGCCATATATATACTCTGCAGCATGGGATGTAACTGCTGACCGGTCAACCATTATGAGAGCGCTGGTTATGGATTTTCCTGATGACAGGAATGCCCTTGATATCAACGACCAGTATATGTTCGGGAAATCATTGCTGGTGTGCCCTGTAACCAAGGCAATGTATTCAAAGGAGACAAAAGAGGATTTCAGTGCTGTCGGATCAAGGGAGCTTTACCTGCCTTCGGGAACTGACTGGATTGACTTCTGGACAGGCGAGAAACTAAAGGGCGGACAAAGAATAAAAAAGGCTGCTCCTCTCGATATCATTCCCCTTTATGTCAGGGCAGGTTCGGTTATACCTTTCGGGCCGGATGTACAGTACGCCACTGAGAAACCATGGGATAACCTTGAAATAAGAGTGTATGAAGGTGGCAGTGGCAGGTTCACACTGTATGAAGACGAGAATGATAATTATAACTACGAGAAAGGAGCTCATTCATTAATCCCCTTTAGCTGGGATAACACGAAAAAAACACTGACTATCGGTGACCGGACGGGTACTTTCCCGGGAATGATAAACGAACGCAGTTTCAGAATTGTACTGGTTCCGGGAAAAATGGGAACGGGTTCTGAATTAAGTGAAAAGCAGGCGAAGGTTGTGACTTATACCGGGAAAAAGCTGGTTGTGGCATTTTAAGCATCGAATACTGTATGAAAAAAGACGGAAGTCAGTTTCTAACCCTGTTGGTCGGATCACTGATTATATTCCCGGCCTTCTGTCAGGCTGTCGCTGCTGAAAATCGCTGGATTGAAGCTGAAGACGCCAGGCTGGTTGACGGGGCCTCAGGAATTGCTGACGGCGAAGCATCAGGCGGTTACATGGTCTCCCTGGCCAAACCGGGAGAGGCAATCAGATTTAAAAAGCAATTTCCGGCCGGCAAGCTGGTAATTCGTTATACATCAGTGGAAACAGGTACGATAAGTGTACTTGTTGATGACCTGCCGGCAGTAAAAGTAAATGTTCATCCGTCAGGAGCGCTTACAGGCACTTTCCTGAATGCGATAGCAGATGTTACAGTGGCTGCCGGTACCAGCCTTACCATCAAACACCAGGATGACGATGTCAGCATTAATGTTGATTGTATTATTATTGGAACCGGAGATCCTGGTCTTCCACCGGATATCTGGAATCTTCCTCCCCTGAAACCGGCTGACAGACCATACCCTGCAGACTGGCACTACCAGGCAGGGCAGAAATACATGGATGCACACAGAATAATCCGGTTACTGCCGGAGAATGTATCCCGGAACGGGTCAATGCTCCTGAACATCACCCAACACGGTCGTGGTGATCTCGATCCTGAAGTTGTGCGTATCTGCAGGGGTGTCGGAGCCTGGCTGAAGATCAATGGTGAAGCGATCTATTCATCGCGCCCGTTTGAGATCTCTGAAGAAGAAGACAAAACGGCTTACTACACCCGAAACAATGGCTTCCTCTTCGCAATCCTCCCTGACTGGGATGGCAGCCCGGTTGTACTCAAAGCTCTGCATTCCGGCGGGGCGACACTGGGCAAGGTGACAAAAGTCGAAATGCTTGGCCCGGATACCCCTCTGACATTTGTTCAAAGTGATCAGGGCCTGTCGGTGACAACCCGGTACTCAATAAAGCTCTTCGAAGGGATAACCGATCAATCACTGGCTGGAGCATGCAGGGTTTCGCGGATCACTCACGACCAGAACTGGTACAACGATGATGACCAGGGTGCAACTTACCCGGGATGGATACGCTCGTGCAACCGGGGAGCAGGTGATTACAATAATGATCTCACTTTGTGCAAAACACCAGGAGAAGTATGGAGCTCTACATTCACGGGAACCGGAGTGATAATCGTCGCCCCTAAAGAATCCGGGGCAGGAATACTTGAAGTCCGGATTGACGGCCAGTTCAGAGCGACAGCTGATCTGTCAACTGACTGCCCCCGCATGGCTCAGCAGATTGTATGTGAAGTAAGCGGTCTGAATTCAGGCAAACACTCCGTTTCATTAATCAACCATGGCCCCGGCCCCGTGCCAATTGATGCACTGGTCGCTCTATAACTCAGTATGATCGGTAAATACTAAACTCACCAGCATTAAAGAAACCTATGGATAATCACCACTCTTTAAACAAAATGAAAGAGAGAATCATAATCTTCCTGTCATTTCTTGTCCTGTCTGCTATCTGTTCCGGACAGGAACCAATATCTTATAAACATTCTGATGATGGTATTGATATAAGTCTTGCCGGGGGAACTCTCATCATTACCCCGATGACAGATAATGCTATGAGAATCAGATATTTTATGGGCACACAGCCAAGAGATACAGAACTTATATTCATAAAGACGACACTAAAACCCGGTATTAAAGTAACAGACACCCGGGATGCCTTACTTGTGAAAGGAAAAAAGATAGCGGTCTCTGTTAATAAGCGATCCGGAACATTATCATTTGCTGATGATAAGGGGATAATATTTCTCAGCGAAAAAGAAAATAGCCGTCAACTGATACCCGGAACTGTCGGAGGCGAATCCTGCTTCAGGGCGGAACAAAGTTTTGAATCGCCGGATGATGAGTATCTGTTCGGACTTGGCCAGTTCCAGGATGGATATTATAACATAAAAAATGTCACCCGAAGGCTGACCCAGGTTAATTCTCAGATTTCAATACCTTTTTTATATTCAGGCAAAGGATACGGGTTGCTATGGCATCAGTACGGGCTTACAGATTTTAATCCGGCAGATAATTTTGTTACACTCGAAAAACAGAAGACAACAACAGAGAATAACCAGTCAGCAGATGTTACAACAACATCCGGAACACAAAGGAGATCGCAAAACCAGTCAGTTTACAAAGGTACATTTAAGGTTCCTGCCGATGGAGTATATTCCTTGTTTATTGATTACGGCGATATGGAAAGTCGTCATTTTGTGATGATTGACGGCAAGACCTGTATCGATCAGAGTAACATGTGGCTTCCTCCGACAGTTAGCACCTTCGTAAATCTTTCAGGTGGTGAACATCAGATCCGGCTCTCATGCAAGGCAACCAATAATCCGGAAGTGTCCTGGAAACTTACGGATGGTTTTACAACATTCAGATCACCCAGTGCAAAGCTCCTGGATTATGTTGTTTTCTATGGTCCTTCGGCCGATAAGGTTATTGCTGATTACAGGGATCTCTCCGGCAATGTTCCGATGCTTCCTCTGTGGGCCTTTGGTTTCTGGCAATGCCGGGAACGATATGCTTCCGGTAATGAATTGGTGGAGGCGGTAAAAGAGTTTCGCAAAAGAAATATCCCCCTGGATGTAATTGTTCAGGACTGGCAATACTGGGGTAACAAAGGCTGGGGTGTTCCTGTTTTTGATGAGACCAGTTACCCCTGTCCGGCAGGTTTTATCAAAGAGATTCATGACCTGAATGCACATTTCAACATCTCAATCTGGTCAAATCCAGACAGAAATTCAGAAACAGGTAAAGATTACGCGGCAAAAAATCTTTATATACCCGACAGCAAGTGGCTCGATTATTTCAATCCCGTTACAAGGGAGACCTACTGGAATACCCTGAGAGAAAATTTGTTTGTTCACGGAGTTGACTCCTGGTGGATGGATGCCACAGAACCTGAGAACGATGCCCTGAAGGGTGAAGAAACCTACCTGGGACCCGGTGATTTCTACCGGCTGACATATCCGCTGTTTGTGAGCAAGGCTGTTTATGAAGGCCAGCGGAAGACTACATCCGGCAAGCGTGTATGCATTCTGACCAGGTCGGCTTTCGCTGGTCAGCACAGATATGGTACAATAAACTGGTCAGGTGATGTCGGTGGTACATGGGATGCATACAGAAGGCAGATTGTGGCAGGGTTAAATTACACTATAACCGGCCTGCCTTACTGGACGACTGATATCGGAGGATTCTTCCGACCCGGGAAGGCGCAGTATACAGATGAAAAGTATCATGAATTGCTTATCCGCTGGTTTCAGTGGGGAGCGTTTAATCCGATCTTCCGGATACATGGGTTCCAGTCGGAAACAGAGCCCTGGAAATTCGGTACGGTGGTTGAGGACGCCATGAGAACCATACTTGATCTGCGTTATCGCCTTTTGCCCTACATTTATTCAGAATCTTACCAGGTCACAAAAAACGGCTCTACAATGATGCGCCCGCTTGTGATGGATTTTCCAGGTGATTCAACGGCCGTTAAACAACCTTACCAGTATATGTTCGGAAAGTCTGTCCTGGTTGCACCGGTTACGGAGCCAGATGCAAAAGAGTGGCAGACATATCTTCCGAAGGAAACGGAATGGTTTGATTTCCGGACCGGTGAAAAGTACGCTGGCGGACAGACAGTGAATAAAGAAACACCGACAGACATCATCCCGCTCTATGTAAAAGCTGGTTCAATTATTCCTTTCGGACCGGAAGTACAGTACGCCACCGGGAAAAAATGGGATAACCTGGAAATCCGGGTATATGCAGGCGCCAACGGTGAATTCACTTTATATGAAGACGAAAACGATAATTACAACTACGAGGAAGGAATCTGCTCAACAATTGATTTCTCATGGAACGATTCCGGAAGGAAACTGACGATAGGTGATCGCAAAGGTTCATTCCCGGGAAATCTGGAAGAACGTAGCTTCAATGTCGTCCTCGTGACTGGGGAAAAGGGCAAAGAGAAAGCTGTTACTGAAAAACGGGAGAGAGTGGTAACTTATACAGGCAGGAAAACAGTGATTAATCTGCAGAAATAACGGAGAGAGGAATTCAATGCAAATGAATCATTTCGTATGGAGTACACAGCAATAGGTAAAACAGGCCTCAGAATACCACGGATTATTTTTGGAACCAGTGCGCTGGGGAATTTATACCGTGTCCATACATATGAGACAAAACTTGCAATAGTAAATGAATGCATAAAAAATGTTCAGAATCCGGTTTTTGACACTGCAGGTAAATATGGAGCCGGACTGGCACTTGAAACACTTGGAAAGTGTCTGCGAAAACTTACAATAAACAGGGATGATGTTTTAATCAGCAATAAACTCGGCTGGCTCCGCAGCGAATTATCAGCGCCGGAACCTGCTTTTGAAAAGGGTGTCTGGTTCGGCCTGAAAAATGATGCAGTTCAGCAAATCAGTTATGAAGGCATCATGGCGTGCTTCGGGCAGGGAAATGAGTTGCTGGGAGGAACTTACGAACCTCAGATGCTGTCTGTACACGACCCTGATGAATATATAAACAAAGGAAATGATCGCGAAGAAAAGGAATCCCTTTTTCAAGATATCCTTGAGGGATATAAAGCTTTATCGGACCTTAAAAACCAGGGAAAGACAAAAGCCATCGGTATCGGTTCGAAAGATTGGACAATAATAAGGAAAGTGTCTGAATATGTGGAGCTCGACTGGGTTATGCTCGCCAACAGCCTGACAATTATGAATCATCCTCCGCAACTGGTGGCTTTTATCGACAAGCTGTCCAAAAAGGAGATCACTATTGTCAATTCGGCGGTTTTCCAGGGAGGTTTTCTAACAGGAAGTGATTATTACGATTACAGGCTGATCACACCTGAAACTGACAGACCGAAAATTCAGTGGCGTGAAAAGTTCCATAACCTCTGCCGGAAGTTCAATGTAATCCCTTCAGTGGCTTGCGTGAATTTTGGAATGACCCCTCCGGGTGTGGCTGCCATTTCCCTCAATACTTCAAATCCCGGCCGGGTGAAAGAGAACGTGGAATCAGTGACGGCAAAAGTCCCGAAGGAATTTTATGGTGCGATGGTCAGAGAAGGATTAATCAGCAAAGACTATCCGTGGCTCGATCTTTAAGATGTAAAACGACTAATAAACTATAAATCAGGTCAAATAATATAACAGCAATGCAAAAGCAAAAATTCACCACCCGGGAGTATCTTGTGCCTTTTATTATGATAAGCTCCCTCTTTTTCCTGTGGGGTATAGCTCATGGTATGCTCGATACATTAAACAAGCATTTCCAGGATATCCTTCACCTTTCGAAAGCACAGTCGGGGATGATCCAGTTTTCAGTTTACATGGCTTATTTCAGCATGGCGCTGCCTGCCGGATTCTTCATGAAGGCTTACGGATACAAGAAAGGGATAATTCTCGGTTTGTCATTATTTGCCTCCGGTGCACTGTTGATAGCAGCAACAACTTCATTTGAATCATTCTGGATTTTTCTGATCTGCCTGTTTATTATGGGTTGCGGACTGGCAACCCTGGAGACTGCTGCAAATCCTTATACAACAAAACTCGGGCCCCGGGAGACAGCTGAACGACGGATTAACTTCTCCCAGTCGTTTAACGGTCTGGCCTGGGTGATCGGACCGCTGATCGGTTTGTATATCTACAGGACGCAGGATGCCGATGCCGGCCAGAAACTGAGTTCAATGGTCATACCATACATGGTCATTGCCGCTGTCGTTATTGCCGTTGCCATTATATTTATTATAATTCCCCTGCCCGAAATATCTGAAGAAACAAATGGCACTGCAGATTCAGGTGAAAATTCAGATAATTCATCCATAATCACGAGGCCGCTCTTAAAACAAAGGCATTTCGTGCTGGGGGTTCTCGCCCAGTTCTGCTATGTGGCCGCTCAAACGGGAATCTTCAGCTACCTTATTAACTTCGTTACAGACGAAAATCAGACACCTCATTTCAATAAGGAGAATGGTCCGTTTTTCCTGGCTTTCGGATTTGCACTCTTTATGATCGGTCGAATGTCAGGAAGCTGGCTGATGAGATTCTTCCTGCCTGCCCGAATGCTGGCTGTTTATGCCTTATTGTGCTGCCTTCTTTTGCCGTTGGTAAGCGCAGGTCTCGGGTGGATCTCCCTGATAAGCTTATATGGTGTCTTTTTCTTTATGTCAATTATGTTCCCTACAATCTTCGCCCTGGGGATCAGAGACCTGGGTCCGAAAACCAAGAAGGCTTCATCTTTCATCGTTATGTCTATTGTGGGAGGGGCTGTTTTCCCTCCGTTGATGGGCTGGATTGCCGATAACTCAAGCATGTCGGTTGGTTTTTATGCTCCGATACCCTTTTTCGCCTTTATCCTCTGGTATGCCATCTACGGATACAAGGTAAAACCTGATTAAGACTGTTAAGAATGAAAGTCGACAGCCACCAGCATTTCTGGCGCTATAACTCAGGTGAGTACGGATGGATTTCCAGCGAAATGGAAATCCTCCGGAAAGACTATTTGCCTGACCAGTTGAAAACTGAACTTTCTTCAACACGATTTGACGGTTCAGTTGCAGTGCAGGCACGTCAGTCGCTGGCAGAAACACAATGGCTTCTGAACCTGGCTGAACAACACAGTTTCATCAAAGGAGTGGTAGGCTGGGTCGATTTATGCTCTCCTGACGTTGAGGAACAGATAATCCGTTTTTCAGCGAACCCGAAACTGGTGGGTTTGCGGCACGTCATACATGACGAAGAGGATGATAACTTTATGCTCAGGAAGTCTTTTCTGCGGGGTCTGGCCTGTCTGAAGAAATACGGACTGGCCTATGATATTCTTGTTTTTCCGCGGCATTTGTCCAACACCATTCACCTGGTCAGCCAGTTCCCTGAACAGGTTTTTGTACTTGACCACATTGCCAAACCGTCAATAAGGGATAAGAAAATTTCACCCTGGAGGGAGGATATTGAAAAACTTGCCCTGTTCAGTAATGTCTGCTGCAAATTATCGGGAATGGTTACCGAGGCAAATGTTAAAACATGGAAGCAGGAGGAGTTAATTCCATATCTGAGTATTGTATTTGACGCCTTCGGCACAAACCGGTTGTTAATCGGATCGGACTGGCCCGTCTGCAGACTTGCCGGATCTTATAAACAGATAATGCACGTGGTAATTGACTACATCAGAAGTTTCCCTGATCAGGATAAAGAAAAAATACTGGGAGAGAATGCCATTAAAGCGTATGACCTTAAACTTTGACCGGATGAATTTCATAAAAGCACAACAATGAAGGCCTTTGCTATCATAAAAGAAAGATCGGTTCGGGTAATTGATATTGAAGAACCTGTCCCGGATCCGGATGAGGTATTACTGGAGGTTCATTACGTCGGACTATGCGGCAGCGACCTGAATGCTTACCGTGGACTGATGCCGCTGGTAACTCTTCCACGGATTCCGGGTCATGAGATAAGCGGGATGATAATTGACAAGGGAAGCATGGTCCCTTCGTCCCTTAAAACAGGAGACAAAGCAACAGTATCTCCCTATTCAAGTTGCGGTGTCTGTCCTGCATGCCGTAACGGACGGACAAATTCATGCGCGTTTAATCAGACACTCGGAGTACAGCGTGACGGGGCCCTTACTGCGAATATACGGGTTCCCTACACAAAAGTATTTCCCAGTGCGATCCTTACACTGGAAGAGCTGGCCCTTGTTGAACCCGTGAGTGTAGGATATCACGCTGCAAACCGGGGGGAAGTGAGGGAAACAGATACTGTGCTAATTATCGGATGCGGTGTCATCGGAATCGGAGCGTTATGTGCCTGTGTACGAAAAGGCGCTAAAGTAATTGCATTGGATATTGACGATCAGAAACTGGAAACGGCAAAAGACTTTGGCGCATCCCATACAATCAACAGTAAAAAAGAGAATGCTCTTTCTCGTGTCATGGAGCTGACACGAAACGAAGGCGTCGATGCAGCTGTTGAAGCCGTTGGCAGCCCGGCAACATTAGTTCTTGCCCTTGAAGCTGTATCCTTCGCCGGGAGGGTCATAACGATAGGCTATTCCAAAGAGGAGGTTCACTTCAACTCCCAGTTAATCGTGCGCAAAGAACTTAATCTGTATGGCTCGCGCAACTCTCTCAGGGTTTTTCCTTCTGTTACCAGCATGTTTGAACACCGGGAAAAACCCTATTCAAACCTGATTTCAAAAATATACCCCTTTGACCAGACCCCGGAAGCTTTTAAATACTGGGATGAAAATCCGGGTTTGGTTTCCAGGATATTAATCCATGTAAAAGAATGAGCAACTGATATGACTGGCAGCCGATTCGAAATACAATTGAACTGAAACATTTTACTATTTTCATGAAATAATACAAGTCAGAAAATGAAGGAGATTTTATATGGTATTACACTGTTCTTCGCCCTGTTAATCAGTACTTCGGTATTGGCACAGACAAACTCGGCCAGGAACCCGGTCATCCGGGCTGATGTTCCTGACATGTCAATTATCAGGACCGGTGACACTTACTATATGAGCAGCACCACGATGCACATGAGCCCCGGCGTTCCTGTCATGAAATCCAAAGACCTTATTAACTGGGAATTGGTCGGGTATGCCTGCACTACTCTTGGCGATAATGACCAGCTGAACCTCATGAACGGTAAAAATGCCTATGGGAGAGGTTCATGGGCCAGCTGTATCAGATATCACAATGAAACCTTCTATGTCTCAACCTTCTCTTCAACAACCGGTAAAACCTATATCTGGTCGACTAAGAATATAGAAAAAGGACCCTGGAAGGAGATTTCATTCAGCCCCAGTTTTCACGATCATACCCTGGTTTTTGATGATGATGGTCGCGTTTACCTGATTTACGGCAACAAAAAACTCACCCTCGTTGAACTTAACGCTGATCTGTCAGGAGTCAAACCGGGAGGAATTAACCAGGTGATCATAGAAGACGCAAGTGCACCCTCGGGATCTGACAGCGGACTGGGAGAAGGTTCCCAGTTATTCAGGGTAAACGGGAAATACTATCTTTTCAATATTACCTGGCCCCGGGGCGGAATGAGAACAGTCGTTGTCCACAGAGCCGACAGGCTGACCGGCCCCTGGGAAGGAAAGCTCATTTTCCATGATCTTGGCGTAGCCCAGGGTGGAATGACTGACACTCCTGACGGCAAATGGTATGCTTACCTTTTCAGGGATTTCGGATCTGTCGGGCGTATACCATACATCGTCCCCATGACATGGGAAAACGGATGGCCCGTTATCGGGATTGACGGCAAAGTCCCGGAAACACTTGATCTTCCCGCAGGGAAAGGTCTGATTCCCGGGATCGTTGCATCCGATGAGTTTACGAGGAAAAAAAGAGAGCCTGCGCTTCCCCTGGTCTGGCAATGGAACCACAATCCTGACAACGCTCTCTGGTCGGTGACTCAGAGAAAAGGATTTCTCCGGCTGACCACAGGACGAACTGATACCCTGTTTACACAGGCCAGAAATACTCTGACCCAACGCACTCTTGGTCCTGAATGTTCCGGATCAACATTGATTGATGTTTCAAATATGAAGGAAGGTGATTATGCCGGACTGGTTCTACTGCAAAGGAAATTCGGGATTGTGGGAGTAAAATTCAGTAACGGGGTCAAATCAGTTGTTATGATAAATGCCCAGTCGGGCAGCCCGGTGGAAGTGGAGACCATACCGCTTGCACAGGATAAGGCTTATCTCAAAGCAGAATGTGATTTCACTGACCGCAGGGATATTGCATACTTTTATTACAGCCTTGACGGAAAAACATGGAAACCTGTTGGAAACCAGCTTAAAATGGAGTATTCCATGCCGCATTTCATGGGATACCGTTACGGACTTTTTAATTATTCCACAAAGAATCCGGGCGGATTTGTCGATTTCGACTGGTTCCGTATAGCCAATGAGAGAACAGAAAACAATTAGGAATGCAGCAAATCAACTTGAAACTGAAAAATCAATCAAATATTAAATGTTATGAAAAAGTTCACTTTACTATTGCTGTCAATTGTATGTGCTGCGGTGTTCTCAGGTAATATCGTGGCACAGAACCCGGTTATCCGTGACCAGTTCACTGCTGATCCGACAGCCAGGGTTTTCAATGGGAAAATGTACCTTTTCCCTTCACATGACATCCCTGCCCCGGAGAGTTTTAAGCGCAAGGACTGGTTCTGCATGGAAGACTACCATGTCTTTTCATCCTCAGACCTGAACAACTGGACCGATCACGGGGTCATTGTCAGCCAGGAGAAGGTCAACTGGGTCAATCCCACCTCATTCAGCATGTGGGCACCTGACTGTGTAGAGAGAAACGGAAAGTACTATTTCTATTTTCCTGCAAATTTGAAAACAGGAAGGGGATTCGGGATTGGTGTCGCCATCGCAGATAAACCTGAAGGGCCATATACCCCGGAGCCTGAACCGATTGCAAAAGTCAGAGGTATTGATCCGTCTGTGTTCATTGACAAGGATGGCCAGGCATATATTTACTATTCACTTAACAGGATATTTGCCGCCAAACTTAAAGACAACATGACTGAACTCGCTTCTGAACCTGTTGTCCCCGGAGATCTGCCGACAAAGGGACTGGTGGAGGGGCCATTTTTCTTCGAAAGGAATGGTATTTACTACCTGACCTATCCTCATGTTGAAAATGTGACTGAAAGGCTCGAATATGCCATCAGCGACAATCCGTTAGGGCCCTTTAAAGTGACAGGTGTAATCATGGACGAGACCCCCATGGGCACCTGGACAAACCATCATTCACTGGTGGAGTACAATGGCCAGTGGTATCTCTTTTACCATAACAGCGCCTATTCACCGAAGTTTGACAAGAACAGGTCTGTCTGCATTGACAGCCTCTTCTTCAACCCTGACGGTACTATACAGAAGGTCATCCCGACATTCCGTGGTGTCGGCCTTACCAGTGCATCGTCGCAGATTGAAATTGACCGCTACAGCAACATCAGCCCTGAAGGTGCATCAGTTGCTCTGCTTGATACCCTTGATACTTTCAAGGGCTGGAAGGCTGTGCTTGACGGGCAGAACGGGTGGATCTCATACAACGCAGTTGATTTCGGGAAGGTTAAGTATAAAAAGGTACTTGTAAACGCCGTTTCCGAATCCGGCGGCATGCTCGAGATAAGGCTTGATAACACAGCCGGCCCCGTCATTGCGAGGGCTAATATCCCGGCAGGAATCAAGTGGAATACGGTCAGCGCACCTGTCAAACTGAAAAACCCCGGCACCCGCAATCTTGTCATAATGCTCAGGGGCAGCAACAGTGTGGAAGCAGATTGGGTCAGTTTTAAATTATAAGCTATAAACAAACAAAACAGCAGATCGATGAAAAAAACTACCGGCCGATTTAATGCTTTGATAATTAAAGCATTCATCATACTTATGATTCCGGCTGCATTTTACTCATGCTCGGCGGGCTCCTCTCAGGATTCAAAAGGGATGGTCGTATGGTATGATAAACCAGCGGGGGATACCTGGCTTGACGGGTTGTTCATAGGGAACGGCTACATGGGCGCCAATGTCTTCGGGAGAGTGCAAAATGAGCGGATTGCCCTGAATGAATCGACTTTCTGGTCAGGCAGGCCGCATGACTACAATGACACGGATGCCTGTCAGTATTTCGGGCAGATAAAGGATCTTATGTATGCGGGTAAATTCAAGGAGGCAGAAAAACTGGCTGATGAACACTTTTACGGAAAGCCGGCTCAGCAACAGGCTTATCAGCCAATCGGCGACCTGCTGCTCGATTTTAAGGTTACCGGGGATTCAATTAAAGATTACTACCGTGAACTTGATATGGAAACCGGAATTGTCAGAATCAGTTACACTGACGGTGGTGTGAAGCTGACCCGCGAAGTCTTTATGTCATATCCTGATCATGTGATGGTCATGCAGATTTCTGCAGACAAACCCGGCAAAGTATCAGTCGAGGCAAAACTCAGGAGTCCGTTCTTTGAAAAAAATACCACAGCTGATAACAGGTTGACAATGAATGGCCTATGGAAATACCTTCCTGCTGAGACCAGCTGGCTGATTGCAAAGGTGGAGGGAACGGGCCTCAGTTTTCAGACAGATGTCGTTGCAATGCCTGAGAAAGGAACCCTGCAGGCAACTGATTCAAGTCTTGTCATTACGGGCGCCAACTCCGTTACATTCATCCTTACCTGTGCGACAGGTTTTAATAATTATAAGGATATAAGCGGTGATCCTTCTGCCAGATGTGAAAAGATACTCGCAGACGTCAAAGGCAAGGACTTCAGGATGTTGAAGAAGACTCATCTGGATGATTTCACCGGGCTGATGAGCCGGGTGCAGCTTAAAATAGGTGATCCGGGTGAAAACCAAAAACCGACTGATGAAAGGCTGACTGCGCTGAAGAAGGGAAACAGTGATCCTGATCTCCTGGCAAAGATATTTCAGTTCGGTCGCTACATGCTGGTCTCAGGCAGCCGCGACGGCAGTGAGCCGGCAAACCTGCAGGCTCGCTGGAACGAGGATCTGCTGCCCAACTGGGGCAGCAAATACACAATAAATATCAACACCGAGATGAATTACTGGCCGGCTGAGGTGACCAACCTGTCTGAATGCACAGCTCCTTTGTTCAGTCTGATAAAAGATCTGTCTGAAAACGGTGAAAAAACAGCAAAGTTATACTACAACGCAGAAGGATGGGTGGCTCATCATAATACTGATCTGTGGCGCGGCACGGCCCCTGTCGACGCTGCCCGTTACGGAATGTGGCCGGTTGGCGGTGTCTGGCTCTGCCAGCATATCTGGGAACACTACCTGTACACAGGTGACATTGAATTCCTCAGAGAATACTACCCGGTTATGAAGGGATCTGCACAATTCCTGATGGACATAATGGCCTTGCACCCGGGGTACAATTACCTGGTCATTCCGTTCTCAATGTCACCGGAACAGGGTTTCTTTGTCAGTGAAGGTGCAGAAGAGGCATACCTTTCTCCGGGAACAACCATGGATATCGGGATGGTCAGAGACCTCTTTCCACATTGCATTGAGGCTGCAAAATTACTTGATGTCGACCGGGACTTCAGCGTTAAGCTTGAGGAAGCCCTTGCAAAGATTCCGCCTTATATGATTGGAAAAGACGGTCTTCTCCAGGTGTGGATTGAAGATTGGAAAAGAGGAAATGAAGGTCATAATATGTCAGCCAATTTCGGATTCTTCCCCGGAAATTCAATAACACTGAGGCAGGATCCTGAGATTGCTGCCGCCATTGAGAAATGGCTCGAACCGCGCGTTGCAAGATTAAGCTGGACAAGCGCCTGGGATATTTGTGACTGGGCCCGGCTCGAAAACGGAGTAAGGGCCGACACGGCAATCAGACAGTTCTTCCGTTTTACCCCGATGAGAAGAAGACCCGGGAATTTTCCGATGATGGGAAACGGAATCGGAAACAATCTGCATAATCCGGCAAGTAACCAGTCTGACGCTAATTTCGGTTTCACAGCCGGTGTGGCGGAGTGCCTGTTACAAAGCCATGCAGGAGAAATCTCATTACTGCCCGCCCTGCCCGTCAGCTGGAAAGACGGATCAGTGACCGGGCTCAGGGCAAGAGGCGGTTTCGAGGTAGATATTGAATGGAAAGAGGGAAGGCTCGTAAAAGCAGAGATAACTTCCCTGCTTGGAAATCCCTGCGTTGTCAGAGCCAACGGAGAAACAGCGGAATACAGTCCTGCCAGAGGTGAGACAGTTGTGATACAAGGTTTATAAACGGTAAAAAGGAAGAACCGGATCCGCCGGTTCTTCCCTCAGTACCATTTCAGAATATTATGCTGAAAGCTATTTCTGCACTACTGCCGTGCCCTTTGTAATTCCTGATTCGTTGAAAGCATCAACGCTGAACCAGTATGTCACATCTCTGTTCAGGCCCGTGAGCATCAGGGATCCGGCATCATAAACCATTACAGAAGCATATAATTTTTCGGGGGCAATGCCATAGTTCACTATGTATCCGGTAGCCTGGTCATCTTCGGGCCATTCTACCATTGCTCTTCTCGGATCAGTTTCGTCGCGAGTGACGGTGAATTCACTGATCTCAGCGGGAGATTTTCCTTTCCTGGTGCCAAAGATCCTTAAATCATAAAGAGAGAACCTGCCGTCAGGTACCCTGATGTTTTCAATCTTAATAAATCTGGCCTGAACCGGTTTCCCCAGTTCGATGTAGTCATGGGCTGCATCGGCAGTGTTTTTGCTTTTATCTGCAATTACATCCCACGATTTTCCGTCTGCGGAGGCAAGGATACGGTACTGATAGAAGACATCCCTGCTGTCAGGCTTGAGGGTTGATTCGTTATCAGCAAAATTCACCTGGACTGCATTCACGGTTGAGTTTTCATCCAGTTCCACACTGAGCCATTCCCCTTTGTTTCCCGAATTTGCTGACCACCATGTTCTGATATCCTCATCAAAGGCATTGCTTACCGGGTAATTATCCATTGCCGATGATGCTTCCGCTCTCTTTTTATATGACAGCAGCATCCACCCGGCAAAAAGACTTTCCTTCTCAAAGTCCACCTTGCGGCCTGGCAAAAGCGTCGGGTAATCTCCGAAAACCGTAAAGGTGCGCAGGACTCCGTCGCGGTCAAAAGCTGCCGGGAACAATCCGAGACGTCTTTCGAACATATGACGGATGGAAATTGACATTGACCCTATATGCCAGTAATTACCATGGTTGTCCTGGAAGGTGGAACTATGCCCGGCGCTGCCGGCAAAACCTCCCGGTTTATATGAAAAAGGACTGTATGGTTCATAAGTGAAAGGACCCAGCGGCGAGTCAGAAGTATAAACACCATCTGCATATGTTTTGAATTCTGTACCGGGGGCAGCATACTGAAGGTAATAGCGGTTGTTATATTTTGTCATCCACGCTCCTTCATTCCAGCCGTTCCTTTGCAGTTCGTTGAATTCGCCGGGCACTTCCCAACCGTACCTGTCCGGGTTATGTTCAATCAGGATTTGCGGTTCTGTCACTGCCTGCATTTTTGAGTTAAGTCTCACTCCGTATATGGGCAGAAAGTTCGAGCAACCCCAGTAAAGGTAGATACTGCCGTCATCGTCACGGAAAAAGTGCGGATCCCACACTGCGAACGGCAAGGTGTCTTTCATTGGTCTCCAGTCATCCTGAAAGGGTTCGGTGGTGTAATAAAAAGGTTTCCTGGCTGCCGCGGAAGCAGAATAATATACAGTGTCATTTATTGCTATTGCATCCGGAGCATAGTCTTCAATCGGCAGCGAACTGACCGGCAGGTAGGTCCACACGTCCAAATCATCTGAGTGCCAGTACCCTCCGCTGTGCGAAACGAACAGAATGAATTTGTCATTGTACCTTATCATTGCCGGATCGGCTGCTTCACGGTATGATACGCTGTCAGTGTACTGAAACCGGTAGTTCAGGTCAAGGGGATTGCAGTAAGTTTTCTGCTTTTCAACTGCTTCTCCCGAACATGAAACCAGAATGAGCAGTAAGAATATATACGCATTTTTCATAGATGGATGAGTTTTACAGTAATTCGGCCTGCAGGATCAGAATTTTTTTCATTAACCGGAGTGAAAGATAGAAAAACTTGTCAGAAAATAATTTCCCGGGGACTGAAAGCTTGGCGAAAAGAGTCTGCTTTTGTCACCGTCACGTTGAGAATGATCTATTTTTAAAATCTATGACGAAAAATTAAAAGGAACAGCCTGATCATTTTTGCTCTGAAGTGAAGTTGTTTTATTAATTTTCAAATCAATTGTAAAACTCCGGTTCGGAATGGCCAATTATGGCCCGGGATAAAACAGAAAGTGAATGTACTCTCTGAAAATGAAGGTTTTGACCGTTGCTGTCGCTTGCGTATCACTGATATATCCCGTCAGAGGAGAGGCGGGCAAGGGAGGATACAGGGATATTGCCAGGTTTGGGGATACATTTATCGCAGCCGGTTCAGAGGGCAGGATTGACTGCATATCACTTTCAGGAGAATTAATCCGCTCTGATAAGTTCACCGGTGAAAACTTCAACTGTATCTCATCAAATGATACAATGATCATCGCAGCCGGAGATGACGGCACTATCGTTATCTCACCTGACGGAAACAGCTTCCGGGAGGCGGAAAGCGGCACGGATAACAACATTAATTCCCTTGTTCTTTTCAATAACATGATTATCGCAGGAGCTGACCGGGGTGAAATACTTACAGGCGATGCAAAGGGGAGGTTCCGGAAGATCCGTCCCGGAGTCAGGGGAAACATAGTGTCAGTCTCGGCCGGAAACACAGGTTGCTACGGGGTGACTGATGAGGGAGAGATAATTCATTCGCCTGACGGTTCCGGATGGGAGGTCTTTGATTTTAATGAAGCTTACAGGGGTTATTACCAGCCCGGTCACTTTACAGGAGTAGTAGTAACGGATGATATTATTGCCGTGACTGGTTTCAGGAATGACGGTACACCCCTTCTTATCTATTCAAGCCAGGGCAAAGTATGGACTGAAAGGAATCTTAATTATACAGACGACATGGAAATGCAGGGCACCCTTCGCGATATGCCCAATGACATTTTCTATGATAAGGACATTGATCAGTTCTTCATTGCCTGCAACAGCGGAAACCTGATGAGATTGTCGTCATGTCATCATTGCAGTAGGCTGACTGTCCTCACCGGAGAGAATCTTACAGCCATTTCAGGCGCCGGGAATATCATTGTAACAGTTGGAAGCAACTTCTTTGTCAGGGCACTCACTTTAAAAGAGTTAAAACCATAATACATAAACTGTAAATATAATATCAATGAAAAGGCTAAGCGTTTTATTAAGTTGCATGGTTCTTACCGGTTTTCTTGCCGGGAGTATTTTCTCACAGGGTAACGCTGTGATCAAAATTGATTTTGACCGCAAAATCGGAACTGTTGATCCGAACATCTACGGAGCTTTTGTTGAGCCAATACGTACTGTGGTATACGGCAACATCTATGATCCGAAATCTTCTTTTGCCGATGAAAACGGTTTCAGAAAAGACTTCATTAAGCTTGTAAGCGAGCTGAAAATACCGGTTGTCAGATGGCCCGGAGGAAATTATGTCTCAGGCTATAACTGGGAAGACGGCATTGGCCCTAAGGATCAGCGTCCGGCAAGACTTGACCTGGCGTGGCATCAGGTTGAAACCAACGCTATGGGAACCGATGAATATGTGAAACTGTGCAAACTTATTGGCGCCGAGAATTTCATATGCATAAATGCAGGAACAGGCACCCTTGACCAGGCAAGATACTGGGTCGAATACTGCAATACTGAAAAAGGAACCCATTACTCTGACCTGAGGAGGAAGTATGGTAATGAGACACCATTTAAGGTAAAGTACTGGGCACTGGGAAATGAGATCGACGGACCATGGCAGATGGGACAAAAAAATGCAGAAGACTATGTCAGGTTCGCCCTTGAGGCAGCCAAACTGATGCAATGGGTTGATAAAGACATTAAGCTGATCGCCAGTGGTGCTTCAGATTACAAGCCGGATAATGGCTGGATAGACTGGAATGACTACGTATTGACCCATATGACAGGCACCATCGATTACATTTCAGTGCACAGGTATGCTACCGAAGCCCTGGGCAATGACAGGAGTTTTTCGGGAATGATGTGCCTTGGCCTTGATCTTGATCAGAAAATAGAGACTGTGAAGGCCCTTATCCATAAGGCAATGATGAAAACAGGATCAAAAAGGCCGGTTTATATCTCGTTTGATGAATGGTCAGCAGGTTTTGGGAACAGTATCACTGCTTCACTGATGGTTGCACAGCACCTAAACTCCTTTATCAGGCATGCCGATATAGTCAGGATGGCCAATATAACCATGCTTTCAAGCCTGGTGGGATACTCCCCTGAGGGTGCCTTTAAAAATGCACTGTTTCAGGCATTTTACCTCTACAGCAACAATTGCTCAGGTAGCGCTCTCGATGTCTCTGTCAGCTGTGATAAATACAGCAATGATGTATTCAGGGACATTCCTTATCTCGATGTCACTGCGGTTGTTAACGATTCCACGGGATCACTGGTTATAAACGTAGTCAACAGGCATGAGACAGATCCCATAACGACGGATATTGTCATGCAGACGGGTGATTTTACAGGGAGTGCGAAAGCATACGAGGTGAACGGTAAAATAGCAGCTCCTGGCAACCCCGGGGCTTCAGAGCCCGTAAACAGCAGCTCATCTGACATTAAATTCAAGGGTAATACATTTAAATATACTTTCCCGGCTCATTCATTAACACAGCTTATGGTTCCGCTCAAATGAAGGGCACTGAAAGCGGATTTTGCCTTCCGGTGACAGGTAGGAGGTAATGCTGTAACCGGGATCAGGCCGGATATTGCAGGCAGGGGAGTTCCAATGCTTCTATTCCACTCCCCTTACTCTCATCTTCAGGGTGAAAACGGACGTCCTGGCCGTTATAAAAAGGATATTTCTCTTTTTACCTCCGAAGCAAACATTGGTTGGGCCTTCAGACAGTCCGATCTCCCCGATTTTCTGCCCCTCAGGGTTATAAACCAGAACCCTGCCGGCAGTAAGGTATATGTTACCCTGCCCGTCAATTGTCATACCATCTGAACCTGACGGTGCAAAGAGGGTCTTATTGCCAAGCGAACCATCAGCATTGATTGTATACTTCCATGTGGCTCTTCCCATCATATCCGCCACAAAGAGGAACTTCCCGTCTGGAGTACCAACAATACCGTTTGGCACTTTGAGGTCGTCTATTACCCTGACGAGTTCCCCCGAAGGCTTCAGGTAATAAACCGCCTGAATATTCTGTTCCTGTTTACGCCCCTCCTCCCAGTAATTACGATAAAAGTAAGGATCGGTGAAGTAGATACCGCCCTGTCTGTCCTGCCAGAGATCATTTGGCCCGTTTAAATGTACTCCTCCGAAACCTTTGTCATAGACGGTAATCAATTCCCCCGGGGGAGTGATCTTAATAATGCTGTTGTGCAGGTCAGCGCATGCCAGAAGATTTCCTTCACGATCGAACCACGTGCCGTTTGCCCTCTCACAATTCACCTTAAACAGTGTTATTCCTGATTTCTGGCTCCAGACATAAATCCTGTCGTTGGGCTGGTCGGTAAAGAACACCCTTCCGTCACGTGCAACAGAGGGGCCTTCGGTAAAGGCATAACCTGAACCAGCCTGCTGTACCAGTTCTCCCTTGCAGATCAATGCCTCAAGTCCCGATGGTACCTGCGCCACGGACGCATATACAACAATCAGCAACAATGTAATCAATACCAGTTTCCGCATAGGTGTGTCAGAATTGAATCAACACTAAGATAATTGAATATTTTATAGATTATAAGTGAACCGGCAACCATTGGATAAGACCGGCCTGCAAATAATTTTGGGTACAACCTGATAAAAAGCAGCAGATTATACTCCGGGTGATTTGTCTGACCTTGAGAAACCGGGAAAGTACTTTTCCGTCATTTGACTGATTTTTAAATGTCTTTGACTAAAAAAATAAAGTGAATATAATAACTTTTTCTTTGCTTTGTTAGTGTTGTCGTTACACTTATTAATGGTCTGAAGTGTAAAGAGTTTATTCTTGTCCTGTAATCCCCCGGAGGGCTGTTTCATGAATGGGAGAGGGGGTCATAGGCAGTCATATCACTCGAGGTTGGCGGGTTGACTGATAACCGGACAATGTAAACATACCTTGGGAGCCTTTTTTAGTCTGATCAGATGTCTTAGATATAAGTTATATGTTTTAGCATGCCATGCATCTTGAGCCAGGAGTGGATCGAATAGAAAATATCTTATATGAATTTGAGTTGCTGATCATAAAAACCTCATAGCCTATGAAACAAACCATGAAACCAGCCCTTATCCAGTGGATGTTTGATTTATTAACCCTGTAATTAAGAGAGATTTATCTTCTTTATTGGAACCCCCTTTAAAAAAACCACCAAATTATGGAACAGAAACTAACAAAACCTATTCCTCTGTTGAGTCCGGGAATACAGAAACACCTGCTAATTGCAAAATTAGTTCTGCTGACTTTAGTCTTCAGTGTCTTGGAAAGCAATGCATATTCTCTGTGGGCTGATGATCTGAATGTGAATTCAGACAATACGTTTCAGCAAACCAGGGTAACCGGCGTTGTGAGAGATGCTGACGGCCAGCCCTTGCCTGGTGTTGCCGTTAAGGTTGAAGGCACCACAGTGGGAGCTCTGACGGATGTCAACGGAGTCTATACTCTGGAAGTACCCAGGGCCAATGCTGTGCTGTCATTCACCTTTGTCGGATATACGGAATTGAAAGTGCCGGTAAACGGCAGGAATGCCATCGACGTCACGATGGAAGAGACAACGGAAGTACTTGACGAGATTGTCGTTGTAGGTTATGGTACGCAGAGAAAACAGGATGTCACCTCAGCAATAGCCGTTGTCGATGCACAGGCCATTACCAAAGCACCGGTGGCAAACGTCACAAGCGCACTGGTCGGCCTTGCTCCCGGTATTGAGGTCCAGAGTAACCAGGGCCAGCCCGGTACATTGCCCACCGTCAGGATCCGCGGCGTAGGCAGTGTTAATACCACTGATCCTCTGTATGTTGTTGACGGCATTCCCATGGATAATGCATATGTCAATATCCAGGATGTTGAAAGCATGCAGGTTCTGAAAGATGCTGCATCGAGTGCCATATATGGTGCAAGAGGTGCAAACGGGGTCATCATCATTACCACCAAAGCCGGTAAAAAAGGTGCTCCCAAGGTTGGTTACAGCGGCTACTATGGCTGGGAGACTCCCTGGAAAACAATCGATCTTCTTAAAATTGACGAGTGGGCAGCCATGGTTGTCGAAAACAATACTGCCGGTGGCACCACGCCTCCTCCACTGGCTACTGATATTGTTGCAAATGGGTACACCGGAGACGTGACTGACTGGCAGAAGGAGGTCTTCCAGACCGGTGCAATAACAGAGCATAATCTTGACATCTCTGGCGGAACAGATGCAGGTAATTACTATTTCTCCGTGAATAATTTTCAGCAGGACGGTATCATAATTGATACCAAGTACAAGAGGTATTCTGTACGTATGAACTCCAACTGGCAGAGCAAAAAATTCAAATTCGGAGAGAACATATCATTCATATACAACCAGAACGAGTCTGAAGATGCAAACGGAGGACGTTCGACCATAGAAGAGTCGATCAAGATCACGCCAAACATTGCTGTATTTAACCCGTTGGTGCTGGGAGGATATTCAGGCTATAACACCACCCTGGTCGGGCATGATGCCAGCAACCCCGTTGGTTCGCTGATGCGCGCTTCAAACATGAATTATAACAAGAGACTCATAGCCAGCGCGTATGGTGAGTATGAGTTCATAAAAGGTCTTGCTTTCAGGTCGACCTTCGGGTTCATCAACAACGATTATCAGAACCGTAACTTTGTTCTGAAGACTGACATGCAGCCAAAAAACTACGCAAACACCACCCTGAGTGAAAGAGCTGACTGGAGCTTCAACTGGGTATGGGAGAACATGCTGACTTATCACGCAATCTTCGGAGATCATGATGTGACGGCTATGGGCGCTTTTACTTCAGAATCCTATACATTCCACAGCCTTGGAGGAAACGGCACCACGATCCAGACAGAGACCAATAATGTTCTCTCCAAAACAGAGACGGGTTTTGGTGTTACCGGCAATGAATCAGAAAACTCACGCATATCCTATCTTGGACGCGTGATGTACATTTACAAGGGCAGGTACATGCTCACCGCCAATTTCAGGCGTGACGGATCATCCAAATTCGGTCCCGGAAACAAATGGGGCAACTTCCCGTCAGCTTCACTGGCATGGCGTATAAGTGATGAATCATTCATGAAGGGAATTGAACAGATCAACAACCTGAAGCTCAGGGTAAGCTACGGCATTGTCGGAAACGACGCACCTGTCGGGCCTTACACATACCTCAGCGGTCTTTCATCAGGCCTTGACTATGTCTTCGGCGGCAATAAGTACTCAGGTGTTTCAGTTACAGGCTTCAACAATCCAAGCCTTACATGGGAAACCGTCAGGCAGTTTGACGCCGGTATTGACATTGGATTGTTCAAGGGTCTGGTTGAAGCAACGGTTGATTTCTTTGATAAACGCACTGTCGATATGATCGTAGGCGTTCCTCTTCCGCCATCAAGCGGATCATCAGGAAATATCAACAAGAACGTCGGGGTAATCCTTAACAGGGGTGTTGAGCTTTCAGCAACTGTTAGGAAGAATCTGGGCGGGGTTGACCTGGCACTTACAGGAAACCTGACAGCTTTGCATAACGAGGTCCTCGATCTTGGAGAAGCCCCCCCCTGGGATGCAGGTGCAACAGAACCGGGTAATGCCACCAGGATTGAGGAAGGGCAGCAGATCGGAGCATTCTATGGATATCATATGCTTGGAATATTCCCCGATCAGGCTGCAATAAATGCTTATGCAAAGGAAGGCACCCTGATACAGCCGGCGGCCAAACCGGGCGACATCAAGTGGGCCGACCTGAACGATGATGGATCAATAACCACGGCAGATCGCCAGTTCATCGGCAATCCTATCCCGACCCTTACATACAGTATATCACCAAGCGTTTCATTCAAGGGACTTGACCTGTCACTGTTCTTCCAGGGTGTTTATGGCAATGATATCTTTGCCGAACTGGTTATGTGGACAGAGGGCATGCACAACAACTTCAACTGCGGTACTGCTGCCCTTGACCGCTGGACCCTCACAAACACCAATGCCACAGTACCGAGAGCGGTCCGTAATGATCCCAATGGCAATATCACAAAGGTCTCCGACAGGTATATCAAAGACGGAGCATACTTCAGACTTAAGAATGTTTCACTGGGATATGCTCTCCCGAAGAAGGTAACTGACTTTGTAAAACTGAGCCGGATCAGGGTTTATGCAACCGGACGAAACCTGCTGACATTTACCAGCTATCCATTCTACGATCCTGAAATCGGGTCAAATGCTCTGGGAGTTGGCGGTTCGGTTAACACGTCAAGAGGTATCGACAATGGTTATTATCCTCAGGCCCGTACGCTTATTATGGGTGTTCAAGTTGACTTTTAACATTAAAAACTACCATGATGAAAACCAAAATATTAGCACTGATATTAGCGTGCCTGGTTATTGCCTCCTGTACTGAAGACTTCATTACAAAGGATTTTGATAAATCAAGATACGTACCGGGTACATTTTATAACACAAAAGATCATGCCGCACAGGCTTTGAATGCAGCATATTCGACGCTTAACGGCTGGGCCAACGGATATACTTGGTTCCTGGGTCTTATGCATTTCGTTCTTGGTGATGACCTGTATGAAACCGGTTATGCTGCAGGATTTACTCCCTGGGGCCCGATCACGAACTTTGATATACAGTCAAACCAGAGCGCCGTGTCAGATGTCTGGAACAATTATTACTACAACATCCTGATATGTAATAATGCCATCAGCGTAATTCCTTCGGCACAAAAGGAAGCCAATGATCCTAACTTCACTGAAGCGGATGTTAATCTGATGGTGGGACAGGCTCTCTTCCTCAGGGCATTTCACTACTGGAATTTAGCCCAGTACTTTGGCGATGATAAGATTGTGATAAGGAGGACACCGCCGCAGAGCGAGGCCGATTTTATTATGGCTCCCGCGCCTGCTGACAGCACTGTTGCTTTCATTGAATCGGACCTGAAAAAGGCTCAGACTCTGCTCACAAACGGGCTGAACCTCACAGCAGGCTATGAAAAAGGCCGAGCAACACGCGGAGCGGCCACCGCACTCCTGGGTAAACTGTATATGAACAGGGGCCAGTATGACAAAGCAGCTGTCGAGTTTAAAAAGCTGCTTCCCGGAGTGGGCGATGCTGCCTTCGGAACATACACTCTTACCCAGAACTTCAGGGATAACTTTACCAGGTCAACTGAGAACAATTCTGAATCAATCTTTGAAGTCCAGTTCACGGATTTGAACTCCCAGGGAGCATGGAGCAACAACGATGTTAACTGGCTGTTCCAGAACTTCACCCTGAACCGCACCTCATGGAGCATCATGTGGTGGAACTTCGCAGTGCCGCGTTTCAGGCTTGATGAATATGAGTACTGGAATGAGGACATTGGCGGGGTACCGACAAGAGTGTATGACTACAGGGTATATGGCACATTCTGGGGCGTTCCAAATGGTGCACATTTCACCGATCAGGATGGTGTTGAGAAGGACTACCTTGCCCAGGGCTGGGCCACCGAGACTGTTATCGGACAGACGGGCGCTTACGGTGTTCGTAAATATGCCCTCGATAAGGCTTCCGAAGCTCCGGCCGGCCTCGATCCATTGTGGTCTGATAACAACGTGAGACTGATCCGCCTGGGAGATATCATGCTTCTTTATGCTGAATGCATGGCCAGGCTGAATCCGTCCAATGTGGCACCGGCAGACCCCAACAGTGCGATCTACTGGCTTAACCTGATCAGAGACCGTGCAAATAACTCCGTGAGCGATCAGCCTCATCTGTACAGCGCACGTCCGGGCATACGCGGCCAGCTGCCGACTGCCCAGGCCCTCATGACAACAAAAGGATGGACGCTGATGCAGCTCATCGAACATGAACGCTATGTTGAAGGATATGTTGAAGGATGGAGAAAAGAAGATCTTCTACGCTGGAAGAAGGGTTCAGACTATGTCAAATTCAAACCCGGGTGGAAGGGATATGAATCACTGATACTTCCCGTACCCCTGACTGAAGTTGACAGAAATCCGAATTTTTGATTGGTTATTGAGGTTTGATTCTGAAAGAGGGTGCCTCCCATGACACCCTCTTTCTTTCATGCCGTTCAACCCGGGTTGTGCATTCCGGGGACAATTGAACAGACAGGCGACCATCGGAAAGTGTTTAAAAACAATGACCTTTTATTTTACCGCAGCTTAATTACTTTTATTTTTGTTTTATTGTGGCAAAAAACGACCTGCAATCCACAGTTACATATTCGTCAATACTCTGTATTTCCTGTTTTTAAAAAAATGAATATTAAATCGTAATAAAATGAAAATTGTAAAACCTGTTTTTCTTATGACCGCACTGCTTATGTGCAGTGGTATCGTGTCAGCCCAGACTGCTGATGAAGTCATTGCAAAGTATGTAAAAGCCTGCGGCGGCAAGGAGTTTCTGAGCAAGCTCACTTCAGTCTATACTGAAAGCAAAGCCGATGTCATGGGCATGGAAAGTGCTCAGAGATCAACTATACTCAACGGCAAAGGCCTGAAAACGGAGATGGAAGTCATGGGTTCCGTTATTACTACCTGTATTACCGATAACGGGGGCTGGATGATCAATCCCATGACCGGCAGCAACTCTGCCGAGGATATGCCCGAAGCACAGTACAATGCCAGCAAGGACCAGATTTTTATCGGCGCTCCTTTCACAATATGGTCTGAAAGTGGTTACACGGCCGAGCTGTCTGGAAATGAAGCCGTCGGCACGGTTAATGCAATAAAGGTAAAGCTTACGGCACCTGACAATACCTCCGGCGTTTATTTCTTTGACCCTGAGACAGGATATCTGATTAAGACAATCTCCCGGGCTGAAATGCAGGGACAGATGGTGGAGAATATTGTGACCTACTCAGACTACAGGCTGGCAGACGGCTATGCAATACCCTATAAGACGATGATGGACATGGGAGGCATGTTCGAACTGACAAGTGCTGTTACAAAGGTTGAGCTGAACAAACCGGTTGACCCCTCCTTTTTTGCTAAACCATAACTCATCGTGTAACAGACGGAAAGTATATGCATACAAAGGGAAAGAAGCTTGTCTTCAATAAGTATCCAGGCCTCAGGATAGGCTTTACAACTCAGAATTTCAGGCTGGCTGTGCCGGTTAATGCAACCAGCCTCAGTGAGATCATTGCATACGCATCAGCCGAAGGATACCACTTCATTGAGATAAGGGATGATAATGCCTCTCTGACGACAGATGAGTGCAAGTTACTGGCTGATCTGGCCCGAAAACTTGAGATCGAAGTGATATATGAGATTCATAAAAACCCGCTTGATCCGGCTTTTGGAGAAGTGTTAGACAGAGGTCTGAACAATGCAGTACTGTTTCCGGATCCGGGTGTGTTGAGGGTTCTTCTCTCATTGTCAGAGTTTAATGCTTATCCGGACAAACAAGGATGGACAAAAGATGAACTGGAGAGGGTAATACAAATAACCGAAACCTCTGCTTCCGCAGCAAAATCAAAGAACGTCAGGCTGATAGTTGAAAACGTCAATGAACCGTTTTTTGGTGATGGCTCAGTTTATTACGGACTGGCAGAATTCTTTGAAAATACAACATTGACCGGGCTTCAGTTTGACATAAGCAATCCGTTTACAGTTACGGCAAGAATGAGAACAGAACCGGAACATGTAGCCGGGTTCCTGTCACAGCTTGGAAAACGATGGGTGACAACTCATCTTAAAACGATTACAGGAATCGGAGGCAAGGCAACACCAGCGCTGGCAGACAATCCTTTACCTGTCAGCCGGGTAATTGAGCTTATGGGGCTACAGGATATCCGGTATGCTGCACTTGAACTGTCACCGGTTGCTGAATGGCAGGACTGTTGCCTTAATCATGAAAAAAGTATTCAGTTCCTTAGAGAGACAGGGATTATTGAGAAATAACCATTTCGCCCGGGCCGTCATAAAAATTATACATTCGATTTCGTGCGCATATAACTTGTTCCCGCAATATCAAATTTCCCATTTCACAAAAAGGTGCCATTAAGCATAATCTGCACCCTGTTAAGTTTGAAAAAAAGTAGTTAGTTTTAACCGGTTATTACAATCGATTGCATTAATAAGAAAAAGGATACAAAACAATCTAGACAGTATGACACAATCTTCTGAAGAAAAGAGACTGACAGTTGCCATCGGATGTGATCCCAATGCCTCAACCCTGAAAGATATTATCAGGGATCAGCTGAAGGGTATGGGATACACGGTCATGGATTTCGGGAGCGATGACCCGATCTATGCAAGGGTGGCTTTCGCAGTCGGGGAGGCAGTAGCTGCAAATACTTATGACAGGGGTATCCTGCTTTGCGGAACAGGGATTGGCATGAGCATCGCTGCCAATAAAGTGCCTGGCATTTATGCAGCCCTCTGCGCTGACACCTATTCAGCAGAGAGGGCCATAAAAAGCAATAACTCCAATGTTTTGACCATCGGCGCTTTCACAACCGGTACCGAGGTGGCCAAACAGATCGTAAAGACCTGGATGGAAGCAACATGGCAGCCGGGAACAGCCTCTGAACCCAAGGTCGCCTGCTATATGGACTATGCCAGGAAGCACCAGATTTAATAACTCCCCTGATTACCCTGCAGACTTATGGATAAAAATGAGATTTTGAAGCTGGAGTTCACGGCTCTTAATATCAGGCGCGATATCCTGCGACTTATCAGGGCAGGTGAGGCAGGACACAGTGGCGGAGCGCTCTCATCAACCGAGATACTGACAGCTCTTTACTTTAAACTGCTCCGGATAGATCCGCAAGATCCCCGCTGGTCCCAGCGTGACCGCTTTGTGTTATCAGCAGGCCATAAATGCCTTGTCCTTTACTCAGCTCTTGCCGAACGGGGTTTCTTTGACAAATCGGTGCTTGATACATACGGTGCTTTGGATTCAAGGATCCCGGGTCATCCAAACATGCATAAGCTTCCGGGCGTTGAAACGAATACCGGGGCTCTTGGACACGGACTTGCAATTGCCGGCGGCATGGCAATGGGCCTGAAGCTTGACAAGTCAGAAGCCAGGGTTTATGTAGTGATGGGAGACGGCGAACTGGCTGAAGGATCCAACTGGGAGGCAGCCGCTGCATCATCGATGCACAAGCTTGATAATATGATCGTATTTGTCGACAGGAACAAGCTCCAGATCAGCGGTCCAACCGTAGAGGTGATGAGCTATGAACCTCTTGAAGAACGATGGCGCTCATTCGGATGGGCTGTAAGAACGATTGACGGTCATGATCTGGAAGCAATAATTAAAACTGCGGAGGAGGCACCCTTCGAATATGGCAAACCTTCAGTAATAATTGCAGATACGGTTAAATCGAAAGGACTGGGTTTTGCCGAGGGCAAGGTCAGTTACCATTACTGGAAGGCTAAACCTGAAGAAATGGTACAGGCTGAGCATGATCTGGACGAAATTGAGCGCCGGTTGAAATTAAGAATGGAGGATGCAGGCATATGATCAATGAACTGAGAGATCCGAGAAAAACACTCGGAGAGGCAGTTACTGAGGCTGCTGAGACCAATCAGAACATAGTTGTGCTGTCAGCTGACAGCGGTTCGGGATCAGGATTGGGTGATTTCAAAAAAAGATTCCCTGACAGGTACTTCGAGTTCGGAATAATGGAGCAGGGGGTGACAGGCTTTGCCAGCGGGCTGGCAACAACCGGAAAGATTCCGGTCTTCGCCGCCATTGCACCTTTCGTAACCGCCCGTAATTTCGAGATGTTCAGGAATGATCTCGGCTATATGAATCAGAATGTAAAGATCGTCGGACGCAGCGCCGGACTTACATATGATCAGCTTGGTTCAACCCATCACTCGATTGACGATGTGGCAATCATCAGAACCATCCCGGGAGTGTCGGTGATTAATCCCGGTGACCCGGTGACCATAAAAAAAGCTGTCCATGCCATGATCAGGCATGTTGGTCCGTGCTACATGAAAATAGGAAGCCCCCCGATGCCGGTCCTTTATGATGAGGATGTTGATTTCACTCTGGGGAAGGGGATTGTCATTAAAGAAGGTCATGATGTAACCCTGATCGGGACGGGCACGGTGTTGTCAAAGGCAATGGCTGCCGCACGACTGCTGGAAGAGGCAGGCGTGAGCGTATTGCTTATCGATATTCATACAGTCAAGCCTCTTGACCGCGAACTGATTTTGTCTGCGGCCAGGAAGACCGGGCGAATAGTAACCGTGGAGGAACATTTTGTTGCCGGCGGCCTGGGCAGCGCTATCGCTGAGTTAACCAGTCATGAATACCCGGTAAAAATGAAGATGATAGGGATCGGTGATTACTATGCAAGCAACGGTCCTTATGAACAATTACTTGAGAAATACGGGTTTCAGCCTGCCCAGATCAGAGACACCGTCATTAATTTCCTGAATAACAAATAACCCTGAATAACAAATAACCCTGAATAATTTATGAAAAACTCTGGCGCTTCCAAAACGTATCTTGCACTGGCCGGTTTGCTGGCAATTGCAGAAATCCTGCTCCTGGCAACAGGGAACGGGAATCTTCCAGTCTCGGGACTGGTTCTTTTTGCCTTTTTCTTCACCCTGGCTTTCAGTGCACAGAATTCGGAGAAGTTCAAAGGACTTTCGTTTACCCTTCAGATATTCGCTTTCGTTTCCTTTACCCTCTACTTTCCGGAGATGTTCACTGACTGGGGATTCGACACCAACATACTGATTGTTCCGTCGATACAGGTCATTATGTTTGGTATGGGAACTAAACTGAATCTCAGGGATTTCGCCAAGGAGCTCTCAAAACCGTTGGTCATCATTGCAGGCACCATAATGGTATTTGTATTTATGCCGCTGGCAGCACTCCTGATAATCAAGATATGGCATTTCCCGCCTGAGGTAGCCGCCGGTATTATCCTCATCGGAGCATGCCCCGGAGGAGTGGCCTCAAACGTGATGACATACCTTGCCAAGGGAAATCTTGCCCTTTCAGTCACTCTTACCACTTTTGCTACCCTGCTCGCCCCACTGGTTACACCTTTGCTGATGATATGGTTCGCAGGCGAGTTAATCGAAGTTAATGCTGTGAACATGATGATAAGTATTGTCAACATGATCCTCATCCCGATATTCGCAGGCATCATTGCAAACAAGATCCTGTACGGCAAACTGGAATGGGTAAAGAAGGACCGGAATATGATCCTCCTGGCACTGGCTACGTTTGTTGCCGGTCTCGCCCTGATCTTCATCCCCTTCCCGCCGGTCATGAAGTCGTCACAGACAGGACTTATGCTGGTTGCCTGGGCTGTCACCCTTGTGTCGGTAACCATGATTTTGATGCGCAGGACAAACGGTCCCGAAAACTGGATGGACATTATTCTTCCAAAACTTTCTCTGGGCGCCATCATGCTCTATATAATAGTGGTTGCAGCACATAACCAGGAGACTTTGCTGACTATAGGTCCGGCTCTCTTCATTGCGGTGATCATGCACAATACGCTGGGGCTTGCCATGGGTTACGGAGCATCAAAAGCACTGCGCTTCAGTGACGAAGACGTCAGGGCCATCACAATTGAGGTAGGTCTTAAAAACGGAGGACTTGCCGTAGGACTGGCCTATGACGTTCTAAAGAGTGCAGCAGCGGCTCTCGCTCCTCTTATTTTCGGTACCTGGATGAACATTGCCGCATCTTCTCTTGCCAGCTTCTGGAGCCATAAAATCCCAAAGATTAAAAAGTCCGAAGGACTGCCCGGCAAGGACTTAAAAAATGTTAATAATTGAACTGAATCGGAGCCGATCACACTGCAACCGATTGTTTTTTACTTTTATAAAGTTATATTGGTACGCTTAACGGTTTTGGCACAGTCGTACAACAGGATTTTTTCAGATAATATTCAATTTAGGATTCGATAACCATAATTAAGGAGAAATACCATGAAAATCTGTAAACCTTATCACTATTTGTGCCTTGCACTTCTGGCCGGCACCGTATTATTCACAACAGTCAATGCTCAGCCAACTTCCCTGACAAAGGATGAAATGCTTTATTACACCTCGCTCTGGAAAGGGGAACGTTTTGAGGACGGGAGACCGAAAGTTTCTGACGATCTTGTCAGGAGAATGCAGTATGTTTCCGTCACTGAAGCATGGCAGACCCTTAACGGGCTGAGTGATTCCGAGGGTCAGGGTCCGGTAAGCTTCGGTGAATTCAGGAGACCTACCTATTCCAATCAGTATTATGGTGGATTTAAAATGATGCGGGAAGAGATAGTTATCTGCGGCAGGGCTTCAACAATACACTTCCTGCCTTACCGCCCAGATCTGAATGGTCTCGTTCAGCAGCAGGGAAACAAGGATGGCAGGTCAAGAGGACAATATACATGGGGTATTGACCAGTTGCAGAACGGTGACGTCTATGTGGCGAATGTATGTGAAGGCATACTCGATGCGTCCCATGTGGGAGATAACCTCGGCACAACAATCTGGACCAGGACGGGCAATGGCGCTGTAATAAGGGGTACACTGAGAGATCTCTACGGCAACCTTGGCGTCAGCCCCGAATGGAATGTCATGGTTCGCGATTTCAGGCCACAGGCAAACAGTTCTAACCTGGTCATAGGGATCAATTGCCCGATACAGGTGGGCTATGTCACCGTGATGCCGGGAGACCTTGTCCTCGGAACCCGTGAGGGAGTTGTTTTCATTCCGCCTCATCTCGCACAGCAGGTTATTGAGACATCAGAAAAGACTCGTATGCAGGATGTGTTTGCCCACGCAGGGGTGAAGGAGGGAAGATTTACAGCCCAGCAGGCTGACGGCGCGTATACACCTGAGATGTGGAAGGAGTTTATAAAATGGCTGCGTGACAATGCGGATACAATGGATAAATACTTTGATGATCCGGAAGCAGCTCCGTCACCTGAATTTATTAAAGGGTATGCAAAGGAACTGGAGTCAAGGAATCCTCCGAGATAACATTTAAAAAATCATCATAACCTGATAATTATATAAGATAACAGGTAACTAGAGATTAAAAAAAATCAAAATAATAACTATGGGTCAATCTGAAAAGCAATTAGTTGTCGGGAGACGGAATGCACTTAAAATGATGGGGCTGGGATCTGCAGCCATGCTGTCAACTGGTTTCAGTGATATTATTGCCGCCGAACCGGTTGACATGAAACCCAAACCAAAACCGGTTACAGGATATGGTAACAGTCCGGTTGCTTTTACCACTGGCACTGACCGGCACCAGATGCTGTTCGAAGTTATCAAACCTTTCGAAAGTGAGATAAAAGCCGGGCTGAAAAAGAAACAGCTGGTGATAAAACCGAATATGGTTGTCACCAACAAGGAGCTTTCTGCAACACCAAAGGAAGCTATACGTGCCTTGCTGGAATACCTTAAACCGATTTATAAAGGCCAGATAATTATTGCTGAATCAAGCTCGAGCGTGAACTCATCGGACGGGTTCGCAAACTATGGTTATACTGATCTTGCGAAGGACTATAACATTAAATTCATCGACCTGAATTCCACCGGTCCGGGCAAACCATTTTATATCATCGACAGAAACCTGCATCTTGACCGGATCGAGGTCGCTGATATTTTTGCCAACCCGGACTATTATGTTATATCCATATGCCGTCCCAAGACCCATAATGCGGTTGTGATGACCGGTGGCATCAAGAATATTATAATGGCTGCACCCCTTAATCCTGGCGCAGTCAACGGAGGCCGGCCGATAAGCTACAAGAGGAATATGCACTCCGGAGGACCCCGGTGGCTGCATTATAATATGTTCCTGCTGATGCAGAGTATCAGACCCGACTTCACGATCATAGACGGGGTTGAAGGCATGGAAGGGAATGGCCCTATAGGCGGCACCCCGGTCGATCACAGAATTGCCCTTGCAGGCCTGGACGCGGTGGCCGTAGACAGCATGTGCGCCAGCCTTATGGATATTCCCCTTGAAAATATCGGTTATCTGAATTACTGTGCCGCTGCCGGTATCGGAAACGTCGACCGTTCCAGAATTGACATCATCGGTGATAAAGATCCGTCCAAAAGCGTCATAACCTACAAGATGGGCTCGAACATCAATTACCAGCTTGAATGGAAAGATCAGCTAAACCTGCCTTCACAGGGTCAGAGACCTCCCCAGCAGGCTCAGCCTGCACAGAACACCACGGGACAGGCTGCCACCCAGACGACACAGAAATAAGAGCCGCGGAAATAATAAAGTAACAATAGTATATTCAATAGTATTCAGTGAACGAGATCAGATTGTTCCTTAAAACCCTGCTGTCTTCATATGACTCACAGGTGGATCAGCCTTCTGTAATTACCGGCGATAAGGAGTATGTTGACAGGGTACTCAATACACCCTTGTCGGCGGATCATTACAGCTTCCTTAAGAAACATGTGAGGCATGTGGGCGTTACCCGCAATTTCAGGGAGGTGATTGATTATTTCAAAACGCCGGCTGGAGAAACACCGGCCGGATTCAGGATTCAATGCGAACTTACGGGAAATGATTTTCTGCAGGTTGACCTTGTACGTGATATCTCTTATGACAAAAATGGCATCAAAAGGCCTACAAAAGTTTTGTACTCGGCTGACAGTGCAAATCCGTACGAGATTGTCTCAGTGAAGAACATTATTTCAAATCTTACATGCAATCCGGGTATTATCTATGACCTGTTTATAAACAATCCCAGGGCAAATGTCGGACACAGGTTCAGCACAAGGGATGATGTGATGCAGGAAATAGGAAATATCCTCGGCCCGGGCTGTGACATTTCCGTGGAACTGAACAACCCGTTCTCTGATTCGGTCAGCGAACTTATCGAAGAGGCCGAAAGGTTCAGGGAGATGCTCTCAAAATACAGGGTCGTTATCAAGGTCCCTCATACCGGACCGGTAAACGGGGAGAACGTGAAGGAGTTGTTTGAAGGCGACAAGAGATTCAGGATACCCTTCGACGGAGGTACCACCAGCGACAAGTTCAGGGGGCATAACCTGGCACTCCTTCTGCACGAACATGGGTTCCGTATCAATTTCACCCTGATGTTTGAGCCATATCAGACTGCCCTGGCACTGCAGGCAAGGCCTTATTTCATCAATGCCTTTATCAGGCACCGGGGCACTGCCAGCAGAGCCATAAGCAACTACCTCTCTGAGTTCGACAGAACGAATGACAACAGGTTCCTTGAAGAGCTGAGAGCCTTTTTCATAGAGAAGGATTTCATACCGCCTTCCGGGAACGGCATGAACCTTAGCGAGGTTAAGGAGAGGGCCGGGAGGATACTGAAGTACAGGAACTATGATAACCGTGAAGGTTGCGATGATCTTGACAGCGTTCGTCACAGCCTCAGGATCCTCCGTAACGCCAACCTTCCTGATACGAGACTGATTATTTGCAGCATGGAAGGGGATGAGAATTATCAGGCCATAGATAAACTGCTTGCCGAACCTGAGTTCAGTGATATGAATGACCGGGTTGTGATCACCGCCGAGCCTCAATATCTTGCCAGGTTCACAACCACTCCGCAGGTTATTTCATACCAGAGGAGATTCATGAATGCAGCCAGCGGCCAAAAATGATTTTAAGATGTACAAAATAAATTGACAGACAGATGGAAAAGAAGCTAATGGGAGTGTTTGCACCTATCACAACCCCCTTCGACGAGAGGGGAGAGGTGGCTTATGATAAGCTCAGGGATAATATGAGCTTCTATGCAGCGTCAGGATTGAAGGGGTATCTTGCCCTGGGCTCCAACGGGGAGAACAAGAGCCTTAACAACACTGAAAAGGAGAAGGTGCTTGAGACAATCATAAATAACAAGGGATCCGGGCAGGTGGTAATGGCGGGGTGTATTTTTGAATCGACCAGGGAGACCATTGAATTTGCAAAGATCGCTCAGAGGCTGGGCGCTGATTTCATTACTCTCCTGCCACCGTCGTATTTCAAAAAGGAGATGACTGATCCGGTGCTGCTGAAGTATTTCACCGATGTGGCTGACAGTCTCACAACACCGTGTCTGGTTTACAATGCACCGCAGTTCTGCGGTGGCACCACCCTGTCAGTCAGCCTGATCAAAGAACTGGCAAAACGCCCGAATATTAAAGGTGTTAAGGATTCATCAACAGGTAACATCGAGAGTTTCCTGCTTGCAGTGAGAGATACTTTCAATGTCATGCCGGGATCTGCCAACTTCTTTGTGAACGGGCTCATAATGGGAGCACCAGGCGGAGTCATTTCCCTGGCAAACGTTTTCCCCGGAATCACTTGCCAGCTGTATGAGCTGACGGTAACTAAACAGTATGAAGAAGCCTTTAAACTCAATGAAAGGGTTATTCAGCTGAACAAGACAGTATCTGGCACCGGGGGCGTGGCTGCCGTGAAATATGCCATGGACCTGGCAGGGCTCTATGGCGGATTGCCGAGACTGCCTCTGCTTCCCCTGGCCGACGAAGTGAAAAAGAAAATTGAAGATTATCTTAAAAAAGAAAAGCTGATATGAAAAAAGTACTGGTAAATGAGAAAGTAAGCCCTGATGCCCTCGACATATTAAGAAAAGCTGCCGAGGTTGTTTACATTCCATCAGGTGATCATGCTGAGATTATCAGAATGCTTAAGGATATTACGGGCATTATGCTTGATACCACAATTAAGTTCACTGGCGAGCTCATGGACTCCGCTCCTGATCTTAAGGTGATAAGCCGGACCGGAACAGGAGTGGATAATGTGGATGTTGAAGCTGCAACGCAAAGGGGAATAATGGTATTGCATACCCCTGACGCCAATACTGTTACTGTCGCTGAACATACAGTGGCAATGATCGGGGCTCTGACCAAACACCTGCTGTTCCTTGATAAGGAGACAAGAGAGGGGAAATTCAAAACAGCCAGACGTTACTACCTGCCTGTTGATCTTGACGGAAAAACCCTCGGTATTATTGGTTATGGCAGGATCGGAAAGCAGGTTGCAAAGAAATGTATGGCTGCCTTCAATATGAAGGTTATGATCTATGACCCGTATATCAGCGACGATGTTGTTGCCCCCGGAGTCATAAGGTGCAGCAATGAGGAAGATGTATACAGACAGGCAGACGTTCTTAGCATACATGTGCCACTGACCGACGAGACGAAAAAACACCTCGGTGAAAGACTCCTTTCACTTATGAAGCCTTCAGCATACCTTATTAATACAGCAAGAGGAAACATTATTGACGAAACATATGTCATCAAAATGTTAAATGAAGAGAAGCTTAAGGGTGCTGCCTTTGACGTTCTCACCAACGAGCCTCCGATGGATAATGAGGAGTTCCTTGATAATCCCAAAACCATTATCAGTCCCCATACGGCTGCCCTTACTCACGAATGCACCATCAGGGTTGCATGCGAGGCAGCCTCCGGTATCGTCGATTTCCTTGAAGGAAGGATGCCCAAATCGATTTATAACAGGAAAGGTCTGGGATTATAGTATTGATAACAACAGAGAAGAGATGAGCACTGATAAAAAATATGACCTGATAGGGTTCGGTGAAGCAATGATAAGGTTCACAGCCCCGGACCACGCAAGACTCGAACAATGCACGCATCTGCATATCGCCATTGCGGCAGCCGAACTGAATGTGACAGTCAATTCTTCAAGGCTGGGTCACAGGGCTGCCTGGGTTTCAAAGCTTGTGGATATATGGTCAGGACAGTACATTATTAATAAAGGCAGGGAACACGGTGTTGATATGTCCGGAGTAATTCTCCTCCCGTTTGACGGGAAAGGGACAGTGAGGAACGGATTATGCTACCTTGAGGTAGGTATAGGACCCAGGGCAAGCAAGCAGATGTATGACAGGGCACACTCAGCAATCAGCCTTATTAAACCAGGAGACATTGACTGGGAGAAAACACTCTCGCAGACAAAGTGGTTCCATACTACAGGCATAACAACAGCAATCTCTGATAATGCCGCTGCTGAAGCAATTTCGTCGCTGAAAACTGCAAAAAAACTTGGGGTGACCACAAGCTTCGACCTGAATTTCAGGTCTACTCTGTGGAGTTCGGAGAAAGCCATTAAGGTGATGAAGGAGGTGATGCCCTATGTTGATGTTATCATAGGTAACGAAGAGGATTTTGAAAAGATGCTGGGGATAAAAGCCGAAGGCGGAACAGAATCCTATGCGGATCTTGATCCTGAAAGCTACAGGGCAGTGGCACTGCAGGTAGTAAAACAATATCCCAATGTCAGGGTGGTGGGAACAACACTGAGACATGTGAAGACAGCCCTTCTGAACGACTGGCAGACCGTAATGCTCAGCGATGGGAAGTTTTATGCATCGAGGAAATACGAGAATCTGGAGATCCTTGACAGGACCGGTGGAGGAGACAGCTTTGCTTCAGCGCTCATCTGCTGCATGCTCGAAGGTAAGGATCCACAGGAGACAATTGAGTTCTCTGCAGCCTGCTCTGCTCTTTGTCACGGATTTATGGGTGACTGGAACTGGGCAACAAGGGCTGAGGCAGAGAGGGTTATGAAAGGCGGTAGTGCCAGGGTGGTCCGTTAAAACAGGCCAGACTGGAAAATGTTAAAACATTTTTTATAAATTGATTCTTAATTGAATTTTTATTATATTGGTAACACCTTTAAAGTGTAATTTTTACACATATTTAAACTAACCTAACCCACTTTAACTATGAGAAAATTCACAACGCTGCTTGTACTTCTGTTGTTCTCAGTAATGCAGGCGGCTTTTGCTCAAAGGACAGTTACCGGTTTAGTTACCAAATCATCAGATAATTCCCCCGTCGGGGGTGTTACCGTGATGGTGGCAGGGACTACGATCGGGGTATTTACTGATGCGAATGGAAGATTTTCCATTAATGTGCCGAACAATGAGTCAGTGTTGCACTTCTCATTCGTCGGATTTAACTCCAAGGATGTTCCGGTTGGCTCACAGTCAGTTGTGAACGTATCAATCGATGAAGCCACGACTGACCTGTCTGAAATTGTGGTGACAGCCCTTGGTATCAAGCGTGATGCCAAGAAACTTGGTTACGCGGTAACAGCTATCAAGACGGAGGAAATGATGGCAAACAGGACCATCAATGTGATGGAATCACTTGAAGGTAAGGTTTCCGGTCTGAACATTACACCTCCGGCGGCCGGTGCAGGCGCCAGTACTCAGTTGCGTCTGCGCGGACAGGTTGCTTTCGCAGGTGCAAACAACTCTCCTCTCCTTGTAATCAACGGTCTTCCGATAGACCAGGGAGCAAGGGGTGTAAACGGTGGAAACATGCGTGACCTGGGAGACAACCTCAATGCAATCAACCCTGATGACATCGAAAGCATGACAGTGCTGAAAGGTGCAACGGCAGCTGCAATTTATGGTTCAAGGGCAGCTAACGGTGCAATTATCATCACCACAAAATCAGGTCAGAGGGGCCAGGGTATCGGTGTTGAATACTCAGGAAGCTTTACTTCCCTGGAGCCTCTGAATTACTGGGATCTGCAGGAGGTTTACGGACAGGGAACCGGAGGGGTGAAACCAACCACAAGGGGCAATGCCGCAGGTACCGGTCACTTTGGCTGGGGTGCAAAAATGGATGGTTCACCGATAGTCATCTTCAGTGGTGATACAGTACCTTATTCACCCAATCCTGACAATCTTTTCAAGTACTACAGAAACGGTCAGACATGGAACAACAGCCTTGCATTCTCAGGTGGAAATGAGAAGGCAAGTTTCAGGGCTTCTTTCTCAAGGATGGACGCAGACGGTATCGACCCTTACAATACTTACCTTAAGAATATTGCAAACCTGGGGGTCAACTATGACATTACAAAAAGGGTCAACTTTACTATGAATGTCAACTACGCCAATGAGAAATATATCAACCCGCCTGAACTCGGTCAGCAGGGCCCCGGTGCGGTCAACTTCTTCACGCGTCTTTCAAACTCAATTCCGTTCGAGGCTCTGAGGGATCACGCTTATGATCCTGCCACAACAACCGAATCAGTGACTTCAGGCTTCCAGGGTACCGTTCTCAACCCGATCTACGCCTATGGTGTAGCCGGTCAGAGTTATGTGAATACAAGAGACCGTTTCCTCGGAACCGTAACTTTGAGATATGATGTTACTGACTGGCTCTACGCACAGGGTCGTTTCAACTACGACTATTCAATCAACTTCACAGAGAACAAGACGCCGGGTGGCATCGGGACCAGCCAGCCCATTAATACTTCTGACGGAACCTATAAGGGAAGCTATGCTGTATCAGAAGGTTGGGGGACCGACATAAATGCTGATTACCTGATTGGCGGAAATAAACAGTTCGGCAAGATTGGAGTTGATGCGAGCATAGGTGGAAATACGTTCAGAGTTATAAATCACGATTTTAGCCAGAGAGTTACCAATTTAACCGTAAGAGACTTTTACTCAATTGCCAACGGTACCAATAAAACCCAGAGCTTCGGGTTTTCACAATACCGCGTCAATTCAATTTACGCGATGGCTGATCTCTCATATGGCTCCCTGTTTTTCCTTAACCTGACAGCAAGGCAGGACTGGTTCTCAGTCCTGAATCCGGCGAACAACTCCAAGTTCTACCCCTCGGTATCAGGCAGTTTTGTTTTCTCGGAATTAATGAAAGGTCTGCCATGGCTTACATACGGAAAGCTGAGGGGCTCATGGGCCCAGGTTGGAAGCTCCAATGGTGTTAACGTGTATGAAGGAAACCTGACATATACCATCGCCACCAACCAGTTCAACAAACAGTCTACCGCCAGTATAAGTCAGTCCGCCGCTCCCAACCCCGGTCTCCAGCCATTTTCGGTGACAGAAAAAGAAATAGGTCTGGAAGCCAGGCTGTTTGACAACAAGCTGCGCTTTGACCTTGCTTTGTTTGACAAGGTTACGACTGACCAGGTCTTAAGTGTTCAGCTGTCAGATGCATCCGGGTATACAACTTCAAAGCGAAACCTGGGCTCCCTGAAGAACAGCGGCATTGAACTCATGATCGAGTATACACCCGTTGAAACCACGAACTTCAGCTGGACAACATCATTCAACAACACCTATCTGAAAACCGAAGTTCTCTCTGTTGGTGTTAACCCTGACGGTACACCAGTCCAGGATTTGTTGCTGATTTATTATAACGGTACAGGTAACGAGTTCCTCGGAGAACTGCATTATACTGTTGGAATGCCGATGAACCAGTTGTACACAAGAACTTACCAGAGAAATGAAAATGGCGACATTTTCGTCAGTGACGCAGGCCAGTTGCTTGGAACCAGCAATGTTGTGCCATGGGGAAGTTCAATACCAAAACATACCGGTGGCTGGACCAACACTTTCAGGTACAAAGACCTGTCCCTGGGAATATTCTTCGACTACAAACTGGGAGGCACGGTATTGTCATCAACATATCTGAATATGACAAGGCAGGGCTTTACGGATTTTTCACTCCAGGGCCGCAGGGAAGGAGAGAACGGACTGTTATTTCCGGGAGTGTATAAATCGAACGGGCAACCCAATACTACTGTCATACCTATAGCACAACTGCAACCGTGGTACGCAAATTACCGGAACCTTCAGATTGGTGACCCATTCGTGTTCAAGTCAGATTTTCTCAAGTTGAGGACCATATCCATTGCATATGACCTCACCCGTCTGATTAACAAGGTGGAAGTCCTTGGTTTCGTTAAAGGATTAAGACTTTCAGCCTCGTGTCGCAATGTGGCACTTCTGTATAAGGATATACCACTCCTCGACCCTGAAGCCATCCAATCTTCCGGAGACTACAGGTCTGGCTATGAAAATGCATCTTTGCCCACGACCCGGAATTATGAGTTCAGTTTAAATGTTAAATTCTAAGGATCATGAAAAAGATAAGGCAATTTGTAATGTTCGCAGCAGTCCTTGCTTTAATCGTAGGATGCGATAAGAACTTTGAGGAGATTAACACTGATCCCTTTGCAATCAACGAACTTGATCCGGCACTTATTTTTGCCGGAGCACAACGTACTTACGTTCAGGGTTGGGAATCTGAGAACACCATTGTTCAGCATTTCGTGAATCCATTCAACGATGGCGCAACCCTTGCATTCAATTTCAATGCAGATATTGACTACCCGTTCCAGACTGACCCCTGGAATCAGTATACGGGTGCAATCAAGTCATTCGTACATATTCTGAAACAGCTGGAAGGAACGACAACGCAGGTTAACCTGCAGAGTATGGTCCGCATTTGGAAGGTACAGGTATTTATGAACATAGTAGACCATTACGGTGATGTGCCTTACTTCGACGCAGGCCTGGCCGCTCTCAGCGGTGAGGATTACTTTTACCCCGGATATGACGATGATGCGGCCATCTATGACGACCTGTACAAAGAGCTCAAGGAGGCAATAGCAAACCTGAATCCCGGTGGTGATTTTGTTTCAGCAGATCTCTTTTACGGGAAGAATGCCTTCTATCCCAAAAGTAATGCCGCAGACCAGGTGGCACAATGGAAGAAGCTTGGCAATTCATTGCTGCTGAGACTGGGGATGCGCTATTCCAAACTCAATCCTACCAAGGCTGCATCAATAGCCTCTGAAGCGTTCACCGGCGGAGTGATGACCTCGAATAATGACAACTGTTTTGTGGTTTTCGATGGCACCCTGTTTGTCAATAACATGAATAACAACTTGATAAACAATAACCCGAAATTCTATTATGCAGGTGAGCCTTTTGTTAACCAGCTTAAAGCAACAAACGACCCGCGGAGCAAATATCTGATCGCATCATATGTTGAGCCGAATAACCCGCTCGGCGATCCTAACCCTGATTTGACTCTTGCGAATCAGTTCGGTGTTCCGGTTGGTATTCCGCGCGATCAGCTTGTCAATGCTCCTTACAGAGGCATTAAAGGTACCGGGTATAATTATTCGCAGATGAACGTAAGGGTAGGAGCATCAGTATCAGCTCCCCTTTTCTGGGTGACCTATGCGCAGACCTCCCTGCTTCTCGCAGAAGCAGCAAAAAGAGGCTGGATCTCCGGTGGAGAGACAGCTGCCCAGACTTACTATGAAGCCGCAATACGGGCAGACATGGATATCTATGCCCTGTATATAGCAAGGACCACATCCTCGCTTCCCCCGGTTTCAGTGGCGGAAAAGGATGCCTATATTGCACAACCCGGAGTGGCATATACTGCTGCAGATGCTCTTGAACAGATCAACACCCAGTACTGGATAGCAACAGTAACTAACGGATCAGAATCCTGGGCCAATGTTAGAAGAAGCGGCTTCCCTGTCTTAAGTCGCAATGCATTCAATGGTGATCTTTTACTGAATGGCGGCGATGGATTTGTCCACAGGTTCACTTATGTCGATGCTGAAAAATCGAAAAACAAAGCAAATTACGATGCTGCTGTTGCAGCAATCGGAGGCACGGATGACCTTGTTACAAGGGTATTCTGGGATAAACTGTGATCCTGTGAGCAGGCATTGAAGCATGTACTTAAATCTTTGCTGTGCTTCAGGAATGAATGAATTAATGAGGTTGCCTTACGCGAGGCAACCTCATTGGTTTTATTAATACAACATTACAATCTTAAAGCCAACATTAAAATGAAAACTGTATTAAGACAAATTGCAGAAAAACAATGGCAGGATGAGAAAGCGTCAAGGGATGCTGTCATTGCTGAGATAAAAAACCCGGCTACCGGCAAGGATCGTCGCAGCTTCCTCAAAAAAGCTGCCATGGGTGGTGTTGCACTGGGCGGACTATTGCATCTTTCAACCGAAGATACACTGGCCCGGACAACTCAGAACGTATCACGGGCCTCAGCCCCTTCAGATCTGAAGATCACCGATCTGCGCGTTGCTGAGAAAGGCGGAAGGGGATCAATCGCCAGCCGCATCATCCGCATAGACACCAACCAGGGTATTTACGGCCTTGGCGATATCAGGGACGGGTCTGATCAGCGTCTTGCGCTGTTCCTTAAAAGCAAGATCGTCGGTCTGAATCCGTGTAATGTTGAGATGCTCTTCAAGATCATTAAACAGTATGGCTACCACGGCCGTCAGGGTTGCGGCGTCAGCGCGGTTGAGATGGCCTGCTGGGATCTGTGCGGTAAGGCACTCAATGTCCCGGTATGGCAGCTGCTGGGAGGCAGATACCGCGACAAAGTCAGAATCTACGCTGATACTCCCGAGGACAGAGATCCTGCCGTTCAGATCGATAAACTGAAAAAACGGCTTACCGAGCAGGGCTATACCTGGCTTAAAATGGACCTGGGAATACATCAGATAAGCAACCAGGAAGAAGGATTGACGAATTATAAATACTGGAACGAACATGGAGGCGGACTGAGAAACTGGTACATGGGAAGACCCTATGCCAACGGGGGATATACAGATTACTGGAAGCAGGACCATCCGTTCACCCAGGTACAGATCACCGATAAAGGACTCGAGGAAATAGCAAAAGTCATTGAGAGTGTGCAAAGTGTTGTCGGTACTGAGGTGCCTCTCTCAGTTGATCATTTCGGCCATATGGACATGAACCAGATGATCCGTCTTGGCAGGACAGTTGAAAAATACAGGCTGGCATGGCTCGAGGATACCGTGGCATGGTATTATACTGACCAGCTGAAGTCGATAACGCAAGCACTTGAAACCCCCATCTGCACAGGTGAGGATATCTATATGCTCGGAGGTATGCTGGGCGGGTTCAAGAAACTCATAGACGCTGCAGCTGTTGACATTATTCATCCCGACCTTGTAAGCGCCGGAGGTATACTTGAAACAAAAAAGATCGGAGACTATGCCCAGGAGGCCGGTATTCCAATGGCCCTGCATGCAAACAGCACGCCTGTTGCCTGGATGGCAAATGTTCACTGTGCGGCCGCAACTGAAAACTTCCTTTGCCTGGAACATCACAATGTTGACAATCAGTGGTGGGAGGGACTGGTGAAATTGACCGGCTCACAGCCAATGATAACAAAGGGATTTGCAAATGTTCCGCTTGATGCACCCGGCCTCGGTATTGAAGTTAATGATGACAATATGAAGGCCATGATGACAAAGGGTGCCAAATACTTTGAGCCTACTCCCGAATGGGACAGGTCAGGTATCTCCTATGATAAGCAATGGATTTAAGGACGAGGTGGTTTTTGCATAATCACAATTATCCTCGGTTCAAGACCGGGAACCGTAAATGACACGGTTCCCGTTCTTTCCTCCTTACTGGTATTTTCTTTCGCGGAAATTGTCACCTGGCTGAAATTCCCTCCCGTTCCCGGGATTGCTGTTATCCACTCTTCAGTACACTCTGCAGTCCATGTTGAATTTGTCATTACAAACAGCGGCGATGCACTTCCGCCTTCGCTGCTGAATTTCAGAGTGTCTGCCCTTATCATCAGCGTCGGAGCCCCTTCCTCCTGTGTAATAGTGAGTTTATGCGGTTTTACTCCATCAGCTGAAACCGTGATAAGGGCCTCACGTCTGTTTATTCCGGGATTAACTGAGGCTGTCAGGGTCACAGTGCGTGAATTAACCCCCGCCTCTTCACTGACAGACAACCAGTCTGCCGGGCTCATCATGAACATCTGCCTGGCCCCCGGATCAGTGACATAAGATATTCCGATATTCCAGGCAGTATTCGATTTAATATCAAATGAGGCTCCGTTGTTCTCACCTCCTCCTATCGCAAGTACATCCGGTGCTAAAGAGAGCTGAGGCTTTGATGAGGCCTGGTTTACAATTACTCTCTGCTCCCTGCCACTGGTTTTTATCGTAAGTATCGCCTGTCGGCCTGAGGCTTCTGTATTTGGGGCAGCCGTAACTGTTACAGTATCGTCTCCGGAACCTGATGGGCGATCAACTGTAAGCCAGTCTGCAGTGCATTCAATTGTCCAGCTGCGGGTTGAGGTGATGTTAAAGACAGTCTGGCTCTCTTTTTCTGATGAAATATTCAGAGAAGCAACAGACGTCCAAAGGGTTGCAATATCAAGATTGTTTGCGGCAAATTCCAGGAAAGCCGGCCAGTCAGGGGCATCAGTGTGCCCTCCGTCATGCACGCGGTAGGCAATCTTCCCGTCAATATATGCCTTGTCCACAACCGGTTTGGTATCTGGCATTACAAGGCCCTCCACCCCCAGGAGTTCATAAACCGGTGTTGCATACTTACCTGTAAGATACACACCGTACGGATCACACCAGGTGCTGGTCGTTCCGCCATCCATCATCACAGGTCGTGGAGCACACAATGCAAGGAGTGAATGCGCGTCCACAGGACATTTTTCAATTTTGCGCGGCAGATATTGGCCCGGAACCAGTTCTCCTGCCCATTTGAAGAAGTTCCCGGCCATCCAGTGATATTCATTTGCAGGCGTTGAGTGTTCCAGATCCTGTCCCCAGTGCCTCCTGTTGAGCTTTGTGCCCAGACTGCCTGCATCACCCGGGAATGCGATTGCCAGACGCGGTTCAAATGCCATCGTAACCAGGGTGGCTTTCCCGTATCGTGAGACCCCGTTCAACCCAATCATCTTTGAATTGACATCCTTGTCCGTCTCAAAATAATCAATCAGCCTGCTGACACCCCAGCTCCATGCCCTGAGTGTCCCCCAGTCATCAGGCTTACGCCAGTTGCCTCTGTTTACCAGGCCAATAAGATAACTTGTGAGCCCGGCACCGTTATCAGGCTGAAGAGCATTTAAGTCGAAGACGCATACTCCCCATCCATGCCTGTTGCAGCGTTCCCAGTACATGTCTGCTGCATTCCCGAAACCTCCGAAGAAAATAAAGACGGGAACAGGTTCAGTGACATTCGCAGGTATCCTTAATGTAGCGAGGATAGCAGGATTGTTTCTGACCTGAGGATAACCTGAAATATCGATTGTCCCGGTGATCTGTTTCTGAATGTAGGCACTGTTTCCCTTTCCGCCGGTCGAACTCTTTACATCCCATGTAATGCCGGGTATCAGCTCTTCATCAGGTACTTTTCCGTACAGTGCCTCCTCAAGATCTTTTTCTACCTCCGGACGGCGCTTGTTCCACCATTCGTCCGGAGTGGATATTTTCCTTCCATTGTTCATCCTGAGAAGATCAATGGGAGTGTAATCGCCGACCCTTGCAGAATCAGGTCCGGGAAACAGGCCGTCGGAACGGTCTGAATAGTTGTTCCAGAGACCGAACGGAGACCGTGTAATTGTATTTATCCTCCCGCTGTCAGTCCAGTTGCCTTCAGGATTGGCCGGGTTAACGGGAAAAGCATCTGCAGGTGCATTCTGATCCTCTGCTTTTGGCGGTAGCACGGGAAGTACAATACCAAGCTGCTCAAGCATCTGATCACGGTCGGCCAGGCTGGTGACATCCTCCGGCGGAAAAATAGGGAAGGCAGATCGCGTGCTTTTATTGCATCCGGATAAAACGACGATCATAAAGAAAAGAGAAATAACAATCGATGGAGTCAGTTTAATTCTTTTCATTGTCTTGATCTTGTCTGTGAATAAAGCGGCGACTGCAAAATCAGTTTAAAATTTGTTGGAACAAGTGCAATAAAATTACTGGTTTTTCAGTAAATTGATGCTCTCTTTTCCGGAAATTGCGGACACATTGACCGTTTGGATATTGTACCGGAAAAACATGGCAATTGCAGACAACAAGAAGAATAATTAACCTGAAACAGACCAAATATGAAACAGAACCATTTCTTTTCAAAACCGGTACAGGCGGTTTTGCTGACATGGATTTTAGGTTCGTTGATATCTTTAAGCGGGCAGACGGGAGGTCTGTCACAGGAAAAGCCAAAGGTTGTTCCTCTCGCGGGGCGCATCGGCCATACTGATCAGACAAAGGCTTTTGCAGGCAGGAATGTACACCAGGGCACCGGTACATTACATATGCAGACGCTGCTGGGGAGGGGTGCAATTACAGGACTAAACTTCATGCACCACGGGCCTCTGATGCCAAAAAGCTCGATAGGTCATCACTTTCATACCAATTCAGACGAAATGTTCCTGATACTTGATGGCGACTGTGAGTTTACAGTAAACGGCCGCACTGCCGTTGTTAAAGGTCCTGTCGGAGTGCCATGCAGATCCGGTAATTCACATGCAGTATATAACCCTTCAGGTAAGCCTGTCGACTGGGTGAACTTCAACGTGGCTGTTCTGAGCCCCGGTGAAGCAGCTGGCTACGGCGCTCCTGCAGGTACCGGAGGGTTTCCGGGCAGAGGAAGCTATAACTATTCTGCAGACCCGACCGGACTTTTTGAGACCGGTGATGACCGTGCCGGCGTGAAACCCGATGAAAAGCCATCATTCATTCATACCGGTCAGCTGACTAAGGAGCTGTTGCGGCCTTACTTCAGCATGAACGGGGGCAGAGACACTGTGTTCTACAGACGGGCACTCGGCCCCGGCGCATTTGCCTCTAACTGGGCTTGCGTTGATCATCTGCTGATTCCCCCTGGTGCATCTGTAGGCCGGCACTTTCACTCGGGTGTGGATGAGGTCTGTTTCGTTATCAAAGGGAAGGGAAAGGTACGTGTCAATGACGAATGGGCAGACATTGCTTACGGAGATGCAGTGCCGGTGAAGGCAGGGGAGATACACTCTCTTGAAAGCACCGACATTGATCCACTGGAATTGATAGTATATGGAGTTGCACTTGAAAAAGGCAAACTCGATGTAACTGATGTTCCCCTGACAATGGCCAAGCTGCAAATGTTCTTCGAGGTTGAACCACAGAATTTTGAAGCTTTTGAAAAGAATTATACTGACGTTTACGTCCCGGCGTTAAGAAAACAGGTCGGATACCTGGGGTCAAAACTGCTCAGGCGTTTTCCGGATGACTTCTCAAAAAAGATCGGTTCGCCGGACACAAAATTCAACTTTGAGATGGAACTCATGTTCGATACGGAAGAGCACAGGCAGATCTGGACCAAAACGGAGGAACACGATTATGCATGGCCAAAGACTGCTGCGCTGTCGAAATCATTTCAATGGATCGGCTATGATGTTGTCGGGATGGACCAGGTTTCTGATCCGCTGGGAAAGAGACCGATGACAATTGAAAAGTAAGCATCGTAAAACTGACATAAACAACAAATCAATAAGAACTATGAAACCAACACTGACAAAAAGAAACATTATTTTCAGCCTGCTGGCTGTAATGCTTGTTATTATGGCTCAATGCACATCCGTACCGGAATGGCAGAAGAAAAACAAAGGACTTATCAACCAATATGATCTGGCGGTAAGAACACTTGAAGACATCCCTGATACAAAAGTCGTGTCGAACCTGGAAGTGGGTAAAGTTACCAGTCTTGAAAGTATGGCATCAACCGTTCTTTATCAGGGTGTGAATGCCGGACTTTACTGGGGAGGTGGTGTCATGACAGGTGTCCTGCAGATTGAACCGGGTGCGGTGATTCCCGAGGAAGAGCTTCCGGCTGACCGTTTCTTATTTGTCATGGAAGGAACCGTTGACCTGATGGCAGATGGAGCAACCGTTTCAATGATCTCAAGGAAGAGAGAAGAACCAGACGGTATCCACAGCGCTACTCCCAGGATTGATTTTGTGTTTCTTGTGAAAGGAAGTAAAAGCGGGTTGAAAGCCGGGCCGGAAGGTGCAAGGGTAATTGAGGTGTACAGTCCGGTGCGGCTCGATTACCTTCAGAAGGCAGGGGTAGAAGATATACCGGTTGTATCAGTTGATCTGAAAGAGATGCAGACACCCAATGTTGTACCCGGCAAGGTTTATGACCTGTATGACTTTCAGCTGACGGAAATAGCAAAGGGGTCGAATACCAGGCTTGTTACCGGCAGGAACATGCAGATGAGCTTTGTATGTATGGACCCGGGAGCAGTATTTGCCCGGCATATACATCCTGAAGAGCAAACGATGATGGTACTGCGTGGCGGATGCAGTGAAATTCTTCTTGACGGAGAGCATCAGATGTCAAAAGGTGACGTGGCTTTAATACCTGGCAACATGGTGCATGGCGCGGTAATCGATTCAGCCGGCTGTGATGCACTTGATATTTTCTGGCCTGCACGAAATGACTATTCTGAAAAGGAAGAGGCCAGACTGGCAGCATATCATGCCATCATTCCTGAAGACGCAAAACCGGAACTGCTCATTGACGGCACCTTGACAAAACCGTCACTGGTCTTCGCCGAAGGTCCGAAATGGATGAACGGAAAGGTTTATTTCTCGAATATGTATTTTGATCAGGCATGGAACGGCAACCCGAAGAAAAGCTCTCTTGTTGAGATGGATCCTGATGGAACCTACCGGAATATTTCCGAGGGTAAAATGCAGACCAACGGGCTCTACCCCTATAAAAACGGGAACCTGCTGGTGTGCGACATGATGGGTCACAGGGTTGTGGAGATGACAACCAAAGGACAGGTGGTGAGAGTGGTTGCCGACAGGTATGACGGCAAATCCATTGACGGGCCAAATGATATTGTGACAGATGCTAAGGGAGGAATTTACTTCACTGATCCTCAGCTCACCATGGAACCTGTCAAGAACCAGCCGGGCCGGTGTGTATATTACCTGTCTCCTGAAGGCAAACTGACAAGAATTGTTGAACCTGATAGTTTTGCAATGCCTAACGGAGTAGTCTTGTCTCCCGACGGTAAAACGCTGTATATCAATAATACGTATGATGATGAATCATGGCATCCGGTAAACAGCGATAAGGAGAACTTCATCTGGGCATATGATGTCAACGAAGACGGAACTATAGCCAACGGCCGGCAATTCGCAAAACTGTTCCTGACTGCCAATGTGCTTGACAGGAAAGGCAAATCAACAAGCGCTGACGGAATGGCCGTGGATAAAATGGGGAACCTTTACGTTGCCACTTATTACGGAGTCCAGATATTTAACTCAAAAGGAGAATATGCAGGGATGATTAATCTCCCGTCATTCCCTGTGAGCCTCTGCTTCGGTGATGCCGACATGAAGACTCTGTATATTGTCAGCTACAGCCGGGTGTATAAGATCCGGACAAACATGGAAGGCTACGTGAACTATTTATAGATCACCGGGTTTCAGGGAAATATTCTTTACCGCTTCTTCTCCCAGCCGTTCTTTAAGCTGGGTGAGGTAAAGGCTCCGTGGCGTGACATGCCTGTCCATAGATTCAACGTGACCGTTGGGTTTGGAAAGGTCCTGCAGCATTGTATTGAAAATAACGGCATTTACGCCGATATGTCCGAAGGAGTAATTCTGGGCTGTAGGCGGTTTCTGGATAAGGAAATCGCCCTCACAGTTCCATAATACAATATTGGCGCCGGCCCAGCCGATGCTTATATCTTTCCAGTAACGTGCAGTCAGGGGTGCCCTGATGTTGTCATAGAGCGCACCGTTAACCCACATGCTGTGAGGTTCGCTTGTTGAGTATGGATTGACAGCCTCAGAGTCGAGAAAGACATTTCCGCTCGATGAGAATGACTGCATAACAAATGAATGTCTTCCCTTCTGGGAAAAGCATCTCTGCACCAGGGCCATCTGGCCGTTCAACTGGAATGTGAACCTCCTGGCACCTGCCCTGATTGAGACGGGTTCTCTTGACTCACAATCCTGTATTGTGATCCATTTTGTGCTTGCAGTGGCCGTCACCAGGCTTCCGGCAAAGTGCAGTGCGCTGACATTCCTTACCCACCCGTTTTTCGTGTTGGTAATGTTAATGAAGTTGAAATAGTGGCTTTCATCGGCATAGTATTCATCTCCCTCATAGTGCCGCCTGTCACGGTCATCCCAGCTGCCGCGGTCCATATTTCCGTATGATGTCATGCGTACAGAAGGATCATACTCCGAGACTCCCCTGAGATTTTCTATTCCTGTCTGTTCAATGCGCTCCTCGTCTGTGTATTTCAGGATCTCTCCTCCTCCCCAGCGTGCATCAATGGCACAGAATACCGGGGCATCAATGGTTACTGTGTTTCCGTTTATACCGGTAATGATCCTGTCATATTCGATATTAAAAGGTCTCCATCGGAACCTTCCTGCTCCGGCACTGTCCTGACCGATCTCCTTTATCCAGTCCTGGTTGCCTATACGCCGTACAATGATCCTGTCACCGTTCCTGAATCCCCTGGCAGACGTCACGCTGAGGCTGCGTGCACCCACCGGCACATACTTATCAGTGATCTGCTGTTTTGTCTCCTCAAGGGGTGTGATTCCTGCAGTGCCGCCAATATTTACAAGTGCCGCTCTTCCGAAAGGTCTTGCCTGCTTCTCCTTTGGTGTTTTACCAAGCAGTATTGTTCCTATATCACTCATTCCTTCGCCCCGCAGCACCACACCTGATGCCCTGATATAAACAGGCTGATCCAGTTCAAATATCCCCATCTTCAGCAGTACGGCCCCCCTGAATCCCGATGCATCCCGGGGCAGGGCAGAGACCCGGTCAATGGCTGCCTGGATACTGGCCGAATTATCACCCGGCAACGGCCAGACAGTCTCCCTGACCGAAACGTACGGAATTGGCACTCCTCCTCCGTTATAACCAGCATTGGAAAAATCAGGGATTATATTTCCCAGGCTGTCAGTAACATATACGAGTTTGCCGTCAGTGCCCGGGTATACAATGGATGTTGTCGGAGGGATGTCCTGCGCAGTGAGTATCATTCCGTGCATGATAAACCACAGCATCGCGCAGGCAGAAGTTTTTATTTTCATGGTCCTATGGATAAGTTTGATTTAAGCTTTCTTGAGATTACATAAAAATATAAAATATATAGATATCCTCTTAGTACATGACAAAAAATATCAACCCACTGATTGTTAATATCTTACACGTTCAATGTTAATAAAAACATGTCTTATTATTAGGATAAAACCTTGATATACAATATGTTGGAAATGTAACACTA
>JBAQCQ010000060.1:0-12454 GCA_049294275.1 Bacteroidales bacterium
GCTCTCTCTTCATTTGCCCTTACCTGGGAAGCTCTCTGGTGCTCATACCTGACCTCGGCAGCCCTGCTTTCGGCAGCTCTCTGCTCGGCAGCCCTGCTCTCGGCAGCCCGTGACTCAGATGCCCTTCTCTCGGATTCCCTGGCTTCAGCAGCCTTGGTTTCGGCATCCCTGCTTTCAGCAGCTCTCTCGCGTGCAACTCTCTCTTCAGCAGCCTTAACCTGTACTGCACCGGCTTCAGAAGATATCCTTTCGGCATCCCTTGCCTCAGCGGTACTCCTGTTATCAGGCCTTGCTTCTGCGGCGCTCCTTCTTTCAGCCTCAATGGCTGCAGGTGTACTTCTTCCGCTTACCGACTGCGGTGCTGCTTCCCTTCTTGAAGGACCGCTTGCCGGAGCCTGGCTGCGCGTTCCTTCAACAGTCGCATTGTGCGTGCTGTTGTAGAGAGCCTGACCTTCAGTTCTCAGCTCGGGGCGCGAGTAGGTCTGCCTGTAGTTACCCTCGGCAACTCTCCTCTGAACCTGAGGCGACTCCCGGCGGATGCTGTGGTAGTAGAAGTCATTATAGCCATGGTACCTTGGCACCCCGATGTTATGATAGTGGTTGTAGTAGTGATTGTTCCATCCCGAATGGTACCCGTAGTAGAAGTCCCAGTAATCGGGTCTCCAGGGATCCCAGTATTCAGGGTAGTAACCCCAGTACCATGTTGAACTCCATCCGCTGTAGTAGGGACTGTAGATCTCCACAACCACCGGCCAGTCGTACATGTCCCACCAGACATTATTGCCGACATTCACCCTTCCGTAGTAGACCGGGTCATTATAGTATTTTGCCTTCTTATGCTTTGCGAACAGGGGTTCGATGACGTAGTTCCTTCCGTAAAGAGCCTGATCGCCTATTATCTGTATCCTCATCTTGTTCCTCCGCAGTCTTTCAACCGTAATGACCGCCACATCCTGGTAATCCTTGCGGCCAAGCACTGCGCGCAGCACGATTGTGTGAACGTTGCCGTCCCTGTAGTCGGATACTGCAATGTAGTCCACCCTCCAGTCACCGTTCAGGTCAAGGTTGTTGATCCTTGTATCCCTGTCGTTGAGGTCTCTCTCGAAGGCCTCAAGGGTAGGTGAATTGCGGAAGAGATCCATGACCGCGTAAAGGTTGAGGTTGTCACCCGGGAGACCCAGGTATTCCTTCGGGAAGTTCTGGCCGCTGACTGTTGCCATTGTTGCCAGGACTGCGAGGACCGATGTGATAATTGACTTTTTCATCTCTTTAAGTTTTATGAAGAATTGCTCTTCGAAGGTATAAATGCAAAGGGTGTGCCAAACTGGTTGCTGATCCCCATGAGTTGGGCTTAAGGAGATGTTTTATGTAAGATGTATGATATGTTGTGGAATAGGCAGTAGAGGGCCGAGCGTCAAGTCCCGACATGGTATGTCGGGACAGCGAGGGAGCCAGCTTGCAGGGGAGGTTCAGTAGGCAATAGTCTAGTCCGCAGTCGGCAACCGGCAGTCGTCAGCAGAGAACCGATCTACCCTCTGTTAAAATCTGCCGATGAACTCCAGGGTCAGCTTGTCGGTATGGATGGGGAGGAGGCTCCTGAAATAGTTTTCATAGTTCAGCCTGATCTCTGAATAAAACTGTTTAGTGTCGAACCCGACGTTAAGGCCGCATGAAAACCGGCTGGCCTCCGTATCGCCGCTTAAGACCGATCTGCCGATAACATCAAACCTTGCTGTTGGCGTAAGCATGGTTATCATCCTGCTCCCGGGGATGAAGTTATAAAAAGAGTGGATATAGAGTCCGTCATCCTTCTGCCTGACAGATAGGGTATCATCCCAGTTCCTGGAGATATATTCGGTTTCGATGAAAAAGTTACCAGTGCCGTATCTCAATTCGGCGCCGATCATTACCAGGTTGTGTTCGTAAGTCTCTTCGCCGTAATAGAAATTGCCTGTGGCTCTGAACCCCTCACCACCCCCTGCGGAAACCCTTGTGACCAGGTTCGGCCTTGTGATCCATTGAGGGTTGTTGTTGCCTGTTCCGTTCACGGCTCCGACGACGATCCGGACCGGAATCCGGCGGGGGATGTCATATTCGGCATAGAAGCCTATATCCCGCATCCCGTCGTTGATATACTTGGCCAGGAAAGAGCGGTTGGCAAAAATATTCTCCGCCGGGTTGCGCATATAGTCGCTGCTGAAAGGGATCTTGCGCTGGCCCAGGTAAAAACCAAGGTTTTTAACAGGCGCGAATTTCACCCAGGCATCCAGCATCTTCATCTTTCCCTCGTCGGAGAGGTCAATTTCTATCTTGTATGACATGTAGTCGCTCATCTTCCCGAGGACTCCGAACCTTGCATTCCTCACCTCAAATCGCACCAGGGAGTTGTCAAGGTCATACTCAACTTTGGTCTTGAGTATTCCGAATATTTCGGGAGCAAATTCCGGCCTGGTCCTGGTGCTATCCTGCGCCTGTGCAGAGTTACCGGCAATCCCGGCCAGGAGGAACAGAAGCAGAAAGCTTCTGCTGATTCCTGATAATAGAAAAGGATCTTTCACTTGTGAGAATTGACTGGTATTAATTCTTATATTATTGATAAATAGAGATATAGCATTAATGTTATCAGATTATGAATATATATATTTTCTTTTATAACGGAAGCTTTGAAGAAAAAGATACCCCAGAACCTTTTTCAGTTTAAACATGGAAGCCGTTGAGACCAGGGGAGGAGGAGTGTTTGTTGTGGTACAGAGCTCAGGGCTTGGGGCACAGGGCACTCAAGTAGTGTAGCAACGCAGTCCCGGCTGGAGGGAGGGCACAAAACTCCTGATCGGGGGTTTTGTACTGATCAGCCTCTTTTCATTTTTTGCGTCAATAATTGAGCATTAATGGCAACAATCACCGTGCTTACGCTCATAAATACTGCTCCTATTGCAGGACTGATAATAATGCCTGCGCTGAACAGAACTCCGGCAGCCAGGGGTATGGCTACCACGTTATAGCCAGTTGCCCAGATAAAGTTCTGTATCATCTTTGTATAGGTGGCTTTGCCAAAGATGACCAGTGAAGCTATGTCCTGCGGGTTACTGTTAACCAGGATAATATCCGCTGTTTCTGCTGCTATGTCTGTTCCCGAACCTATTGCAATTCCAACATCGGCTGCTGCCAACGCCGGGGCATCATTCACACCATCGCCCGTCATGGCTACAAATTCACCTTTCTTTTGTAATTCCTTCACCATTTTCAGCTTACCATCCGGCAGGATGCCTGCATACCATCCGTCCAGGCCAAGTTCGTCGCTCACGCTTTTGGCAACATTTTCATTGTCGCCTGTCATCATAAAAAGTTTTAGTCCGTTCTTTTTCAGCATTTTAACTGCTTCATATGATTCATGGCGGATTTCATCCGACATTGCTACAAAACCTGTCAGTTTATCATCAACCATAACGAAGACAACCGTTTCCGCTTCATTATTTAAGGCTTTGGCGGGGATATCAATTTTCTTCTCTGCCAGGAACCCCGGGCTTACGACCTTTACTTTCTTATTTTCAACGTCCGCCTCGATTCCTTTTCCGTTGATAGCATTAAAGTTCGCAGCTTCGGGGAGTTCAATTTTTTCATCTTTTATCTTCTGCATTATACCCATTGCCAGAGGATGTTCCGATTTTCCTTCTAGTGCCCCGGCGAGGCGTAATATCTGGGTGTCATTGAATTCTTCACTGAACGAACCGTAGCGTGTAACCCCAAAATTCCCCCTGGTCAGGGTGCCTGTTTTGTCAAAGAGCATTACCGAAATTTTCCGTGAATTTTCAAATGCGGTACGGTTGCGGATGAGCAGTCCGTGCTGCGCGGCCACCGAGGTGGAGATAGCCACCACCAGTGGCACTGCTAGTCCAAGTGCATGAGGGCAGGCGATGACCATGACTGTTGCCATTCGCTCCAGGGCAAAAACGAACGGTTTGCCCGCCAGCAACCAGGCAGCAAGTGTCCCGAATCCTACAGTGAGGGCAATGACAGTGAGCCAGAAGGCGATCCGGTCAGCCAGGGTCTGCGTCTTTGATTTCTTCTCCTGTGCATCGCGCACCATGTTGATCACCTTGCTTAAATAAGCCTCTTCTCCAACCTGCCTGACACTGACTGTCAGTGATCCGTTACCGTTCAACGACCCTCCTGTCACCCTGTCGTCTTTGCCTTTCCCCACTGGTTTTGACTCCCCGGTGATCATTGACTCATTAACGTAGCTTTCTCCGTCGGTCACCACACCGTCGACAGGTATTTTCTCGCCGGGGCGTACCATTACCAGGTCATCTTTTTTCAGCTGATCAACTTTTACGTCTTCGGTCCCACCTTTCTTTACCTGGTGAGCAACGTCGGGCATCATTTCAACCAGCAGCTGAAGTGATCTGGAGGCTCCCAGTATGGACTTCATTTCAATCCAGTGCCCTAGCAGCATTATATCTATGAGGGTGGCCAGCTCCCAGAAAAATGTGCTTCCCTCTACTCCGAATGTGGTTGCTGAACTGTACCCCCATGCCACGGTTATAGCCACAGCTATCAGCGTCATCATCCCTGGCCGCTTTTTCTTTATCTCATCAACCAGGCCGGCAAGGAAAGGCCATCCTCCGTAGAAATAGACAACAGTCGAAAAGGTAAAGAGTATATATTTGTCAGTATCACCCAGAAGAGAGAACCGGAAACTCAGCAGATCCTGGAGCATGGGAGAGAGAATCAAAATAGGAAGGGTGATAACCAGGGAAATCCAAAAGCGTCTTCTGAAATCCTTTATCATCATGGCATGATGGCCGCTATGGTCATGTGATCCATGATTAGGGGCTTCATGAGAACTGTTTTCAGGTTTACCATGATTGTGTCCGGCAGGGTGTTCATGCCCCTCAGCACGCTCATGCCCACCGTGATGTTCATGTCCGGGTCTGTGATCATGCATGGCGGCATGATCATGGTTATTAAGCATCTTGTCCATAGTGATGTTATTCTGCTCCGGGCAGGACAAAACAAAATCCTCTCCGGAGTATTTTGAACTTTATTACACTCTGAATCAGAAATAAGACAAGTGCAGGCAAAGGCTATTGCAGGTCGCCCTTGCGTTTGTCAAATTCATCATTGTCAATCTCGCCTTTGGCATACCGTTCCTTCAGAATGTCAAGGGCAGATTTGCTTTCGGGCGGCTTAAGGCTACGGTTCTGGCTTGTAATCCTGACCACAATCCAGATTATTGCCACGATAAGAAGGAAACTGATTATCCAGCCCCATCCCATTCCCCATGCATGCCATCCTGGTCCGTCCATCATAATAAACCTCCGATCATTATTAAATTATTATTATACTTTTTTCCGTCTGACGGAAGATATATTGCACACCTGTTTAACTACAACAAGCGACAAGCGATAATGTTAGATTATCCGGTATGCAAGTTAAACAATTGTCAGATTTATTAACAGCAGGAGTCCCGTGTTTAACACAGTGCTCCGTTGACTTTTGAAGCGAAACGGACGCTGTCTGGCAAATGACATATCCTGCATAAAAATGATGATCATTAGCCTTTTTTTCGTATTTTGTTGGATCGGCCACTGAAAACGATAATCATCATGACAGAAAATGAGAAACTTGACAGGATAGCCATAAGCGTTCGTTCACACCGGTTACTGAGGGTGTTGCTTCGCGAGAACCCCATGCTTGAGACCATCATGAGGGAATCGAAGAACGAGACCGAGGCACAGATAGGGGTCAAAAACTGGATCCACTCCGAGTACAGCAGTCGTAAGGATGCCTACCGCTTCCAGACTGACTAGGTCACCAGGCGCGAGAACTTCGAAAAACTGTCGTGGAACGACTATGCCATCATAAGGATACTTGATTACATTGACCATGCCGGGATAGAGTATCCTGACCCCAACCTGCGTGGTGAGATCGCCGTGAGCAATCCCGTCAGGTTCATCTGGCTTGCCGTGATCAAGGGTACGGGCGGCTCCAAGCCTGAGTTCTTCATCGACATGATTCAGCTCTTCAGGCAGCTGAGTGGTGAGAGTAACCAGGTGATCCCGGAGAGGGAAATGATTGAGAAATGGATTGAGATGTACCCTTCGGGAGTCGACCCGCGAATCGTTGAGCTGCGCAAGGAGAACAAAGAGAGGATCATCAACCTGCTGATATCCAAAATCGATTCAGCAGAGATAAGGGATGACAAATATACTTTTCCGGAAGGCATTTTGCATGAGGAGAAACTGAAGCTGATGAATGAGTGGTGGGACAACTACAGGTTCCATCTCCATTTCGCCGTACGCTCACCGGATCTGCTCAACGAGATGCTCGGCCACTCGCTTGACCCGGACACCATGAAGATACTGTACGATGCCGAGAAGGCTGGTATACCCTTTTTCGTTAACCCCTATTACCTCTCATTGCTTCATGTGCGTGTTCCATATTTCGCCATCGGTGCCGACCTGGCCATCATTCATTACATCGTTTACAGCCGGCAGCTGGTGGATGAGTTCGGGCATATAGTCGTCTGGGAGAAGGAAGACAAGGTGGTTCCGGGTGAACCCAATGCTGCAGGATGGATCCTTCCTTCAGCCAACAACATCCACAGGAGGTATCCAGAGGTGGCCATTCTCATCCCTGACACCATGGACAGGGCTTGTGGCGGACTGTGTTCGCCCTGTCAGCGTATGTTCGATTTCCAGAGCGGCCACCTGAACTTTGACCTCGATAAGCTCAGGCCTGCTGAGAGCTGGCCTGAGAAACAGAAGAGACTGCTTAAATACTTTTAAGAGGACACGCAGCTGAGGGATATCCTCATCACCGGCGGTGATGCCCTGATGAGCTCTGACAGGAGTCTGAAGGAACTCCTCGATGCCGTCTATGAGATGGCACGGAACAAGCGTGACAAGAACAGGGAGAGAGCTGACGGTGAAAAGCATGCAGAGATACAGAGGGTAAGGCTCGGGACGAGGATGCTGACCTACCTGCCACAGAGAATGACACCTGAGCTGATGCAGATTCTCAGTGATTTCAGGAAGAGAGCAAGGGAGATAGGCATCACCCAGTTCCTGATATAGACGCATGTGGAATCGCCCATGGAGGTCACCCCTGAATCGAGCCCGGCGGCCCCGAGGCTCAACAGTGCCGGGTGGCTCATCACCAACCAGCTGGTGTTTACCACGGCGGCATCAAGGAGGGGACACACTGCCAAGCTTCGAAAGGTGCTCAATGATGCAGGTATACTGCCATATTATACCTTCACGGTGAAGGGCTATATGGAAAACAATTTCAATTTCGCACCCAATGCCAGGGTAGTACAGGAGCAGCTTGAGGGAAAGATCATAGGGAAGTTCGAGAAGGAGCATTACGAGACCATACAGCAGTTTGCCGACAAGGCAGAAAACATTGTTGAGAGCATTGATGCCCTGCGTCGTTCTGCCGACCTTCCCTTCCTTGGCACCGACCGCAACGTGCTCAACCTGCCCGGCGTAGGCAAGAGCCTGACCTTCCGCGTGGTGGGTATCACCAGGTACGGCCGGCGCATAATGCAGTTTGATCATGATATCACCCGTTCACACAATCCCATCATAAATAAGATGGGAAAGATGATCATCATTGAGTCGAAGTCGATACATTAGTACCTCAGGCAGCTGGAGGAGTTTGGTGAGGACCCCGGGCAGTACGAGGGACTATTTGGTTACAGCATTGGACAGACTAAACCGCGCGTGCCAATCTATGAATACCCCGGGTACAGTTTCGAGGTGACCAAAGAGCTGAGTAATATTGAGATTTAGGCACTGGTAACCTGGCGCCGGATCAGTGCCGGTCTATCTGCCGGTGAACCGCCTGCCGTCTTCCCTGCAGATCTTTATCAGCAGCCTGCGTGCTGACATGATTGAGGTTGGGAGGCCACCGCCGGGTTCAACCCACTGTCCGCACATGTAGAAATTCTTCAGTCCGGGCACCGTCTGCGGCATCGGTTTTGTCATCGTGTAAGCGTTCTCAGGTGTGATCAGCCATCCCTCGAATGAGCCTTTCCAGTTGCCTGTATAGCGTTCGAAGGTCATCGGGGTGGCGACGTCTGTCACCTCCACCTGTTCACTGATACCCGGAAAACGCTGTTCAAGGAGCCTGACGACCAGGGCAGCGATTTCATTCTTCTTCTGCACGTAGAGGTCTCTGTCTTCCGCAAGCTTCTTCCAGTAATAGTAGTCCGACTCGAGCATAACGGTTACGGCGGTCTTGCCTTCAGGTGCCATAGTAGGATCCTGGTTATAGATATGTACCGGCAGGCGGTTGCACAATCTGTCGGCTATCATCACCGGTTCCTTCAGAGGGAAGGTTATACCGGAAACTGTGACAGGTATCTCGTCGAACCTTCGGTTGACACCCAATGAGACAAAAAGGAGTGAATGAAACAGCGGCCATTTCTCGTAAGGCTTGCGTGTTTCAGGATCAAGGTACTTTCCGTCGAGCATATTAAAGAGTGTTGCATGACCGTCGGCTGCCGATATCACTCTTGAAGCGGCTATCTCCGTGCCGTCAACAAGGCGTATGCCGGTGGCCCTGCCGTCGGCAGTGAGTATGCGCACCACCTTTTTATTATAGTGCAGCACACCGCCCAGCTCCGTGTAACGTGCCTCCAGCGTCCTCGACATCGGCATTGAACCGCCAATGGGGTAGCCGGCGTTCCTCTGGTGAAGCCATGCGAAGGTGAAGAGCATGAAGACCACTGAGAACTCCGGTATCCATATCTCCCTGAATGCCTCCTTCAGCAGCGGATCCCTGAACCGGCTCGCGAAATCCCCACCCGTGACTTTTGTCCAGTCACGGAAAGCTTTGCCGTGCTTCATGAAGGTAAAGAAAGTGGACACACTCTTCCTCACCCTTACAGGTAGGGGCTCCTGGTCAGAAGGAAAGTCGAATGCCATACACATCCGGATGCCATTTATGAATTCCCTGATTGTATCTTCATCCTGAGGTGATATGCCGACCAGGTGGCTTTCAAGCTTTTTGATATCGGCATAAAAGATGACCGTACGTCCGTCGGCTCCTTCGCACCTGCAATACTCATCGGCATAGACGAATTTCCTGCCCTGGGCGACACCCGTCTCGCGCCAGATTTCATGATGCGGGCTTTCCGGAGACGACCCTACCAGCCAGTGTATGCAGGCATCAAACGTGTATCCATTTCTCTTCCATGAGGTGCAGAGACCGCCGGGCTGGTTGTGCATCTCGAAGATCTGAGTGCTGTAACCGTTCAGGCGCCCGTAGATGCCGGCGGCAAGTCCGGCAAAACCTGCGCCGATGATAATCATGGATTTTTCATCTGATGCCATCGCAAATAAATGTTTGGTGCGTAAGACAAATTTACACGAACAAATGAACAAATGAACAGATATCGGGACGAACTTAAGCAGGGATGCAGAGGCGGCTCAGAACCTGCAGGGGTGGTCCGGCTATCTCTCTATCTCCGTCGGAATCCGCCTTTCCGCGAATGCGGACGGGAGGGACGGTGATCCGGGCTTGCGGGATGACTTTCCGCGATGAAGTCGGGCAGGGGAGCCCTGTAGACATTGTACCCGATCAGTTTCTCTATTCGCTGCAGCTTGAACATGTCCGCTTTGCTCACGAGTGTTATTGCCACGCCTGTGGTCTCTGCGCGGGCGGTACGGCCGACGCGGTGCACGTAGTCCTCGGCATCTGAAGGTGCGTCGAAATTGACAACAAGGTTAATATCCTTTATATCAATTCCCCGGCTAAGAACGTCGGTAGCCACCAGCACACGCGTACGGCGCTGACGGAACCTCAGCAGGGTCTCCTCCCGCGCCTTCTGTTCGAGGTCTGATGAGATGCCCTCCACGGTATAGTCGCGTGAGCGCAGTCCGCGCACAATTTCATGCACTTTTTTCTTCGTTGAACTGAATATCAGGATACTGTGGTATTCAGGCTTGTCGGCTATCAAGCTGTTCAGCAATGGCAGCTTCTGGTTGTCCTCAAGCAGGTAGACTGCCTGCAGAACGCCCTCGGCGGGTTTTGACATCTCGAGGGCTATCTCAACAGGGTTTTTCATGATATGTTTTGAGAGCGACCTGATCTTCGGGGGCATTGTTGCGCTGAACATGAGTGTCTGGCGCTTTTTAGGCACAAACGATATGATCTTCATGATATCGTCATAAAACCCGATGTCGAGCATGCGGTCAGCTTCGTCAAGCACAAGGGTCTCCACCTCATTGAACTTCACGTAACCCAGGTTGAGGTGGGAGATCAGCCTTCCGGGTGTTGCCACGATAATGTCGGCGCCGTGTGACAACGCCTCCCTCTCCTGGTCCCAGGCACTTCCTTCTCCGCCGCCGTAGACGGCCAGGGAGGTTATGTTCAGGGTGTAGGCCAGCCCCTGTATCTGCTGGTCTATCTGCAGGGCCAGCTCACGGGTGGGCACGAGCACAAGCGTGTGGGTATGCGGAGGACGTTTGTAAATGATCTCATTCATTATCGGCAGGAGATAAGCGGCCGTCTTGCCGGTGCCCGTCTGGGCGCAGCCTATCAGGTCCTCTCCGCGGAGGATTACCGGGATGGCTTTCTCCTGTATGGGTGTGGTCTCCGTGAAGCCCATGTATTCAACAGCATCCAGTATCTCGAAATCCAGGTCTAACTCATCAAATGTCATTTATGTTGCTCTCTATGTTATTTGCCTGAGGCGGTGCAAAAGTAGTAATAATCAGGTAATAGGCAATAGTAAACAGGCAGTAGTGACTAGCAGTCATTTGTTGCCGGTTAATCTGTTTTTTGTTAACTTGCGGTGTAATAAAACATGAAAGAATGAAAGCCGGGACATTGATACTGATATTGATCGCACTGGTTTCAGTTAACCAGGGTGAGGCACAGAAGAAGAGCAAGATGATGACGGTCACGGGGATTGTGAGCGACACCACCCTGGCACCCATTGCAGGAGCCCTGATCGTTATTGACGGACTAGACACCGGGGTGGCCACTAAAAACAACGGCACCTTCAAGGTTAAAGTCAGTCCAGATGCCATGAGTATCGGGGCATATACAATCAACCTCGGATCTGCAGTGACCATGTTTGAAGGCCAGGATAAAATCACACTCGTTCTTGACGGCACCCAGGCCATGCCGAATTTCGTGCCTAAGTCGTCTGACGGAGACATGGAAATCGAAATAGGTTACGGTACCGCAAAGCGAAAAAATCTGACCACGGATGTAGGTTATATTGATGCCCAGGATAACTCCAACGCATCATACACAAACATTTATGATATGATCAGGGGAAAGGTTCCCGGAGTGCAGGTAACAGGCAACAAGATCACCATCAGGGGCGTGAGTTCAATCAACTCAGGTACTGACCCGCTGTTTGTCGTCGACGGAGTTGTGGTTAACGCCATCGATAACATCAGTCCCCGCCAGGTCAAGTCAATCACCGTCCTCAAGGGATCCGATGCTGCCATCTACGGCACCAGGGGAGCCAACGGCGTCATCCTGATCACCATGGTGGGGTCAGGCAGGTAGGAACACAGACCAGGCCTGCACAGCACTTATTCTTCAGTGCCGCAGTGCGGCAGAGTAATTGTATTACCTGATGTTTGCCCGCAGCAGTTTCAGGTTTGTCTCCAGACCGTCGAGGTAAATAAGTGACCATACCCTTGCATTCGACTGGAACATTTGTCGTGTCCATTCATCTGATGCTCCGGGCCAGTGCATTATCCTGACCAGGGCCGCAAAACCAAGCAGAACGGTGCCGGCTATACCGGAAATTTTCATTGTGATTTTCATATTTCTGTATTTGGTGTCAACTGCATAGAGCGTCTCTTCCCGTATCTCACGCAGCCTTCGTGAACCCAGCCTCTCCTATACGGAGGTGTATGCTTCGGCAAAGGCCATCCCCCGCGCATCATCTCCTCGGCGTCACAGCATATGTGATCAGTAAGTTCGTCGCGCATATGCATGAAGGTTATCTCCTGCCGCCCGACATCGCGACTGATCTCTTCCATGTTCTGTCAGGTCAGTTCAGGCATGGTTAAGACCCGGCTGAGGGTTAATAATGTTCTGGAGGGAATCAATGAACTCCTTCATCTCCCGTATTTTTTCCGTGACAACGGACTCTCCCTTTTCGGTGAGACTGTAATAGATGCGGATACGGTTGTTGTAGTTCCCGGATTCGGTGACAAGTATCCCATCCTTTTCCAGCTTGTGGAGGACAGGGTAGAGGGCACCGTATGTAAGCTTTATCTGTCCCCTGGTAAGTTCCTCTACGCTTCGCGTTATCTCATAGCCGTACATACGGCCGTTTTCCTTCAGCAACTTCAGCACTATTGTCTTCAGGGAACCCCTGATAAGGTCTGTTGTAATCATTTTCATATATGTAAGTAATTTATATATTACAAAAATATTATATTATTATTTAAAAATATAAAAAAATCAATAAGAAAAAGAG
>JBAQCQ010000061.1:0-26353 GCA_049294275.1 Bacteroidales bacterium
CCTTGCAGCCAGCTGCAGTCGCCTTAAAAACAAATACCCTCCCTGCCAATGGCAGGAAGGGTATTCTGCTCAGTCGGGATGCCGGGATTTGAACCCGGGGCCCCTTGCCCCCCAGACAAGTACTCTAACCGGGCTGAGCTACATCCCGTGCTTTTAAGCGGTGCAAAATTAATTAACTATTCCGATTATGCAAAAAAAAGCGGAGCGTTGCTCTCCGGCATATATTTGGATAGAGAGATGCATCAGTAATTTTTTATATTTGTTGACCGTTAACATCACAAATATTAAAGTACCTACAATGAACCAGGTCAACCGCCGGAACTTCCTCCGCCTTGCCGGCGCCGGCGCTGCCGCCGCCGCAGCAGCACCCGTGGCACAGGCAATGGGCACAATATCAGCCCCGGCTGTAATTCGGCAGGGCAAACCCGATACCAACATTGCAGACGCGGCAGATGTGCCGCGCAGTGAGCTCTCAATGCCCGGACTTTTGCCGGGAAAGGTGGCTGTGGTGAAAAACAGCAGGGCGGTAAAAGACAATGCCATCATTGAGAAGGAAGTCTATGACATGATCGCCCGGTCGATGCTCGAACTCACAGGGGAGAAAAAACTAAAGAAGGCATGGAGGAAATTCGTCGGTCCGGGAGACAGGATAGGGCTGAAGGTCAATCCTGTTGCAGGCAAGAGCCTGAGTACAAGCCATGAGGTCGTCAGGTCAGTTATAGCACAGCTTGAAGAAAGCGGGATAAAGCGGTCGCAGCTGACCATATGGGACCGCCGCGAGTTTGAGCTGACTGACGTTGGCTTCACGGCTGAGAATTATCCGGGTATCAGGATCGTCGGGACGGAGCAGATGGACAAGGACGGCCTCTATTACGGAAAGGACGGAAAACTCTACGGTGAGCACATGATTGACCGCGACTGGTATTACTGGGCTGACGTGGAGGGTGAATATGACGAATATACGATGCCCTACATGGTCAATGGCGGAAAATACTCATACTTCACAAAAATCATTACACAACAGCTTGACAAAATAATAAACATCCCGATCCTTAAGAATGCCGGTCCCACGGTGACGCTGGCGCTTAAGAATCTCGCCTACGGCTCTGTCAGCAACACCGGGAGACTCCATGCGAAGCTGTGGAACGAAACCTGCGCCCAGGTCTGCGCCTTTGCCCCATTGCGCGACAAGGTGGTACTCAATATCGTTGACGGCATCAAAGGCTGCTTTAACGGCGGTCCGGGCGCCAACCCGCAGTTTTTCTGCGACTTTAACACCATCATCGCCGGCAGTGACCCTGTGGCCGTCGACAGGATAGGCTATGACATTGTCCTGGCAAAGAGAATCGCTGAAGGCCTCCAGAAGGAGGGGATGCCGACAGCACTTGACTTTATGCTTCAGGCAGAAAGACTCTCCCTTGGAGTGGCCGACAGGGTGAGGATTGATCTCAGGGAAGTGATTGCGGGTTAGAGCCAATGACAATTAATCATATGCGTTTGAAGTTTCTGGCTGTAACGACCATGCTTGTTTTGCTCCAGGCAGAGGCAGGAGCACAGCAGACACTGGTATCAAGGGCTCTGGCACAGATGCAGGGTATCGGGGAGTCCCGCAACCGTACATTCACGGATGCATCACTTTACGGTTACATCAACGGAGGCGCCGAGCTCTACCTTGAATATGGCTTTGATACCCTGATTGTTACGGAAATGGTGTGTGACGGCAGGGATTTAAAAGTCGAGCTTTACCGCATGAAGGACCCTGAAGCGGCCTTTGGAATTTTTTCAATCTCACGATTCCGGTGCAACGGTGGAACAAAACTTACGGAACATATGTGCCGGTCGGCCTACCAGCTTCAGTTCACCAAGGGACCGTACTACGTGAGTATTATCAATGACACCGGGACTGATGCCGACCAGGGGAAGTCAGGTGAGATCGCTTCCCTGATAATTGACCTCATTTCTGATCCGCCTTTTGATCCGGGTTACTTCTTTGCAGAAGGCGTGGACCAGGAGATGATGAAGGGAGCCGTGCTTGTCAGAGGCCCCCTCGGTATCTACAACGGGATACCCTCTCTTGTCGAAATTCTTGGAGAGGCAAGTGAATACAGCGCCCTGATGATCCGGAAGGGCCAGGATACACTGGCATCACTGAGGTTCACCTCCGGTGAATCAGCAAATGCCTTTCTGCAGGGGAAAACCGTATCCCAGTTACTTAATAATAAGACAGTAAGCAGTGATTCAACGATTTCCGTAATCTCTCCAAATCACATAATTATTACTTTCTGATAAAGAGCTTTAATTAATTGCTATTTTTGGCGGTTCAATAACGAATAAACGAAATGCAATTTTTCAAACCGTTTGTTACCGGGAAGGACGAGGCGAAACAGGATCCGGGTGCAATTGAGAAGGTGAAATGCCTTATCATAGGCTCCGGCCCTGCCGGTTATACGGCGGCAATTTATGCTGCCAGGGCTAACCTCAGGCCGGTTATGTATACCGGTTTGCAGCAGGGGGGCCAGCTAACGACAACAACGGAAGTGGAGAACTATCCGGGATACCCTGATGGCGTAACAGGTCCTGAGATGATGGAAGACTTTCGCAAGCAGGCTGAGAGATTCGGCACTGACATCAGGTTTGGCATTGCCACCTCAACGGATTTTTCCGGCAAACCGCTTAAGGTCATTATTGACGACAGCCTGGAGATACATTCCGATGCCATAATCATAGCCACCGGAGCCACAGCAAAATACCTTGGGATTCCCGCAGAGACAAAATACGCCGGCATGGGTGTCTCAGCCTGTGCAACCTGCGACGGATTCTTCTACAGGGGAAAGGATGTCGCTGTTGTCGGAGGCGGTGACACTGCCTGCGAGGAGGCAACTTATCTTGCCGGTTTGTGCCGTAAGGTATACATGGTGGTCAGGCGTGACGTGCTTCGTGCCAGTAAAGCTATGCAACACAGGGTCATGAACACGCCTAATATCGAGATTCTCTGGAAATGCCAGGTTGAGGATCTCTTCGGCATCCAGGGCGTGGAGGGAGCGGTGGTAGTCCGTGACAAAGGCACTTCTGCAGAGGAGAAATTCAATCTCAAGATTGACGGTTTCTTCCTGGCCATAGGCCACGCTCCGAATTCGGAAATCTTCAAGCCGTGGCTGGAGACGGATGAGACAGGATATATAATCACGGAGCCGGACTCCACACGTACCCGCGTGCCGGGCGTGTTTGCCTCGGGAGATGTGAAAGACCACGTTTACAGGCAGGCGGTGACGGCAGCCGGAAGCGGATGCAAGGCCGCAATTGATGCAGAGAGGTATCTTTCAGAACAGGGATAAATACTAATTATAAAGGGGAAAAAGGAACGCTGAATATGCGGAATTTCAAGAAAACATTTCATATAAATGCCGAACCGTCAGATATCTACTCGGCACTGACAAATCCATATACAATCGAGCTGTGGTCAGGTTATCCTGCCGTAATGCCGTCGAAACCGGGGGAAGAGTTTAATATGTGGGACGGGGATATCTGCGGGAGAATCATTGACCTGGTTCCAGACCGGAAGGTGGTCCAGGAATGGTATTTCGGAGACAGGGAGATAGACTCGCGTGTAACAATCACAATCGCCGGCAACGGAGGCAACACCTCCGTCACGGTTGAACATACCAACATTCCGGTTGAAGATTACCAGAATATTGAAGAAGGCTGGAATGAGTATTATATGGGAGCTATTAAGCGCTTCTACAATCCCAACTTCTGACGGCTGAGGATATCTCTGACATCCTCAAGCCCGCCAATGATCAGCCCGGAGATACCGGTATAGCATTTTGTAACTGATTTCACCGAGACCTGCTCTGCCCACCGTGGCAGCCAGCTGAGCATTTCGGTATTGATGAATGCAAGGAGGTCTTTTTTGATCATCTCCCTGATTTCGTAATCATCCTCGGTCAGGTATTTTTCTATCAACAGGTTTGCAAAAAGCAGTTCGATGCCAAGGTGGTCCGGTTCAAGGCTTTCATCACTTGTTTTGTAGTACCCGTAGCGGCTGTAGAACTGGTTCAGGAAGTAGTGGTGCTCCTCAGTCGTGGTTCCGGTATTCCTCCAGTGCGAGGCGGCAGGGTAGGCTCCTGCCTCACTGTTGCCCGACAGGAGGTTCCCATAGTTTTGTGCCACGGTATGATTGCATTGCTGTTTGAAGGGGCAGGGCGACTTAAGGAGTCTGCTTGCCTGCCCGAACCGGATGTTACTGCTCTCAACAGGCAGGTTCCTGAGAAGTCCTGCGTCACACAGGTGAGGCAGGCCGCTCTCTCCGGGATTCATTGACACGGATCCGCCGAGAAAAAGAAAAAGTGCAGTGTATGCCTGCAGAAGTTCATCAGAAGTATTAACTGAATTTATATCACTCGCCATCAGGTGCATTGTCTCTTTATACCCAATAACGTGAGGCCGGGGCAAATGTTCACACCTGCGATGCTATATGCGCTACGCACAATTTTCAGTCGCCAGACTTCAGTCCTCAGTCCTCAGTATAAGTGTCTGAATATCAATTCCTAACTCTTAATTACTGCTGACTGCCGACTGAAGATTGCCAACTGCCGACTGAGTCTATAGCCTACTGCCTTTTATTTTTTGACCTTCTCCAGACCTTCAAGTTCCTCGATACCCATGCTGCCTGAGAGGCTGGCGATGGTTTTGAGATCAAGGTCTCCCGTGATGGAGACAACAGAACTGCCATGGCCTCCCGTAATCATTATCAGCTCGGCGATCCTGCCGCCTGCCTCCCTGACCAAGAACCTGACCTCCCCGCTCTCCTCCTTTACAGTCATCAGCTCCTCAAAACCGTTCCTGTTCAGTTTTGGCAGCAGTTCTGCGGCAAAATTGATGCCTGAGACATTCTTTGTGCTGTCAATTGATAGAATCCTGATACCCCTTATGCGGGTCACCAGGTTACGGAACTCCTCATCCTCACTGTCAATCCTCGAAAGCAGGCTGAACATCCTGGAGGAGATATACACTGATGTGAATCCCTCTTTCCCGCCGTACCTGTCGAATATCTCGTCCACGGGACTCTTCTGGCAAAACACCGAAAGAGATATTGCCGAGAGTGATATTATTATTAGCAGTTTTTTCATTTTGTGAGTATTATTGGTTTTCCGTCTTATTATCCGAGCCTGAAAGCTGATCAAGGTAGTGCAGCTTTGAAAGGTCATCATTGACCTTGTTTATAATTTTTAGTCCGCTTAACGTCTCAGGTGCTGTATTCAACGAATTTATAGGGCCCAGTGCACCGGTTCCCGTTGTCATTTTTTCCGAAACGGCCAGAAGAATGTTCCTGACCTCAGCCATCGCCACCACAGGATCCTTATAGGTATCCCTTGTTTCCGGCCTGCCGGTAAAGTTGAAAATCAACCATGCGCCTGTGAGTATGGCAGCGGCAGCGGCGGCAATGCGGCTATTCCTCAGCACTCTCCTCCGGAACGTTGTCTCAGAGTTCCTGAAGGTCATCTCACTAAGTTTTTCATAAAAGTCATTGGATGGCTCCGGGATCTCCGGGACGATACCCGGAAGGTACCCATATTCGGACCGGACAAATGAGGAGACGGAGGGGTCAGAGAGGTATACTCCGAGCTGAGCCTCCTCCTCTTCGGTGGTGGTGCCGTCGAAATATTTACTTAGCAGTTCCCTTATCTTTTCCTGTTCCATAGCTGTAAATCCTTTTCATCTCTTCCCTGATACTTTTCCTGGCCCGTGAGAGTGAAGTGCGGAGGGCAGTAATGGTTGTCTGCAGTATTTCCGCCGTTTCCTCATATGAATATCCTTCCATGTCTCTGAGTATGACCGCGCTTCTGTACGGTTCCTTCATACGGCTGACAATCGTTCCTATCATCTGCACCGCTTCGAGGTTGTCAGCGCTGTCAACCATACTGGTATCAGTATCAGGTAACATGACAGTGTCACTTATCTCTTCGAGCCGTAGGCGCCTCCTTCTTCTGAGCATGTCGATACAGCTGTTTCTTGTAACCGCGGTGCACCATGCGGCAGGGTTTGCATAGTGAACCTGTTCATTCCGTCCGGCCCATAGCTTCATCATCACCTCCTGTACCATATCCTCAGCCTCCTCCCTGTCATTCAGGTACCGGAAGGCGAGGGCATACAGCCTTCGCCCTTCCGGCAGGATTGATTTCCTGAATTCTTCGGGGGTCATTTGGTACAGGTCTCTTCCCCAAAGTTACCATTTCCCTGAACTCTCAAGCATCTCAAGCTTTGCAAGTCCCTCTGCATGATTTTCAGAGAGACGGTCAACGTCCTCGCGGGTAAGGTTACCGCAGATCTGTATCACCGCTTCCTTTTCGCCGGAGGCAATCACCAGTATCTCGCTGATGGCGTCATCCCTTCCTTTTACCATTATTCGCAGATCCGCTTTGTGATCCTTCACCGTCATCAGCTCCTCATAGGCGCCCCTTCTTATCACGCCCCTTATCTCTGACAGAAAGTCTGTGCCCGGGAACCCGGATTCTCTTTCCCTGCTCACTATCCTGACTGATGTGATTTTCTGCCCCGGTCCATCACTCTCTGCATCCTCGTCGAGGCACTTCAGGAGCCCGAAAAAGTTACCGCTGATCGTCACGGAGGTGTAGCCGTCCCTGTCTGAATAGCTGTCGAAAAAACTGTCCAGTGAATTGCGCTGACCGTAAAGAACAACCGCAAAAGCGGCAATTAAAAGGATTAAAACCATTCTTTTCATGACTGTCCGTTTTAAAGGTTTTTAATTGTGTTGTCTGTCATATGACGTTCTACCCGTTAAAACGTTACACGATTTTTCCTCTATTTTATAAGATGTTGATATCTGACCGCGGCAAAAGAGCTGCCGGCTGTGTTAATATGTTATTTTTGCCGCGCTGACAGTGAAATATCTGCAGATGTAAGCGGATAATAATTAAAATAATTAATGAAATACAATTATTTGCCAAATGGATGCATCTGAGGCAATTGCCATTCTGAGCAGGCAGGGGGTGAAGCTCCCGGACGAGGTCTTAACTCTTGCTGGTGCCTCTCCCAGGGTCATTTTTTTCAACAGTTCCGCGGAGATACTTCAGGAGCGGCGATACTGCGCGACTTCTTCAGGAAGGAGCTTGTCACCTTCCTTGAGCCGGATCTCCTTCCGCTTGGGCGCAAGATAATCAATGCATGTCTTGACGACTGCGGGGTTGAGGCTTATGCAAGGATCCTGCCGATGGAATACCAGTATTCCTTCGTGAGCATCAGTGACCTGGAGGAGGAGGAACGGAGAAGAGGCGTCAGTTCCTGAAATCAGGTATCTCATCCGGATAGGCACCGGTCTCGAGTTTCTTCTTGACCTCCTTGAATGCCTCGATTGTGTAACGGACATCCTCCATCGTATGTGCGGCCGTGGGTATGATCCGGAGCATGATCACGCCCCTGGGAACCACGGGATATATGACCACAGAACAGAAAATGCCATAGTTTTTCCTGAGATCCTTGATCAGCTGAGTGGTCTGAGGTATACTGCCCTTGAGGAAGATCGGGGTGACGGGAGACTCTGTCCTGCCAAGATCAAACCCTGCCTCTTTCAGTCCTGACTGCAGTGCCCTGGTGATGGCCCAGAGTTTTTCGCGTTTCTCAGGATGGTCCCTGATAAGTTCAAGACGTTTTATGGCGCCGATAGTCATTGCCATGGGCAGTGATTTTGCATAAATCTGTGATCGCAGGTTGAACCTGAGATAGCTGATGACGTCCTTATCGCCTGCGACGAAGCCTCCGATGCCTGCAAAGCTTTTTGCAAAGGTCCCGAAATAGACATCTATCTGGTCCTGGACACCGAAGTGTTCACCGGTTCCGGCTCCTGTTCTGCCCATGGTTCCTATGCCGTGTGCATCATCAACCAGGAGGCGGAAGTCATATTTTTTCTTGTAGGAGGCAATTTTATCAAGTGCGCCAAGGTCACCGGCCATGCCGAAGACACCCTCGGTAATGACCAGTATGCCGCCGCCTGTCTCACTTACTATCTTCTGTGCATGTTCAAGCTGTTTCTCGAAGCCTTTCATGTCATTGTGCGGGAATACGAACCGCTTGGCCAGCACCATCCGGAGGCCGTCCATGATACAGGCGTGAGATTCCGAATCATATACTATGACATCTTTCCTTCCGACAAGCGAGTCAATGATGGAGACCATTCCCTGGTACCCGTAGTTAAGCAGATAGGCGGCCTCCTTGCCGACAAATTCGGCAGCCATCTGTTCAAACTTCTCGTGCATGGAAGTCTGACCCGACATCATCCTGGCTCCCATGGGATAGGCAAGCCCATACTCTGCTGCCGCATCTGCATCAACCTTTCTCACCTCAGGGTCATTCGCCAGCCCGAGGTAATTGTTGAGACTCCAGTTAAGCACTTCCTTGCCCATGAATTTCATCCTGGGGCCTATTTCACCCTCGAGCTTCGGGAACATAAAGTATCCGTCAGCCTGTTCCTGGTACTGTCCCAGTTCGCCACGGTTGGTTCTGATCTTGTCGAAAATATCCACGTCGGTCTATGTTTTGATTAATGCTCGCAAAATTATTAAAAACAAATTTGCGTCAAAGTACCTATTTATACCTATTTGTTACCATAAATTAACACTCCTTTAACCATCTCATCCGATTAAATGAAACACTTTTGCGTCGGACAGAACCAAAGAATAAAAAAAAGTAGTAATTTTGCGCAACATTTCCGGGTATGAGGATCAGACCTATAGCAATCATTCTTTTCGCACTCGTGGCAACGTCATGCGGCGAGTATGAGAAACTTCTGAAGAGCAGTGATTTTGAACTGAAGAAGCAGAAGGTATATGACTATTATGATGACGGCAAGTACAACAAGTCCATCGAGCTCCTTTCACAGATCCTTCCCAGGTACAGGGCCACCGACGGGGCAGAGCAGCTGAACTGGATCAATGCCCAGGCGCACTACAGGATACGCGATTACATGATGGCCGGCCAATATTATCAGACTTTTGCCGACACTTATCCCGGAAGCAATAATGCTGAAGAAGCGTCATATCTTTCGGCTCTGTGCGACTATTACCAGAGTCCCAGGCCGGAGCTTGACCAGACCAATACGAGGAAAGCGATAGAGAGCTTTACGATCTTCATGCAGAGGTATCCCACAAGCACGAGGAATGACGATTGCAGGGCCAAAATACTTGAGCTCCAGGAGAAGCTTGTGGAAAAGTCATATCTCAGTGCAAGGCTCTATTATGACCTGAAGCAATACCGTGCTGCAACGGTGTCACTGGCCAACAGCCTGAAGGAGTATCCCGATACGAAATACCGCGAAGAACTGATGTTTCTGAAGCTCGACGCCCAGTTCCTCTATACTGAGAGAAGCGTCCCGGCGAAGAAGGTTGAGCGCTACCAGACTACACTCGACGAATACTACTCTTTCATTGAAGAGTTTCCTGAGAGCAGGTATGCTAAAGAGGTAAAAAGGATTTTTGACACGACCGCCAGGTTCCTGAAGGTTGATACTGCAGTAGAACAGGCACAGACAAACTGAATTACAAACAAACAGATATGGATTATAAAAAGACATCGGCATCTTACACAACCATCACAAGGGACGTTGACAAGTTTGACGTTGAAACGGGAAACATCTACGAAAGTGTTCTGGTCTGCACCAGAAGGGCAAACCAGATAAGCGTGGAGATGAAGCAGGAACTGAATTCAAAGCTTGAGGAGTTTGCGTCATTCAATGACAATCTCGAAGAGGTCTTTGAGAACAGGGAGCAGATTGAGATCTCGAAGTTCTATGAGAGGCTGCCGAAGCCAACACTCATCGCGCTCGCTGAGTTCGAGGAGGGAAAGATATATTACCGCAATCCCGATAAGGAGCAGAAGCAGAAGAAATAAACCCATAACATGCTGAAAGGCAGGAAAATACTGCTTGGAGTCACCGGAGGTATTGCAGCTTACAAGACTGCAACTGTCATCCGGTTGCTTGTTAAAGAGGGGGCTGAAGTGAAGGTCGTCATGACCCCCCTGGCAAAGGAGTTCATCACTCCCCTGACCCTTGCCACCCTCTCACGGAACCCGGTCCTGGTTGACTTTTTCGATCCCGAAGACGGACGATGGAACAGTCACATCGACCTGGGGATGTGGGCTGATCTCTTCCTGGTAGCCCCTGCCACAGCCAACACTATCGGGAAGATGGCTGCAGGCATTTCAGACAACTTGCTTCTGACAACATATTTGTCAGCCCGTTGCCCTGTTTTCCTTGCCCCTGCTATGGATCTTGACATGCTGTCTCACCCGGCTACGGCGAGGAATATCGGGATACTCACCGGTTTTGGAAATCATATCATTGAGCCAGATACCGGCGAGCTTGCCAGCGGGCTGGAAGGCAAGGGACGGATGGCTGAGCCTGAGGTGATCGTGAAAGTGCTGAGGGAGTTCCTCGCAAAAAAAAAAATAACTGAACTGCCCCTGGCGGGCAAAACTGTATTCATCAACGCGGGCCCCACGGTTGAGCCCATTGACCCTGTGCGTTTCATCAGCAACCATTCATCAGGCCGCATGGGCATTGCCCTGGCTGACGAGGCTGCCAGGCTTGGTGCAGCAGTAACGCTGGTGCTTGGCCCTGTCTCCGTCAGACCTTCACAGGCCAACGTTACAACAGTAGCCGCCAAAACCACTGCTGAGATGAAGGAGGCCTCCGTCATCGCCTTCCGCCACAGTGACATCGGCATACTTGCAGCTGCCGTGGCGGATTTCACTCCTGAGAAAACCTCGGACAAGAAGATCAAAAGAGGCAAAGGGGAGATGACCCTGAAGCTCAGGCCCACAGAAGACATAGCCGCCCTCCTTGGCTCAATGAAGAAAAAGGACCAGATCCTTGCGGGGTTTGCCCTCGAAACCGACAACGAAATAGCTAATGCCACGGCCAAGCTCAGGAAGAAGAACCTGGACCTTATCATACTGAATTCACTTCAGGATGAGGGCGCAGGATTCGGCTATGATACCAACCGGATCACCATCATTGACTGTAACAATAATATTGATAAATTTGAGTTGAAATCCAAGGAGGAGGTTGCCTCGGATATCCTGGATAAGATCATTTCACTGATACGCTGATCGTTAATGACTCAAGAAATTAAACGCAGACTGATCATGACGGTTATGATGATACTGTCAGTCACCGGTGTGGCCGTGTCGCAGGAACTTTACTGCAACGTGCAGGTGTCGGCGCAGAAGATTCAGGGCTCGAACAGGGAGATCTTCCAGAGCATGCAGCGCGATATATATGAGTTCATGAACAGCATGGTCTGGACAGACAACCTCTTCAGCTTCGCGGAGAGGATCGAATGCAATCTTCTCATCAATCTCGACGAGCAGCTTTCTGCAGATGAATTCCGCGGTACAATACAGGTCCAGCTCAGCCGCCCGGTTTACAACACTACCTATGAGTCGACGGTACTTAACTTCGTCGACAACAATTTCCAGTTCAAGTATGTGGAATTTCAGCCCCTCGAGTTCAATCCCAACAGCCACACCAGCAACCTGGTCTCTGTCCTTGCCTATTATGCCTATCTCTTTATAGGGATGGATTTTGACACATATGCACAGGGAGGAGGCACTCCTTATTTCCAGGTAGCTGAAAAGATCGTTGCCAATGCCCAGAATGTTCCGGAGCCGGGATGGAAACCCTATGACGGGTCGAGGAACAGGAACCGCTACTGGCTCATTAAAAATGTGCTGGACAATCAGTATTCTGCGGCAAGACAGTTCATGTACCTCTATCATCTGCGGGGTCTCGACCTGATGGAATCGGACATGACACTGGCAAGAAACGAGATCTTCGGGAGCCTGAGGAGGCTTCAGGAGGTGTACCGCCAGCGTCCTGACCCCTTCATGTACTATATCACGATCATCCTCGATGCCAAGGCTGATGAGATAGTCAACATCTTTTCAAAAGCCTTCCCCGAGGAGAAAAACCGGGTGGTTCAGATACTGACTGAGATTGACCCGGCCAACGAGACCAAATATCAGAAGATACTCACGGCTTCGAGTTAAGACACCCTCCATGCTGCGCAGACTGACTGTTAAGAACTATGCCATCATTAAAGAGCTTGACATGGGCTTCGGCGAGGGGCTTACCATTATCACGGGAGAGACCGGTGCCGGCAAGTCCATCCTGCTTGGAGCCCTCGGGCTGGTTCTCGGTGAGAGGGCTGACACCTCTGTTCTGTTGAGCGAAGGGGAGAAATGCGTTGTTGAGGCTGAGTTCAATATTGAGGGTTACGATCTTGGTGAGCTCTTTGAGGCCAGCGGTATCGACTATGATGATGAAGCCATACTGCGTAGGGAGATAACACCGGCGGGCAAGTCGAGGGCATTCATAAATGACACTCCTGTCACGCTGAATGTGATGAAAGAGCTGGGCGACAGGCTGATTGATGTGCATTCCCAGCACCAGACCCTGCTCCTCGGAAGCAATGTGTTCCAGATGCGGGTCATAGATGCCTTTTCGGGCAGTACCGGACTTTACAGGGATTACACCGCAGCCTACAGACTCTGGCTGAAAGCAAAACGTGAGTATGACGATGCAGCCAGTACAATGGAAAGAGGGCGGGCCGATCATGATTACTATTCTCATCAGCTTGAAGAATTCAGGGCTGCAAACCTCGTCCCCGGAGAGCAGGAGACCCTTGAGAGTGAACAGGAGATGCTCACCAATGCCGCTGAGATAAAGGAGGGACTGACAACTGCAACAGGTGCCATTGCCGGTGATGATGTCTCGGTGCTGTCACTGCTGCGGACAGCCCGCAGCGGGCTCTCGAAGATCGCCGGCTGGCTGCCCGGGGCCGGGGAGCTTGAAAAGCGTATTGAAGCCCAGATTATAGATCTCAACGACATATCATTCGAAGCCGAAAAGCTCAATGAACGGGCTGCCGCCGACCCCGGCAGGCTGGAATACGTATCACAGCGTCTCGACACAATATACTCACTGATGCAGAAGCACCGGTGCAGGGATCTGGATGAACTGCTTGAAAGGCAGAAGCAGGTGGAAGAGGCCGTGGCTGCAACGCAGGACATTGACGAAAAAATCAGTGAACTGAGCAAGGCAGCTGACTCTGCATATAATGAAGCTTTAATACTGGCCGGCTCACTCTCCGCAGCCAGACAGGGTGAGGTTACCTCCATGGCAGGTGAGATAACAGCCATGCTGCGGAGGATGGGGATGCCCCATGCCCGCTTTGAGGTCCGCATCAGCACCCTGGATGCACCCGGCCCTTCAGGGCTTGACAGGGTCGACTTCCTCTTCAGCGCCAACAGGCAGGTAGAGCCAGAGGAGCTGTCGCGATGCGCCTCCGGTGGCGAGCTGTCACGGGTGATGCTCTGTCTTAAATCGGTGCTTGCCAGCAGTTCCGGCTTGCCGGCCATAATCTTCGATGAGATAGATTCAGGCGTTTCGGGCGAGGTTGCCTCCATGGTAGGGAGCATCCTGGCGGACATGGGTAAGAGCATGCAGGTCATAAATATAACCCACCTGCCTCAGGTGGCGGCAATGGGGAGCCTGCATTACCATGTATACAAGGAAGAGAGCGATCATGAAACAATAACGCGCGTCAGATTGTTAAATGACGATGAAAGAGTTACAGAGGTGGCAAGACTGCTTAGCGGAAGCACAATTACCGAAGCTGCCATGCGTAACGCGCGTGCTCTGCTGGGAGGCAGATGACGCTTTATCAGGAACCAACTGAAAATCAGAAATATGATTACAAACTTACTGGAAGGCAAGAAGGGCATAATATTCGGTGCCCTGAATGACAAATCCATTGCCTGGCATGTGGCAGAAAAGGCTCATGCCCAGGGAGCACAGCTGTTGCTTACCAACGCACCGGTGGCAGTGCGCATGGGTACCATCGGTGAGCTGGCTGACAAGACAGGCAGCATGGTCATCACTGCCGATGCCACCAGCATGAGGGATCTCGAAGAGCTCTTCACAAAATCACTTGAGCACTTTGATGGGAAGATCGACTTTGTGCTTCATTCAATAGGAATGTCTCCCAACGTGAGAAAGGGGATTCCCTATGCTGAGACAAACTATGAAAACATGCTCAGGACACTGGATATATCAGCCCTGAGCTTCCACCGGATCCTTCAGACTGCATATAAACTTGATGCCATAAAGGAATGGGGATCGGTGGTGGCGCTGACCTATGTGGCAGCCCAGCGGACCCTCGTGGGCTATAATGACATGGGCGACGCCAAGGCCCTGCTGGAGTCAATAGCCAGGAGCTTCGGGTACATCTACGGCAAGGAAAAACATGTGAGGGTGAACACCGTGTCGCAGTCGCCGACGGCTACAACTGCCGGGGCGGGCATCGCAGGATTTGACTCACTGGTCGATTTCTCGGACAGGATGTCACCGCTTGGCAATGCAGATGCGGCAGACTGCGCAGATGTATGCATCACGCTCTTCTCAGACCTGACAAAAAAGATAACCATGCAGAACATCTTCAACGACGGCGGATTCTCAAGCATGGGTATGAGTCAGAGGGCGATAGAGCAATACCGCAAAAGTTTTGAAGAGTGTCCCGATAAGTAAATATACTTACCGCAGTCAGTATTAATACCTCTTTTGTCAGCGCCCGGCCTTTCATGCAGGGCGCATTGTTTATTTTAGGTGGACTAAAAACCTGACCGCCATGCTGAATCTGATAGTTCTGACCGTTTTCTACATCACTTTTCCGATATTTCTGATCTGGCTGACGCTGAAGTATCCTCTGGTCAAGAAGATCGGAGCAATAGTTCTTGCCTACGCAACAGGTATTCTTATTGCCAATGTGGGCATCCTTCCGAGGGGAAGTGATGCATTCCGTGAAGCCACAATCGGGCAGGACAGGCCATTCATTCCAAAATCGGAGGCGGTTGAGATGGTTGCGGCCGGAACTCTTTCGGAGCGCGATCTTAAGGTAAACAGCTATGCCGTGATCCAGGATAACATGCAGACGGCGCTGGTGCCGCTCGCAATTCCCTTAATTCTTTTTTCGCTCAATGTCAGGAGATGGCTTAGGTTCTCAGGTAAAGGCTTTCTTTCTATGCTTCTGGCCCTGGTTTCTGTCAGCGTCATCGTGGCGACGGGGTACCTGATCTTCAGAAATAAGGTTGAAGGGGCTGACAAGGTTGGAGGGATGCTTATCGGGCTTTATACAGGAGGCTCCGTCAACCTGGCCTCCATTGCGCTGGCGCTCAAGGTTGAACCGAACGCCTTCATTATGACCAACACCTATGACATGATAGTAGGCGCCGTCGTGATCCTCTTCTTCATTACAGCCGGGCCGGCCTTTTTCAGGCTGTTCCTGCCTCCCTACAAAAAGCCTGTTGAAGCAGAATCGGGAGATTTCGACTTCAAGAGCATGAATGACAGGATGGCGGAGGATTTCGATGATTTTTCCGGGATATTCAGGAAGGATACAGTCAGGCCGCTTCTTGCTGCACTCGGACTATCAGTGGTAATAACTGCAATAGGTCTTGGGGTCAGTCTCCTGTTTCCCAAAGTGCCAGCGACCGTTACAGCGATCCTGACGATTACAACCCTTGGCATGGCCGCCAGCTTCATACCCAGGATACGGAATATCAAAAAGACATTTCAGCTGGGAATGTACTTCATCATTGCCTTTTCTGTGGTCATCGCTTCAAGGTGCGACCTCAGCGTGATCTTCCAGGCAAAATATATCAACCTTCTTCTTTATGTGACCTATGCCTATTTCGGGTCACTGCTGCTGCATCTTTTCCTGTCATGGATCTTCAGGATCGATGCTGACGACTACCTGATAACCACAACCGGGTTTGTCTATTCCCCGCCGTTTGTGCCCATGGTTGCAGCAGCCCTTAAGAACAAGGATGTCATTCTTACAGGGCTCGCTACAGGGTTAACAGGATGGATCATCGGCAACTATATCGGCGTTGCCTTCGGGATGTGGCTGGGCAAGTTATAGTCCAGTCAGTAGTCCTCAGTCTTCAGTCGTCAGTCCTGACTGGAGACTGCCTTGCCGACTGATTTTGGCTGCCGGCTGCCGACTGCCGACTAAAAGAGATAGTTCAGTCCGATATAGAACTCCATATCCCCGTCCTGGGCCTTCAAGGCTTTGCCTATATCTGCCGAGATAATGAAGTTCTCATTCATCGCTATCTTCAGTCCGAGACCTGCGGCAACGTGAGGGGTGTCTTTATCGCCGGTGAGATAATCACTCACAGATTCCCCGGTATGCTCTGATATCAGGTAAGCCGTGAAATCAGCTTCGTCTACATTGATTGGATCAGTCACCATGCCGGCATCCACAAAGTAGTTGGTTCCAAGGTAGAAGTTCTGGTTTATGAAGCGGAAGCGCACTATTTTCCAGCGAAGTTCAGCATTGGCATATGCAAAACCGTTGCCAACCACCCTGTTTCTCAGGAGGCCACGCAGTGTCTTGCTGCCACCAAGTCCTTCTGAAAGTGCCCCTCTCAGTTCGGACACGATCACCTGTCCCTGGTAATAGAAGGGTACGTCACCAAAGAGGGTAGTCTGGTAGCCGAGTCTGTATGCAAAGCTGAGGTCATCTTCCTTGAGAGTGAAGTACTGTCTCCAGGTGAGATAGAGCTTGCCGAAAGTTGATTCGGAACCCAGAAATGAGGGAGCCACTTCAATTCCTGTCTCTGCCCATATGCCGCTCATGGGGCATGCGCGCTGGTCACGGCTGTCATATGATATGCCTCCCTTGATGCCCGTTATCCATCCGCCGTCAGCCTCATCTCCTGAAATAATGCCGGCTTCCCTGTAGTACTGGAACAGAGTTGGCTGGTCAGGGTCAAGGTATTTCGGATCCTCGGGGTCTTTCCCCTTGTTGAACCTGGTGACATCAAGATCAGCGACCTTGAACTGCTGAATGCTCAGTCCTGCATTCCAGAACCAGTTGTTTTCACCGATTTTGCCTGTGAAATCGTTTTTAAAACGAAACAGGTTCCGCTTCATCGCGTAAAAGAGACGGCTCCTGTAGTCTGGCGAAAGGTTACCGTCAACCAGTTCGTCATCGGTCCATTCCTTATTATATACTGATCCGAATCCGTTAAACCCGTAAAAGTCGTATGCAAAGTCGGGCATATAACTAAGGTCAACAGCATATCTTATTCCCTTGATGAGATAATCTGAATCATACATGATCCTCAGTATGGAGCTTCCTTTTGTAAAGGTTGAAGCTTCAATATAGATCTTGTGATAATAATCCGGGTAGATTGAGCCGTCGCCGTAGTCAAACAGGTTGACCAGTGCCCCGTATTGGAATCCCTGGTCGGTGCTGTAGCTGATTGCAGGCAGTGCGCCGAAATTCCATCCGGTCTTGGTCTCCTGGGCCGTAATAGTAATGACCGGGAGAATGGTCAGAAGAATAACTGGGAGTCTTTTCACAAGTTTCGGTTTAGTAACAAAAGTAAAGGTAAAGTAAAATGATGCTCATATCCTAATATTGTTAATATTGCTACCTTAGTGATCTTTAAATCCGGTTCCATGAGCCTGATAGTACAGAATATAGGAATGCTGGTGCAGATCAGGGACCAGAGCGTGGCATTCACAGCCGGTAAGGAGATGGCGGAACTGCCTGTTCTGAAGGACGCCTGGTTGCTTTTAGAGGATGACATCATTGCGGCTTTCGGTCCAATGGATCAGATGCCCGGATTCGTAAGCGATATCAACCGGCTTGATGCCGGAGGCGGATTTGTCTTTCCCTCCTTCTGCGACCCGCACACACACCTGGTCTTTGCAGGCAGCAGGGAGAAGGAGTACACGGATAAGATAAAAGGGTTATCATATGAAGAGATTGCAGGGAGAGGAGGAGGCATTCTCAATTCTGCCCGTCTGCTTCATGAGACATCCGAAGCGGAGCTCTTCTCACAGTCGATGGAACGTGTCAGGGAGATCACATCATTTGGCACCGGGGCAGTGGAGATCAAGAGCGGGTACGGGCTTACAACGGATGATGAGCTGAAGATGCTGAGAGTAATCAGGCGGATAAAGCAGGAGTCACCTCTGACGGTCAGGGCCACCTTCCTGGGAGCCCATGCTGTACCCGCCACGTACCAGGGGAACCGGAACGGCTATGTTGACCTTATTGTGAACGAGATGATACCCGCGGTGGCTGCCGACCGACTGGCAGATTATATTGATGTCTTCTGTGACAGGGGATTCTTCACTGTTGAGGAGACCTCGCGCATTCTTGAGGCGGGCGCACGCCACGGGATGCGTCCCAAGATGCACGCCAACGAGCTCGGGTACTCCGGCGGAATACAGACAGGTGTGAAGTACGGGGCTCTATCAGTTGATCACCTGGAGTTCACCGGTGATGACGAGATTGAGATTTTGCTAGGCAGCGGAACCATGCCCACACTGCTGCCTGGCGCAGCCTTTTTCTTGGGTATGGTTGACCCGCCGGCAAGGAAGCTGATTGAAGCAGGACTTCCCGTTGCAATGGCCAGCGACTACAATCCGGGCTCCTCTCCATCCGGCAACATGAAGCTTGTTATGTCACTTGGATGCATCAGGCTGCGTTTGCTGCCCGAGGAGGCGATCAACGCCGTGACGATCAATGCTGCCTATGCCATGGGGTTGTCTGAAACGCACGGATCTCTCACGGTAGGCAAGAAGGCTAACCTGTTCATCACCAAAAAGATACCGTCATATGAGTTTATGCCCTATGCTTACGGCAGCAATCTCGTGGAGACTGTCATACTGAACGGGCAGATTCAGGCAATAGGCAATAGACAGTAGGCAATAGTGTTGAAAATGATAGCCTGTAGGGATTTAAGAATTGAAGAAGAGTAACGTGAATTTATCCTTTCCTCGAAGAGGATAAAGTATTGTAAAATAGTAATTATGACAACCAGCCAATTGATCGAGTGCGTCCCCAACTTCAGCGAGGGACGTGACATGGGCATTATAAGGCAGATAACAGATGAGATCGAATCCGTCGAGGGTGTCCGGCTGCTGGATGTAGACCCGGGCAGGGACACCAACCGGACAGTTGTTACATTCGTCGGTGAGCCAGAAGCAGTGTGTGAGGCGGCATTCAGGGCTGTGAAGAAAGCCTCGCAGGTGATTGACATGTCGAAGCATTCAGGTGCTCATCCGAGAATGGGTGCCACGGATGTTTGCCCACTGGTGCCTGTTGCCGGCATAACCATGGAAGAGACCGTGACCTGGGCACGCAGGCTGGCAAAAAGAATAGGAGAGGAGCTTCATCTGCCTGTCTTCTGTTATGAATCTGCCGCATTATCGGAGCAAAGAAGGAACCTTGCAAACATCAGGGCAGGTGAATATGAGGGATTGAAAAAGAAACTTGAAGACCCTGCCTGGAAGCCTGATTTTGGCCCTGCACGCTTTGATTCCGGCGTTGGCGCTGTTATAGTGGGTGCGCGCGATTTCCTGGTTGCATTCAATGTCAATCTGAATACCACCTCGGTTCGCAGGGCCAATGCAATAGCTTTCGACATAAGGGAGCGTGGCCGTGAGAAACGCGAGGGAAATCCCGTTACAGGTAAAGTTGTAAAGGATGCCGAAGGCAATCCGGTCATGATCCCCGGCTCTCTCAAGTCAGTCAAGGCCATCGGTTGGTTTATTCCGGAATACGGTTTTACCCAGATCTCGATGAACCTGACAAATATCGGAGTGACCCCAGTGCATGTGGCATTTGACGAGGCTTGCAGGAAAGCGGAAGAGAGGGGGGTGCGGGTGACCGGCTCGGAACTGGTAGGACTTATTCCCCTGAAGTCAATGCTGGAGGCCGGACGATATTTCCTCCATAAGCAACAGCGAACTGCAGGCGTCTCCGATGATGACCTGGTAAAAACCGCAGTCAGATCAATGGGTCTTGCGGAGCTGAAACCGTTCAATCCTGATGAAAAGATCATTGAATACCTTCTTCGCGACAGGCAGCAGAAGAAGCTCGCTGACATGTCGCTCTCGTCATTTGTCTGGGAGACATCTTCAGAGTCACCTGCCCCCGGCGGCGGGTCGGTCTCAGCAGCCATGGGAGCCATGGGAGCGGCGCTGGGAGTTATGGTGGCCAATCTCTCAAGCCACAAGAGAGGATGGGACGACCGGTGGGAGGAGTTTGCATCATGGGCTGAAAAGGGTGTGCAGATCCAGAAGAGACTTCTGGAGCTGGTAGATGAAGATACAAATGCATACAACGCTATATTAAAGGTTTTTGAGATGCCTAAGGGCAGTAATGAGGAAAAGACTGCAAGGGCTGCCGCCGTGGAGGAAGCCACAAAGCTGGCCTCGCTGGTTCCCCTGACCGTCATGCAGGTGGCCGCTGAATCATTTGCTCTGCTTTCGGAGATGATAAAAAAGGGTAATCCCAACTCGGTCACTGATGCAGCTGTCGGAGTTTTAGCCACGAGGGCCTGTATCAGGGGCGCATTTCTAAATGTACAGATTAATGTCAGGGGATTGAAAGACAGAGCTTTCGCCGAGGATCTTCTGGTCAGGGGCGGGAAGATCGCAAAGCTTGCAGCAGAATCTGAAGAAGAGCTGATCCGAATGGCGCAGGGCTCAGTCTGATGCCAAAATTTGCCGTTTGGAGAATAATATAATAATAAATTGATATATTTGTTATGGCCAACCTTTTAGCCTGAAATCATATTAACCTAAATTAAATCGTTTATGAAAAAGATCTTCGTAATTTTAGTACTGGCAATTGCCACTTCAGCGATTGCGCTGGGGCAGATGGTACAGGTTACGGGAACTGTGACAAGCCAGGAGGATGGCTTGTCATTACCCGGTGTATCTGTAACAGTCAGGGGCTCCACTGTGGGGACCTTGACTGACTCTGACGGGAGGTACAACCTGTCGGTTCCCCAGGGAATGAATACCCTGGTCTTCAGTTTTATAGGAATGAAGACCCAGGAGGTGCCAATTCAGGGACGGACCCGGATAGATATCGTGATGGTCTCTGATCTCGTCGGTCTTGACGAGGTGGTTGTCACTGCTGTCGGGATTTCCCGCGATAAGAGAGAACTTGGGTACAATGTCCAGAGCGTTCAGTCTGAGGTACTAACCAGCAGGCCAAACTCCGACATTGTCAACTCACTTGCCGGCCGCGCTTCGGGGATCCAGGTCATAAGCACTGCCGGTGACGCCGGTGCTGCTGCCTACCTGACGATCCGCGGTTCACACTCGATCACCGGAAACAATGAACCTCTGTTTGTTGTGAATGGAATGCCTATCATATCAGGAGGTCAGGACACCGGCGTTGACGGTGTTTCAACTTCCAGCCGGTCAATCGACCTGAACCCTGATGATATCGAATCGATCACCGTTCTGAAGGGTGGTGCTGCAACCGCACTCTACGGACTTCGTGCAGCAAACGGCGCTCTCATCATCACAACCAAAAGCGGGAAGAACCTGACCAACAGGAAAATAGAGTTCCATACCTCTGTCGGGGCAGACATGATCTCCCAGACAGCTGAGATGCAGAACCTGTATGCCCAGGGACTTAACGGAGTATGGGAGAGCGGTAATGCTGCCTCTTTTGGACCCAAGATCGCTGACCTTGAGTATGACGGTGACACAAATTACAAGTGGGATCCCAACGGTAGACTCGTTCCCAAAGGAACCGGCAACGGGAAACCTGCAGTGGCTTATGATCCCTATGAGTTTTTCCAGACAGGCCTTAACTTCAACAACCGTTTGAGCATGAGTAACGGGAATGATCTCGGAAGCTATTTCTTCTCGGTTTCAAACCTGATGCAGAACGGTATTGTCCCGAACAATGAGTTCGGTAGGACAACACTCCGTCTGAATGCAACATCCAAACTCTCAAAAAAAGTAACTGTTGGTGGCGATTTCGCCTATACAAATTCACAGGCAGTGCAGATACAGAAGGGTTCAAACGTATCCGGTATCATGCTGGGCCTCGTGAGAACGGCAAGGACATTTGACAACAGCGCAGGATATATATTCCCTGACGGCACGCAGCGCAACTACCGCAACGGCGGCGGGTATGACAACCCCTACTGGGTATCGAACATGATCTCGTTCAATGAAGATATCAACCGTTTCACGGGTAGCGCAAACCTCAACGTCGCTTTCACAGAATCCCTGAGTCTCTCCTACACCGGAGGCATTGACTGGTTCAACAGAAGGTACAACAATAAATTTGCCGTCTATTCCAGGGCTTTCCCCGCAGGCTACTATGATGAGTACATGAACTATAACGGGATTTTCAACTCTGACCTCCTTCTCAACTTCCAGAAGGATCTCGGGGATGACTTTGACTTCAAGATTACAATCGGCAATAACATGCAGTCCACATTTAGCAAGTACTTATACGGTGATGCTGACGGACTGCAGATCAGGGATTTCTATCAACTGTCAAACTCTCCAAACAACACGGTGAGCCACGGCACCACCAACTACCGTACTGCAGCCTTCTTCGGCGATGTGAGTTTCGCATATAAATCCCTGGTTTACCTTGGCATGACCGGACGAAACGAATGGTCGACAACAATGCCCAAAGCCAATCTGTCAGCATTCTATCCCTCGGTGAGTTTAAGCTTTGTATTTACCGAGCTGGGCGGTCTTAAGGATAACAACATTCTCTCTTACGGTAAGATCAGGGGGTCAGTTGCAAGGACGGCAAACATTGCAGGTCCGTACAATACTTCCAACTACTTCTTCTCGGCAGGATCGGGTGACGGCTGGACAAACGGTGTCGGTTTCCCATACCTTGGCAATAGCGGATTTTCAATCAGTGACGGCCTGGGCAACCCCGACCTGAAGCACGAAACGATGGACTCATGGGAAGCAGGAGTTGAACTGCGATTCTTCAAGAACAGGATCATCTTTGACGGGTCATATTTTTACAACCTGAACAAGGATCTTCTGATGAGTGTGCCAATCGCCGCTTCATCAGGATTTACCTCGGTCTACATGAATGCCGCATCAATGGAGACAGACGGTATTGAACTTTCACTAGACATCACGCCGGTCAGCACCAAGAACTTCAACTGGAACTTCATGGCCAATTTCACCAAGCTGAAGAACATGGTCAAGGAGCTTGCCCCCGGTGTTCAAAACCTCTTCCTTGGAGGATTTGTGGAGCCACAGGTTAGAGCAGTGGCAGGCCAGGAGTACGGAACCATATTCGGTCTTGACTGGTACAGGGCTGAAGACGGAACCATACTGATCAACGATGACCCCACCGACAGTTACCGCGACGGTTATCCCTTCACCAATTCAGGCGTGATGGTCCCGATCGGAAAGGTGAATCCCGACTGGACGGCAAACGTTACCAATACATTATCGTACAGAGGTGTTGCACTTTCATTCATGTGGGACATCAAGAAGGGAGGCAATATGTACAACGGAACCGTATATGCGATGAATTATTTCGGAACAAGTGCAGCAACAGCCTTCAGGGAAGTATACTACACACCGGAGGGATCCATCGATTTTACCAGGACACCCGCCGATAACATAAAGGTTTTTGAAGGTGTCTACGGTCATCTTGATGTTGAGGGCAATCCGACGTCATCAGGTGTGGAAAACATAACACCTGTCGTTCTTGACGAGGCATGGTTCAGAGGTCACGGCAGCAACTTCGGCGGCGGCCCGACTGCAGCAGCAATCGAACCGGCAGGCTGGGTAAGGCTGAGGGACATTTCGCTGAGTTATGACATCCCGGTAAAGAAAAAAGTGTTTCAGTACCTGCAGGTTTATGTCACAGGCAAGAACCTTCTTCTCTTCACACCCTATTCAGGCATCGATCCTGAAACCAACCTTCAGGGTTCCTCAAACGGTCAGGGTATGGATTATTTCAACAACCCGGGCACAAAGAGCTACCTGGCTGGTTTGAAAGTGACCTTTTAATTAACACCTAATCAGTAAGAATTATGAAAAAGTACTTAAACAACATAATTAAAACAGCAGGGTTGGTATTGGCGTTTACGCTGTCTCTTTCCTCGTGCGAGCAGTGGATCGACACAGACCTGAACGTAGACCCCGATTCTCCTGCCGATGTACCGATGAACCTCCTTCTTCCGGCGGTGGAGATGAACTATGGATACCTGCTTGCAGGGAATGACCTTGTACGCACTACAAGCATCTGGATGCAGCAGTTTGACGGTGTTGACCGCCAGTCATACACTGAAGCACGTTATCAGCTTATGCCATCAGATGTGAACAACCTCTGGAACAGTGTCTATACCGAACTGTTCATGAACACCAAGATCCTTCTGACGAAGGCCCAGGAACTCGGGTCACCGTGGAATGAAGGGGTGGCCAAGGTACTGATTGCATCATCCCTCGGGAAGATGACCGATGTCTTTGGTGACATGCCCTTCAGCCAGGGATTCAGGGGCAATGAGAATATCCTTACACCTGCATTTGACACTCAGCAGGAGATTTACGACACAATTCTGGTTATTCTGGATGAAGCCATCGCTGACCTGAGTGCAGCCTCAGACCCCATTGGATTGGGCGGTGACGTAGTATACGGTGGCAGTGCGGCAAAGTGGAAGAAAGCCGCCAGTGCACTGAAGGCCCGCCATCTGATGCAGTTGTCACTCGTAAACGGCAACGCTGCCGCAACTGAGGCACTGACTGCTGCAACAGGTGGCTTCACCTCAAATGCTGATAACCTTAAGGTTCCATGGGAGGAGGCGAACCACAACCCGATCTTCCAGTTCATGGAACAGCGCGGCGACGTACGCATGGGTGCCACCCTTGTCAACATGATGCTTGACAGTAACGATCCACGATTGCCATTCTATGCCGAAGAAGATGGAAACGGTGAGTTTACCGGAAGCGTCGCAGGGTCATCTTCTTCAGCAGCTTCTCATCCCGGAAGTTACGTTGCGGGAGCACTTGCACCGTCAATGATGATGACCTATGCAGAGCAGAAGTTCATTGAAGCTGAAGCAAATTTCATGCTCGGCCAGATTACTCCGGCTCAGACTGCTTATGAAACCGCAGTCGCTGCTTCAGTGCTTGCAGTTACTGGCGATGCCAACACCGCATGGCTTGCTGCACACATTAATGGCGTGGCTGTGACACTTGAGCTCATTATGACTCAGAAATACATTGCGACTTACGGTTCGAGCCAGCCATATGCAGACTATCGCAGAACAGGTTTCCCGGCAATGCCACTGCCAATCGGTGCAGTAATTCCTGCGATGCCAGTGAGGTATCCCTATGCCCAGGAGGAGATAACATACAACGGAGCCAATGTGCCAACAGTTACCCTCAGTTCCATACTTTGGTGGGACAGGTAATGGAGATGCAGTTAACTGATAAAATGTAAAGACAATGAAAAAGATATTCAGAATATTGTTCGTAATTCTTACCGCGGGAGCTTTATTGACATCCTGCGAGGAGATCGAGACGGGTTTTGACGCCATCACAAAGGATGTCGATCCTGCTGCAGGCTATTACCTGACATTCACCAAAAACTTGCAGTCGTTTACCACGGGTGTGACGGAGACTGGAGGCCTGATTGAAGTTGTCAAACCGGTTTCGGTAGTTCTAATGGGTCTGCCTCAGAGTGCACCAATCACCGTGAACCTGACCGTTGACCCGGCCTCTACCATGACACCGGCCATGTATACTCTCTCTTCAACCAGCATAACCATTCCGGCAGGAGGGTCATCAGGTTCGGTCACCGTATCGACAGAAGCTGCCAGCATGCCTGTGGATGTGCCTTTGAAACTGATACTTACCTTTAATGCAGGTGAGCACAACCCGCCGAGCGCTACGGCTACAAAGCTGACTTATACTTTCAAGAGGTTCCCCTACTGTCCGCTTACAAACGGCATTGCTGACCTTGTAGGCACCTGGACTGGTTCGGATGCTTATTACGGCACAGGTTTCACAGCTGCAGTCGAAGGTACAAAGCTTAAGATTTCAGGTATGGGTGAAGCATTCATGGCTGACTGGTGGGGTGAACCCGTTGTTTCAGGAGGCAGTTTCCTTATGACAGTCAATACCAACGGTACCGTTGATATACCGAGGCAGTATATCTTCACCACGATATGGGCAGGAGACAATTATGACTATGAGGTCATGGGCACCGGTAAGTGGGAAAACTGCGGTGCTTCACCGAAACTGACAATCACCTATGATATTTATTATCCCGGTGATGCGGACGGACTGGCCAAACAATATGCCAGTTACCTTGATAATATTCCCTATCTGACCGCTGTCGTGACTCTCGGCAGTAAGGGTGAAATTGAGGTGGTGCAGCAGAATCTCACAAATATTGTAAAACCCGGGTTCAAACATTAACGGGATTATACAAGTTTTACAGGCGGGGCCCTTGCATGC
>JBAQCQ010000062.1:0-17094 GCA_049294275.1 Bacteroidales bacterium
GCCTACTGCCTACTGCCTACTGCCTACTGCCTACTGCCTACTGCCTACTGCCTACTGCCTACTGCCTACTGCCTACTGCCTACTGCCTACTGCCTACTGCCTACTGCCTATTACCTATTCTCCAATAATCTTCACGAGTACCCGCTTACGCCGCATACCATCATATTCACCGTAGAAGATCTGTTCCCACGGACCGAAGTCGAGTTTGCCGTTCGTTACGGCTGCTACAACCTCACGACCCATAAGCTGACGCTTCATATGTGCGTCGGCGTTATCCTCAAACCCGTTATGGCGGTATTGTGAATGTGGTTTCTCAGGAGCCAGTTTCTCCAGCCAAACCTCAAAATCCTGGTGCAACCCGCCCTCATCGTCGTTGATGAATACTGAACTGGTAATATGCATCGAATTCACGAGAATGAGCCCCTCTTTTACTCCACTATCACTGAGGCACTTCTCAACCTGCCTTGTGATGTTGACATAGTTCCTCCTTTGAGGTGTTTCAATCCAGAGCTCCTTGCGGTATGATTTCATGACTGATGGTAATTTGGTATTATGATTATTTTGTGTGCAAAATTAAGAATAATTGTGTCTACACTTTCTTTTCTGACCTCCAGCTTTTTACAGCCGCTGATTGCCTGGGTGCAAGGTAAAGGGACGAGATGCCCTTGCCCAGAGTGAAGGCAATCGCAGCAGCAACAACTCCGACCATGTTCAGAAATACAACACAGACAATCAGTATGACAATTATTGCCACGAGTTCCACTGCAGTTGCTGCCGAGATGGGGCCGGTTGTACCGTTGATCAAAAGCAGAGACCTCTGGAAATTAAGCAGGACTGTAAACGCAGGCAGAAGCACCATTATCATTAACGGTAAATATGCGAGACCCGCAAGTTCTTTTGACAGTCCCGAGATGTTTATAAACCACAGGTCTGCCAGAGGAGTGAATGCCAGCACCGATATCAGGACCGTCACAGCCACGCCCATATACACTGCAAAGTTTCTCAGCAGCCTGTAGTTCTGTTTTTGCTTACCTATCAGGGCAATATTCACCTCCTGGTAAGATAATCCCAGGCTCCTGAAGATGAATACGAGCGAGCTGACGACAGGCAAAACGGCGAGTGACTCAACCGCCATGGCACTCCTGCCGAGGAAGAATGTTATGAAAGGATGAACGCCAAGCGACAAAAGCGAGGTAAGCGCAAGTGGGTAATAAAACCTGGAGATCGACCTGAGACCCATGGTGCGGTTCTCCGTATCATCCGTTTCTGCCAGGGTCTTCAGAGTCCCTGAAGCCATCAACCTTGTTGCTATTGCTTCGGTGAATACAGCCATCGACATTGCTGCCGCACCAACATACGCCCCGTTAACGCCTGCAGAATAAAGCAACAGCCCCGCAGTGACGATGACTGAAAGCCTGACCAGTGTGCCGTAGGTAACCCGTCGGGTCAGGTTGTTCCGTATAAGGATCCCCTGGTAAAACCTTCTGTACCCGATAGAGGCTGCCCAGGGGAGAAAAATCAGGAGAGCGATGTGGGCAAGCCTGGCCACCTCATCAGGTACGCCCATCAGGTATATGACGATGAACCTGAAAACAGGCGGGATCAGCATTATTAGCTGGATTCCGGTGACAGTGAAATTAAGGATGTCAGTAAACCTTCTCAGCTTTTTGTATGAATTGCGTCCTGTGACGAGAGCCGTGGAGGCGCTCATAAGCATTATCACAGGCGCCTCGATGATCATTGCGAATGAGCCTGCAATGCCAAAAGCGGCAAGGTTGAGCTTTGCATCCCCCAGCCGGGCGATGAAGGTTATCAGGATTGGCTGTTCAAAGGCCATCATCAGCCACGTGAGCGCCAACGGCCCCCAGAACAGAAATATCTTCCGGTTTGTCAGGTTCTCAGTCAGGTGCACATTTCGCGGAAAGCGCAAATATAATCATTCCCCTACTGCCTGAAATAACTGTCCGGGAAATTGACCAGGTAAACCTTATCCGTGGCCCTGGTCAGCGCCGTATAGAACCACCTGAGATAATCTATGGTCGGTTCCTGGCGGCTGAACATGCCCTGATCTATAAAGACCCTCTCCCACTGTCCTCCCTGCGACTTGTGACAGGTGACGGCATAGGCAAACTTCAGCTGCAGAGCATTATAGTACGGATCGTCCCTGACAGCCTCGAACTGCTTGCGTTTCGACTTTATTCCCGGGTGATCGGCCAGCACTGCGAAATAGAGCTCCCTCGACCTCTCAGGCGAGAGTGACGGTGTGCTCATCATCAGGGTGTCAAGCATCACCTTCGCCTCTATCTCCAGATCCGTGTCTCGGAACCAGAGCGTCATATCCGCAAAACGCATCCCGTACATCTCCTCGAACTTCCTGATCCTGCGGACCTCGGCAATGTCACCATTGGCAATGAATGAGCCGTTCTCCTCGTCCTTAAGCCAGTAGTAGTTGTTCTTGACAACCATCACCATGTCCCCGGCGCTGATCTCCTCTTCACGGTAAAATACCCTGCTGCGGATCCCCTGGTTGTACCTGTTTGCAAGTTTGTTGGAGTTGACAACCACGATAGCGCCGTCGGTACCGCACCTGTCATATGATTCGCTCAGGCAGTCAATCAGGTCATTGCCGCTGAGACGCGCAATATCACTATACCCGTCAAGCACCATCTCAGGGACCGACAGATCCCCGTCGTTCACCTGCTGCCTTACCGCTGTGGCATTCATCAGGATGCCGGAGCCTTCGCTCTGCCTGATGACCTGGTGAAGATCAAAGGTTACAAGCCCGAAACCTGTTTCACGCAGAACGTTCTCATCGAGGGCCGGACTGACAATCGATCCTACCGGTGGCAGCTGTGCCACATCGCCCACAAGAATCAGCTTGCAGTCGGTGCCCGTATAGACATACTCAAGCAGGTCCTCGAGTAGTTTTCCGCTGCCGAACATCGACCCGTCCGTCGATTCGTCAGGGATCATAGAAGCCTCATCCACAATGAAGAAGGTCTCCTTGTGAAGGTTCCTGTCGAGGACAAATTTACCGACCCCGTCTGTAGCTGATTTCTGCCTGTATATCTTGCGGTGAACGGTATAGGCCTCCATCCCCGTGTATGACCTCAGCACCTTTGCTGCCCTTCCTGTCGGGGCAAGCAGAACCGACCTCTGCCGGAGCGTGCCCAGGGTGCTTACAAGTGAGGCAATCACGCTGGTCTTGCCGGTGCCTGCATACCCGGTAAGAAGAAAGATGACATCGTTGGTATGGTCTGTCACATACTCAGCCAGCAGACGCATGCAGTCAGACTGATCCTGAGTCGGAATATATCCCAGGTTTTTCTCCAATAGTGTATATATATTCTCCTTCCTCATTTTCTTTTAACAATCCGGGGATCAGTCTGCTTTTTTTTTAAATTTGCACAAAGTTACTCAACAATCGATCACAAAAGTCATGAAAACGGCTCTCAACATTGTATTTACGATTATCATCATCATTCTCATTTATTTTCTCATCGAAAGCATAATGCAGCCGATCCGGTTCAACAGGGAAAAGGATGTACGAGAGACAGCCATCAAGGAGAGACTTATTGACATCAGGACTGCACAGGAGGCATTTAAATCTGTAAAGGGTTATTATACAGGCAGTTTCGATACACTGATCACCTTCCTCAAGGTCGACTCCCTTCCCCTGGTTTTCAAGCGCGGGTCACTTACTGACGAGATGATTGCTGAGGGAATCACAAGTGAAAGAGAAGCCGTTAAGAAAGGACTCATCAGCAGGGATACAAGTTATGTCGCCGTGCGTGATTCTATATTTGACAAGGATTATCCCGTTGAACAGCTCAGATACGTTCCGGGGACAGAAAACGTCGAATTCGAAATGGCCGCCTCCCGGGTGATGACCACCTCGATGGTTCTCGTCAACGTGTTCGAGGCCTATGTACTAAATGATGTCTTCCTCAGTGATCTCGACAGGCAGCTTGTGGTCAATTACAATGAACAGAGAACGAAGATCACCGGGTTTCCCGGCATGAAGGTGGGAGATATCAGGGTACCCAATAACAATGCAGGGAACTGGGAGGATTGATGGCCACGTCGCAGCCATATCCCCTGGAGCTCATTGATGAGACCCTCGACATAAACGCGACCGACAATTACGATCTTACACTTGAACTTTCTGAAGAGAGTGTTTCACTTGCCGTTCTCGACCTGCTGCGCGGAAAGTATGTGATGCTCAGGCATTACCCGCGTGAGGTGCCTGCAGATGGCTCCCTCAGACCCCTCGGAGAAATTATTGAAAATGACGACTTCCTGCGGAGACAATACCGGAAAGTGTTTATCATAGTCCCTTCACCGCTCTTTACATTGGTGCCCAAACCGGTGTACGAACCCCGGCTGAAGGATGATTATTTCCACTTCAATCACCGGGTTCCGGAAGAGGCGAAGATTTTTTCAAACAACCTCCCTTTCCCGGATGCAGTTGTTCTCTTCTCTCCGGAGGATGACGCCATTGAAAAGATAACGTCACGCTGGCGCGATATGACACCGTGGCATCACACCAAACCGTTGCTTCAGCATGTATGGCACGCCTGCCGCACCTCAGACGACCGATACATACACCTGCATTTCGAGAAGAGCTTCATCACGGTCATCATCGCGGAGAAAAGGAACCTGGTCTTTTGCAACAGTTTTGCCTGCAGCGCCAGCTCAGATGCAGCTTACTTCCTTTTTAACGTGCTTGACAGAAGAGGGATAAAGAGCGAGGAGGCAATACATGTCAGCGGCACCGTCGAACCTTACAGCGAGGCACACATCGCGCTGCTCAGCTTTGCCTCGAACGTGAAATTTTCCTCCCCGGTCATCAGACAGAGCCTCAGTTATGTCATGAACGGAGTGCACCTGCACCGCTGGCTCAACCTGTTCACTGCAGCATCGTGCGAATAATTGGAGGAAAATTCAGGGGGAGGCACATCGAGCCTCCTTCAGGATTCAGGGCAAGACCTACAACTGACTATGCCCGTGAGAGCCTTATGAATATCCTGAACAACAGGTATGACTTTTCCTCCGTCTCACTTCTTGACCTGTTCAGCGGTACGGGAGCCATCAGCTACGAATTTGCATCACGTGGCACCGAAGATATTGACATTATCGAGACTGACAGACGCAATTGCGAATTCATCAGAAATACCCTCCGGCAGTTTGAGGTGATGTCGGCACGGGTCCACCGTATGGATGTCCGTGACTGGCTTAAGATATGCCATAAACAATATGAAATTATCTTTGCAGACCCTCCCTATGCCCTGAAATGGCTGGCAGAGATCCCCGATATGGTTCTCAGTTCAGGTGCGGTGAACGAATCCACCCTGTTTATTCTCGAGCATCCCCGGTCAATGGATTTTTCAGGCCATGGCACGCTTTCGGAACACCGCAATTACGGAAACGTGAATTTCAGTTTTTTCTCACCCAAAAAGGCTTAAACGAAGCCGGAACATTGCCTGCAGTCGAGGTACTGTCATTCCATTAATACAAAAATAACGCAGCCCGATGAGTCATCAGATCATTTTGCCGGTCTTGTTAGTGATTGGTTTAATTACTTAACTCTAACATTTCAGCCATGGGAAAATTACTTTGGACAGTAGTGATTTCCCTTGTGGCGGGACTGAATGCCTTCGGGCAATCCAAAACCATTACCGTGGTGGTCACTGACAAAACTGACGGACAGCCTGCTATCGGGGCGACTGTTCAGGTAAAAGGCACATCCGTCGGTACAGCTACCGGCATGGATGGCAGGTACTCAATTAGAGCCGCATCCGGCGATATGCCCGACTTCAGGTTCATCGGTATGAAGACTCAGGAGCTTGCCATAGGAGACGGTAAAGCAATCAATGTGGAGTTTGAATGTGACAATGTGGTTCTTGACGAGGTTGTTGTCGTGGGATATGGCTCTGCCATCAGGCGTGAGCTGACCGGGGCCATAACAAGGGTCGAGACCAGGGGCATTGCCGAGATGCCATCTGCCAGCTTTGAATCCGCAATACAGGGAAAGACCTAGGGTGTTTTCATCGAGCAGGCAAGCGGCAAACTTGGCGCAACGGTCAAGATGAGGATCAGGGGGTCGACATCGGTCTCTGCCAATAACCAGCCTCTGTACGTTGTTGACGGTGTGCCCAACACAACCGAGAGCCTTCTGACAACACCGCCAATGGAAACCAGCCTGCCAGTCCGCTTGCGGACCTGTCAATGTCTGACGTCGAACCGATCCAGATCCTGAAGGATGCCCCGGCAGCTGCAATTTACAGTTCGGGAGCCTCCATCGGGGTGGTAAAAATCCAGACCCGAAGAGGAAAAGCCGGTGCTACAAGGTTTGACGTTCAGTACACCGCCTGTATCAGTGAATCCAGCCGGATTGTCAAATGGCTCAATGCAGAGCAATATCTGCAGCTTTTTGACGAAGCTATTGAAACCGCACCCGATGAGAACGGCTGGCTCCGGGGAGAAGAGGGATTCACAAAAGATCTTGTATGGGAGACCTTTGTCGGGGAGACCTGGGATGACGGTTATGACACAGACGGGCAGAAGGAAGTCTTCCAGAAAGGATCGCTGAACAGGGTAAACGTATCAGCATCAGGCGGTAACGAAAACACGCGTTTTTATGCCGGTGTAAGCTTTGACGAAACAAAAGGGATCCTGCGCAGCAACAATATGAACAAGATGAGCGCCAGGCTGAACCTCGGCCAGAAAGCGTCAGAGAAACTGAGCTTCGGCGTCCGGATGAACGTGATCCGGACCCTGATGGACAGGGTGCAGAATGACAATGCATTTGCCACCCTGCTCCAGCTTGTGGCACAATCGCCTCTGACACCGGTGTATGACCCCGAAACAGGTGAGCTTAACATAATTACAATATATTATAACGGACTGATCTCCCTCCGTGATGAGATCAACACCCAGACTTCATTCCGGTCACTTGCCAACCTGAATGCTTCATATAATATCTTCAAACACCTCACCTTCAGGAGTGAGTTCGGCACCGACATTTGCGATCACAGGGGGAAAAACTTCCGAGGAAGAGAGACCGTCACGGGAGGCCCGGCAGGGGAGGCACAGAACCGCTCTGTAAGGGTCGTCAACTATAACCGGGAGAACTACCTTACATACATTAAGTCAATGGGTGTGCATCCTCTGAATGTGGTGGGCGGCATATCATACCAGCAGTCCAATACAATCTATGTTTCCAACACCTGGACGGAAGCCTATAAACTGGTTAACACCTGCAACACGCTGTTGCAGGAAGATGTACTTGCCCTGCTTGATGCAGGGAACCTCATTCTTCCCATTCCGTTCAGGGAGATGGAGGTCAATGACCTGCTGAAGCTGAATTCATGGTATTCTGCCGGCAAATAGCCTGGGATTCAACACATAGAATCAAAGGAGTGTCGTGCAGGCGACCCTCCTTTTCTTTTGATCCCATGGCACACTACTCTTTGCCATCAATTTTCATCATTTATTATTCTGGCCTGATCTCTGAATCGCACAATTCACTAAATTGTGCTTTTTTTAATGTGATCGTTAATTAAACCTCTAACAATTCTTCAAATGAGAAAACTGCTTTTATCGATTCTGATCTCCTGTTGCGTGGTGTTCTCGCTGTTCGGGCAGTATAAGACCATTACAGGTGTGATCACAGACAAATCTGACCGATTGCCGGTCATAGGAGCAACAGTCATGATTCAGGGTACCTCTACCGGTACTGTTTCTGACATGAATGGAAAATACTCCATCTCAGCGACACCGGGTAACATACTTGTTTTCAGATTTATCGGCATGAAAACGCAGCAATTTGTCGTAGGCTCCGATGATGTTATTGATGTCGTTTTTGAACCTGACGACGTGGGCCTCGATGAAGTTATTGTTGTCGGCTACGGTTCTGCTATCAAGCGTGAACTCACCGGGGCAATCACCAAGGTCGAAACCAGGGGTATCGCAGAGATGCCGACTGCAAGCTTCGAGTCCGCCATCCAGGGAAAGACATCCGGGGTCTTCATTGAGCAGGCAAGCGGCAAGCTTGGAGAGACAGTCAAGATGAGGATCCGGGGCTCGTCGTCCGTTTCGGCAAATAACCAGCCTCTGTATGTGGTCGACGGTGTACCCATCACTGCCGAAAACCTTTCGAACACGGGCAACCAGCCAACAAGCCCGCTGGCAGACCTTGCCATGACAGATGTCGAGTCCATCCAGATCCTGAAGGATGCCTCAGCTGCAGCCATCTACGGATCAAGAGCATCCAACGGCGTTGTAATCATCCAGACAAAAAGAGGCAAGGCCGGTACTACGAAATTTGACGTGCAATATACCACCGGTATCAGTGAACCAAGTCGCCTCATTGAGTGGCTCAATGCTGAACAGTATCTTGAGCTTTTCAATGAATCAATGGATAATGTGTCAGTCGACGGTTATGTATGGGACTGGCTGCCCAAGGAAGACATCTGGGAGATTTATGTGGGAGAGATATGGGATGACGGTTATGACACCGACTGGCAGAAGGAGGCCTTCCAGAAAGGTTCCCTTAACAGGATTAATGTGTCTGCATCAGGCGGCTCGGAAAACACAAGGTACTATACAGGCATATCATATGACGATACGAAAGGTATCCTGCGCGGCAACAACATGAACAAGATGAGTGCAAGGCTGAACCTTGACCAGAAAGCAACTGAAAAACTAAGCTTCGGCGTTCAGATGAACGTCATCCGCACTGAAATGGACAGGGTCGAGAACGACAATGCATTCGCCACCCCGCTCCAGCTTGTCGCTCAGTCACCACTCACTCCCGTCTATGATCCTGAAACAGGCGAACTGAATACCAATACAATCTACTATAACGGACTTATTTCCCTCAGGGATGCAATCAACAACCAGACCTCCTTCAGGTCACTGGCAAACCTGAATGCCTCCTATAATATTATCAGGGACCTGGCATTCAAAAGTGAATTCGGAACTGATATCTATGACCTTAGGGAGAAGAACTACTGGGGCAGGGAGACTATCTCAGGCGGACCGGCCGGGGAGGCTCAGAACCGCTCTGTACGGGTCATAAACTACAACTGGGAAAACTATCTTACCTACATAAAGTCATTTGGCGTTCACCATCTCAATGTGGTCGGGGGTATGTCATACCAGCAGTCAAACACTACAGGCTCTGATATACAGGCCAAGGGATTTCCCACAGACGACTTCACCAACATTGCAAATGCAGCCGAGGCAACCGCTTTCTCGAGCTGGGAGGAAGCTACCACTTACCTCTCCTATTTCGCGAGGGCCAACTACAAGATAAATGAAAAGTATTTCTTCACCCTGAGCGGAAGGGTTGACGGATCGTCAAGGTTCGGGGTAGATAACCGGTACGGCTTCTTCCCCGCAGCATCGGCTGGGTGGATCATCACCCAGGAGGATTTCATGCAGGGCATAAAGGATGTTCTCAGCTATCTTAAGATAAGAGCCAGCTACGGTATAACAGGTAACTCAGGCATTCCGGATTATGCACACCTGGCACTCTACACCGGCGTGAACTACGCCGGCAGAACAGGCCTCGAGGCTGTTCAGCTCCAGAGCCGCGAGCTGGGATGGGAGAACACCGCACAGCTTGACCTGGGACTCGACTTCGGTTTCTTTAATAACAGGCTCACCGGGGAATTCGACTACTATCAGAAGAATACCACAGACCTGCTTCTCTACCGTACCCTCCCTTCCACCTCAGGCTTTACAGGTGTATGGAGCAATGTAGGTGAACTGGAGAACAAGGGGATAGAGTTTTCACTTCATTCAAATAACCTTTCAGGCAAGTTGATCTGGACCACCGACTTCAACATGGCATTCAACCGCAATAAGATCATAAATATCAACGGTCCGGAAATTACTCCCAATGCAATCAACTATGTGATCGAAGGACAGCCCATAGGAGTGTTCAATATCGTCAAATATGCAGGAGTCGATCCGGAAAACGGTGATGCTCTCTATTACATTGATGCCGATAGTAATGAGACAACCAATAACTACAACCTTGCATCAAAGCAGATTGTCGGATCTCCTAACCCTGATTTCACAGGCGGCTTCAACAACTATTTCGAATATGCCGGTTTCGACCTTAACATCCTTATCAGCTTTGTCTACGGAAATATGATCTACAACGGAGGTGGCGTTTACCAATCTGCTAACGGAGACTGGTTTGACAATCAGACCGTTGATCAGATGGACAGGTGGCAGAATCCGGGTGACATTACCGACGTACCCCAGGCACGCCTCGGCGACGGAAACGGGACCAAGGTGTCAAGCAGGTATCTTACCGACGGTTCCTACATCAGGTTCAGGAATATTAACCTGGGCTACACCCTTCCGGAGACAGTCACCTCACGCATTAAAATGTCGTCAGCAAGAGTCTACATTGGTGTGCAGAACCTTTATACACTGACAAACTACAAAGGTTGGGACCCCGAAGTGAACTATACCGGCACCGGCCGGTCTACCCAGAACAACAATATCATCCAGGGATATGACTTCTACACTGCACCGCAGGCAAGGACCTATACTCTTGGTATAAATCTCTCATTCTAACTCTAAATACCAATAGTCATGAATAATATGATAAACAAATATAGAATCTGGTTATTGATTGTACCGGCACTTTCTTTTCTGGTCTCGTGTTCAGAAAAACTTGAGCTGAAACCCAGTCAGTCAGTTGATGCCGAGGTGGCACTCACCACGCCTGACAATATCAAAACTGCATTGGTAGGAGCTTATCTCCAGGCAAGCAGTTCAAATATCTTTGGCTCCACTTTCAATGAGTACAGCGAATTATACGCTGCCACCAGTGACCTGAAGTTTATGGGTACCTACCAGCAGCCCCGTGAATTCATCAACAAGGAGGCTACTACCACTAACAGCTATGTTGAAAGTACCTGGGTCAGTGCCTACAGGCTGATCAACACGTGCAACACACTGCTGCAGGATGACGTTCTGGCAATCCTTGATGCCGGCGATGCGGAGACTGTAAAGGGGGAAGCCCTCTTCCTCAGGGGATGGGTGATTTTCGAGATGACCCGGCTGTTCGGCCTTCCTTACGAGCCCGGCCAGGCCAATACGCAGTTGGGTATTCCCCTTGTGCTCACTCCCACGAAGGATGTGGCTGATGCCATCCCGGTTGCAAGAAACACCGTGGCTGAATGTTACACCAGGGCTATTGAAGACCTGACAACAGCACGCGACCTCCTGCCCGGCGAGAATGATGTTTATGCAACCTCATTTGCTGCCAGCGCAGTTCTGGCAAGGCTCTACCTGCAGATGGGCAACTACAGTGCAGCCGCCACTGAGGCAAACAAGGTCATCCAGAACGGCACATTCACACTTGCCGCAACACCCCTGAGAGCTTTCAATAACAGCGAAAACTCAACCGAGGATATTTTTGCCATTCAGAAGAATGCAACTTCCGAAACATCATGGCTCGCTGTCATGTATGCCTCCCTGAGCGGTGCCGGAAGGGGTGACTACGAGATACAGCAGGTTTTTCTTGACAGGTTCAGCGCGTCAGACCTTCGCGGGATGTATCAGTCAAACACACAACCAGGCTACACCATTGACAACATCACGATGATGTATTACAAGGGCGTCGGAACCATTCTGAACAGCGGCGGGATAAACACTTCCAAATGGGGCAACTACTACAGGAATATTTCGCTAATCAGGCTGGCCGAGATGTATCTCATCAGGGCAGAAGCCAACTTCGAGGATCCGGGTGCTGACATCGGGCCCAACAACCCCACTGAGGATATCAATCTGATCAGGGCACGGGCTCATGCACCCCTTTATCTCTTACCAGTGACAAGGGCAAATATCAGGGAGGAAAGATATCTCGAGCTGTGCTGGGAAGGACACCGTCTGCATGACCTGAAGAGGTGGAAGATGAATATCGGCTCCTATGCTTACAACGCCGGCAACCTCATCCTGCCGATACCCTTCAGGGAGATGGAGGTCAATGATCTGCTGATTCAGAACGACTGGTACCTAATAGGCATATAGTCTTACAGGCAAACAGTGAATAAAAAATGGAGGGTTGCTTTCGCTTCCCTCCTTTTCTTTGATAATGCAAATCCGTGACCTTTAGAATTCAGACTTTTGTCTTCCGGCTTCCGGTCTTCCGGCTTTTGACTCCCGGCTTTTGACTTTCGACCATTTGATTTTCGACCATTGGATTTTCGACCATTGGATTTTCGACCATTGGACTTTCGATTTTCAGACTTTTCAGTGCCTCCAGTACCCGCTCCGGTGTGAACGGCACCCTATAGAGTCTTGCCCCGGTGGCGTCGAATATTGCGTTTCCCACAGCCGCACCCACGGCAATAATTGCAGGTTCACCTCCTCCCTGCGGCGCCTGGTCCTTCCTGTCAAGGATTACGCACTCCAGTTTTGGCACCCATGAAAATCTCGGAATGTTATAACTGTCGAAATTCCTGTCGCGTATGTTCCCTCCGTCGAATTTCAACTCTTCCGTGAATGTGTAACCGAGTGCCATCGTCAGGCAGCCCTCCATTTGTATCAGCGCCCCCTGCGGATTGACGCAGAGACCCATATCCTGGGCGCATACCAGTTTAAGTACCTTCACCTCGCCTGTCTCCCTGTTCACCTTCACCTCTGCAATATGTGCAACCCAGGTTCCGGCATCGGTCCCACAGGCAATTCCGATACCGCGCTCTGAAGGCGTCTTTCCCGGAACATACCCGAATTTTTCGGCCACGGCTCTGAGGACGCCGATCATCTTCTCATCTTTCAGGTTGTTCAGCCTGAATTCCAGCGGATCAATCCCTGCTGCCGAGGCCATGATGTCGATCTGTGTCTCACGGGCAAAGGTGTTCGTGTTGTTGTTCGGCGCACGCCACGGACCCGTTCCGAAAGGATGCACCGGATATTTCGATCTGTCCTGGCTGTAACTGGTGGTTCTGGCATTGGGCACTTCATAGATTGTTTCTGCGCCCCTTGTACCGGCCAGATAAACGTGATAATCCCAGAGATGTATCCTGCCTGTCTTGTCAATTCCGGATTTCACCTTCACCACCGAAGCCGGATGGAAGATATCATAGAAGAACTCTTCATCACGTGTCCAGGCAACCATGACCGGTTTCCCGGTGAGTCGTGCCAGTCTCGCGGCTTCGACACCCTGGTTGTAAGCGCTCTTGCCGCCAAAGCCACCTCCCAGGAAGGGGGTGATCACCCTGACATTTTCCCGTACGAGTCCCAAATCCCGTACAAGGGCATCCTGCAGCCCGAACGGCGACTGGGTGGAAGCCCATACCGTCAGTTTATCTCCCTCAAAGCGGGCTAGTGCGGTGTGAGGCTCAATGGGTGCGTGTGCGAGATAGGGATCATGGTACTCATGCTCAAAGACCTTCTCACACTGCGCAGCGGCAGTATCCGGGTCACCTGCCGTCCGCACGACATTGATCCTGTATTCTCCCTTGTTAATATAATCAAAAATAGTATCGTTACTGACCTTCATCTCATCATATGAATACTCAGCTTTAATGCGCACAACTGCCAGATCGGCCAGGTCACGGTTCTCACTTACCGCCGCAATGAAATCACCATCGCGGACAACCTTCACCCCTTCCATTTTTTCAATAGCCGATGTGTCAGCAGAGACCAGCTTTGCTCCGTGTGAGGGAGGTCTGAGTATCCTCGCATGAAGCATGCCCGGCAGCTTCATGTCGCCGGTATAGACGGCCCTGCCTGTAACCTTGTCATAGGCATCACTGTGCAACCTGGGCTCGCCGACGTAAGTGAACTTTGTATGATCCTCCACCGGGGGTTTGACATCAAGGTATTTCTCGAGCTTTTTACCTTGTGCGAGCGCAGCATAGCTTATGCTTTTCGAGGGATTCAGGGTATCCGAGATGACCCCGTCCTTGACATCAAGCTGTCCGGCCGGCACTCCCAGCTTTTCGGAAGCCATCTCAATGAGCACAGTCCTGGCTTCTGCGGCAGCAGCACGCATGGCAGGCCCAAAGACACGGGTGGTGAGCGATCCCCAGGTACCCTGGTCGTAAGGGCAGAGATCGGTGTCACCCATCACCATCCTGATCTTTTCAAGCGGAACATTAAGCTCATCAGCCATCATCTGCGGCAATGAGGTTATGACACCCTGTCCCATCTCGATTTTACCGGTGTAACAGGTTATAGTTCCGTTTTCTGCTATGTGCAGAAATGCATTGTAGTCCTTCGTAAGCGACCTGGGCTGTGGCAGCGGTGAAGCAAGCAGGTCAATCAAACCCCAGGGTTTAAAGAAGATAATTATCCCGCCTCCAAGGATTTTGAAGAAGCTCCTTCTCTTAATTCCCGTTGAAGCAGTGGCGTTTGTCGATTTTGAGTTTCCTGTTTTCATTTCCTGTTCCCTCCTTTCATTGCTCTTGCTGCATCATCAACGGCATCGATAATGCGTGTATGAGCTCCGCACCTGCAGAGATTGTCTTCCATACCCTGTATTATCTCGGCACGCGTGGGTGAAGGATTTTTAGCCAGCATGCCCACTGCCGTAACTATCATCCCGGGGGTGCAGAATCCGCACTGCAGCGCATCATGATCAATGAAGGCCTGCTGCACGGGATGAATCTTTTCGCCTTCTGCGAGGCCCTCGATGGTGACCACACTCTTGCCAGCCACATCGCTGACGGGTATCATGCATGATCTTACAGGTTCATTGTCGATCAGGACAGTGCATGCTCCGCAGAAACCGATGCCGCAACCGTACTTTGTGCCCGTAAGACCGAAATGATTCCTGAGAACCCAGAGAAGGATCTGGTTCGGATCACCGGCCAGTTCCGTCTCCCTGCTGTTCAGTTTGAACCGGATTGTCTCTTCCATTTCTGTTTAATAATTTAAGTTCATTAATGTATTCCTGCTGAGTATCGATGTCTCTTAAAACCGCCGGATCATCCGTTTCCGACTCCATGATGTCTTCAGGGTGCAGCTCTGCCAGCGCCCTCAGTCCTTTGCCATCAGGCAGTGACATGACCTCGCTGCGGTATTTTATGTCAAACAGCAGCGGATGCCCTCTTTTCCCGTTGTATACCGGCATAACGATTCCCTTTCCGGACTCGTGCCAGGTTTTTATCACCATCGATATCTGAACCTGACCTATCATCGGCTGGTCACCGGGAATGATGAGTATCCCCACGTCCTGGTCAGGCAGGGAGGCCAGTCCGCACTGTACCGATGACAGCATCCCTCTCCTGTAGTTTTCATTGTAGCAATGCGAGACATGGTAACCATTTATTTTCCTGAGGATTTCTTCATGATCCGATCCGAGGACGATCAGAACATTACTGATCCCTGCCGACAGTACATTTTCAATGACCTGTTCAATGACTGTCATCCCGTTAAATGGAAGAAGCATCTTGGGTGAACCCATTCTTTTCGATTCACCGGCAGCCGGCACAATGGCAAATACTCCCTTCATCCCTAACCCTTAATTCATTAAAATACGCTACTAACACTTAATTCTTAATTCTTCTGACCATTACCAGCTGTGCCGCAATACTTACGGCTATCTCCTCCACCGTCTGTGAGCCTATCTCCAGGCCAATGGGAGTGTGGATTTGCTTCCACTGATCTTCTGTGGCCCATCCTTTCGTAATGAACTCCTCATGCATCTTCGCCACCTTCACCCTGCTGCCCATCATTCCGACATATGCTGCTTTTGATCCCATGCATGGTCTTAAAGCATCAGCATCATGTCCGTGTCCCCGGGTGACAATCACTATGAAGGTATTCATATCCTTTGAAATCTCATTCACAGCTGCACCTATATCCTTCACAATAATGTTATCCGCATCCGGCAGGTTCTCGGCATTGGCAAATTCTTCCCGGTCATCGATCACCATGACCTCAAACTCCAGCAGCCGGCCCAGGTGTGAAACGGCTTTGCCGATATGGCCTGCACCTGCTATCACCAGGCGGGGAAGGGGGAATACCGGTTCAAGATAGATCATCGCCGGCTGCTTTTCCCCCGCTACCGGCGCCACGATCTCTTTGTACCCTGCCCTGTTGCCTGTCTCTAGGATATTTCTGACCTCCAATAAAAGGTCGGCACCTGAGGTACACGATATCGGTATCTCACCCGTTCCGGTGGTCCAGCACCGTTTTATCATCACGCTTGTGTCATTCCAGGGGATGACCTTGGTGACCATAACGCCCGGTTGTCCTGAACCGAGGCTCAGTTTCATCTCCCTGAATACTTCGGGATGAGCCAGCGGGTCACTGTCGACCAGTATGGTGATGGTACCGCCACACACGGCCTCCTCACGCTCGGAGGTCTCCCTGTCGAGTGAAAAATGCAGCAATGCCGATCCACATCCGCCGGAGCAGTTGTTTGCATACTTCGTCACCCTGCCCTCTATTATGCCTCCTCCAACGGTGCCGGCTATCAGCCTACCGTCAAGAAACAGTGCGGAACTGCCTGGTTTCTGAGGTGTTGAACCGGTAGTGCCGGTCACTGTCGCCAGGATGAGTCCTGAACTGTCTGCGTAATTTTCAGCTATCAGGAGGTATATGTTTTTCATAAATCGTTTCTAAAACAAATATAAGAAAAATGGCAGATTGAGATAAGGATCAGTGTCATATATCATCTCCGGAGGGGTCCCGGAAGATTGATTTCAGAGCTTCTCAGGAGAGTCATATATATTTCAGCGAAATATTTTGAGGAATGGAAAAATGCATTAATTTTGCATCGCTTTTGGTGCGGTAGTTCAGTTTGGTTAGAATATCGGCCTGTCACGCCGAGGGTCGCGGGTTCGAGTCCCGTCCGCACCGCCCCTACACCCTCAAAACCCCTTGACAATCAAGGGGTTTTGTATTTCCTGCCACAAAATCTGCAAAATCTGCCACAACGTAAGGATACTCTTTGGTGAAAGATCGTTCTCTCCGGCAGTCCAACTCAGCATCAAGAGTGGATGCAAACCGGCTGATCGATGTAGATGAAAACTCTTTACCCATTAAACTCTCTGTTACTGCCTTCATCTTCCTGGTCGAAACACCCTGCAAATATGCTTCGGCCAGGGCCAGTAC
>JBAQCQ010000063.1:0-38468 GCA_049294275.1 Bacteroidales bacterium
GATACTGAAGGTACTGACCAAGATCAAGAAAGCCGATCATATATTATTTGTACATCTCTATTTTGATATCGAGGAGTATGACTCCATGGGTGAAGAAGATGTGAGAGAATCGCTCTCCCCGTTCCTCGATGTCACCGCCGATGCCACATGCAGTGTGGGAATCAGGCTGTACGGCATTGATGAAGAAGGCAATACCTTAAAGGAAAATATCGTTCTGATCTGAAGCATTCTTCCTCATTTTTCAGGTTTTTATTCTAACTTTACAGTTGGTTACAGCTGTTTATGAAAACGGTTAGTGTCATCCTGATTACGTTAATAATTCCGCTTATGGACATATTCGGACAGGGGCGCGACAGACAGCCTGCAGTGGCCGGGAGCTTTTATCCTTCCGGGAGCACGCAGTTGAGGAATGAACTTGCATCATACTTTGCCGGAGCCTCCAGCACACAGCAAGGTGCACAGGTCATGGCACTGCTGGTGCCGCATGCCGGATATATCTATTCGGGACGAACGGCGGCGCAGGGATTTGCAACAGTGTCCGCAGACGCCGTCTACGACAATATCTTTCTTATAGGTGTAAGTCACAGGTTCGCCTTTGAGGGCGCCGCCGTATTCACATCAGGTAACCTGGTCACTCCGCTGGGAACAATTCAGGTCAACAGGGAAATAGGAGAGAAACTCAGATCGACCAACAAGTGGTTCATTGAAAAGGATGAGGCACACGGACCGGAGCACTCGCTGGAGGTTCAGCTGCCATTCATCCAGTATTACTTCAAAAATACACCTTCGATTGTGCCGATCCTGATCGGGACCCGCAACACAGGTGTCCTCAAGGCTGTTGCCTCCGGGCTGCAACCATGGTTCAACGACCGTAATCTGTTCATTATCAGCAGCGATTTTTCTCACTATCCTTCCTACGAGGATGCCCGCCGGGTGGACAGGCTGACCAGCGATGCTATTGTCAGGGGTGACCCTGACAGCTTCGTTAAAACGATAAGGAGCATTGAAGCCGGGGGCACCGATAATCTTGCCACTGCCATGTGCGGCTGGCCTGCAGGGCTTGTAATGCTATATCTCGCTGCAAATAGCGACGGTGTGGCATTCAGAAATGTTGGTTACATGAATTCCGGCGACTCTCCGCGGGGCGACAGGGATGAGGTGGTCGGATACAACGCAATTGTGGCGGAAAAAAAGGCTGTGAGAGAGCCCAACGGAACTACAGGGAATAACGTTAAGGGAGAGAACTCCTCCGGCACTGATGATTTTGTCCTTACAACAACAGAGAAAGGTACACTCCTCGGCATAGCCCGCGAAGCCATCTCTGCAAGGTGGAAAGGGACGGCACAGGCAGTCACCCCGCCTGCATCAAAGCTTACCCCGAGGCTCAGGGAGCCGCTTGGTGCATTCGTGACCATAACAATTGACGGTGACCTGCGGGGTTGCATCGGCCGTTTCACCTCCCAGGATCCGCTATACCAGGTGGTTTCTGCCATGGCCAGGGAAGCGGCCTTCGGAGACCCGAGGTTTCCTGCCCTGACATCGGCTGAGTATCCATCCATACACCTGGAGATATCGGTTCTCGGTCCCATGAAAAAAATAGGCAATATAAGTGAGATAAAGATCGGAAAACACGGCATTTACCTGAAGAATGGGTTCAGATCAGGCACCCTCCTCCCGCAGGTTGCACTGGAGAGAGGATGGAGCACCGAACAGTTCCTCGGGTACTGTGCCCGTGACAAAGCCGGGATAGGCTGGGACGGATGGAAGGACAAGGATACTGAGATCTTTGTCTATGAAGCCTATGTCTTCGGCGAGCAGAAGGAGCCATGACCTACCATGTTCTTCCCATAGGTGTAACCATCCTGCTTATCTATCTCTTCTCGCTGTATCTCTCCTCAACAGGATTTACCAACAGGCAGTCTCACAGACGATTCTGGAACTGGATTCTCCTTTCGTCATTCCTTGTTACCGGGCTGTTCGGTCTCCTGATGGCACTGAAGGTCACTTACAAGTGGAACATCCCATTCTCGGGGCCGGTGCTCCGCTGGCATGTGGAGACAGGTATAGCAATGGCTTTTTCAGTTCTCATCCATCTCACATGGCACCTGGGGTACTATTTCGGAACGAGGCATCGTATAATCGGCGCGCTTGCAGAGCAGGGTGAGCCGCCTCCGGCAGAACGAATCATACACGCCGTGCCGCTCCTCCTGCTGACCGGATTCGTCAGCTCCTCATCTCAGTTTATACTCATGCGCGAAGCGGTTATAATGGGAGGAGGAACGGAGGCGTCTGCCGGGCTCTTCCTGTGGATATGGCTAATCATCGCGGCGGCAGGGGCATTGACCGGGAGCAGTTCCTCCATTGTCAACCCGCGGAGGATGATATGGACCCTGCTTGCCGGAACAGCACTGGCACCAGTGCTGTTTATCCTGATGAACACGGTCCTTCTCTCCCATGGCGCGACCCCCTCTTTTTCCCAGATCCTGGCTGTCATTGCCGTCAGCATCGCTCCGGTGACCTTTATCTCGTCACTGGTGTTTGTCAGGATCTCCGGCCTTCGCAACGCAACCGGAATGTCATCACCGGGAAAAAGCTTCGGAACCGAGACTGCAGGGTCCGTGACAGCCGGATTGGTTACTGCACTTACCGTGACGCTTTACATACCCAACTACCAGCTCTATCTGCTTATACTGGTTCTGTCATCTGTAATTGCCGTTCTGTTGCTGGGATACCGGCCATGGTTGAGGATCTCGGCACTGGCCCTGCTTCTGCCACTTGTTGCCTTGGTAATAATAATCCGTCCTGACCTGACTGTCAGAAGCCTGCTGCTGCACGGTGTGAAGGTGGAAAGGAGCATAGACACACAGTACGGAAATATCACAGCAGGAACCTACGGAGGCGAAAGGACTGTTTTTTACGACCACCGGCCTCTTTTCTTCAGCGGTGATATCATCACCACCGAGGAGAATATTCATTATGCCCTTCTGCAAAGACAACGTTTCGACAGGGTGATGCTTATTTCCGGTGGCCTCACCAGACACCTCGAAGAGCTGAAGAAACATGACATAAAAGAACTTGTTTACCTGGAACCGGATCCGGGTATAATTCTTGCCGGGGGAGCCCGTGACTCTCTCTGTGGCACTATGAAGGTGACAGTCTCAAACAGTGATCCTGTCTCCTTCCTGAGAAAGGACGGCGAGATATATGATGCCATAATTCAGCTGATACCTCCTCCTTCAACACTCTCTGTAAACAGGTTCTACACGGCTGAGTATTTCGGGCTGGTGAGGGAACATCTGTCGCCTGACGGGGTGTTTCTCTGTACTCCCATGCCTTATTACAATTACTCCCCTGAGAGTTACAGGAGCGGATTTTCACCGTTGTACAATGCACTTGCCTCCGTCTTCAGTCACATTACCATTATACCGGGGTCATCACTGTACGCCGTGGCATCGCCACTTCCGGTAAACGGCGCGGTTGCAGGCCTGGCTGCCAGCAGGGGCATTACAACCAGCTATGTCAACAGTGATTATATCGATGACAGCGAGCTTCGTGTGAAACGAGAGCAGGTACTCTCGCAGGTCGACCGGAAGGCAGGAAAAAACACGGCCCTGAGGCCTGTCTCCTCTCTTTTTGCAAATATCCTCTCACTTGAAAGGATGGGTATGAAGGGAGGTATCATTGCCCTTCTGGTCGTGCTCACGGTTATTCCGTTAATTTTTTCTGTCCGGGGAGGAATGATGATGTTCACCTCTTCAGCCGGTCTTGCAGGTTTCGGGATGATCATGATCTTCATACTTCAGATGGCTGTCGGCAACATTTATGTCCTTTCCGCCATCATCCTTACCCTGCTCATGTCCGGACTGGCAGCGGGTGCTGCATGGGGGGAGGCACTGGCAATTAAAAAACTGACTGTCTGTTCATTGCTTTTAATGATAATATATGCAGGAACAGGTTTGCTGGCCCCTGCCCTGGTCACATCTGCTCCCGGCCCTGTACTGGCATTCATGGTCATTTCGGTTCCGGCAGCAGGTTTCATTACAGGATCGGTCTACAGGATCCTGACCTCCCCGGGAAAGGGGTCAACGACAGGATTTGTTTATTCTTCTGATCTGGCTGGTTCGGCGCTGGGGTACATGATGGTTTCCACAATGCTTGTACCGTTTGCAGGGACGGCGAACTCGGCTTTTATCCTTGCAGGGTTGATTTTCATGTCATGGATTGTTGCATCGGTAACGATTAAGCATTAGTTTTATGGTTCGGTTTCTTTAATCGCATCTCGTTGGAAAACAGTGTAAAGAAGATATCAAGAAGGGCTTTTGCCAGGCAGGGGTCGCTTGCAGTTGCAGCAGGTATGGTGTCTCCCCTCCCGCTGGGGGCGATGAAGCCTGCCCCCGGTGACAGGCTCGCGATGTTCCAGGAGCAGAGCGCACGGGGTGTGGTCTGCATGATCTGTCCCAACGAATGCACGCTGCAAGAGGGAGAGCTGAGTGATTGCCGCAACCGGATCGTCAGGAAATCAAAGCTCTATACAATGGCCTTTGGCAATCCATGCGCAGCCAACACCGACCCCGTGGAGAAGAAACCGCTTTACCATTTTCTGCCTGGATCTTCAACTTTTTCCATTGCCACTGCCGGATGCAACCTCGCCTGCCTCAATTGCCAGAACTGGACCATTTCGCAAACCTCTCCCGACAAAACCAAAAACTTTGACATGCCGCCTGAGAATGTTGTGGAGAGAGCCATCACAGCCAGCTGCAGGTCAATCGCGTACACCTACTCCGAGCCGGTAACTTTCTATGAGTACGTCCTCGAAACTTCGAAACTGGCACGCCAGGAGGGGGTAAAAAACATTATGGTCTCAAACGGTTACGTAAAGGAGCAGCCACTCAGGCAGCTCTGCAGGTACATTGATGCTGCAAATATTGATCTAAAGTCGTTCAGCGAAAGCACATACCTGAAACTCAACGGAGGAAAGCTCCAGCCGGTGCTTGATGCGCTGAAGATCTACCGTGACGAGGGAGTATGGCTCGAGATCACCAACCTGGTCATACCGGGATGGAATGACAAACCTGATGAGATCAGGCAGATGTGCAGCTGGCTTGCAAACAACGGTTTTTCTGACACGCCGCTTCACTTCAGCCGGTTCCATCCCCAGTACAAGCTTGAACACCTGCAGCCCACTCCTGCCGGAATTCTGACAAAAGCAGTCGAAATAGCCCGCGGCGAAGGACTGAAATATGTTTACCTCGGAAACATGCCCGGAGCAGGGTTTGACGATACCCCTTGTCCTTCATGCGGGGAAAAGGTTGTGGACAGGAGCGGTTTCCGGATCGTCACGAACAGGATCATAAAGGGAAAGTGCACCTGCGGCACCGTGATCCCGGGGGTCTGGAGCTGATTTATTAATCTGAAGCCTAACAGAGATTGCAAATGAAGCTGGCTGATGCAAAAAAGAGGGCTGAGGAGCTCAGGAGAATCATAGATGAACATAACCACAGATATTACGTTCTTAACCAGCCTGTTATCTCTGACTTCGAATTTGATTTACTGCTTAGTGAGCTTCAGGCTATCGAGAAGAATTACCCGGAACTTGTGACTCCTGACTCTCCTACCATGAGGGTGGGAAGTGATCTCACCGAGGAGTTCATCCAGGTTGAGCACACCTGGCCGATGCTTTCGCTCTCCAACACCTACAGTGCCGGAGAGGTGGCTGACTTCGGAGAGAGGGTCCGCAAGACACTGGGCTATGAGCCTGAATATGTGTGTGAGCTCAAGTATGACGGGGTTTCCATCAGCCTGACCTATGAGAACGGAAAGCTCTCACGGGCTGTCACCAGGGGTGACGGGACTGTGGGTGATGATGTAACAGCAAATGTAAGGACCATCAGGAGCATTCCCGTGCGTGTTTCTGCTGCCGGCATACCTTCTGTTTTCGCGGTGCGCGGGGAGATTTACCTGCCAAAAAAAGGTTTTGAGGAGATGAATGCCGCCCGGCAGGCCAGGGGCGAGACTCTCTTTGCCAACCCGCGTAATGCCGCCGCCGGCACCCTGAAGACGCTCGATCCGAAAATCGTGGCCTCGCGCCCCCTCGACTGCTTCCTGTACTACCTGATGGGAGAGCGGCTCCCCTCCGATTCCCATTATGGCAATATAATGGCCGCACGTTCGTGGGGTTTCCGCACTCCTGATGTCATACAGCTCTGCCGTGGCATGGACGAAGTCATCAGTTTCATCACCAGGTGGGAAAATGAGCGGAAGCAGCTTCCCTATGACACTGACGGGGTTGTGGTCAAGGTCAACTCGCTGGAGGCACAGCGGCTGCTTGGCAACACCGCCAAGTCGCCCCGCTGGGCCATCGCTTACAAATACGCTGCCGAACAGGCTGTCACTGAGCTCCTTTCAGTCGACTTCCAGGTAGGGAGGACGGGCAATGTGACCCCTGTTGCCAACCTCCGGCCGGTGCTTCTTGCCGGCACAACTGTTAAGCGCGCCTCCCTTCACAACAGTGACCAGATAGAGATGCTGGGGTTGCATTACGGTGACAGCGTGATAATTGAAAAGGGAGGCGAAATCATTCCCAAGATAGTTGAAGTTGACGCCGGCAGGCGGATCCCCGGCGCAGTGGCTGTCACCTTCCCTGCAAACTGTCCTGAGTGCAGCACTCCACTGGCAAGAACTGAGGGTGAGGCAAACCACTACTGCCCCAACTACCTTCATTGCCCTCCCCAGATCACCAGGCGCATCATACACTTCGTATCGCGCAAGGCCCTGGATATCGAAGGCCTGGGTGAGGAGACCGTGGAGCTACTCCGGGCAAAGGGTCTTATCCGCAATGTGGCTGACCTGTACGACCTTAAGCTCGATCAGCTGGCGACTCTCGAACGGCTCGGCATTAAGTCGGCATCAAATATTCTTGCCGGTCTCACAGCATCCCTCATTGCACCGTGGCACAGGAAACTCTTTGCCCTTGGAATCAGGCACGTTGGTGAAACGGTGGCAAAGACCCTTGCCTCGGGTTTCCCTGACATTGACACACTGATGAACGCCACTGGTGAGCAGCTCTCAGCCCTCCCGGAAATAGGTCCAAGGATAAGCGCAAGCGTCAGGGAATACTTCGCGGACGATGAAAACAGGGAGATAATAAAACGGCTCAGGGCCGCCGGGATGAGCTTCGGGGGACCAGTGCAAGCCAGGGCTGCGGCAGGCCCCCTGACAGGCAGGAACATTGTTGTAAGCGGTACATTTCAGGGGTTTACACGCGAAGGGATCAAGGCTGCCATTGAAGCCGCCGGGGGAAAAGCCATCGGATCAGTGTCCGCGAATACTTCATTCATTGTAGCCGGAAGTGACATGGGGCCCTCAAAGCGGGCCAAAGCCAACCAACTGGGTATTCCCGTACTCACCGAGGAGGAGTTCGTTAAAATGCTGAAAGAATAATAGAGTGCATGCTCCACAGAAACCAAAAAAAACATAGGTTTGTATTCTCATGGGACTTTTTAAGAATCTCAGAATAAAAGCCGGCAGATATATGCTTCAGAAGCGCCTTTCAGCGGTGCGGCGGATGCATCAGGACTTTAGCCTTGAGAAGGTGAAGAAGGTAGGGATACTCTGGGATGCTTCGTTTGAGAACGATTTTCAGCATCTGGCCGCGCTCAACAGGCAGCTGTCAGAGAGTGGCAAGAGCGTCGAGGTGATGGCCTGGATACCGGGCAAGATCGTCCCCGACAGGCTGACGGGGCTCACCTACATGAAGTTTCTGAGGGCGACCGACCTCAACTGGGCTCTTTTTCCTGTCTCGGAAGATGCTAAAAAGTTTATCGCCGGCAAGTATGATCTTGTCATTGACATAAATCCATCGTCTGTCTTTCAGCTAATTTGCATGGCAGCCCTTTCGTCGGCTCCGATGAAGGTGGGACCAGATGTGACTGATGAACCAGAGAAGGCCCCCTACGACATGATGATCAGGAGCAGGAAGCCCTTCAGCATTGCGGCGTTTATTGAACAGACAATGCTTTATCTCTCAATGATCAGTGGTCCGGAAACAAGGGCATAATAAACTGACAAACAAATCGACGGCATCACTCTGACGCTCTGATTCCGGAGACCGGCGGGGAGCAGGAGTTCATGCCTAAGTGCCGGCAGCCTCATTGACACCCTGGCCGTGGCAATGCTTGTACTTCTTACCGCTTCCGCACGGGCACGGGTCATTCCTGCCCACCTTCTTATCGACCCTCACCGGGGCTGTCTGCTGTTGCCTCGGTTCCGGCGAGCCGCCTCCTCCGCTGCGATAGCTGTCAAAGTCGCTCTTCTGGGTATTCAGCCTGCTGAGGTCAGCCTGCTTGCGTCTCTGTGCCTCTCTCACATTGTCAGGTGATGTCACCGGTATGGTTCCCTTCATGAGCAGGCTCACGACGTCATGGTTCACCTTGGTGACCATGGTCTTGAAAAGTTCAAACGACTCGAATTTATAGATGAGCAGGGGATCCTTTTGCTCGTAAGTGGCGTTCTGCACCGATTGTTTGAGGTCATCCATCTCCCTGAGATGTTCCCTCCAGGCATCATCAATGGTTGCCAGGACGGCAGTCTTCTCAAATGACCGAAGCAGTTCCCTGCCTGAGCTTTCAACGGCTGCCTTCAGGTTTGTCACCACGCTGTAGGTGCGGACCCCGTCAGTGATCGGTACAACGACGTTCTCATACGTTGCTGACATCCTTTCATATACATCCTTAAGCACCGGAAGGGCAGTTGATGAGATTATATCACTCTTGCGGCGGTAAGCGTCGAGAACCTTTGCAAAGACCACATCAATGATTTCCTGCTCGTTGCTCTTGCTGAAATCAGTCTTTGAGACCGGCGAGTCAACGGAGAGTGATCTGATCAGGGAGAACTGGAACTCCTCGAAATCACCGGAATCCTTGTTTGTTGTGACTATGTTTTCAATAGCGTCATACATCATGTTTGCAATGTCGACACTCAGTCTTTCACCCAGGAGGGCATGGCGACGCTTGCTGTAAATGACCTCTCTCTGTGAGTTCATGACATCGTCATATTCAAGCAGCCGTTTCCTTATTCCGAAGTTGTTCTCCTCTACCTTTTTCTGGGCTCTCTCAATTGATCTGGTGATCATCGGATGCTGTATCATCTCGCCGTCCTTCAGGCCCAGCCTGTCCATTATGCCTGAGATCCTCTCCGATCCGAAGAGGCGCATCAGGTCATCCTCAAGTGACACGAAGAACTGTGACGAGCCGGGGTCTCCCTGTCGTCCTGCGCGTCCTCTCAGCTGCCTGTCAACGCGGCGCGATTCATGTCTTTCAGTGCCTATTATGGCCAGACCGCCTGCCTTCTTTACCTCGGGGGTGAGCTTGATGTCAGTTCCGCGACCTGCCATGTTGGTTGCTATGGTGACGGTTCCCGTTTTACCTGCCTCGAGCACGATTTCAGCTTCACGCTGGTGCAGTTTGGCATTCAGCACGTTATGCTTCAGCCCTTTCATCTTGAGCATGCGGCTCAGCAGCTCGGATATCTCAACGGAGGTGGTGCCGACGAGCACGGGTCTTCCGGCTTTGTTCAGGCTGACGATCTCGTCTATGACCGAGTTGTACTTCTCTCGCTTGGTCTTGTAGACAAGGTCCTCATGGTCCTTCCTGATGACCTGCACGTTGGTCGGTATGACAACAACATCGAGTTTGTAAATGTTCCAGAACTCACCCGCCTCTGTAATGGCAGTCCCGGTCATGCCTGCCAGCTTGTGGTACATCCTGAAGTAGTTCTGCAGGGTGATGGTTGCATAGGTCTGTGTCGAGGCTTCCACCTTTACGTTTTCCTTGGCTTCGATGGCCTGGTGGAGACCGTCTGAGTAGCGCCGTCCCTCGAGGATACGGCCTGTCTGCTCATCAACAATCTTTACCTTGTTGTCCATGACCACATACTCCACATCCTTTTCAAAGAGAGTATAAGCCTTGAGCAGCTGGGTCATTGTATGCACGCGTTCTGACTTGACCGCAAAATCCTGCAGGAGCTCATCCTTGGCCCTCATCCTTTCCGTCTCATCTTTGACGGTCTTTTCAATGTCAGCGATCATACTGCCGACATCCGGCAGGACGAAGAAGCTGGAGTCTTCCACGGAGCTTGATATCAGGTCATGCCCCTTCTCGGAGAGCTCAATGGAGTTTGCCTTTTCGTCAATAACAAAATAGAGCTCCTCGGTCACCTTCGGCATCTCCTTGGAGTTATTCTGCATGTAGAAATTCTCGGTCTTGAGCAGGAGAGACCTCACTCCTTCCTCGCTGAGATACTTGATGAGGGCGCTGTTTTTAGGCAAGCCCTTGTATGCTCTGAGGAGCAGCAGACCGCCCTTCTCGTTGTCGCCGTCACTGATAAGTTTCTTCGCGTCGGCCAGCAGCTGCGTCACCAGCTTTCTCTGGGCGCTGACCAGCTTTTCCACCTTGAATTTGTACTCATCGAACTGCAGTGTATCGCTCTTTGCTGTCGGGCCTGAGATGATGAGCGGGGTCCTGGCGTCATCAATGAGCACGGAGTCGACCTCGTCTACAATGGCGTAGTGGTGTTTTCTCTGTACAAGGTCCTCGGGGTTGATGGCCATGTTGTCACGGAGGTAGTCAAAGCCGAATTCGTTATTGGTTCCGAAGGTGATGTCAGAGTTATATGCTTTGCGGCGCGCATGTGAGTTTGGTTCGTGCTTGTCGATGCAGTCCACCGTGAGGCCGTGGAACTCATAGAGGGGACCCATCCACTCCGAGTCGCGTTTCGAGAGGTAGTCGTTCACCGTGACTATGTGTACGCCGCGGCCGGCGAGGGCATTGAGGAAGACCGGGAGTGTTGCCACGAGGGTCTTGCCCTCGCCGGTGGCCATCTCGGATATCTTCCCCTTGTGGAGTGCAACGCCACCGATAAGCTGCACATCGTAGTGCACCATATCCCATACTATCTCGTTCCCTCCGGCCATCCAGCGGTTCCTCCAGAAAGCCCTGTCTCCTTCGACGGTGATGGAGGGTCTTGTTGCAGCGAGATCGCGGTCCCAGTCGCAGGCAGTGACCTCAAGGACCTCGTTCTCCTTGAAGCGGCGGGCTGTTTCCTTCATGATTGCAAATGCCACGGGAAGCACCTCATCGAGCTTGCTCTCTATCTTTTCGAGAATCTGCTTGTCTATTCTGTCTATCTGGTTGTAAAGCTCCTCCTTGAGGTTGACATCCTCTTCGCTCTCGGCCTTAATCCTGAGCTCCTGTATCTCCTTATCTTCCTCAGCGGTATATTCTCTTATCTCCTTCTTCAGTTCGGCTGTCCTCTGGCGGAGGGCATCATTTGACATTGAGGGAAGGAGGGCGCTCTCCTTCGCTATTTTTGCCACGAAAGGGTTTATCTCCTTCAGGTCACGTTCTTCCTTGTTGCCCAGGAACACACCCAGGACTTTATTGACAATGCTCATTTACTGTCTTTTTTGAAAACATCCGCAAAATTAATATTTTTTCCGGGTGTCTGTACAGAAAAAGGCTGCTGTGGAGAACCACGACAGCCTTTGTAATAATTCAGCGTCAGCCCGGTGTTTCGGTAAAAGCCTACTTCGCTCCCCTGAGCCTCATGATATCACGGTCAAGGAAATAGAGTCCGTGCTCACCTGCAAGTGCAAGTTTGTCGATGATCAGCTGCACACTTGTCTCCTCTTCCACCTGCTCCTTCACAAACCACTGGATCCAATTGGTTGTGGCATAGTCATTCTCCTCGATGGAGGTTGCAAGCACCTCATTGATGCTGGACGTGATGAACTTCTCATGCCTGAGCACCTCGGCAAACATTTCGGATACTCCCTTGTATTTCACCGGCGGCTGCTTGATTGCAGGAATCACTGCTGCACCGCCGCGCTCATTTACAAACCTGATGAACTTAAGCATATGCAGTTTTTCTTCTTCAGCCTGTGCGTAAAGCCATTCTGCTATGCCGGCCATGCCTTTGTTCTCAGCCCATGATGCCATGGCAAGGTACAGGTTTGATGAGTAACCTTCTCTTTCGATCTGCCTGTGGCAGAACTCTTCAACTTTTTTTGTCAACATATATGAATATTTATTGGTTCCTTTTTTCTTCAGTAACAAGCCTGGTGTGATAATGTTTAACCCAGCATCTCTTTCACCTTCTGGATCAGCTCAGAGGGGAGAAAGGGTTTCGAGAAGACATGTTCCGCACCCAGCTTGCTGGCCATGAGGAGGTAGCTTCCCGGGCCGGCTTTTCCGCCTCCGCTTATAGCGATCACGTGTGTTGAGGGTTTCAACTCCTTTATCTTCATTATCACCATCAGTCCGTCCTCTTCAGGCATCAGCAGGTCGGTAATGACAAGATCAACTATTGAGGGACGGAATTTGGCGAGTGCCTCCCTGCCGTCGGCAGCTGTTATGACTGTATACTTGCGCTTTTCGAGAGAATCCCTCAGCATCTCGCGCAGAGCAGCATCATCCTCCACTATCAATACTCCTGCCATTTCTCCAGTCTTTTGTTATTCAGGCGTCCAAAGTTAGCTTTTTTCGGGGAGGGGGCCAAGCATCACGACCGGAATAAAGAGGTCAATGACTGTACCTCTGCCTCTTTCAGACCGGACTTTCAGGGTTCCGTTCATTTCAGTGACGATATCATGCACAACAGCCAGTCCGAGTCCAGTTCTGTCCCTGTTGCCTCCTTCAGTAAAGAATGGCTCGAACATTCTCGAAGCGGTTGCCTCATCCATGCCTTTACCGGTATCCGCGAAGCTTATGAGGGCAAGGGTGCGTCTGTTTCCGGGTTTTTCTCCCTCCCCTGCAATTACAGAGTCAAGGGTGACAGTCAGGCTGCCTCCTCGCTCTTCCATGGCCTGGAACGCGTTTACCGCTATATTCATGAAGACCCTGAACAGCTGTGAGGGGATGGCTTCCACCATAAGGTCCGGACTCTTCATCTTCATGATGAGGCTTATGTCTTCCCTGGCCGAGGGCAACAGAATGCGGAGAGTGTCTGATAAAATGTCACTCACCTTAACCTGCTGCATTTCCTCTGATGATTTACGGTCAAGGTCAAGCAGCCGGGCTGTCAGTTGCCTGGCCCTGTCGGCTGCCTCAATGATTTTTTGTATGCTGCGGCCGGCTTCGGATGATGGGTCCAGACTATCCAGCGCCATCTCGCTGTAACCGTAGATGGTTGTGAGTATGGTGTTGAGGTCATGGGCTATGCCGCCGGCCAGCCTGTAAGTTTCTCTGGCAGGACCCGCATTGTCATGGTCTCCTGATCGCCGGACCTCAGCCTTTCCTGATAGCTTCCTGCCACTCATCCTGTGTAGATTATAACAACCTATTCAAAATCAAGGTTAAATGTCTTTTTGAGATCCCTGAGCGAGGGGTTTTTTGAAGCCAGGTGGTTGAATTTCTGTTCAGGTGAATAGAGTATCTCACCCCTCTCCGTAGCTTCAACCGAAGTCTGCAGTTTCACGGTGCCATTATTCAGGGAAGTGCGGAGGTGGTTCTCGAGCCTGGCCCTGAAATTATGGTCAAAGGCTTCCTTCAGGATCATGTTGTCAAGTTTCAGGATTATGCTATTGTCAGGAAGCCGTTCGGGCGATACAGCGGAGAGGGTGATTGAAATCCTCGGGCTCTCCTCTTTTATCTCTCTTGCAAATGCATGCCAGGCTTCGCTCAGCTCTTCAGAGGTGAATTCGCTTGCTGCGGTTACTCCCGGAGCATCCGGGGACGGCTCACTGACAATGCTTTCCGACTGCCTGTTTCCGGAAATTAGATTCTTTATCGAGATTTTCCTGCTGTCTTCGGGCTGGGGAGCTTTCACGGAAGGTGGTGCTGCTGTTCCCTGCGGGGCAGCCTGTGCAGCTTGAGGCATGGGCGCCTGTGATGAAATTTTTATTTCGGGTTCAACGGTGTCAGGTTGCTGATCAGCTTTTTTTTTTGGCTCCGCGGGTGCCTTCTCCTGTGACAGGTTGCACATACGCAGAAGAGCCAGTTCGACATGCAGGCGCTGGTTCTTGCTTGCGCGGAAGTTCAGCATGCACTGAGATCCGATATCGAGTGCTTCATAGATGAAAGGGAGCGGTGCCCTGACAGCCTGCTCACGGTAGCGCTGTCTTATTGACGGTGACGTCTCAAGCAGCCTGACGGTCGCTTCGTCGCGGCTCACAAGCAGGTCACGGAGATGATTGTTGAGCCCCGCCATGAAGTTGTACCCGTCGAACCCCTTGTTCAGTATCTCGTTGAAGGTGATCAGCACCGATGTGACATCGCCACCCATGGCCGCAGAGGTGATCCGGAAATAGTATTCGTAATCAAGGACATTCAGGTTCGCAATTACATCGGCATATGTGATATTTTTTCCGCTGAAGCTGACAATCTGATCGAATATGGAGAGTGCATCGCGCATGGCCCCGTCAGCCTTGTTGGCGATGACATGCAGCGCCTCGTGCTCGGCTTTGACTCCCTCTTTGCCGGCCACCCAGGCCAGACGCCGGACAATATCGTCGACATTGATACGGTTGAAATCAAATATCTGGCACCGCGAAAGGATGGTAGGTATGATCTTGTGCTTCTCAGTGGTTGCCAGAATGAAGATTGCATGCGCCGGGGGCTCCTCGAGGGTCTTCAGGAAAGCGTTGAACGCCGATGCCGAGAGCATGTGCACCTCATCAATTATGTATACGCTGAACTTGCCTACCTGCGGGGGAATCCTGACCTGGTCGGTCAGGTTGCGGATGTCGTCAACGCTGTTGTTCGATGCTGCATCCAGCTCATGTATGTTAAATGATGCCTGTGAGTTGAACGAGCTGCATGATTCGCATCTGTCGCATGCCTCGCCGTCGGCTCCTGGATTCGAACAGTTGATCGTCCTCGCAAAAATCCTGGCGCAGGTGGTCTTGCCCACACCCCGGGGACCACAAAAAAGATAGGCCTGGGCAAGAAAATTATTCTTAATCGCGTTCTTAAGAGTAGTGGTTATGGTGTCCTGCCCCACAACCATGTCAAATGTGGCAGGTCTGTATTTTCGGGCAGATACAATGAAGTTATCCATAGCGGGTATCAGCAGTCTGTCTGGTTTATCAGTCACAAATATAGTCAAATAGTTGGGGGAATATTTTTTTTATAGATTTATTGTCTTACTTTTGCAACCCGATTTATTAACACAATTATAAACTAAAAAAGAGATGTTGAATCAGTACGAAACCGTTTTCATTGCAACTCCCGTTTTGTCTGAAAATCAGATGAAGGAAGCGGTTCAGAAGTTCAAGAAGATCATCACTGACAATGAAGGTGAGATCATTCATGAAGAGAACTGGGGTCTGAAGAAACTCGCTTATCCAATCCAGAAGAAGTCGACAGGCTTTTATTACCTGATCGAGTTCCGCGGTGCCGGCGAGTTGATAGAAAAATTAGAATTGCAGTTCAGGAGGGATGAGAGGATCATCCGTTTCCTGACCTTCCGCATGGACAAGTATTCCGTAGAGTATGCCGAAAAGAAGAGAAGAATGAAAGAAACCGAAAAAGTCAGGGAGGAATAATCATGGCACAGAACAATTCAGAAATCAGGTACCTGACACCGCCTACGGTAGAGATCAAGAAGAAGAAATACTGCAGGTTCAAGAAGAACAAGATTAAGTACATTGACTACAAGGATCCCGAGTTTCTCAAGAAGTTTCTCAATGAACAGGGTAAGATCCTTCCCCGCCGTATCACCGGCACCTCGCTGAAGTACCAGAGGAGGGTTTCAAAAGCCATCAAGCGTGCCCGTCACCTTGCCATGCTTCCCTATGTTGCTGATCTTATGAAGTAAAGGAGGAAGAGACATGAAAATTATTCTCACGCAGGATATGGAAAAGCTGGGTCTGAAGAATGACATTCTTTCAGTCAAGACCGGTTATGCAAGGAATTATCTCATTCCCAAAGGATTTGCCATCCAGGCCACAGACTCAGCCGTCAAGGTGCACAATGAGAATCTGAAGCAGAGGGCTCACAAGGAAGAGAAGATAAAGGGTGAAGCTGAAAAGCTTGCTGCCAAACTCGCCGCCGTTAAGCTTGTGATCGGCGCCAAGGTCAGCTCGGCAGGAAAGATCTTCGGTTCAGTCAACACCATTCAGCTGGCTGAGGCTCTCAATGAAAAAGGATTTGAGATTGACCGCAAGAACATCACCCTTGGCGCAGATGCCATAAAGGAGATCGGAAGCTACAAGGCTGTTGTCAGGCTGCACCGCGATGTCAAAGTAGACATTCAGTTCGAGGTCATAGCAGAATAATCAGACCTTAAGGATAGTTATTAGGAAGGGACGCCCGGAAAGGACGTCCCTCTTTTTTATTGCTTAACCGCTATCGTCTCAATCTCGATCAGAGCGCCCAATGGCAGGCCTTTGACGGCAAATGCCGCCCTGGCCGGCTGATCGGATGTGTAGAACCGGGCATAGACTTCATTCATGGGCTTGAAGTCTGACATGTCAGATAGAAGGCAGGTCGATTTGACAACGTCATTCAGGGTGTACCCGGCGGCAAGAAGTATAGCCCTGACATTCCTGAGGACCTGTGTGGTCTGCTCCGTTATGCCGCCCTCAATGAGTTTACCGGTGGCAGGATCGATGGCCACCTGGCCGGAGATGTAAAGCGTGCCGTTTGCCTCTACAGCCTGGCTGTACGGTCCTATGGCTCCCGGAGCTGAGGTTGTGCTGATAATCCTTTTCATTCCTGATGTTTTTATGTCGTTAGTAATTCTCATGGTAATCCTTGCGCCTTTCGTATTTAAGATCCTGAAGCATGCTTGCCTTAGCCCTGATGGTAAAATTCCAGCTTTTCATATATCCTACCGGGATCCATGAGAAACTCATCTCCCAGCAGTGGAGGTCTCGCGAGATGCCAACCCTCGTCATGGTGATCTCGTTCTGCCTGAAGTCATAACCGGTATTGTAGGTCACCGCAGTCTTTGGCGTCAGTCTGACATCGCCCGAAAGAGTCAGTGTCTGGGTAATGCTGGTCCTCAGTCCGGACACGCTGTAATTGAAGTTGTAAGCCATTCTGAGAGACCACGGGACATCAAACTTCACATATCCGAATTCATCAAGGTTATTGGTTGCAAGTGGCAGGTTGCCAGGTTGGGCAGCACCGGCACCGGCACCGGCACCGGCGGCAGCTCTTCCCGGGTCCTGCTGTCCCGGTCCATCCTGGGGCTGTTGCTGCCTGGTGGTCTGCTTCCTGGTCAGCAGACGCCCCAGGTCAAGGTCGAGGCTCGCATTCAGGTTGGTCATCCTGGCCAGCCCCTGTCCATTGGTCACTGCAGCTTCGGAGATTGTGACTCCCTTATCATTGATAGCGTAGGGATTGAAGGTGCTGTTTGCCTGGAGATTTATGTTCTCGGCGAGTGTGGTCCGAAAAGACATGCTCACCGGCGACCAGTTCAGCGAGTCGGAGAAAATGTTGTAGGAGGTATTGAGTGAGAAACTCTCAATAAGTTTTATCTTTTTTGGTTTCCCCGTCGTGTCATTTTTTGTGAACACCTTTGCCTCCAATATGTTGGATAGTCCCAGTGTCACTAACCCTGAACGCATTCCTGCCGACGGAGTGCCGTAGATGCTTCCTTCATAGATGGAATACTCCTTCGTGTTTCCGAGGGTGTCAGACTGCACGGTCTTGTACATGTCGCTCGAGAGCTGTTCGGACTCGGGAGACCAGGAGAATCCGATCGAGGGCTTCATCACATGTCTTATCGACTCAATTTTCGATCCTTTCTTTGTGAACTGGAAAGTACCATATACCGAAGGGTTGAAGGAGGCACTTATTGCAGGGACAAGGGCCTGTCCGTAGGTCAGGCCTCTGATGGTGTCATTTAAGACCGACGGTACCACCTTGCCTCGCATTGCATCATAGTAGTCCGGGTCCCATCTCTTCTCAATCTGCTGGGTGTAGAGAACCCCCGTGTAGCGAAACGAGGGAGAGATGGAGAAATTATTGAATGGCCTTATCTGAAGGCTTAACGGTATTTCATGTTTGAACCCTGTCTTCATGTTCTTCCACATCGCGCTGGTGAAGAAGAGACTGTCGTAGGTGTCGATCTTGTTATCGAGGGATGCCGTGTATTGTGTGGTGAGGTCATGGTACCATTTGGGTTTTCCTACCAGTTTTTTGGGTTTGAGAGGGTATATGCGCGCTACGGTCAGGCTGGCCTTGGGGAGGTTCAGCATCATCGTCTTGTTCTGCACGTTCTGCGACTGGTTAAGGCTGGTGGAGAAACTGAACGGTGTCCCTTCCCAGTTCTTTGAATAGCTGATGCTCGACTGCCTTGTGGTTGTAACATGGTCAGCGACCTCATAACTGTTGTTCCTGTCGTACCCGCTGGAGCTCATGTTGACACTCGCGGAGAAGCGTGAGCCGGGGTTTGCCTTTGCATCCTGTGAGTGCGACCAGCCAATCCGGTAGTTTGTTGTCTTGCCATAGTCAGGCAGTCCCTTGTAGCTGGTGATGTTATTTGCATAGCTGAAGGCAAATGAGCCTGAGAACCGGTACCTGAGCCTGTAGGTAGTGCCTGCATCGGCAAGCCATGTTCCGTTTGTATAAATGGTTCCCGTCAGCTTCAGGTCAAAATAGTCACTCAGGGCGAAGTAATATCCGCCGTTTGAAAGGAAGTAACCCCTGCGTGCCTCCTGCCCGTATTTTGGCATCACGATCCCGGAAGCTCTCTTCTGCTGGACCGGGAAGAATCCGAAAGGCAGGATGAGGGGAAGCGGAATATCAGCCACCACCATGTACGCCGGGCCTGAAACAATCTTTTCGCCCGGATAGACTTTGGCTCGCGGAAGTGCAAGGTAGAAATGAGGTTCCTCTGCATCACAGGTTGTGAACTTACTGCGGTTTACATGAAGGGTGCCATCCTCATGCCGCTTGGTTGTGAGGCTTTGGAGGAATCCTCCCTCCTGCTCCGTGGTGACATTGCTGATCACACCTTTTTTCGACTTGAAATTGTAGGTCAGCTCCTTCGATTCAAACTCCTCGGAACCGTCCTTGTATATGGGTTTGCCGGCCATTTTACCGGTTGAGTCTATCCTGCCGGTGGCATAGACTGAGCCGGTCTCCATGTCAAGAACGATGGAGTCAGCGGTCAGTTCAATTGTACCATAGGTGACCCTGGCATTCTGTACCAGGCTCACCTTCCTTGTCCGCAGATCGGTCTTCATGTATCCGTCGGCATTATAGACTATGGGCTCGTCAACTGCATCAGGGGAGATTATCAGCGGGAGCTTCCCGCCGGCGGTGTCCTGCTGCGGTATAAGATTGTCAGTAAACAGTGAGTCTCCAATCATAAAGGGAGCGGCAGCCAGGCTGTCGCCACGGATCCCGGAAATACCGGGCATGAAAAACGGCAGGGTGTCGCCGGGAACGCCAGCAAGAGTGTCAGGCACGACAGCCGGAACGGCCCCCGGTCTTACCGGCTCCTGTGCATTCAAGGCCGCAGAAAGGAGAGCCGGCATGAAAATTGTCACAATCAATCTTTGTGCATGAAAATGCAAGTTAAATGCTATTTTTGCGTGGTTGTTGTGCATAACGGGCATGCCAGCGACAAAACTAATTAAAATTCTCAAGGCAGTAATGCGGCATAGTACCAAAATAAGAGGGTTAAGAGATATCCTGATATGCGCCTTTTCACTGGCAGCAATTACCATGCCAGCAGCCCTTTGGTCACAGCCCTTTCCGGCAGAAAATGAATGGGTGGTTGTGATCGATGCAGGTCATGGCGGAAAAGACCCGGGGGCAGTAGGCGCCTTCTCAAAGGAGAAGAATATTAACCTGGCTGTTGCACTCAAAACCGGCAGGTACATTAGCGAGAACCTTAAAGATGTAAAGGTAGTATATACCAGGGATGACGATAGCTTCCCCGGACTGGCCGAACGGGCAGAGGTAGCCAACAAACATAAGGCCGACCTCTTTATCTCAATCCACTCAAATGCGATGACAGACAAGCGTTTCTCGGGTGCAGAAACATATGTCCTCGGTCAGACGATGGATGAGGCCAACCTGCAGGTGGCCATGAAGGAAAACTCGGTGATCACCATTGAAAAGGACTATGAGACGAAGTATGAAGGCTTTGACCCGAACTCTGTGGAGTCCTATATAATTTTTTCGCTAATGCAGAACACCTACCTCAAACAAAGTACCGAATTTGCTACCATGGTTCAGAATCAGTTCAGGGACAGGGTTGGAAGGAAGGACCGAGGTGTGAGACAGGCGGGGTTTGTTGTTCTGTGGAGAACGACCATGCCCTCGGTGCTTATCGAGCTTGGATTCATTTCCAACGCTGAAGAGGAGAAGTATCTCAATTCAGCCCAGGGGCAGGATTACCTGGCATCTGCCATTTTCAGGGCATTCAGGGATTACAGGCAGACTATAGACAACCGCTCCGGAGTAAAACCCGGCAACTCAGCGCGGCTGGCACAGGTTTCAGAGAACAGTGGTGATGCAAAGGACGACAGCCTGGGCAAACCGGTGACTGACACTGCCGGCAGACAGGATACCGGCGACTCGGTCAAACCGGTGGCTGACAGCGCTGTCAAGCCTGTCGTTACAGCCAAAGTAACAGATAGCACTTCTCTGCCGGCACAGTCACCTGCACAAAATACTTCACAGCAACCGGCACAGTCTCCCGCACAGTCAGCTTCAGGAACCCGGGCCGCCGTCCAGGTTTCAGCCCCGTCAGCAAGAGAAGCAACGGCAGATGACATCTATTTCATGGTGCAGGTATCAGCGATGCCCAGGAACAGGGAGATGGATCAGTTGCTTCTGAGGGGTATTGAAACGGTGACAAGAATTGAAGACGGGGAGCGGGTCAAGTACGCTGCCGGCAAATTTCCCGTTTATGTTGATGCGGTAAAGTACAGGAGAACACTTATCCTGAGGTTTCCTGATGCTTTCGTGATTGCCGTCAGAAACGGTAAAACAATGCCTCTCAGAGAGGCTGTAGAGGCAAAAAAACAAAAGTAACAACCGTATGAAGATATCTCATGAGGTCAAAGTAGGAGCTGTAGCGGTGATAACCATCGGCGCTTTCATACTTCTTTTCAACTTTCTCAAGGGCACTACCCTCTTCACCAGCACCGACACCTACCATATCGTCTGCAACAATATTGCAGGCCTGACAGAGTCGAGCCCGGTGGAGATTAACGGCTACCAGGCAGGGGTTGTGCAGGACATCCGGCTGATCAATGACGGTTCCGGACAAATCCTAGTCTCCCTGTCGGTCGACAGGAACTTCAAGGTCCCATCGGATACCAGGGCTGAGATAACCACTGCCACCCTCATTGCAGGGATGAAGGTGGTACTGCGTATGGGTGGAAGCAGTGAGATGCTTCATAATCATGATACGCTCGACAGTTACGTGGCTACATCCATTATCGACAGGCTCAGCCAGACCCTTACTCCGCTCGAGGGGAATATTACCAACATGATAATCAAGCTTGATTCGGTTGTCTCATCACTCAATGATATCTTCACTCCTCAGATGACTGCCAATCTAAAGTCGGCAGTGGCAGATGTCAGCAGCATAACTGCCGGCATCAGGGAGATTTCTGACAGCAAAAAGGATGAGCTGGCAGCCTCCATTGATGATCTGAAAGCATTTACAGCCATGTTGTCAGCCAACGGGCCTGCTCTTGACTCAACGCTGAAGAATGTCAGTGAGATCTCCGTAGCCCTGGCTGCGGCCGATCTGGGCACAGCCCTTGCATCGCTCCGCAATTCACTGGAAAACCTTGACCTGATAGTTAAAGGCATAAGTCAGGGAGAAGGATCAGCCGGGAAACTTGTGACAAACGACAGTCTTTACACCAACCTAAGCAATACGCTCTTCAATCTCGATCTTCTGCTGCAGGATATGAAGGAGAATCCGAAGAAATATGTCCACTTCTCCCTTTTTGGCAAAAAAGCCGAGTGATTTGTCCCAATAGTGCTAAACATTATTGAATCATGCCGTTGCGGTCCCTCCCTCCGGAGCCTCTTCAGGTTTAAATAAAAAGACCACCTTATCTTCTTTGATATAACCCGTTGGCATCCATATTCTTTGCTTTAAAATACTGACTGTCAGATATTTATTTTTTTTGACGAACGTTCGTCAATATAAGGACCTGATGCTCATATCAGTAAAGAATAAATGTAAAAGTCAAGCGAAAATAATTTTTTTTTTTACCTTTTTTTTTACAAATATTGTCCCGGGTTTCAGCACCTGAAAATAAAATCGGTTTTTTTAATTTCAATCTGAATGAACAAATCACACGATGAGGTTTGGAATAACTGTCTGGAAATAATTCGTGACATTATTCCTTCGGCCAGTTTTAAAACATGGTTCGAGCCCATTGTACCTCTCAGGCTCGAAAAGAATATCCTCACAATCCAGGTGCCAAGTCCGTTTTTTTACGAATATCTTGAGGAGCAGTACATTGATATCCTCCGCAAGACCCTCAGGCGCGAGATTGGCAACGAAGCCAAGCTTGAGTACAACATCATCATGGAGAATTCGGCTTATGCCAACGGGAAGCCTTACACCGTGAGGTATCCTTCAAGGAACAAAACCGATCTTCAGAACAAGCCTATGCAGGTGCCATTTGAGGTCACCCAGCCTGCCATCAGGAATCCGTTCATTATCCCCGGCATTAAGAAGCTTCATTTTGACCCCAGGCTAAATCCCGATTACTCTTTTGCCAACTTTATTGAAGGGGAATGCAACAGGCTGGCACGCTCTGCAGGTATAGCCGTAGGGAATAATCCCGGAGGCACTGCCTTCAATCCCCTTATGATCTACGGTGATTCGGGGCTCGGGAAGACCCATCTGGTGCAGGCCATCGGGATCCTTGTCAAGGAGAAGTTCCCCGACAAGATCGTGCTTTACGTCAACGCAAACAAGTTCCAGACGCAGTTTGTCGAGTCGATACGGAACAACAACAAGAACGACTTCCTCCACTTCTACCAGATGATAGACGTCCTGATCATTGATGACGTTCATGAGTTTGCAGGTAAGGAGAAGACGCAGGATACTTTTTTCCACATATTCAATCACCTCCACCAGTCGGGCAAGCAGCTCATACTGACAAGTGACAAGCCCCCCGTGGAGTTGCAGGGGATGGAGCAGAGGCTCCTGTCGCGCTTCAAATGGGGTCTGCTGGCAGATCTGCAGAAGCCTGATTTCGAGACCCGGCTGGCAATTCTCAGGAAAAAGGCCTACAACGACGGTATCGAGTTGCCTGACGAGATATTTGAGTTCCTGGCTGAGAACATCGCCTCGAATATCAGGGAGCTTGAATCAGGACTCATCTCGCTCTATGCACAGTCTACCCTCAACCGCAAGGAGGTGACGCTCGAGCTGGCCCGCCAGATGGTTGACAGGCTGGTAAACACCCAGAGGAGGGAGATAACCATCGACTACATCCAGAAGGTTGTATGCGAGTACTACAAGATCCCCGTCGACCTGATGCAGGGCAAGACCCGCAAGAGGGAGATAGTGCAGGCGAGACAGGTCTCGATGTATTTCTCCAAGAGCCTCACCAAAGCCTCGCTGGCAAGCATAGGCTCTTCAATCGGCGGCAAGGATCATGCAACCGTACTGCATGCCTGCAAGACCGTAAACAACCTCATTGATACCGACCGTCATTTCAGAAACCAAATAAACGAAATTGAGAAAAAGCTCAAGGTATGAAAGCCGATCAACACTTTCTTCTCGAGGCATTCTTTAAACTTTACGGGGACAGGGCAAATGAGCCTGTCCTTTTTTATTCGCCGGGCAGGGTGAACCTGATTGGTGAGCATACCGACTACAACGGGGGATATGTCTTCCCGTGTGCACTCGACTTCGGAACAACTTTGCTGGTGAGGATCTCAGGCGGCTCTGAGATTAAGCTGAACAGCCTCAATTTCAAAGGTGAGGTTGTGGTGCTGATTGCCTTAAACTATCTCCCGATACCGAAAAGCTGGACGAATTATCCCATCGGTGTCATTAATGAATATGCCCGCAAGGGCATTCATGCCCATGGTATGGAGATGCTTTTTTACGGCGACATCCCCAACGGCGCAGGGCTCTCCTCCTCGGCATCGATCGAGATGGTTACAGCTGTTGCCATGAATTACCTTACAGGCTCGGGACTGGATATGATGGAGATGGTTAAGATGAGCCAGAAGGCCGAGAACGGCTTCGTGGGCATGAACTGCGGCATTATGGACCAGTTCGCTGTCGGCTTCGGGAAAAAGGACCATGCCATTAACCTGAACTGTGACACGCTCGAGTACAGGTATGCGCCTGTGAAACTCGGTGACAGGAGGCTGGTTATCACAAACACGAATAAGCGCAGGGGACTCACCGACTCAAAGTACAATGAACGCCGTGCGGAGTGCGGGAAGGCCTTGGAACTTGTCTCTGAGCATTACCCCGTAAGAAACCTCAGCCAGCTCACAGCAGACGATCTCCGGATGCTTGATGAGTACATACCTGACCCTGTGGTCAGGAAAAGGGCAAAGCATGTCGTCACCGAGAACGGGAGGACCCTCGAAGCAATAAAGGCACTTGAAGCAGATGACATTGACCTTCTCGGCAGGCTGATGAATGAGTCGCATGACTCACTCTGCAATGATTATGAGGTAACTGGTATTGAGCTTGACACCCTTGTCTATGAAGGCCGCAGGCTGCCGGGAGTTACCGGCACCAGGATGACAGGGGCAGGTTTCGGAGGATGCACCGTCTCTATTGTTGAGAGTGAGCATGTTGAGAATTTCATCAAGAAACTTGGTGAGATCTACACCGCCAAAACGGGTCTGGTTGCCGACTTCTATCTTCCCGGCATAGGTGACGGGGCACGGAAAGTCTGAAGTCGAATGTCAGAAGGTCTTTCTGTCCGGCGGTCTTGCGGTCATCTGCCTGCCATTGCCAACACTTCTGTCTATTACCTACTGCCTATTGCCTGACCTACAAATCCTTAACGCATCTGAACCCCACGGTTGAGCTGCGGTCATAGCCGGGTGATACCAACAATTGCAGCTGTGTTATATTCAGCGGCTGAGGTCCTCCCCGCACATACCACCAGCTCGATTCAGGATTGAAATAGCTGCCACCCCTGATGATATTGAAATAGTATGCTCCATTGGACCATATGTCGCCGGTCATCTGCCACACATTACCCACCAGGTCAGCCACACCGTAAGGGCTCTCGCCCTTCGGAAAGGCATCGACCGGGGTCGGCCGGCCAAAGCCGTTGTTGCATTTGGTGGCATGAAACTCATTTCCCCAGGGCCACTCGCGACCGTCGGTACCCTGAGCGGCCAGTTGCCACTCAGCCTCCGTTGGCAACCGCTTGCCTGCCCAGCGGGCATAGGCCCTGGCATCCTCAAGACTCACCCAGACAACAGGATAGCGTTCCTGTCCGCTGACAGGCATGCCTCTCACCCATTGTCTCAGGTAGTTTGTCGTATCTTCCGGGATGTACCTTGTCTCCCTGATGAACCTAAGAAACTCTGCATTTGTCACCGGGTACCTGTCGATCAGGAAGCTGTCTGCAACAAACGTAAGCTCGCTGCCAGCAGATGGATGAGGAACAAAATCATCTGAAACATTCAGCCTGCAGGTAATTGTGGCTGCAGGCACCAGTGCCATTCCTTCAGGTATCCCGGTGGCGGGTGCCGTACGCACAGTCTCTGAAACGAGCCATGGCCTTCCCTTTTCCGGCTTCACCACTCTTTCATCCAGCAGCTGTCCCTTTTCATCGATCAGCTCAATGACAATTTTCTCTCCCTCAATGCCGAAGAGTGCGTCCACAGCCAATGCCGTATCGGCAGGTGCAGCTATTTCGACAGGCTTGTTTGAGTAGCCGGGGGCACCCCTGCTTAAAAGAATGGTTCCCCCCGTTGCTGTAGCCAGGTGTAGCCTGTTGCCTTTTATTCCCGCCTTTATCAGCGAGGGCAACATGGCGATGCAGTCGATCGACCCCTCCTTCCTCGTACCGTTGTCAGACTGGCTCCAACCCGGTGTCTGTACCGGTGCCATCAGCTCCCCGTTGATGAGTGACGGTATTATCTCCTCATGCCTCCACAGTGACACAAGGTGGCTGCCTGCGGTGTCTCCCGGGGCGAAGAGCGGACCGTTGTATCCGCGGTAGTCCATATTCAGAACGGTAAAGACAGTTTTGTCTCCGGAATTCCACCGGCTGACATACACCCTGTCCGCGGCGCTCTTTACCAGCGGGGTCCATGTGGTATCGAGGAATGTGTCACTGTTTCTTCTCAGCAGGTATGTTGTTTCAGCAAGGTATTCAAGGTCGTCCCTGTATTCCTCACCGCGTCCTCCCGGCCTGAACATGTTTAGTTCGGTCCCGTAGCCGTTGAAGAAAGCGACGGATATCTCGCGGTGCAGCAGATCCTCACCAACGTCCGCCACGCGGAAGATGGCAAAGTCAGGCCTGATGAGCTTATTGAGGTTCAGTTCCGGGCTAAGAAACAGGGCGTTGTGCACCCTGGCGGCTACAATGCCCGGCATATCCTTTATAACCGGCATACCCTCGGAATACATCACCACTCCTCTCCGGACAGTATCGGCAGCGTTCTGAAGTTCAGCAGAGGACCTTCCTTCAGTGTCAAGTACCACTCCATCAGCCTCGGTTGCAGCTATAATTTCAGCCATGCCTCTAAGGTGATCTTCTTCCCTGGTGCTCTTGTCCCAGGGATTATAGGCTATGAAAAAACGGCAATCGGCAGCCTTTGCCTGGCGGCTGATGCGTCTCAGTTCTTCCGTCCCTCCCGGGAGGTTCCTGTAGAGGTCCCACTGGTTTCTTTCATCCAGGCCCAGCCTGGGCCATGTTGGCCATATCCCGTATACATCCACATGGCCGAACAACCTGTTGTATTCCGCAAGGAAGTCGCTGAAACCTGACTCGCCGTCAAAACGGCCATAGAACTCCCTGTCCCATGCCATCTGAAGGATCATCAGATAGCTGCTGCGTATCCACTTCAGATCATCTCGCTCATAGAGGTTATCGTCAAATTTCTCCAGGTCGTAGAGCCGGCGATCCGCGAACATAAGCTTTAAACCATCCTGCCAGTTACCCCTGTAAAGGTCAGCCCATATATTGTACGTCACCGATGCTCCCGGCGGAAGTATGGTCTCATATCTCCGCACAGTGCCCCTGTCTGTCCGGTCACGCCGCGCTATTGCGCTTACTGAAAGTCCGTCAACGGCATCAAAGGTTGTGAACCCCATCTCCCAGGCATTGTCAGGAAGGATGACTCGTACCGGGCTCTTTCCCGGAAGAAAAAGGTTTGCCCTTGCAAGGTTGCCGGGACCATGTCCTGTTATATATGCGTTGTTGTCTTTTTCACCGAAGGGCACCACATCACTTATTGTGATGGTGTCACTCCAGTTGTTGCGGAAGACCATCTCGGCCAGGAAACCGGGATGGGAACCCCCGCGTGGAGTGTATGCTGCCTCTGCCCCGCCGGGGTATATCTGCACGAAACGGCTTCCGGTAAGACCGGCCGGCACATCATCAGATTCAAAGTAGACCCCGTCAAGTCTGAAGCTGAAAAGGGGTTTAGACGCCTTAAGGCTGACCATGGTGCTGTCATCAAGGAGCAGTGAGACTGCGCTTGCTCCGTTATCCCTTGTAATTCCGAGGTTTTCAAGCGACTGGCCTGAAACAGGAAGGACGAGAATGAAAAAAAAGAGACAAATCCGAAACCTAAACGTGCACATATGAGTTTAATCTGATATTGAGCTTTCCGCCTGTACGGGAGTGCAATTTAAGATATTGTATCTGAAAATAAAAGGAGAGATACAGTGATTGAACCTTTTAAGGGAAATTGTTTAAGACTTTTGGTATGCTTACATTTTTATTCTTACTTTTAGGAATTAGTTGATCGGAGACTGATGAGAAGGGCTAACAACAAATGCATTACATTATTAATACTTGTTCTCTCGGCAATAATGCTGATGCCCTCCTGTGCATCCACCAGCAAGAGCACCTACAAAGCTGCGCGGAAAAACTCCTACATTGACACTTCACAACTGGGACGCAACAAGTATTTTTTCTCTAAAAAATACCAGAAGAAACTTTACAAATTCAAAAAGAAATAGTCTTATTCTTCGCAGACCACCTCCAGGCCGTCCCATGCCAGTGTGACATTCACCGGCAGTTCCCTGTTTACTTCGGCATGTTTTCCCATCTGATGGCCTATATGAGTTATATAGCCTTTCCGCGGTGATACCTCCCTGATCAGTCCCAACGCTTCACCGAGGCTATAGTGAGAAATATGCTTTTCTTTTCTCAGAGCATTAATCACCAGATACTTAACACCTATCAGCTGCTCCCTGGTCTCTTCGGGGATGTAATTGGCGTCAGTGATATAAGCCATGTCTCCGATCCTGAAGCCAAAAATAGGCAGCCGGTAGTGGAAGACGCGCAGCGGGGTTATAACATCGCCCTTAAGTTCGAGTTTATAATTATCGATGTTATGCAGTTCCATTCTCGGCACACCCGGGTAGTGGTTCTCCGAGAAGACGTAGGCATACTCTTTCCGGACTGCGCCCTGCACTCTCTCTTCAGCATATATGTCTATGGCTGCCTGGCTCTTGTAGTTGAACGCCCGGAGGTCATCCATTCCGGCAATGTGGTCCTTGTGCTCATGGGTAAGGAGGATTGCATCGAGCTTCTTCACCTTTGCATTAAGCATCTGCTGTCTGAAGTCCGGTCCTGCATCTATCACGATGGTGTTTGCAGCCGTCTCAACCATCAGGGAAGCCCTGAGTCGCTTGTCCATCGGATCAGCAGACTGGCATACAGCACATTCACAAGCAATTACAGGCACGCCCTGCGATGTTCCGGTTCCCAGAAAGGTGATTTTCATTGTCTCGCAAATCGAATTACAAACATAACCCGAAAATGAGAGAAGAACAATATAAGGAATCACTTTAGCTTCGCTGGCGGCTATTTGCATATCTTTACAGTTACTTAAAGTGCAGCAGATGAGCGGAAAAATTTATATGATACCGGTCACACTCGGCAACAGCGACCACACTCTTACCATACCCTCCGGGACCAGGGAGGTGACAGTTTCACTGAGGATCTTTGCAGTTGAGGATGTCCGCAGCGCCCGCAGGTACCTCAGGAGTGCAGACAGGATTTTTCCGGTTGATGAGGCTCTCTTTTATCCGATAGGCAAACATGCAGATCCGGCCGGCCTTGATGATTTCTTTGCACGCGTCGAAGGGGGCGCTGATGCAGGTGTAATGAGTGAGGCCGGTATGCCGGGACTGGCCGACCCCGGGAACAGAGTCGCCGCTGAGGCACACCGCAGGGGGATCAGGGTCATTCCCCTCACCGGACCCTCATCTGTTATGCTGGCGCTGGTGGCATCGGGACTGAACGGGCAGTCGTTCGCTTTCCACGGGTACCTGCCCGTGGACAGGCCCGCCAGACAGAAAGCCATCAGGGAGCTCGAAAAGAGGTCTGCAGGCGGCCAGACACAGATCTTCATGGAGACGCCTTTCAGGAACGTTAAGATGCTGGAAGACATCCTTGCCATCTGCAGGCTGTCGACACGCCTCTGCATTGCAACAGATATAACCCTGGAGAGCGAAGAGATTTGCACAAAGACAGTTGCCGACTGGCGTGAGGCCATCCCGCGCCTTGACAAAAGGCCGGCCGTTTTTCTCCTTATGGCCTGACACATTGATATTGTAAAACAGTCGTGCAGGCTCCTCTGCAATTGAATTATTTGGCTAAATTGGGATCGTAAAATCATACCGAGATGATCCCAAGAACACTTGCAACTGTCCTGCTGATATTGGTTACAGTCGTGCTTGCCGGACAAAAGACCGACATGTCGCTGTTCAACAGCATCCAACCCCGCAACATAGGCCCCGGTGGAATGAGCGGCAGGGTCACCGCCTTTGCCACCGATCCGAGAAATGAAAACGTCTTCTACGTTGGCACTGCCTCCGGCGGGCTCTGGAAGACCGTCAATGCTGGCACAACCTTCACCCCTGTTTTTGACAATGAGGCCGTGGCCTCCATTGGGGCTCTTGCCGTTGACCCGCTGAGGCCTGACATTGTATGGGCAGGCACCGGCGAAGGCAACCCGCGTAACAGTGTGACAGGCGGATACGGCATCTACAGGAGCGCCGACGGTGGCAGGACCTGGAGGTGCATGGGTCTGGAACTCACGAGATATATTCACAGGATCATCATTGATCCGGTCAACCCTGACATCATCTACGCCGGTGCAATCGGCAATCCCTGGGCTCCGCATACCGAGAGGGGATTTTACCGTTCAAAAGACGGAGGTCGCACCTGGCATAGGCTTCTTTTTACCAATGAGACATCAGGGGTTGCAGACATGGTGATGGATCCGTCAAACCCCGGAAAAATCTTCGTTGCAATGTGGGATCATCAGCGCTGGCCCTGGTTCTTCAGGTCATCGTCCGAAGGATCGGGTTTGTGGCTCACCCGTGACGGTGGAGAAACCTTCACAAAAATCACTCAGGGCCTTCCGGAGGAAAAGGGTCGCATGGGCATTGCCATTGCTGCATCCAATCCTGATGTTGTATACCTGTACGTCGAATCAAAGCCCTCGGCCATATACCGCTCCACTGACGGTGGCATAACCTGGGAGAAGCGGGGCGAGCGGAACATAGGCAACCGGCCTTTTTATTATGCTGAGATCTATGTCGACCCGCATAATGAGAACAGGATCTATACTCTCTTCTCAGGTGTAAACGTTAGCGAAGACGGCGGCATGACCTTTGACCTGAAAACGGCAGAATCGGTCCATCCCGATCACCATGCATGGTATATTGACCCCCGCAATCCTGACCGCATGCTCGACGGCAATGACGGAGGCATGGGCATCACTTACGACAAGGGCGCCACCTGGCGTCACATCGGGAACCTGCCCCTGGGCCAGGTCTACCACGTAAACGTTGACAACGAGGTGCCCTACAACATCTACGGCGGACTCCAGGACAACGGCTCCTGGAGAGGGCCTGCATATTCGTGGCACAGCGGTCCGCTGATAAATGAGATGTATGAGTTCCTGATGGGCGGCGACGGCTTTGACGCCATGCCTGTTCCCGGTGACAGCCGATACTGCTACGCACAGTCGCAGGGAGGATCGCTGCGCAGGTTTGACGTGACCACAGGATGGAACAAGAGCATCAGGCCTGTCGCTGACGGGAATGAGAAGCTGAGGTTCAACTGGAACTCAGCCCTTGCGCAGGATCCGTTTGACAGAAACACTATCTATTTCGGCAGCCAGTATTTGCATAAGAGCACTGACAGGGGCGATACGTGGACGAAAATATCTCCTGATCTCACGACCAATGACCCGGAGAAGCAGAACCAGGATCAGAGCGGGGGCATTACCCGCGAGGCTACCGGTGCCGAGAACCACTGCACAGTTATAACCATCTCCCCCAGTCCTGTCAGTAACAACATCATCTGGGCGGGCACTGACGACGGAATGATTCAGGTTACCAGTGACGGCGGGAAGAGCTGGGAAAACCGGGCACCAGGGATCAAGGGAATGCCTCGCAACGCATGGGTGCCTCAGATAACTGCTTCGGCATTTAACCCTGAAGAGGCCTTTGCCGTAGTAAATGACTACAGACAGGGTGACAATGCCGCCTACCTCTTCCGGACAAAGGACCTGGGCAGGAGCTGGCAACGCATTATTGACGATACTGATGTGTCGGGTTATGTTCTCTGCTTTGTACAGGATCCCGTCGAGCCCCGGCTGATGTTCGCCGGGACCGAGTACGGCCTGTATGTCTCCTTTGACGGAGGGGAAATCTGGAACAGGTGGACCAGCGGCTATCCCACCGTCTCAACCTATGACATGGTTATCCAGCCGCGTGAGCATGACCTTGTCATCGGTACATTCGGCCGCGCCCTGTGGGTGCTTGACGACATACGTCCGCTGCGTGCACTGGCATCCGCCGGCGACAAACTGCTGAAAAGCAGGCTGACGGCCTTTGAGACGCCAGAGGCATGGATGGCATCGACTAAGAACCTGCCCGGATACTATTTTTACGGTGATGCCATGTTCCGCGGAGAGAACAGGGAGCCGGGGGCAATGATCTCGTTCTTCACCTCAGAGCCGGGGAAAGTTATGGTTGACATTAAGGACGAAACCGGGAAGACCGTGAAGACTACAGAACTGGATGCTGCCAGGGGGTTCAACCGGTTTGCCTGGCGTTTTGACCGGAATGCCCTGCCACAGGCAACATACCCCTCCGGCCAGGAACTCCAGGACCCCAGGGCAAGATTTTCAAGGAATTTCGGAGGAATGGTCATCCCGGGCAATTACACGGTCACACTGAAAAAAGAGAGTGATACCGCAGACACCAGAATAAGGGTGAATGCTGACCCGCGGATGACCGCCCCGGACACGGAGGCACTCAGAAGAAACCTTGAGAGGGCTGAAAAATTTGGTATGAGGATCAATGATCTTAACGAAAAGCTTAAGGCGATCAGTGGTGTAAGGGAGAGCCTTGCGAAGAGTGATGAGCTCATAAAAAGTAACCCCGGCTTCGCAGAGGCAATGTCAGGATTGCATAAGACTGTCAAAGAGGAACTTGAAAAGCTTGACGAGGCTTTTGGAAGGAGGCAGGGCGGAATGGTGTCGCGGATCAACGGTTACCGCTCGATTCTGCTGGCTTCAGGGGTGCCTTCCCAACAGGAAGAGAGAGGAATGACCGATGCTGTGGCAGCCATCGAAGAGGCTGAAAAGATGATAAGCGGTTTCCTTGACGGAAGCTGGAAAAGATACACCGAAGCCCTCAAAAAGATAAACCTCACCGGTGAATCGGTCGTACTGAAGCAGTAAAAACAATGCGCCGTGATCCGGCGCATTCATTACTTTTTGGCTCTGGTAAGTTCCACCACCTCCAGATCAAAAAGCAGAGGCGTATAACCCGGAATTATTGTATAATAGTTTCCGTAGTAGTCATAATATCCGTAACCCATGCTTCCATAAGCCAGGCTTGAAGGCATCAGAATCCGGGCCTTTGTCCCGAGCTTCATCTTGGTCAGTCCGATGGCCCACCCTTCAATCAGTTCATAAGATCCCACCCTGAACCTGTACGGGGTGGTCTCTTCTTTATTGGACTGTACTTCCTCAAGATTCAGGAACAACAGGGTATAGTAAACACCCACCGAATCACCTGTGTTGATAAGGTCTCCGGTACCGGGTAGGGTCTCCATGTAATAGAGTCCGCTCGGATCAGGAGTTACTGTGATATTATGCCTTGCTATGAAATCAGCGATCTGGCTCTTCTCCTCCTCCTCGTATTTCTTTGCCGGATTGCATGCCACTGTGATTACAGCAAGTGTTGTGAGCACTGCCGTATAAAGAATTTTTTTCATGGTTTCAATCTTCATTCCCCCTGATCCCTCAAATATCGTTCCAAACTAATTGATTTCCTTGATTCTGATCCTGTACAGAAGGATAGCCCTTCCGGGGATCCTGTTACCGTCACCGGTATGGCCATAAGCAAGATAGGGCGGAATGATGAACATGTAGTCACTCCCCCTGGTCATCATCTGAAGTCCTTCCGTCACCCCTCTTTCGGCACCGGAATATCCCACCCTGATGGTCTGTGACCCGCTGTAGCAGGGGCTGCCGTCAAGGAGTGTGCATTCATAGTCATATGTGACATTGTCGCCCGTTTTCACCTTTTCTCCCTGTCCTTCCGAAAGTACGTGGTACCACATGCCGGTGTTGGTTTCGCTGAAGGTATTGGGATTTTTGTTCAGGTATTCGGTGATGACCCCGCGGTCCTGTGTTATCAGAGATCTGTTGAGATCAATCAGTTCCGATTCCGTCCGGGGTTTTAAAGAGCTCCTGCTGTCAGGCTTGTTCTGGCAGCCGGAGAGGAATATGAGTATCAGTATCGTAACAACTGTCTTCATTTTATCATCTCTGACGCCGCCTCTTCCAGTTCGTTCCTGTAAGAGGGAAGTGTATTCTCAAAATGGTTCACCACCTCATGTATTGTTCCCTTCATCTCTCCGCCCGCGGCATTGCGGTGACCGCCCCCGTTGAAGCACTGGCGCGAAAGTATGTTGGCGTTGAAGCTGCCTTTTGAACGAAGCGACATCTTCACGAAGCCGGTGCGCTCAATAAAGAGCACAGACAGCACTATCCCCTTCATTGTAAGAAGCACATTTGCAAACCCTTCGGTGTCACCTTTGACATGATTGAATCTCTCCAGGTCCTCCTTTGTCAGCCATATGTAGGCCGTATGCAGGTCAGGGTGGACTACCATTCGGCTGTGTAGTGCGAATCCCTTCAGCCGAATACGGTCAGGAGAGAAATTGCTGAAGATGTGGTTGAATATCCTCTCCTTGTCCACACCCATATCAAGGAGGTGACCTACGGTGCGCATCGTGTCACCGGTATAATAGCCATGCCCGAAATTGCCTGTATCGGTAATGATACCGACATATACAGCCGTGATGAACTCGCTGTCGTTGAACTCCTCCCCTTCCATTCCGTTGACCAGGAAGTAAATAAGCTCGGATGTGGAGCTCCTGCTCATATCGGAAATTATAAGGTCAGCCAGTTGCCCAGGGTCGGGATGATGATCAATCATTACCTTCTTTGCCTTTGATTCGAGCACCAGCTGCTCAGCTTTACCCATCCTGGAGGAAGAATTGAAATCAACCATGATTATCAGGTCGGCTTCCCTGATGAGCTTGCTTCCGGACTCAATATTGTGATGGAAATCGATAATCCTGTCAACATCATTCATCCACAACAGGAACTTCTGAAGGGCATTCGGCGAGATCATTCCGGCATCCTTGCCCTGAGCGAGAATCCATCTTCTCAATGCCAGCATCGCCCCAACGGCATCGCCGTCAGGATTGATATGACAGATCAGAAGAATATGATCTGCTCCGTCAATCAGTTTTTTTAATTCTTTTGTATATTTACCGAACTCTGGCACTGCGTTATCCTTTTAAAGGCGACAAAGGTAAGAAAAATAACAAGTTTTTTTTAAAATCAGTTCAAATAACCCGATTTTCATTAAGTTATGCATAACGATATCACTTTTTCCATTATCAAACCTGATGCAATGGCAAGCAACAATGCAGGAAAGATTTTTGCCAGGATTAATGAAGCTGGTTTCAAAATCGCAGCGCTTAAGTTGCTTCATATCAACCGTCAGCAGGCCGAGGAGTTTTACGCCGTTCACCGTGAGAGGCCTTTTTTCCCGGGGCTTGTTGAATTCATGTCATCGGGACCTGTGATAGTGATGGTGCTCAGGCACGACAATGCCGTTGATGAGTTCCGCAGTCTGATTGGCAGCACTGATCCGACGAAAGCTGACCAGGGCACAATAAGGGCTGCATTTGGAACCAGCGTCCAGAAGAATGCCGTACACGGGTCAGACTCACCGGAGAATGCACTCAGGGAAGCAGGATTCTTCTTTTCGTCAATCGAGATATTCTGACCTGCATTAAAAGGTGGTTAAAAATTCAGCTAAAAAAATAAGATGACTTCTTTTATTTCCCCAGACTTTTCGGACAAAAAGACCCTTGAAAAGTACTCCTCGGCATACACTCTTTCAGACATGGAGATCTTCATTTTTCCGGATCTCTTTTACCCCCTGGTCCTTGCAAATATTATGTCTCCGGTTATCTGGAAATGGCGCGAAGACCCGTGGTTCAGCGAAATGCACAGGAAGAATTTCGTGAGCAGGGCCAACCGTATAAAGCAGTATATCATTGATAACTACATATTTAATCTCGATCTGGAGACCTGGGGCCTGACGGAGAAGGAAAAGGAGATTGCCCGGTTCAGTGATTTCTTTGACACTGACCTGCTCAGGCAGTCCAATGCCCTCTTCGGCTACGAGGGCGACAAGTACTATTTCAGCATGGATATACGGCGGCATTTCGGTCTCGACAAATATGACTCAGATGTCATACCCTACTGGAAGACCGAGACCGTGGAAGCGATGACGGCCTTCAGGCACAGGGAGCATTTCACTACCGGCGCCGGAGAGTGCGTGAGCCTTGCTGCACTCTATGCAGCAGCCATGTTCGTTGTGGGCGGCATTCCCCTGGAGAAAATATTCATGATGGCCACACCCCTTCATTCACAGAATTACATTGACGAGAAGGATGGCCTGCTTACCAATAACCGCCGTATTATGACCAAAAACATGTGGTTCAACGGCACATCACTCTCGGCAAAAGCCAGGAGAGCCCTCGAGAACGAAAAGGTAAACATTGTTTCACACATCACTGGTCATATCCATACCGTCTACAGTACGGCCACCATTGACAGGGAGGCCTACCTGGCATTCACCGGGAAGCTCAGAAGTTTCGTCAGGACATCACTGACCCCCGGTGTTTTCATTAACTTTCTCAGGTTCAAGTCAGAGTATAAGTGTCTTTTTCAGTACAGCTATAACCGGACCGGGGCTACCCATTACATACACCTGGAGAAGCTGTTTGAGTACGAGCACTCCTCCAAGGCAAGCATGAATGAGGAAACCCGCGAAAAACTTCTCAACGAGATAGACAGTGAGGAGCTCTTCCCGGATCCCATCCCGGGAAAGATTATGCTGAATGATGTTGAGGCTTTTCTCAAAAGGCACAAAGATGCCGATATCGGTGTTACTGAAACTGAATTTACGAGACTTTTCCCGACGGAACACAATGATTGCCTGCAGAGAATGTTCATTGATATCAGGGATTTCATCGTGACCGAACCGAAGCTGCCGTCCCACGAAAGGGAGTTTGTTTCAGAACCACACCCTGAAATAAGTGTAACTGACAGCCGTGACGACGTGATCAGGAAGATAAACGATCTCTCGGGTGTCTCAGAGATGGCGCTCCTGACCCTTTATGCCTACCGTGACATGAGGCAGACCAGCTGGAAGCCGTTTGTCAAGGCCGCCATCGAGAGAAACCCCGTATGCCTGATGCAACTGGCGGGAAAAACAGCTGATGAGATTTATGAGATCATCGGCACACTTAAGAACAAATCAATTTATGATTCCGGCAGGATGGCCCAGCCTGATGAGGTCTGGAATTTTGGTCGCGGCGACGGTACGGAAAAGGTCTTCTTAATGGCCAACGCCCTGATCCACAATGACCCTGAAGCTGAGATCGCTGTTACTATCCGTGAAACAACCTCCACCCTGGTTTACAGGGGGAAAGACTATCACTTCGTTACCTCCAAGGGGCACAACAGAATGATTTTCATCAGGAAAAATCATTACATGGCTGACTGATCAGTGGATCACAATCTCCCTGACAACCTCTTCCCCGGCTTTGCTGTTGACCTGGCTGCGCAGCGATTCGCGGAGCATCATCAGCTCGTTTCTGACAACCGGTGATGTGAGGTAAATATGCATTACTCCATCCCTGATATAGATCTTTTTGGTGCGGGCTGCGATCACCTTTCCAGTCAGTCCCTCCCAGATATTTATCACCCTGGCCTCTTTTAGCCCGGGGGCCAGCCTGTATTCCCTGATGAGATCAGCAAGTGCCTCGCCTATTGTAATGGTCTTGTTTCTGCGCATTGTCTCACGCCTTCCCGTTGGTGATCTCCTCCTCTATCCCTTTTCGGCCAATGCGGTAAAGGCGGAAATCGACGCCCGTGTTGTCAAGGATCCGGTGAATACGGTCCTGCTGGGTGTCGGTGATGAACACCTGCCCGAACTCGCCAGAGCCAACAAGTCTTATTATCTCCTCCACCCTGCTCTGGTCAAACTTGTCAAAGATATCATCCAGCAGCAAAGCAGGTGCGAAGCCGTTCATCCTGCTTATTAGTCCGAACTTGGCCAGTTTGAGTGCCACAATGAATGATTTCTGCTGACCCTGGCTGGCCGTTGTCTTCGCCGGGTGTCCGTCAATAGAGAAGATAAGGTCGTCTCGGTGAATACCCGTGGTGGTAAACTGCATGGCGTAATCCCTGCCCCTGGTATCGGACAGTTGCTGCAGGTAGTCGCCGTTGCCCAGGTGCGAGCGGTACCTTATATCAACCTGCTCGGCGCTGCCCGAGATCTTTTCATAGTAAGACGAAAAGAGAGGGAGGAGGTTTTCGGTAAGTTTCCTTCGTGCCTCGTAAATCACTTGTGCTTCATTTGCCATCTGCTGATCATAGATCTCGAGCATGCCGCCGGCATCGGGACCGTTTTCGCGAAGGACCATATTCCTCTGCAGCAGTGCCTTGTTATAGCGCATCTGGGCTTCGAGGTAGGCCTGGTCATACTGGCTGATCAGCTTGTTGACGAAGCGGCGGCGCTCCTCACTGGCTCCTGTTATGAGTGTGCTGTCTGCAGGTGAGAGCATCACCACGGGGAACCTGCCCACGTGATCAGACAATCGCGGGTACTCCTTGCCATTGAGCCTGAAGACCTTCTGTTTCTGTTTCTGGAATGCACAGAAGAGATCCTCACTCTCCCCGTCCCTGACGAAC
>JBAQCQ010000064.1:0-19486 GCA_049294275.1 Bacteroidales bacterium
ACTCCTGACCTTCCCGATCCATGATCGGGACGCTCTAACCAACTGAGCTATCTCGCCAAAAACTATTTCACTGAACTCCTGACCTTCCCGATCCATGATCGGGACGCTCTAACCAACTGTCCCGATCTATCGCGACGCCAAAAACTATTTCACTGAACTCCTGACCTTCCCGATCCATGATCGGGACGCTCTAACCAACTGTCCCGATCTATCGCGACACCAAAAACTATTTCACTGAACTCCTGACCTTCCCGATCCATGATCGGGACGCTCTAACCAACTGAGCTATCTCGCCAAAAACTATTTCACTGAACTCCTGACCTTCCCGATCCATGATCGGGACGCCGTCAAAACGCGGGTGCAAATATAAATATTTTTTCATTTTGACCGGCAAACTTTTTCTATTCAGCTATTATTTTTATATTGCATCACACTCGCACCCTCACATGAGATCAAGATTTGAAATTGAATATACCCTGAACACCCCCACCCGCGTACTTTTCGACAGGCTGAGCACCCCCGAGGGCCTTGCCGAATGGTTCGCTGACAATGTTACCGTCGACGGTGACATCTATACCTTCTGGTGGGATAAGACCGGAGCCCGGGCACGCCTCATCTACGTCAGGGAAAACAAGTCTGTGCGGTTCAACTGGCTCGACTTCGCCGACACCGAAACAAACTTCTTTGAATTTCGTCTCATGATCCATGAACTGACCGGTGATACCGCACTGCTTATCACCGATCACGCCGAAGAAGACGAGGTGGATGACGCAAAGGACCTGTGGGACACTCAGATATCCTACCTGAGAAAGGTATTGGGCCTGACCGAGTGAAAGATCGTTGCATCTTTCTCAAAATTAACGTACGTTTGCACCACACTCTCAGACAATGAAGAAAATCGATCTGTTCATGCTAAGATCGTTCATCGGACCGTTGATCATGACGTTCTTCATTGTGCTCTTTATCTTCATCCTCCAGTTCCTCTGGATGTATGTCGATGAACTCGCAGGCAAAGGCCTCGAACTGAAGGTACTCGCCGAGCTGCTCTTCCAGTTCTCCCTCACTTTTGTGCCCCTGTCGCTTCCTCTTGCAATACTGCTTGCCTCCCTGATGACCTTCGGCAACCTGGGTGAATTCCTTGAACTGACGGCACTAAAATCCTCCGGTGTGCCCCTGCAGCGCATCATGCTGCCCATATTCATCTTCGCATCATGCCTGGCCGTAGCCTCGTTTCTGTTTGCCGACTTCGTGCTTCCAATCTCAACCCGAAAAGCACGGACACTCCTCCACGATATCCGCCGCAAAAGACCGGAACTCAATATCCAGGCAGGCACTTTCTATAACGGGATAGACGGTTTCAGCATAAAGATCACCGACAAGGATCCCGAGACCAACAGGCTCGAAGGCATCTACATCTACGACCACAGGGAAGGCATAGGAAACACGGCAGTCATCCATGCCGATTCCGGATATATGACCGTCACCGGTGATGAAAGCGGACTCATCCTGCAGCTGTTCAACGGCTTTGCCTACAAAGACATAGAGGAAAAGAATGTGCCGCAGGAGAAGAGAAAGTATCCCTTCCGGCGCGACAGGTTCAGCGAACAGACAATGGTCATCGAACTCACCGGCTTCGGTCTCAGCAGGTCAGGCATGGACCTCTACCGATCAAATTATACCATGCTAAATACATCCGATCTCTCTTTTTTCATCGACTCCCTCTACGGAAGGTTCAGGACGAGATCAGACATCTATTTCGATGAATTCAGCCGGACAAAGCTGTTCACACCCGCATATTACTTTGCGGGAGATTATTATCATTACGGCGATACGGCAACCGCGAAGGTACTAAAGGACTTCAACATCAGGACAGCCTTTGACACCCTGAGCTTCCAGGATAAGAGCACCACCGTCAACCGGGCGCTGAACCTCGCCCGTGACGGAACCGCATTCATGATCGAAAAGAGTGAGTCGCTCATTGCGGAGGCAAAAAACCTGAAAAAGTACGAGGCGGAGAGATACAAGCGGTATACCCTCCCGATCGCCTGTCTTGTCTTCTTCTTCATAGGCGCACCCCTGGGCGCCATCATAAGGAAGGGAGGACTGGGAACACCTGCAGTCATCTCCGTACTTTTCTTCCTGTTTTACTACGTTATCACACTTTCCGGCGAGAAATTCGCCAAGGAATTGATAATCAGCATTCCTCTCGGGATGCTTGCTTCCACTATCATTCTCCTGCCGCTGGGTATCTTCCTTACATACAAGGCTACCACCGACGCTGCAATAATGGATGCCGAAACCTATATCCTCTTCTTCAGAAAAATCGGGGCTTTCTTTACCGGGATAAAACCTGAAAAGGAAAATGAAGATTCTGATTCTGTCGCCTAAACCACCGTGGCCATCACACGACGGTGGTGCGGTGGCGACCATGAGGTGCATTGAGGGACTGGCCGCCGCCGGAGCTGAAGTATCCCTGCTGGCAATGAGGACCGAGAAACACGGGCAAACCCGGGAATCTGAACTTCCTGAACCTGCATTCCTGAAGGACTATATGACAGTGAGAATCGACACCCGAATAAAGCCCCTGAAAATGCTTGGCAACCTTCTCCTCTCATCGGAGCCATATGACCTGGCCAGGTTTTATTCACCATTGTTCTCAGAGTCGCTCCGCGACCATTTAAAGGCAGAGTTTGACATCATTCAGTGCGAGGGACTTCCCTTTACTTTTTACCTCGATGAAATAAGGAAACTTACATCCTCCCCGGTAGTTCTGAGGGCTCATAATATAGAGCACCGCATCAGGGAGATGATGGCTCAGAACGCCTCGGGAAAGATTCGCAGAGCCTATCTGAAAAACCTTGCAGGCAGACTGCGCCAAACTGAAACATCTGCAGCAAGGCAGTTCGATGCCATAGTACCCATAAGTGAACCTGACAGGGATTGGTTCCAATCAGTGGCGCCGGGTAAACCGCTGAAACTCTCGGAGACAGGTACCGGCTCAGCTGAATACATCGTTGAACCTGAAATACAAGCAATGAGGGTGGGCTTCATCGGTGCCCTGAACTGGCAACCAAACCTGCACGCTATCAGATGGTTCCTCGAAAAAGTCTGGCCCGGCGTCCTGAGTGCAGTCCCTTCAGCAACCCTCCACATAGCGGGCAGGGATGCACCGGTATCTGCCGGCAGATGGCTGAGGGGAGAGAGGATCGCCTTTGATGGTGAGATTGACGATGCCCGCAGTTTCATGGCCTCAATGAATGTGATCATTGCTCCGCTCTTTGCCGGCAGCGGTTTGCGCATCAAGATAATTGAGGCGATGAGCACAGGCAGAACCGTGGTGGCCACTCCTGTGGCAGTCAGAGGTCTACCCGTGGCACACCGCCGGGAACTGTTCATTGCCTCTGATCCCTCATCGTTCTGCAGTGCACTGACTGAGGTCCTGACCGACCCGTTACTGAGAGCCTCAGCAGGAATGGCCGCCGTGGCGCTGATCCGTGAAAGATTTGACAACAGGGCACTTACGGCAGGATTACTGGAATTTTACACGGAGCTGAGACATGGTTGCTGAGTGGATCCTTATCATAACACTACTTCTGCTGGCCTGGACGTACCTGATCTATCCGGCATTTGTGATCACCCTGGCAACACATAAGAGAAAACCCGGCAAAGGAATGACGGACCGTGAAGAGGTAGCAGGTCTGGGGCTGCCCCACATTTCAGTAATAATGTCGGTTTACAATGAGGAAAAGGTACTTGAAGAAAAAGTCCGGAGCCTTCTTAAATCGGTTTACCCGAATGACCTGGCGGAGTTTGTCATTGGTTCCGACGGGTCAGACGACCGGACAGAGATGATAATGAAGGAGCTTGCCTCTACCGACCGGCGCATCAGGTTCGCACACTATGGCGAAAGAAGGGGCAAGCCTGCAATGCTGAATGATCTTGCTTCGGCAGCAAAGGGTGAAATCCTGGTGATAACCGATGCAAATGTCTTGTTTACCGGGGGCACTCTGAGACACCTCGCAGCGGGATTTGCCCGGCCAGGGGCAGGATTATGCGATGCTACGGTAACTCCAAGGTCCTCCGAAGACAAAGGGATCGCCAGACAGGAGAATTTCTACGGAAGCTTCGAGACGGCTCTCAAACGGGCCGAAGGTGACCTGTGGGGAGCCATGCCGGGGCCATACGGAGGATGTTATGCCATACGGCGTGACCTGTTTCCCCTCCTGCCCCCGAATACACTGGTGGATGACCTTTACGTGGGCCTGACAGTGCTCGGCAGGGGATTCAGATCATTCAATGTCCCTGAGGCAGTCGTCAATGAGGATACGCAGTCCGACCTGGCAGCCCAGTTCAGCAGACGCGTAAGGATCGCAGCCGGCTCCTTCCAGAACCTCTTCCGCTTCGGCCTGTTCTCCTCAGGGAGAGTTTCAGCCTGCTTCGCCTTCTTTTCGCATAAAGTGCTGAGATGGTCAACACCTCTTCTCCTGCTTCTGTTTTTCATGACAACCATCATTCTTTCAGGTCGTTCTGAGAGTTATTTTTGGTTGTCGGCAATTCAGCTTATTTTCCTAATTTTGTCGGCGCTTGACCTGGCTGCTGACAGGTTCGGAAGGAAGATAAAGTATCAGAGGTACGTGACCCAGTTCCTGTTAATGAATGCAGCACTGGCAGCAGGGTTTGTGAAGGCAGTAAAGGGGATTAAAAGCGGGATATGGGAGCCCACAAAACGAGTTTAAAATGAGTGAAGAGACAAGGCTGAATACAATCAACGAAGCCATCGACGAGATAAGGGAGGGCCGGATTGTCATTGTCGTTGACGATGAGGACAGGGAGAACGAGGGCGATTTCATCTCCGCAGCCGAGCTTACTACTCCGGAGATTGTTAATTTCATGGCTACCCACGGACGGGGACTGATATGTGTGCCTCTTCCGGAGGAGAGGTGCGAGGAGCTTGAACTGGATATGATGGTCGGGCACAACACCTCACTGCACGAGACAGCATTCACGGTGTCAGTCGACCTTCTCAGCCACGAGACTACGACCGGGATATCTGCCAAGGACAGGGCGCTGACGATTAAGGCGCTTGTCGATCCTGCCACCAAACCATCACAGCTCGGACGTCCGGGGCATATCTTCCCGCTCAGGGCGCGCACAAAGGGAGTACTTCGCAGAGCAGGGCACACCGAGGCAGCCGTTGACCTGTCACGCCTGGCAGGGCTGCGTCCGGGAGGCGTGCTTGTTGAGATAATGAATGAAGACGGCTCGATGGCCAGGCTGCCTGACCTGATAAAGCTATCGCAGAAATTCGGAATTAAAATAGTCACCATAAGAGACCTCATCCGTTACAGGCTGGGCATCGAGTCAATAGTTGAGATGGGCGAACAGGTGAAGCTGCCCACCGAATACGGTGACTTTGACTTCATCCCCTTCAGGCAGGTGAGCAACGGGTTTGAGCATGCTGCCCTCGTTAAAGGCAGCTGGACCAAAGACGAACCAGTGCTTGTGAGGGTGCATTCATCATGCTTCACCGGTGACATCTTCGCTTCAAAGCGATGCGACTGCGGACCACAGCTTCACAAGGCCATGCAGATGGTAAATGAGGCCGGCAAGGGCGCCATCATTTATCTGAACCAGGAAGGAAGGGGAATCGGGCTCATAAACAAGATACGAACCTATAAACTCCAGGAACAGGGACGTGACACCGTGGAGGCAAACATCGAGCTCGGCTTCCGCGAAGATGAACGTGATTACGGCATCGGAGCCAACATCATGAGAGGCATAGGTCTTGGCAAGGTGAGGCTGATTTCAAACAACCCCGTAAAAAGAGCAGGTCTGGAGGGCTATGGCATAACCATTGTGGAGACGATCCCGCTGATAATCACCCCTAACAAGTTCAATTCGTTCTACCTCGAGACCAAGGCGACGAAGATGGGCCACAGCCTGTCGTGCTACAAGACACCAACAAAGGGCGAAAATGACTGAAAAGTTGCCGCGGATAGTGTTCATGGGAACACCTGAGTTCGCGGCAGCCAGTCTGCGCAGACTGCATGAATCGGGATTCGGGATAGCTGCGGTAGTTACTGCACCCGACAGACCAGCAGGTCGCGGAAGAAAGATCACATTCACGGCTGTCAAAGAATACGCCATTCAGCACGGGCTGAACCTCTTTCAGCCTGAACGCCTTCGTGATCCGGGATTTACGGGTACCCTGAAGGCTTTAAATGCAGACATCTTCGTGGTTGTGGCGTTCCGGATGCTTCCCGAAGAGGTATGGAGCATTCCGCCTCTCGGTACGTTTAACCTGCATGCCTCCCTCCTGCCTCAGTATCGCGGTGCTGCCCCCATTAATCACGCTCTGATCAACGGTGAGACAATGACAGGTGTGACCACCTTTCTGATAGACAGAGATATCGATACCGGACAATTACTCCTTTCCCGGTCGGCAGAGATCTTACCCGAAGATACCGCAGGAACCCTGCACGACCGGCTGATGGAGCTTGGAGCTTCCCTGGTCACAGAGACCGCGAAGGGTCTGTTCGTCCGTGACCTTAAACCAGTGCCCCAAACGGTCAGGCCGGGGGAAGTCCTGATGCCGGCACCAAAGATTTTTCCTGCCGACACCGTCCTTAACTGGAGAGAACTGGCAGTGAAGGTACACAACAGGATAAGAGGTCTTTCGCCATACCCCGGCGCCCTTGCCACAATCCGCTCGGGAGACAGGACCATGCGACTAAAGATCCTTGGGAGCAAGGTCAGAATTGATAAAAATACAATTCCCGGAACAATAATTGTTTCAGAGAAATCACATCTGCTAATCTCCTGTGTTAACGGGGCAATCGAGGTGCTCTCCCTTCAACCTGAAGGGCGCAGACGGATGACAGCCGCAGAGTTTCTGAGGGGCTTTGACCCCACAGGATGGGAGCTTGCCTGAGTCCGGTTTTTATCTGATCCTCAGCTTCTGACCGGGTTTGCATTCTGATCCTTCGGTCATAACATTCAGCTTATAGAGCGACGAAAGTCTGATTGCATATTTCTGCGAGATGCTGTGCATCGTCTCGCCCGGAGAGACAGTATGCACTGTAAAACCTTCTGCAGCCTTTGTGCGCTTGGGCTGAAGGTAGAGTACCTGTCCCGGCTGAAGTGGTGTTCCCGGGGCAAGGTCATTGTACCGGGTTATCTCCCATGACAGCAACTGGTACTTAACTGCAAGTGACTCATAGGTATCCCCCTCTTCGGCAATGATGTATTCAACATTATTGTTTTCCGGGATTTTTTTGCCGGAACCGAGAGTTATTACCTTTATGGGAGCCTCCTCTTCCTTTGTTGTCTGAATCGTTGATGAAGTTCTCTGTGCTGCGGTTGTGCCGGTCTCCTTCTGCCCGGTGGATGAAACAGTGGCAGGAACAGTTGAGGGGGGCGTGCCCTGAGCGGTTGCAGGAGCAGCAGAGGTTGTCTTAGGGGGTGTTGCCGTTCCTTCAGTTTCACTAACCCTGTGACCAGGCTCCCCCGGCACTTTTCTGCCGGTATCATAGTCGTGCAGCCCGTATTCATCAATTTTTCTTATAAGCAGGCCGGCATAGTTCGGATCCGTTGCGTAGCCTGCCTTTTTTAGCCCGTGCGCCCATCCCCTGTAATCGGTGCTGCTCAGGCTGAACAGATCCCGGTACCGCGAACCGTTCACCAGGAAGTCGGAATGGTCCCTGTAGGATTCCTCGGCCGAAGCATATGCCCTGAAACACTCTCCCCTGCGGTTGTCATCATGAAAGATCCTTGCTCCCTGCCAGTCACTGTGGCATTTAATGCCGAAATGATTATTGCCCCTGACGGCCAGGGCACTGCGCCCGTAATTGGACTCAAGCATCCCCTGTGCAAGCGTGATACTGGCCGGAATACCCGTCCTCTTCATCTCGCTTACCGCCAGGCTGCTGTACTTATTGATGTAATCTGTTGCCAGGACGGTTGCGCTGATGGAGGGTGTGACATTTCTTGCAGCTTTTCGTGATGAGCTGCAGGAATTAAGCAATAAAACAAGGATGATTAATATGTATGCTGGGCAGTTTCTCATCAGTCAGTTTTGGACAAAAATATAAAAATGTCTTTACCCTCCGCAAAATCCGGGCCCGGAGGAAAAATATTATTACTTTTATTGCGCTAAAAATCACTGCTGTCGCCTATGAAGAAGAGAGAAGTCACCATCTCTTACCATGAGTACAATGGAATCGGTGAACTCCCGGTTTCAGACAGGAAACTGGCTGAAGAGGCTGTTGCCGCAGCCTCAGGTGCTTATGCCCCCTATTCACGGTTCATGGTCGGTGCTGCGATTCTGCTTGACGACGGCACCATAATCAGGGGTGCCAATGTCGAAAATGCCGCCTTTCCCTCGGGAAGTTGTGCCGAGAAGACAGCACTGTCATATACCGTTGCAAATCAAGGCAGCAAGCGATCCGTCGCGATAGCGATAGCAGCATTATCAGAAGACAAACTGACCCCGGAGCCGGTGCCTCCATGCGGCAACTGCCGGCAGATGCTCATTGAGGAGGAGCAGAGGCTTGGCACCCCTATTAAGGTCATTCTTGCAGGAGAAAAGGCTGTCACCGTTCTCGCAAGCTGCCAGTCGCTGATGCCGCTGAGCTTCACACGCAGCAATCTTATTAAATAAGGCCATTAGGGATTTGCGATTGAAATAATCGAGAATTGAAAATCGGGAATTGCAAATTCTTTCGACTTTGCGGACATTCAACTTTCAGCTTAGCCCTGCTCACCAACGAGCAGCTGAAAACCGCTTCCGTGAATGTTCTTGAGCATTATCTGCGGGTCATCACTGAGGTACTTGCGGAGCTTGGTGACGTAGACATCCATGCTTCGGGCAGTGAAATAGTCATCAGCACCCCAGATCTTCTTCAGTGCGGCTTCCCGGCTCACCAGGGAATTGGGGGCCAGCGCCAGCATCTCAAGCAGTTGCCCCTCCTTCGGTGAGAGCTGCTTCTCCTGACCTTCGATGGTGAGAGTACGCAGCCTGGCGTTAAAGATGAACTTCCCTATCTCGTAGATGTCCTTTGATCCCTCCCGGATATCCCTCCTCGAGATGATTGCCTTAATCTTACAGAGAAGTATCTCAGTGTCAAACGGTTTGGTAATATAGTCATCTGCCCCCACACCGTAACCGCGCAACAGATCCTCCTTCAGCTTCCTTGCTGTCAGAAAAATTATCGGTATGACCGAATTCATGGTGCGAATCTCGGTAGCTATCGTGAAACCGTCAACATGAGGCAGCATGACATCAAGTATACAGAGATCGTAAACCCCTCTGCGGAAGGTATCGACGGCAAGCTTGCCATCATCCACCAGGTCGACATCATAATCATTGATCTCGAGGTACGATTTCAGCACCGAACCGAAGCTCAGGTCATCTTCAACCAGGAATATCCTTGCGTTCTTCTTGCTCATGCCCGTGACTCGGTGTTAAAAGGTAAAAATACAGTAAAAATGCTTCCCGCTCCCTGTTCGCTCTCCACTGTTACTGTTCCCCCGTGAGCATCGGTGATAGCTTTCACATAATTCAATCCCAGTCCGAATCCCTTTACGTTGTGGATATTGCCTGTAGTCTCACGATAAAACCTCTCAAACACCCGGTGCTGGACGGTTTTGCTCATCCCTATGCCCTTGTCTTCAACCGAGAGCATAATGCCGGCTTCATTGTTTCTGGTCCTTACGGTGATCTCCGGAGCTTTCTCCGAGTATTTATTTGCGTTATCAAGAAGGTTGTGCACAAGATTGCGCAGATGCTCGGCATCACCTGTTATAATGCTGTTCTCTGCCTCAAGATGCTGGATTATTACCCCTCCCCTGTCAGCCACCTGTATCCCGATTGTTTCAATTGCCTGTTTTATTACCTCATGCAGGTCAGTTTCAACGAACCTGAAATCCATCTCATGCTTGTCAAGCGTTGCAATCTGCAGTATAGTCTCCACCTGATTGTTCATGCGCGAGTTCTCCTTCTTGATCATCCCGACGAAATGGCGGACCTTCTGCTCGTCTGAGATGACCCGGCTGTTGGCAATGGTATCCGCAGCCAGTGAGATTGTTGCAATGGGAGTCTTGAATTCATGAGTCATGTTGTTGATGAAATCGGCCTGCATCTCTGATGTCTTCTTCTGCCTGATAATAAACCAGAGACTGAGCGCAAAGGTCGAAATGATGATCAGCAGGAACAGTCCCGCCCCGCCCAGCATCAATCCCATCGAGCCGAGAACGTAGTTTGTTTTTCTGGGGAATACCACGGAAAGGGTCTCTCCCTTTCTCAGGAGCCCCTCGGCAAACAGGCTGACCTTGTACGGACTCTCCCTGAATTCCTTCACTCTGACCTTTGACCATATTCCGTCTACGAGGGAGTCGCCTCTCACAATGGCAAATTCAAAAGGTGTATCGATTCCTGAAGCGGTCAGCTCACCCTGAAGAGTGTGCAGGAGCTCCTCCTTGTTGATCTTTGCATTCCCTTCCCAGACAAACATCTCTGAAACCAGCTGATTGCTCATCGACTGAAACTCAATGGATTGTTGCTGCACCCATCTGCTGTACTCATCAGACCCCACCACAATGCTGTTCTGAGACGTTGCCCTGGCATCATCGCGCTGCACCTTCAATCTGACTGGAGGGTTATTGTTTGCAGATACAATTATCTCGACCGAATCCGTTTCTGATGAAGCCTTGCTCTGGATACTGAACCTCTCCGATACAGCTCCCGGGGATGATGAACGCATTACAGCCCCGGGGAGGGCAGAGTATCCGCTGATAAACATATCATTCAGGAAATTCATGCGGCGGTTGGTCTCCATCGAGCGTGCCGTATTGCGGAGGCTGTTTATTACAAAAAAGTCGAACTGCTCACTCTGCACCCTGATGGAATTGCCGATCCACGTCACCTGTACCCAGATGATCGCAACAATTGAAACTACCATCAGTACTATCAGGCCTGTGAATTTCCGCTTGTTCATGAAGCAAAATTATACATATTAATAAGTATGGAAGCCGTTTTAACTTTTCATTAACCAGTTTTAACCTCACTTTAACCCCCCTCCGGATTTTATGGCTTACCTTTGTAGGGCAAATAATTGAAATGATCAGAATGAAAAGGATATTCACAGCAACGTCTGTAATACTTGTAGCTCTACTTATCACAACAGGAACGGCCTCGGCACAGGGAAAGAAGCAGGTCGAGAAAAAAATCACTGTTGTGACGGTTGATGAGAAAGGAGTTAAAAAAGATACTGCAATAGTAGTGTCAGATACCCTTGAATTCGAAGGTGAAAACCTGATTATCAATACCAGGGAGGGCAAAAGGATCATACACAGGCCCGGTAAAGAGAGCCGGATGATTTATGTGGACGAGAATATGGACTTTCCCGTGCCCGTGGCAGCACAGGTGATGAGGCATAAAAGGGTAATGGCTCCCGGGATGAATGAGAATGAGGGTGTTAGTTACCATCTCTCGGTCGACGGCGTGGTTGTGAGTATCAGGGCCCCGAAGGAAAAAGCGGGGGAAGCTGATCAGATCCTTAAAGAGGTACAGAAAATTCTGATGAAGAAATAGTTTTTCATGCTGCACACACCCAGCAACCAGGGAGCAGCAGTCCAAAGGTGGTTGATTTAGGTTGGTTTAGGTTAGTTTTGGGTTAGGTTGGGAAGAGATGCGGCAGAGGCGTCTCTTCTCTTTTTTGAGACTGCACATTATATCCCCCTTCACGAAATTCTTTCTCCCTCCCCATAAGTCTTCATCTTTTCTTATGGCAGGTAGTGTCTGCAGGCCGTTTCTGGCCGTTACCCTTCAATTAAATTTCTGAAAAGAGCTTCCATACCCTGTCATCAGGAAGCGGGGCTTCGATTTTTATCTCTTCATTTTTCACGGGGTGAACAAATGAAATTCTTCTCGAATGCAGTGAAATGCCTCCTCCTTGGTTCGACCTCTTCGAACCGTACTTAAGGTCTCCCTTTATGGGGCATCCGGCTGCAGCAAGCTGCGCCCTGATCTGGTGATGACGTCCGGTCCGGAGGTCAACCTCCACAAGATAGTATTTCTCTGAACGGGCCAGCACACGGTAAGACAGTTCCGCCAGCTTTGATCCCTTCACCTCGGTGGCGTAGACATAGGATTTGTTCTGCGCTTCATTCTTCTTCAGCCAGTGGCTAAGGTTGCCCTCCTCAGCCGGAGGCCGGTCTGAGACTATAGCCCAGTAGGTCTTCTTTACTTCACGTGTACGGAAAAGCTCACTGAGTCTAGTAAGGGCCTTCGAAGTGCGGGCATAGACAACGCATCCGCTGACAGGCCTGTCAAGCCTGTGAACAACACCCAGGAACACGTCTCCCTGCTTGTTATACTTCTCTTTAATATACGACCTTACAATGTCATCAAGCGGTTCGTCACCGGTCCCGTCGCCCTGAACCAGGTCGGAAGAGTGCTTGTTAACAATGATTATATGATTGTCTTCGTAAAGTACGGCCAGGTTAGCTTTTTCCATTTAGTACTGCTCTTTCTCGTTGGGAAAATCGCGTGACCTTACGTCTGCAATGTAGTTATGTACGGCGCCCTTGATCTCATCATGGAGATTATGGTATCTTCTGAGGAATCTCGGAGAGAATTCCATATTCAGTCCGAGCATGTCATGCAGCACGAGAACCTGTCCGTCAACCAGAGGTCCAGCCCCGATGCCTATCACCGGTACCTTGACTGCCTCGGCCACCTCACCTGCCAGTGCGGCCGGAATCTTTTCCAGTACAATGGCAAAACAACCGGCCTTCTCAATGATCTTCGCATCCTCCTTGAGCTTCCTGGCCTCCTCAGCCTCGCGGGCGCGCACCACGTAGGTTCCGAACTTGTGTATCGACTGTGGTGTCAGTCCAAGGTGACCCATCACCGGTATCCCCGCCGTGAGAATCCGTTCGATTGATTCAACTATCTCCCGGCCTCCCTCCATCTTCACGGCGCTGGCGCCTGTCTCCTTCATAATGCGTATGGCTGATGCCAGCGCCTCGCGTGAGTTACCCTGGTAAGTACCGAAGGGCAGGTCAACCACCACAAGCGCCCTTTTAACACCTCTTACTACCGATGCCGCGTGATAGATCATGTTGTCAAGCGTGATAGGAAGGGTGGTCTCGAAGCCTGCCATGACATTCGAGGCCGAATCACCCACGAGAATCACATCAATGCCGGCCTCATCAAGAATCCGGGCTATTGAAAAATCGTATGCAGTGAGCATCGCTATCTTCTCACCCTTAAGCTTCATCTCAAAAAGCACGTGGGTGGTCACCAGCTTAACAATTTTTTGTTCTGCCATGTTATTATCTTTAATCGTCATCTGCAAAGCTACAAAATAAGACAATGATAACGCCTTGTCAAATTCCCCTGCCTCATCTGCCGTTTTGTCATAGTAACAAAAAGCTTCAGGTGGAGGCTATTCCCATGATCATGACATAATTTCATAATAACCGGAGAAAGAACCCCGTGGCACAAACATTGTCACTTGTTGGGATATCAGAAATGAAATTAAAGTATAAATCAGAATAAAAATGGGAAAAATTATCGGTATTGACCTGGGAACTACCAACTCGTGCGTTTCAGTGATGGAAGGCAATGAGCCAGTGGTAATCCCCAACAGTGAAGGCAAAAGAACCACCCCTTCGGTGGTGGCTTTTCTTGAGAACGGCGAGCGTAAGGTAGGTGATCCCGCGAAGAGGCAGGCTATCACCAACCCCATCAAAACCGTTTCATCAATCAAGCGTTTCATGGGCAGAAACTTTGACGAGGTGACCAATGAGATGAAAAAGATGACCTACCAGGTCATCCGCGGTGACAATAACACCCCGAGGGTGAAGATTGATGACCGCAACTATTCACCCCAGGAGATCTCTGCAATAGTGCTGCAGAAGATGAAGAAGACCGCTGAAGATTACCTGGGCCAGGAGGTCACTGAAGCCGTCATTACCGTTCCGGCATATTTCAACGACTCACAGCGTCAGGCCACGAAAGAGGCAGGCGAGATTGCAGGTCTGAAGGTAAAACGTATCATCAACGAGCCGACGGCAGCATCACTGGCTTACGGCCTTGACAAGAAGGCCCATGACCTGAAGATAGCTGTCTTCGACCTCGGGGGCGGCACATTCGATATTTCCATTCTCGAACTGGGCGACGGGGTCTTCGAGGTCAAATCGACCAACGGTGACACGCACCTCGGCGGTGACGACTTCGACAACCTGGTAATCGACTGGCTTGCAGATGAGTTTAAGAAAGAGGAAGGCATTGACCTCCGCAAGGACCCCATGGCGCTGCAGAGACTCAAGGAGGCAGCCGAAAAAGCTAAAATAGAGCTCTCAAGCACTACCAGCACAGAGATCAATCTTCCGTATATCATGCCGGTCAACGGTATTCCCAAGCATCTTGTAAAGACACTTACAAGGGCTCATTTTGAGAAACTGACAGATAAGCTCATCAACTCAGTCATCGGACCGTGCCAGAAGGCGCTTGATGATGCGGGCATGAAGACATCAGATATCGATGAGGTGCTGCTCGTGGGAGGTTCAACACGCATCCCGGCCATACAGCAGCTAGTTGAAAAGTTCTTCGGAAGAGTTCCTTCCAAGGGTGTCAACCCGGATGAGGTTGTTGCCGTAGGAGCTGCCATCCAGGGCGGCGTACTCACCGGTGAGGTGAAGGACGTTCTTCTGCTTGACGTAACCCCGCTCTCACTCGGAATTGAAACAATGGGTGGCGTTATGACAAGACTGATAGAATCAAACACAACCATTCCTACCAGGAAGACCGAGACATTCACCACTGCCAGCGACAGCCAGCCGTCGGTTGAGATACATGTGCTGCAGGGCGAAAGACCAATGGCGCTGGGGAACAAGACCATCGGACGCTTCCATCTTGACGGGATACCTCCGGCCCCGAGAGGGATACCGCAGATTGAAGTCACCTTCGACATCGACGCCAACGGTATCCTGCATGTCTCTGCAAAGGACAAAGGCACCGGCAGGGAACAGAGGATACGCATCGAGGCATCATCAGGCCTGAGCGAAGATGAAATACGCCGCATGCGCGATGAGGCAAAAGCCAACGAGGCCGCTGACAAAGCCGCAAGGGAGATGGCTGAAAAGATCAACGCAGCCGACAGCATGATCTTCCAGACTGAGAAGCAGCTGAAGGAGTACGGTGACAAGATCCCCACTGACAAGAAAGGCCGGATCGAAAATGCACTCGGACAGCTTCGCGAAGCTCACAAGAACAGGGATATCACGGCCATTGACCGTGCCCTGGCAGAGATCAACACTGCATGGCAGGCTGCCTCCGAGGACATGTACAAACAGGCCCAGGGCGGCCCCGGAGCCCAGGCAGGACCCCAGGCAGGACCCGCCGGAGGCGATGCCGGCGACAAGGGCGGCGACCAGGGCGGCGACCAGCAGGTGACTGACGTCGACTTCGAGGAGGTTAAATAGTATTATTGATACAAACACTGAAGCCGCAACACAAATAGGGTTGCGGCTTTTTTATTACATTTACGGCAAACTGAAAACAATGTCAACCAGGTATTTATTCTTAGCGGGTCTGATAATGCTTCCACTCCTCCTGATGTCACAGAATCTGACCGATTCCAATGGACTGAAACAGGGCCCCTGGGGAAAAAAGTACCCCAACGGGAAGGTGATGTACGAGGGCACCTTCAAAAACGATAAACCTGTGGGCCTGTTCAGGCGTTACAACAACGAAGGAATATTGATCTCCGAACTGAATTACAGCGATAAAAGAAATGAGGTTGCAGCAGTTTTCTATTATGCAGACGGACTGAAAGCTGCAGAAGGAAGGTACGTTGAACGCAAGAAAGAGGGACCCTGGAAATTCTGGTCGGCCACCAGACCGTCGTACCTAATATGTGAAGAGAATTACCATCTTGACTTCAGGCACGGGCTCTCACAAAAATTCTATCCTGACAGCACCCTGGCCGAAAAGGTGACATGGGACTCGGGCAACAGGACCGGCGAGTGGCTGCAGTATTACCCTGACGGTTCAATATGTATCAGGGCGGAGTATTTTGCAGGCAAGCTCGAGGGACCTTTCTCGTTCTACCACCCTAACGGCAAACTTCAGTATGAGGGAAAATACAAAAACGATGTGAGGAGCGGTGACTGGATGGTTTTCAATGAGGACGGCTCACTTAAGCAAATCATAGCCTACAAGGAAGGAAAACCTGCTGATCCGAAGATGGCCGAGCAGGAGACAAAATTCCTGGATGATCTTGAAAAGAACAAAGACAGAATCAAGGTGACAGACGCCACCGGAACCATTATCCAATGAACCGGAATAAGATCAAAACAATCCTGCTCCCTGTTTTCCTGATTGTTGCCATTTCATCATTATACGCACAACCGCTTCAGGAGGATTACAATGATCTTTTTCTGTACCGCGTCTGCTTTAATGACAAGGGAGCTGGCCCGGAGGCCTGGTCTCCCGAAGAATTGCTCTCCCCTGCTGCCATTGCAAGGAGAGATAAACTGGGGATTCCCTGCCCTGACGAAAAAGATATTCCTGTTAGCCGGGAACACATCGCTACATTGACCGGTCTCGGGCTCTCATTCAGGTGTGCCTCAAAATGGATGAACTCAGCCCTCTTCTCATCCGTGAAAGAGGCAGATACAGATGAACTGGAAGGGTTATGGTTTATCGACAGGGTGCAGCTCGTGAAACTACCATCTGCACCTGTCAAATCTGAAGACAGTAAGTACGGTGTTGCAGTCCCCGGAGATGACCCTGATGCTTTTGATCCCCGGTTGCCTCACAACGGGCATCTTCTTCATCAGTCGGGTTTCAACGGAAGAAACGTTGTTATTGCCGTGCTTGATGCCGGTTTCCTGAATGCTGATCTCATCGAGTCACTGGGTCCGCTGAGAAACAGGGGAGGCATCATTGCAACACGTGATTTCATAAGGGGAACGGATTATGTTTACGATTACCATACCCACGGGACATCTGTTCTATCGATTCTGGCCGGGAACCTTCCTGGGATAATAAACGGCACTGCCCCGGGGGCCGGTTACCTGCTGCTGCGCTCAGAGGATGATGAGACGGAATACCCTGTGGAGGAGGATTACTGGACAGCGGCTGCAGAATATGCCGACAGTGCCGGGGCTGACATTATCAGCTCATCACTCGGATACTTTACTTTCGATGACCCCTCCATGAACTACTCATTCGGTGACATGGACGGTAATACCGCATTCATAACCCGCGCTGCAAACATTGCAGCTTCAAAGGGAATACTTGTGGTCAACAGCGCAGGCAATGAAAGAAACAAGGAGTGGGTCCGGATCATAGCTCCCTCCGACGGTGACAATGTGGTGGGTGTGGGAGCAGTACGCCACGACCTGACCATCTCCGACTTCTCGTCCTCAGGTTACTCGTCCGGCGGACAGGTCAAGCCTGATGTGGTAGCGCCTGGTGTTCTGCTGCCTATGCAGTTCGATCCGGGACTGTGGCACCAGGGAAGCGGTACTTCGTTCAGCTGCCCCGTAATAAGCGGTCTCTGTGCATCGCTGATGCAAGCGGTACAGGCTTCATCACCCGCAGAGATAACACAAGCTCTCCATTTAAGCAGCGACAGGTACAGCAATCCCGATTCATTGTACGGTTACGGCCTGCCCGACTTCCTTCAAGCTTTGAGATACCTCGAGGAGATGAACAATTTCAGACCGGAGGTCATGATTACGGCAGGGCCAAATCCTTTCCTTGACGCGATAAATCTATGGTTCCGAGACCCTCCCGGCCATCTGACCGTAACAATCACCAGCACCGCAGGAACGAGAGTATGGAAACGCTCCTGGCCTGCCTTTGTTGCCCGCTCCTGCAAGATTGACGGCCTCGGTCACATGTCGCAGGGCATCTATTATGTCAAGGTTATTACTGACCAGGGAGAGAAGGTTTTCAAGATGAGCAGGATTGCCAGATGAACCCCGAAGACAAAATATCACTTGCGGAACTGCAGGAACTGATCCGTGACAGTATCTATGAGAATCTCCCGGGATCTTACTGGGTTACGGCCGAGATAGCGGAGATGAAGATACAGGGCGCCGGGCACTGCTATCTCGAACTCACTGACACCGACAAACCGGGAGGAAGAGTCATTGCCCGCGTCAGGGCCACGATCTGGGCTTCGAAATTCAGTTCGCTCAACACCTTCTTCACCGCAAGCACAGGCATACCTCTGAGACAGGGTATATCCATCATGTGCAAGGCCACGGTTGAATACCATGAGCTTTACGGTCTGAGCCTTAACATAACCGACCTTGACCCTGCCTACACGGCCGGAGACATGGCCCTGAAAAGAGAGGCTATAATCAGAAGACTTACCGCAGAGGGTGTTATGGGGATGAACCGCGAGCTGATACTCCCTCCCTACCCCCGGTATATTGCCATAGTATCATCGTCAACAGCCGCCGGATACCAGGATTTCATAAATCACCTGACAGGTAATTCATATGGATATGTATTCAAACCTGAACTGTATGAGACAGTCCTGCAGGGTGAGCTTACAGAAAGTTCCGTTATTGAGGCACTCAACATGATAGCCGGGGCAGCTCAAAGGTTTGACGCCGTGGTGATTATCCGCGGAGGCGGATCTGCAACCGACCTGAGCTGGTTCGATAATTATAATATCGCCTACCATGTCACCCAGTTCCCGTTACCGGTACTGACAGGCATCGGACACGAAAAAGATCTCTCGGTCACTGACATGGTGGCATGGAAGTCGCTGAAAACACCAACGGCCGTGGCTGATTTCCTTGTTGAACAGACACTTGAGTGCGAAAACAGGATCATTGACTTGGCCGGGTCATTGACCTCAGCAGTGACCGGGACTCTGTCAGCCGCAGGTGAACAGATCTCATCTCTCCGCAATCGCACTGCTGCAACAGCAAGGCTGATAGTAAGGATCAAGCGGGAGCAGTCAGGTTACCACTCCGAAACGCTCCGCCGCACCTCTGCCAGCCTGCTCCGCTCGGCTGCAGAGCTGACAGGCAGGCTTGAGAACGCCCTGCGCCACCTCGACCCCGCAGGTGTGATGAGAAGAGGGTTCACCCTGACAGCAAAAAATGGCATGATAGTCCGCTCACCGGCAGAACTTAACCAGGGAGATACCATTACAACTCACTTTGAAAAGGGTGAGGCAACAAGCACCGTTAACAGGATAACTCAAAAGGGATAGACAATGGGAAAAAAGGAGATCGGGTTCAACGAGGCCGTCAAAGGCATCGAAGAGATCCTCAGGAACATCGAGAAGGGCGAACCGGACATTGATAAACTGTCTGAAGATGTAAGAAAGGCAGCAGAGCTGATAAAAATATGCAGGAAACGGCTTCGAGAGACCGAGGAGAGGATCGAAGGCATAATTGAAGACCTGAAATCCTGACCCTTCGCCCCTTTTCTGAACTGAAGGTCATGAAT
>JBAQCQ010000065.1:0-83159 GCA_049294275.1 Bacteroidales bacterium
TATTGATCCTGGCATACCCGTTTTGTATGCTGACACCCAGCTTCGCTCCAAATTCAACATTGGCCCTGTCTTTGCCCCTTACTATCGGCCTTACATGTGGCTGATAAATATTTACTATCCGGTTTTCGTTCCCCATTCTGGCAGTATTCGGAATGATAGTGATACTCAGCTCCTCCAGTAAGCTGCCCGGGCCGTTTGATCCTTTTTGATGACCCCGAGGCCATCAACGGATTCACTGATCCGGGAGCGGGTTATGATGTATTTGACAACTTTGCGGATGCGGCAAAGGTTGGGGAGCACATACTGGATTACCAGAAGCTAAACGCCGGCGGCCTCGTGGAGAAGAAAGACCTTGAGAACAGCACCTTCCTCAAAACTTCAGGGACCAGCATCAGCACCTATTCCAGCTCACTCAGCGCACCAGTGGGCCTCCAGGGAAGCTATATGTTCTTCAGCGGATCAATTAAGACGAATTTCACCCAGGAGAGATACTCATACGATTCATATTCGTTTGCGACTTATCACATACTGATCAACAAGTACCAACTCAGGCTTCCAACGGATTGGGAGGCCTCAGACCTCAAGCCGTACATGACCCCGATGGCAAAGAGCAAGCTGAATGACCCGACAGTGCCGCCCGCCACGATATTCAACCTCTACGGCACTCACTGCCTGACTGGTGTTGTCGTCGGAGCCAGTTCTGATTACAGCGTCTCAGGGCGCACCCGCGATGTTAAGGATGGCGTGAACGTTGCTGTCTATGCCGAAGCCAGCTTCTCAAAGGGATATGGCTCCGGTACGTTGAACACATCAGTGATCACCCAGCAGGAGTCTGACATGTTCGCATCGAATATGGAACAGCACCTCGAGATGTATGGAGGCGAAAACCAGCTGTGGCACAACCTCATCAGCAAGAATGACTACTATGTCTGGCTCAACAGCACTCCAACCAAGCTGGTGTTCTGCAACTACACCCAGAACGGACTGATACCGGTTTGGGAATTCTGCAATGAGGAAGTTCGCAGGAACGAGTTGGAACAGTACTACTCTTCAAGCCGGGCTACTGATAGGAAAACAAGTGTTCACCCTTCACCCAGGGTGTGTGTCCTTGACCTCCTGGTGCCCGAAGGAGGTAATCCAGCTGAACCGTATAAATATAAAGACAGAAATTATTACCGGCTGAGCTTCGATCTTGACCGCGGATGTGCCGGAAGCACACCGTTCCTATGGCTCTATTACCTTCCCGGCATGGAGAATGACACTATCATGCCAATAGCTGAAATAGCCACCAATGGCACATCAGACGGAGAGATCGTGTCAAACCTTGGAGCAGGATTTGATACCATAAATGTTGACGTTAACAAGGGTGCCGCAGGTGATTTTCTTTATATCGCCTATCGGCGCAGAAACAGTTATACCGATAAGCTGGTCACAGGCCTGAGTGTTGGCAATCCGAATTTATTTGTCTACAGTGGGGGGAACCTCCGCAAGCTATTCCTGGTACGGCCTTACCCAGTACGGCTCCATCAATCTCCAGGATCTCAATGATGGAGCCGGAGGCAGTTACGTACACCTCTGTTACACCAACGATCTTGTCGAGGAGAGCGCTCTCCCGGGTAAAAAGTAACCGCTGCTTTGTTACTCTGCTCAAACAGAGGTGATCTGCAAGTGTTGGACTGCATGCTTCAGTGTGCAACCACCGGTTACGATTATTTTGTCAGTTCACCCAGTTCGATGCCGTAGTCGTGCTGCAGGTCTTCGTGCAGGACGGAGACCTTTTTTATTATGGTGTCTATCTGCCTGTTATACAGATTCATGAGGGCGGTGTTCCTCTGTATCGGCGGGGAGAGGTTCTTCAGCCTGGTACAGAAATGAAGCAGCAGATCGATCTCAGTTTGCTTCTTCTGAGAATACCGTATGTATTTCCTGGTGTTCTTAAGGATCTTCCTGACGCTTTTCCTGATGAAATAATAACTCGTCCGGTTGATCTGATCAAACTCCTCATCGAGCTCCTTCTTTATACTTTTAACATATGACAGTTCGTCTGCCGATTCGAAAAGCAGGTAGGTCAGGAGTTCCTTGTTCTCCTTCCTGAACCGTGCCAGGCGGAGACACAGGTCGCGCAGCTCCTTTGGGGTGCGGTAGGTTAATTCCTGGCTCAGTTCTTTTGCCGTGACACTCTTCATTGAAAGGACAGCTGATGCTGTAAGGCAAAGGTAAGATATAAATTGTTCGGGATTTGGGTTGTAAAGGACAGGCTATGTGTCATCAGTTAGATAACACCTGAGTCACAAGGCATGTATTCACTTGTTCACCGGATTTTAATATCTTTAGAGGACTATACCTTCCGGAGAAGAAATCTGTTATATAAGTATGAGTGACAGAAACTATTACATGGATGTGCTGTTCGGTGTTGCTGTCGGCGATGCCCTTGGAGTACCTGTTGAGTTCCGTTCGAGGGAGGAGCTCACCAAAGACCCGGTCACAGATATGCGGGGTTACGGTACACACGACCAGCCTCCCGGTACCTGGTCTGACGACAGCTCGCTTACATTCTGTCTGGCCGAGGCGCTCACGGAAGGGTTTGACCTCACTGTCATCGGGCAGAACTTTGTAAGGTGGCACCGCAAGGGCTACTGGAGCGCCCACGGGAAGATATTTGACATCGGGGGGATAACGTGGCGGGCGCTTTCACGAATACACTCGGGTGTGGCGCCGGAGATGGCCGGCGACGACGGCGACTGGTCGAACGGCAACGGATCGCTGATGAGGATACTGCCCCTGCTCTTTTATATCTCCGGCAAACCGCCTTCGGAGCGGTACCGTCTCACCCAACAGGTGTCGGCCCTGACCCACAGGCATGTGCGGTCAGTAGTATCCTGCTTCATCTGCCTCGAGTTTGCAGGGTATATCATTCGTGGCATGGAAAAAAACGAAGCCTATGCAGCTCTTCGCAATGAGACACCCGGTCTGCTGGAGTCGTTTGGTGTCAGTCCCGGTGAGATCAGGCACTTCGACAGGATTCTGAGGAAGAATATCTTCAGCCTGCCCCCGCAGGAAATAGCCAGCGACGGCTATGTGGTGCACACCCTGGAGGCTGCAATGTGGTGCGTCATGAAGACAAGCAGCTACCGGAAGGCCGTCCTGAAGGCAGTGAACCTCGGCCGCGACACTGACACTACTGCCGCGGTGACAGGCGGTCTGGCAGGACTGATTTACGGTTATGAGTCGATACCGGAGGAGTGGATCGCCGTTATTGCCCGCAGGAGAGAGATTGAGAACCTGGCTCTCAGGTGTGGTACCGCTTAGGCAGTAATCGGTAAAGCAGGCCCGGGACACTGCAAACGAGTGTGATTATAATGCTCCCGGGGTACGGTAAATAACGCTCTGTATTGATAAGGATTTCCGGTTGGCTCAGGACGCTGGTCTTTGTCAGCAAGAGCAGGGCAGTAACAACGACCGGCATTAATATCACAACGAAAATGATCCCGTACAACCAGAAAAGTCCTCTTATTTTTCATGAACCCGGGTTTCAGTTGTTCAAATCCGGCACCGGCAGCCCGGTGACTTTCTGTAATCAAAGCTAAACCATATTTCCCGGAGGAAGAAATTATTTTTTCACCCGATGAATTTCATGAACTGAAATTTATTTAATATTGGAAGCTGATCGGAATTCATGTCGGAATAATCCATGGGGACTTAAATGAAAGATACAAATCGTGTCGGATTTGACAATGAGAAATATCTCAGGGAGCAGACTGCTGCCATCCTTGAGCGAGTGGGACGCTTCAACAACAAACTCTACCTCGAGTTCGGGGGCAAGCTGCTGTATGATTTTCATGCCGCGAGGGTTCTTCCGGGTTTCGATCCCAATGTCAAGATGCGCCTCCTCCAGATGCTCAAGGACAAGACCGATGTCATACTCTGTATCCATGCCGGCGATATCGAAAGAAAAAAGGTCAGGGCCGACTTCGGCATAACATATGATGTTGATGCGCTGAAGACCATCGACGACTTCAGGGAGTGGGGGATAGAGGTGACAGCGGTTGTCATCACCCGCTACATGAACCAGTCGCCCGCCAGGGCTTTCAAGAACAAGCTGGAGCACAGGGGTGTCAAGGTCTACCTGCATTATCCCACCAAAGGATATCCGACCGATGTTGACCTGATTGTGAGCGACGAGGGCTATGGCGCTAACGAATACATTAAGACTACCAGTCCCATTGTGATAGTTACGGGTCCGGGACCGGGAAGTGGCAAGCTGGCCACCTGCCTGTGCAATCTGTACCACGAGTACCGCAGGGGTGTCAAGGCGGGCTATGCCAAGTTCGAGACTTTTCCTATCTGGGATCTGCCCATTGATCACAAGGTGAACATAGCATATGAGGCCGCTACGGTTGATCTTAAGGATGAAGTGCTGATCGATGAGGATCATATGAAGGCATACGGTGTAAAGATTGTCAACTACAACCGCGATATAGAGGCCTTTCACCTGTTGAAGAGGATCCTTGAAAAGATTACGGGAGGCGAGTCGATGTACCAGTCGCCCACCGACATGGGTGTCAACCGGGCCAGCTCAGGCATTGTGAATGATGCCCTCATCCAGGAGGCTGCACACCAGGAGATCATACGCAGGTACTTCAGATGCGCCGTGGAATATGCACTTGGACTGGCGGACAGGGAGACGCTCGATCAGGCTGTCATGGTGATGGGAAAGATTAAAGCGAAGGGCGAAGACCGGGTGGTGGTATTGCCTGCCAGGAAAGCGGCGAAGGAGGCTGAGAAGAGCGGCAAGGGCAATGCCGGGTTCTATTGCGGGGCGGCGATTGAACTGCATGACGGGACGATCATCACCGGGAAGAACTCGCCGCTGATGCATGCCGCAGCAAGCCTGGTGCTTAATGCCACCAAGTATCTTGCCGGGCTGCCCGACAGCCTGCTGCTGCTGCCGAAGACTCTCATTGATTCAGTCACCTACCTGAAGAAGAATATCCTCGACGGCAAGATCGTCAGCCTGGATGTTGAGGAGACGCTGATACTGCTGGGGATCAGTGCGTTATTCAATCCGGCCGCCCAGGCAGCGCTTGAGAAGCTGCAGCAGCTGCGCAATTGCGAGGTGCATCTTACTCATATACCGACACCTGGAGATGAGGCCGGATTGCGGAAACTGAATGTCAATCTGACGTGTGACCCGGAGTACTCCAGTAAGAGCTTATTTGTAAGCTAAAGAGCAAAAAAAGTCGGCAGTCCTCAGTCGGCAGTCAAACAGGAAATAGATGGACGATCCGCCGGCTGGCGGAGAAGTAGCCGGTTTGCAGGGGATGGCAGTAGGCAATAATGTGATAAAGAAGGTTTTATGCTGTCGGATCAATTGACGGATTGGACCCTGATAATTCTGCCGACGGAGATTTGCCGTTGATTCAGTTTTACACGATAGAGATAGAGCCCTTCCCTGGTGTCAGAGAGGTCGAAGCGGAAGATGTTTTCACCCGGTTCAATAAGTTTGTCTGCAATGGTTTTGACGAGAAGGCCGGTGACGTCATGAAGATGTATTTCACAAATGCCTCCTTCGGCGGCTGTGAACCGCAGGTAGCCTATGTCTGTAACCGGATTGGGATAAAAGATGACCTCCTGTGAAAGCCTTATATCATATGCTGCAGTGAGCCCGGTCTCAAAGCATCCAAGGTCCGGGGCTGTGCCGGCGAAGGGGATGCCAACGTTCACGCCCGCATCGATGAGATCACTGCCTGCTGCCAGGTGCATGTACTCGATGTGCGCCAGGCTGCCGTCGGATTTCCTGGGGCCGGTGGCGCCGGCAGAATTTGTGCTGAGGAAGTCAGCTGCGGTGACCGTGAACGGAGTGAGCCAGCTGTTTTTCTCCTGCACGGCGAAGGCAGCCAGTTCTGCTGTGCCACCCAGCTCTGCACAGTTCTTCAGGGTAAGTGTCCTGCCTGCATCCAGCTCTGTATTGATGCGGTAGTTTGCAACCAGGTTGGCGTGGCCGGTACAGTTGTACAGTGTCATTGACCCCCTGTTGCTGTTCTGGTCGAACCCTTTCGTCTTATTGCCAAAGGCAAGACAGTTCTTCAGGGTGAAGTTGTGTGCCAGGGTTTTGTCATCGCTCCCTCCCATCTTGAAGCCGTTACCGTTTGCATTGACGCCGGCATCAGTGCCGTCCTCGAGGTAGCCGTTATGAAACGACCAGCAGCTCTCGAGGGTGGTGGAGACATCATTCGCCCCGCGCAGATAGCCGTCCCATCCGTCGTCGCAGTTGAGCCAAGCCCTGCAGCCGGAGAAGTGGTTTCCGCTGCCCACGGTGAGTTTCGGCGCGAAGCCGTCGGCATCACCGTAATCGGGGGGATCGGCATTGTAATAGGAGTCGCAGTTGATGACAGTGTTGTCGGAGGCGCCGTTGTCAAGCTGCAGTCCGCTGTCGCGGTTGCGATAGAAGCTGCACAGCTCAACAGTGTTGTTGTTTCCGCCGCTGATCAGCATGCCGTTGTCGCCGGCACCTGTAATGTTCAAGCCCCTGATAAGCCAGTAGCTGCCTGTTATTACCATACCCCTGTTGTTGCCTCCGAGGGCCTGCGCCGAGAAGTCGAGCACAGGCTTTTCTCCGGGATAGGAGATCAGGGAGATGCGCGAGTTCGCAGTGCCGCTCTTGCCCAGGGTGATTGTTGCTGTCAGGTTGTAAGTGCCGCCCCGGACATAGATGGTTTCTCCGGGCTGCACCATTGTAACCGCCTTTGCGATTGTCAGAAAGGGGCTGGCAATGGTACCGCTGTTCGAATCGGATCCGGTAGCCGAAACGTAATAAGACTGGGAGAGTACATCCTCGGAAATACCGGTCAATGCTGCCAGTATTAAAAGAACGGTATTTAATGCTCTCTTCACCGTGATCTGTTTTGTCGGATTGGCCCTTTGATCAAATGGCCTATTCGCGCCGGGGTATCCCAACATAGTAAAGGTCGAACCCGCCATAGCCTCCGGGCCGGTTGGAGGAAAAGACCATCAGGTCATTGAGGAACCCCTCCTCCCGGGTTGAGACAAAAACAGGTCTGTACTCATCATACTCCGTATTGATATCAGCACCCATATTCACAGGGGCAGACCATACCTGTCCGTTAAAAACGGAGTACCACAGATCGAAGCCGCCGAACCCTCCTGCCCGGTCAGAGGTAAAGACCATTATATTCCCGTTGATATAGGGGCACTTGTCATCGGCAATGCTGCTCAGAACAGATGACCGTATGACGCTGGCGGAGGCTGACTCGCTGATCAGTTTCCCCTCCTCACTGACGGCAAGGTAAATATCATACGAACCGGCGCGGTCTGACATGAAATATACTGTCTCCCGGTTGGCGCTGGCACCGCTGTGGATGGACAGATACCCTTCATTATCCACAGTGTTTAAGGGAGTCAGTGGAAACGGTTCACCTTCAGGGATAAAAACACCATCGCCGAACTGGTACCCGCTGCAGAAAATGTCAAGGTCCCCTTCCGGATCACTGGTGTAAAAGAAACGTTTGACATCTTCTTCCTTAATATAGTAGGGATTAAAGTGCGGATAATCATGCGTGAAAGCAGGACCCAGTTCGTTATTCCCGCTATTGAGAGCGGTGAGGAGTGCATTAACACTGTGGCTGACAGCCATCTTAAAATCGCCGTCTATAAGGTCGAATTCAATACGTCCCTGGTACGATATGAGGTCGAAGTCATTCCCGAACGAGTTCCTGTTTGTAGAAAATATGAGCGTGAAATTCTTCTCACTCCAGGTAATCTTGAGATCCGAATTATAATCGTCGAAGATGGAGTTGACGGCCGGGAAGCTCACCGGATGGGGCGGGATAATACCCTTGTCAAAATTCAGCCTCGGACCGCTGCAGGAGGAGACAACGAGCATCATAATCAGAAAAACTGAGGCGATTGTCTTCATTTGTTTTCAGCATTAAGTCTCATTACAAAGCCTATGTTGGTGTTGACATAGCGGACTGGCAAACGGAAGGTCCCGGCCGGTCCCGTTTCATCATAGAACGCCGGACCTGTAAGGTTCACCCCGCCGTTAATGGTAAGACCATATCGTTCATTAAGCCAGTAGTTTATCTTCAGTGTTGCATTGCTTATCGGGGCGCCTGCCGCTTCCCGGGTCACGCTGTTTATCTCACCCAGTTCCGAGTTGGTGACACTGAGGCTGGGGTGTACGCTGAGGGCGTAACCCAGGTGGAAAAGCAGCAGCACCTCGGTATTCCTGATCTCAGGGATTTTCAGGGTGAAACCGACGAGAAACTTCAGTACCTGGTAGTTTCCGGCCGTTACCTCGTTGATGCCGTAGCCGTTCAGGACGTGGTCATACTCAGACTTGTAGTCCTTCTCATTGAAGAAGATACTGGCATAGCCAATGCCTGAAGAGAAGCCGAATATTCTTCCGTAACGGAGAAATTCTGCTTCGATATTCGGCCCGGGGGCGGCAAAGCCGGAATGGTAACCCCAGGTGCTCAGGCCAAACTCGTTATAGGGTATTGACAGCCCGGCATTGGAGCCGAAAACGCTCTTTTTGACGGGTTTTTGCGGAAAAAGAAGGTTTGCCGCCAGGATCAGAGCCAGTAAAGCAAGGAAGAGTTTTTTCATTACTGAATGATTAGGCAGGTTAAATCACGAGTGCCTTGCTTCAACTCCCACAAAAAACGAGCCAGTCAGGCTCTCACTTCAGGTCCGCCCTTCCCCGCAGTGGCCTGTCTGTCACTTCAGATCCGCCTTTCTCTCAGCAGCGTAACCCTTACCCCTATCATCTGCTGATGCTGTTCATCGGAGGTGGCCGGGTCTCTCATCTGCAGGAAGGTGGCGCAGGGCAGCTCGGTGCAGTCTCCGCAGTCGTTATATCCGCGCTGGTTCACAGCGCAGTCGTAAAGCGGACATACCTTCGAAGGCATCATATCGACGGCCCAGAAGGTGGAGCCTTTGACGTTTCGGCAACCGGTGCATGTTTTGTTGTAGAATTCGCATTCATCACATTTGAGTCCGCAGGTGCTCAGTACCATGATTTTGTAGTTTTCTTGCAATTTACACAGATTCCTGCTTCCCGGACACTTATTACCGCAGTAAATATTGATTGCGGCACCAGGTCAGCGCGGCACTCCTCCCAATGAGCCGGTAATCAGTGCTTATGATTCTTCATGCCGGAAACCCCGGTATATTTCAAAGAAGTTGCGGACGAGGCTAATGATATGATAGTTGTTATTGCTAATGAGTGTGATGTTCAGGGCCTCAGAGGAGATGGCGGTTGCGGGCGACAAGATTATAGAAGAAATCCCGGATACCGGCAGGTATTATCGCAAGTATGCGCAGCAGTCCCCAACCGCCTCCAATATCTTTGAGTATCCCAAGAACGGCCGAGGATCGCAGGTAATGACGGCCGGATTTCTCATAGACAACTGTATCAAGCTCATTATCAGGCAAGCCTGCTTTGTGCAACATATTTCTGCCCTCCTCCGACTGCAGCGGAACAAAATGAAACCGGTTTCCCCTATCACGTTTTTTAATGAACCGCACCTGGCTGTTACAGAGGTTGCAGTCGCTGTCGTACAATATCGTTCCGCTCATACTGCAATAACATTATCCGGCGGAATTTGTTCTCCTGAAAAAATCTGAAATGGAACGTGTAATGCAAGTTGTTGCCTATTCCTGAAACAATAATCTCCCCGTGAATTTTACCTTTTTGTATTATACCGGCTGGTATAGTCCCGGAAACTGAAGTAAGCGACCGGGTGTTGTCAGGCAAAATGATACTGACTACAACATGGTACTGTCTAAACATATTAATTCCTGAGTAAATTTATCTCAAGGTATTTTTCACTATCTTAATCCACTGAAAAGGACTCAAGTTATATGACTGATATTCAGACACTCTACCAGGAGGCAATCAAATTTGCGGCTGAAAAACATGGGACGCAGAAGGTAAAAGGCTCCAGACACTCTTACGTGGTACACCTCAGTAACGTGGCGATGGAGCTCTTCGCCGCGTCATCGTATACACCCGGTTTTGACCTGAAGTTTGCTATACAGACCGCCCTCCTTCATGACACCCTGGAGGACACACCCACAACCAAAGCCGAGCTGGAGAAGGTGTTCAGCGAGGAGGTTGCCGAGGCGGTGTGGGCCCTGACCAAGGATCCCAAGCTGCTGAAGGATTACAGGCTGACAGACAGCCTTGCCAAGATAAGGCAGTGCAGGAAAGAGGTATGGGCGGTCAAGCTGGCCGACAGAATAACCAACCTGCAGAAGCCTCCAAAAAGATGGAGCAAGAGTCACATCACCGAATTTTATTACGACTCTATACAGGTGCTGGAGGCTCTCAAGGGTGGAAATGAATTCCTGGAAAAGAGGCTGTCCGCCAAGATCGAGGAGTACAAGAGCTTTTGCGGGATTTGAGATTTGCGATTTGCAATTTACGATTTAGCTTCTGATTTGAATTTTCCATTGAAGTTAAATCCGTTGAATTAACAGACGATTCCCCGGGAAAGTGATCGTGAAAGCCCCCCGACTGATAATCACTGCCTGTTTACTGCTTTTCACTGCAGCGCAGGTGAGTTCACGGAACATTGAGGTCACTGTCACAGGTATCAGGTCAGAAAAGGGTCAGATTGCAATAGGCGTGTTTGCTGATGATGAGAGTTTTCAGCAAGACAGGGCAGTTTTTGAAATTCAATTCCCGAAAAAAGAGTTAATAAAGGGCAGCATGACTGTCTCATTCAGCCTCGAGCCTGGGACCTGGGGTCTTGCCCTGCTTGATGATGAGAACCGCAACCTGTTAATGGAGTACAATTTCCCGGGAATTCCTAAAGAGGGATTGGGGTTCTCCGGCTATTACCACTCCGGACTATCAAAGCCGTCATTCGACATGTTCAGGTTTGAGCTGGCCAAAGACCAGTCAAAAAGAATTAAGATCAAAGTCCGATATATCCTCTGATAGTTCGAGCCTTACCACGAACAGTACTGAAACAGGGAGATCCTTTCTCACCAGGAAGGCACCTGCTTATTTCGCTCCTAAACTTTTTAGCTGACAGTTTGTTTTACTACAAACCAACATAAATCCCTCAGTTAATGAAAAGAAAGAACCTGCAGGTACCGGATACTGTCATGGCGGCGGTTCTTTTGACTACTGGCACTGTTCGCGGGCAGTCGTCCCCTGTATTTCTCTCACTGGGTGCAGGTGTTCCTGAGCACATAAATGCCGGCCCGGGCGTTAGCATCAAACAGTTTCAGGCAGGTCTTACTTTCGGCACAATACCCTATCCCGGTGATAAATCATTCAGTTCCGGGTTGTATGCGGCCTGGCACTTTGCCGGCAGTTCAAAACACACGGAGATAAAGCCGTGGTTAGGATCACCGGGGTTCACTTATCTGAGTGACAGAAACGAATTCTATTCAGACAAGTGGACTTATTTATCCCTTCGGTTCGGCCTTGGGTCCAGTTTCTCGCCGAATGTCGCCCTGGCTCTTGACGGGGGTATAATGTTCCAGACAAGTTATTCCAGTGTCGGGCTGCAGCCGGCGGCAGACTGGGGACCGGGTTATGGTCCGCCTTCAGTATTGCCTGCAGGGAAATTGAAATTCATCTTCAGAATACCCGCCAGGGAATCGGAAAAAGTATCCGGCTGAATCAGGCACAATTTCGTTTCATAGTGAAGTATTTCTGATTTGCGGTTTCTGATTTGCGGTTTCTGATTTGCGGTTTTATTGAGCAATAAATGTCTGATATTGTGGATGATAAGAATAATTGGCGCAGAAATAACCTTGACAGTTCGTCGTCTCCTTACCTGAGGCAACATACCGGCAATCCGATATGGTGGCAGGAATGGAGCGGTGATGTTCTTGCATACGCCGCTGCTGCGAACAGGCCACTGCTGGTGTCTGTCGGATACGCAACGTGCCACTGGTGTCACGTGATGGCTGCCGAAGCCTTCTCAGACCCGGAGACGGCTGCCTTCCTGAATGCACACTTTGTGAATATAAAAGTCGACCGTGAGCAGCGTCCTGACATCGACCAGTACATGATGAACTTCATCCAGTCGCAGACAGGCAGCGGCGGGTGGCCGCTTAACGTCTTCCTCACTCCCGATCTGAAGCCGGTGCATGCATTGACCTATGCACCGGTGCGCACTTCAGGCAACCACTATTCATTTCTTTATATTGCACAGGCAGTTAATGAGTTCATTGAGAAGCGGGGTAACAACATCATGTCATTCAATCCTTCGGAACCGGAGTCACCCCATGCAGAAGCCGGGCGACTCACCGAAGATCTCGGGAAGCATTTCGACAGTGAATCCGGAGGTTTCGGAACAGGCCGGAAATTTCCACCGCACTCCTCCATCCTCTTCATGCTGTATCTCATGACAGTCGAGGGTGAGGGGAAGACGGATGAGAGTAAGTTGGGGGAAAGCGGGTCAGCAGAAGTCAGCGGCGGGGCAGTCAATAGCCTGTCAGACGGGTCTTACACCGAGGCCGGAAAGATCAGTGAGATGGTCACCACCACCCTTGACGCAATGATGTTACGCGGACTTCATGATCACCTCCAGGGAGGCATTTACCGGTACTGCGTCGACAGGGATTGGACAATACCACATTTCGAGAAGATGCTCTACGATCAGGCCATGGCGCTGTGGAGCTACTCACTGGCTCACAGGGTGACGGGGGGTGAGCACTACAGGACGATGGCAGAAAAGATTGCCAGGTGCCTCGATGAGACCTTTCTTAATGACGGGATGTATGTCTCGGCCTTCAATGCCGATACGGAGCACGTGGAGGGTGCCACCTACCTCTGGAGCGTGGGAGAGCTTGAGGCTTTATTGACACCATCTGAGCTTAAACGGTTCCGAGAGGTATATGAGATAAGCAGCGATGGCAACTTCGAGGGACTCAACCACCTTATCAGGAAGAACTACGATCGTATTGATGAAATTGAAGAGAAGCTGCTGGCGGTACGCCAGCGGCGCAGTCAGCCTTCGCGTGACGACAAGATTCTGAGCGGCCTCAACGCACTTACTGCCGTGGCCCTGGCACAGGCGGGAAGGAATCTCGGGCGCCCGGAACCGGAGGCAGCAGCGGTGACCCTGGTGTGGAAGCTGTTAGAAACATTCTGGGACGGATCGTCTTTGGCCCATTCCCGTTTTGACGGGGTGCTTCAGCGTCAGTCGTTTCTCTCCGATGCCGCACCATTGCTGCTCGCAATCACCATGCTTTACGAGACCGATGAGTCATGGGGAGAAATGATGACCGAAATGGCTGATTATGTAAGGTCGTTCCGCGTGAATGGCAAGTGGGTTGAGTCCGATGCTGACGATTTCATGAAGATATATGCTTCGTGGTCTGATCATCCGGTTCCGTCAGCCGTTAGCCTGGCAGAGACGGCGCTGACACGGGTGGCGATGCTTACGGGGAGGGAAATATTACCGGCACTTTACCGTATACCCTACCAGTCGGATTTCTACAACATCAACGTGCTGATGACAGAGGACCTCTTCCACCTGTATACCACACAGGAGCCCCTGCCGTGGAGTGACATCCCGGCTAACTCGCTGCAGAAGAGAGGGGAGCCGGAGAGCGTATGTTATAACAAAACCTGCACTCCTTTCAGAATTTATTGAAACAGGTTGCCGAGCAGGCCCTGTGCCTCCTTGCCCTTGTTGGCTCCCATCGGTGCGAGGGCGCGGATAAGCTTGCGGATGGGCATCGACTGCAGCCATACCTTTCCTGTGCCGTGCATGGTGGCCAGGAAGAGCCCCTCCCCGCCGAAGACCATCGTCTTCAGGCTTCCGGTGGTTTCGATGTCAAAGTTGAGCGAAGGTTCATACGCAACAATACATCCCGTGTCGATACGCAGTGTCTCACCCTTGAGCTCTTTCTCGATGACCGTGCCGCCGGCATGGATGAACGCTTTGCCGTCGCCCTCAACCCTCTGCAGGATGAATCCCTCTCCCCCCAGCAGGCCTGCGCCCAGCTTGCGGTTCAGGGTGACGGTGAGCTTCGTTCCGAAGGCAGCACAGAGGAACCCGTCCTTCTGTACAATCAGGTTGCCGTTTACGTTCTTCAGATCAATTGGGATGATGGTCCCGGGATAGGGTGCCGCGAAGGCCACCCTGCTCCTCATCGAACCCTTATTAGTGAAGTGGGTCAGGAAGAGTGATTCTCCTGTGAGGACCCTCGATCCTGCCTGCAGGAGCTTGTCCATCACGCCACGGTCAGGCGAGGCGCTGTCGCCCATCCTTGTCTCGTAGGTGATGCCCTGCTCCATGTAAACCATGGTGCCTGCCTCGGCGATGATGGTCTCGTTCGGATCCAGTTCAATCTCAACGAACTGGATATCGTCGCCGTAAATATGGTAATCAATTTCGTGTGATATCATAGGTTTAAAGATTTGCCGGGTTAGGTATTATGCAAATGAATTCGAAGTCGCTGTCAAACGGGTTCCTGAACTGGTGCAGGTCGCCCGGCCTGACAAAGAGACTCTGTCCCGCCTCCACTGTATGCTCATTGCCATGCTCATCCACGGCGATTCCGCGTCCGCGCTCGACCTTGATCACATGTTCATAGTTGTGGTTATGGAATGGAGTGTTGCCACCGGGAGCAACATAAAAATGACGCATGATGATGTTTCCCGAGCCGTCATCAGGGCCTATGAGAATCTTCATCCTTACATTCTGCGCACCTTCCACCTGTACTACCGGCGCAGGGATTTCCGAATTGATATTTATTTTCATTGTTGTTCCTGGTTTACTGGAATCAAAGTTAAACAAGAAACAGTTAACGCGGAATAAATGTTTGAACTTAAAAGTTTCATGCGATTCATTTGTGACCTGTTTCCTCTCTTAATTAACTTTAGGGTGGAATCCGACAACTGAAATTTCCTATCCCAAACTTGATATTATTGACGGTGTCGCTTTCATCGGGCTTGATTCCACCGCGGAGGAACTTGGCTGGCATGACCGCATCCTGCCAGAGGGTGAGCTGGGTAAAGCACAGCTGGAACGCCTTGGCAAGATCCTTGATGATCCGAGGATAGATTATGACGGGGCGTTTATTTAATGAGGCATTAGGCAGATGGCAGGCAGGAAATTGAAGACTGAAGACTGAGGGCAGAAGCCCATCATGCAACGCCAGACAGCCTCCGGCGGAAGAAGGTGAGGAGGAGCACAGCAGCTACGACAACCAGCGCCACGGCCGCAATGACAAAGACGGACCTGACATCTGCTGACCGCTTGATCATTATCCCTGCAAATGCCCACACCACTGCCATCCCAATGAAGGGATTGTCAAGCCTCCATACCGTAAGGGCTGCCAGGAGTGCACCGACCACGATCATTATTATTGCCCATGTCTCCCCGGATAATCCGAAACCGCCCCAGCCCCGGCTGACAAGCAGAACCGTCACATTGGCGATTGTGGCGATGCATATCCACCCGAGATAGACTCCGAAAACGGCTTTGAAGAAACCGTAAGGCATGTCCTTTATGAAGATATTGATCCAGATGAGCGATACCAGCAGTCCTGCCATCAGGATAAGCGACAGCGGCAGCCTGTCGTAATGCCATGCTGCGATCCACAGTGCGTTGAAGATACAGGTCAGACCGAAGAGCCACCCGATGCGTGACACGACAGCCTGCCGGGAGGTAGTGAACTGAACCATGCAGAAGATGAGCAGCAGGATGTAAATGATACCCCATATCGAAAAGGTAATGTCTGCAGGTGTGAAGAAGTTGGCATAGGCATCAGAGACCTGTCCCGTTGTTTTGCCGTTCAGCGGAAGCGCGTTGGCGAGATAGTTCATCACTATCATGGCTGCGAAGAAGAGGAGGTTCAGGTATTTCATGATTTGCGGTTGGACTTTACGAAGAGAGCTTGCTGTTAAATCATGCTGAGTTTCTCTTCCCAAATTTACGCAATTTTATCCGTGAGGAATGCATCTCAGGGCCAGCCATAAAAGAAAGGTCAGCCATAATATAAAAGGCGCCGTTAAGCGCCTTTGGAGACCCGGACCACCCCCAACCCGTTTCAGAAGCCATGAACTGTCTGAAACTAACCTGTCCCTGATGATTTGCAGTTCGGTTGATCCGGGGTATATATAGATGATTGAGGAAGTCAGTCTGTCGCGGCTGCTCCTGTTGTTTTACTTTTTAAGTTCGACAACAGCATACTTCGATATTTTCCAGAACTGCTCAGGATCCTTGATCTCGATGTGAGCGATTTTATCGTCACCCTCACTGACAAATTCGTAGGAGTTTGTCGGGTGTTCGGTTACCAGCTTTGCGTCTCTCGCATTCACCGGAATTACCTTGAGTTCGGTGATGTCAATCTGTGCGAACAGGCTGTCAGTAATATCGTTCACCAGTGATTCGGTCTTGCCAAGTCCAAGAAAACCACCGTCTTTGGAAATAATACCCATATCCCGCAGTTCCTTATAGCTGCCCGAGGCGAGGAAGGCCTTGTTCATTTCTGCCGTCTGGCTGCTGATATACTCCTCCTTCTCCGTGACAGTTGTTCTCAGTTCCGATGCGAGGATATTCAGCTCCCCGATCTCGACGTCTTTCTGGCCGATTGTAGTGGTCAGTGCTGCAATCTCGGTCTCGTGTCCCTGGATTTTTGTCTCAAGCGAAGCAATCATCTCCTGCAGGCCCTTGATCTCCCTTCCTGAATTCCTGAGCTGATTGCTCAGCGATGCAAGCTTCTTTCGATTTTCATCAAGCAGCATACTGATGCTTTTTATGTCCTGAAGGATCTGCTCTTTCCGGGCTGAAGTGAATTCCACATTGCCCTGGTTGCTGAATGTGATCAGGTTTTCCTTCTGTTTGAGAGTGTTCAGGTCATTCTCAATCTGCGTGAATGTCTGAAGCCAGTCGTTCAGTGTAGAGTCGCGCACCGTGAGCTGCTCATTGTATGATTTCCTCTCACCTTCCATCAGGGCAATCTGTTCATTCTGATGCCGGTTGTACAACATCCAGGCAACGGTTGCTGCAGCCACAAATACTATCAGGCTGATTATGGCAGCGGTTCTGGCTCCTTTTACGATGCCGTCCCTGCGGGCGTTCTCCGCATAGCTGATACCGGCAGGGTCACTCCCGGGGTAAGTACGATCGGTCTTTTCTTCGTTGTTCATGATTTTTCCTCCTTTGATTGTTAATTTTTCCGGATATGTGCAAAGGCTGTGCCCCCGATGCGCACCAATAATAAAACATTGATTATTAATGATCTCGAAAATCCCGGGGAATGCCGGTATTGTTCAATATGAAAAAATGATTCTCAAATTGAGAAAAAGGAGCGGATGTGGCCAGGGTTGTTTCTCACCAGGGACAAGGAGGCGGACTGCAGGGAACTGGTTCAGGATTGTTTCTCATCCGGGAGAAGCCGGCAGATCGCAGGGAACGGATTCAGGGATCCCTTTCTTCCCTGAGCAGCCTGTAAATGGTGGAGATCCCTATATCAAGCTTCCTGGCCACAGTCTTTACATCGTTATTATGCATCATGAGCGATGCTTTTATGATCTTTATTTCATACTGCCTGAGGGTCAGGTCGTCTGCCATGAGATCAGAAAGAGGATTTCCGGGGTCAAGGATGATGTCTTCAGGTCCGATCATTTTTGCTTCGGAAAGTGTCACTGCCAGTTCCACGACCGATTTGAGCTCCCTCACATTCCCGGGGAAGGGATAGCCCAGGAGCTTCTGCTGAGCCGGAGGCGTCAGTTTCTTCAGCGGGATTTCATTTTCGGCACAGAATCTTTCAACAAAATGAGTGGCCAGGATAAGGATGTCATTACCTCTTTCCCTGAGTGGCGGGAGTTCCACGGGCAGACCCCTGAGCCTGTAATAAAGGTCTTCCCTGAAATTACCCTTTTTTACCTCTTCAAGGAGGTTCTTGTTTGTCGCAACAATTATCCGGCAATCAGTCTTTACCGCTCTGTTACTGCCGATGCGGACTATCTCCTTTTCCTGCAGCGCCCTCAGGAGCTTCGACTGCAGTCCCGGTTCCATCTCGCCTATCTCATCAAGAAAGAGCGTTCCTCCGTCAGCTTCTTCAAACCTTCCGATTCGCCGGAAGGAGGCGCCGGTAAAGGCTCCCTTTTCATGACCGAACAGTTCACTCTCGATCAGCTCCGACGGTATTGCCGAGATATTGACCGGTACAAACGGTTTGTCCTTACGCTTTGAGTTGTAATGAATTGCTTTTGCTGCCAGCTCCTTACCGGTACCGGTCTCGCCCGTGATTATCACAGTGATATTTGTGCCGAGGGCTTTCTCTATCAGTCCGTATACTGCCTTTATCGCAGGACTCTCACCCATTATGGTGTTCCGGAACACGTACTTCTGCTGCACCTCCCTGCGAAGCGAAGATATTTCCCTTTTCAGACCTATCCCGTTCCTGATGTTCTGGACGGTTAAGAGAAGACGTTCCCTGATGTCATTCGTTTTTACGATGTAGTCATAGACCCCGTGCTTCAACAGGCTGACAACAGTCTCAATATCACTCTGTTCGGAAATAAGAATGACCTGTGCTTCACTGTTCTCCTCCCTGATTTTTTTTAGCAGGTCGAGCCCGTTCATGTCCGGCAGCCTGTAGTCGAGGGTGATTATATCCGGAGCTTCTTGCAGGCATTGCAGAAAATCGCCGGCATTATGAAAGCTCTTTATTTCATAATCGACATTCAGGCTGAGAGTATGGACCAGCAGCCTGTTATACCATTCATTGTCTTCTACAACAAATATCTTCAGGGAGGTTTCAGCCATATTTTTCTTCTGTTACAGGGGACTTTCCTTATGTCTGCAAATTAAGGATTTCATGGCAGGTAGTCTTTAATCTCAAGTGATTTTCAGGATACTTGCTTCAATTTCACTGCGGATTCCCATGAATGCGTCATGAAAACTGCCGGCGAGTTTTTCGACCTGGGTGATATCGTCTCCCCTCCTGCTTCTCCTCTCAATCTCCTCCAGGATGGCAGTGAGATCTGAAGCGCCCAGGTGGCGGCACGGGGGAAGAAGCTTATGGGCGAGATCAGCTGTTTGTTCCTTATCGCCGGTCCTGATGGTCCCCAGCATCTCCTCAAGTCCCTTTTCAGTGCTCCCGATAAAAGTGACAAGCATTTCTTTTACGAATTGTTCATCGCCACCTGAGAGCCGGTAAAGATTACGCAGGTCAATCCGCTCCCGGGGTGCTTCCGGTGGTTTGTCGCCTGGCGTGGATTCCCCGGCAGACATGAACTGCCCGCCGGGTTTCACTTCCCACGGCGCAGATTCCCCTTCATAGTGAGCCTGGCCTCCGGGTGGTTTTTCCCCCGCCAGGGGTTCATCTGATGTCAGATCCTGTCCGTGGCCGGTAACAGAGAGGATGGCATTGAGCAGTGTCCTTTCTGAAAAAGGCTTCTGAAGGAATGCGTTCATACCCGCCTCAAGGTATTTCGGCACCTGATCATCAAGGATGGCTGCTGTCACACATATCACCGGCAATTCCGAACCATCGATGCCCATATCCTTCCGGATGAACTCCGTGGTTTTTGCCCCGTCGATTCCCGGCATACGAATGTCCATCAGCAGCAGGTCGAACCGCTCCGATCTGATCATCTCCAATGCTTCCGTGCCGTCCGATGCCATCGCATACCTGACACCCCATCTTCTGAAGATTGACTGGAACAGTAACCGGTTATATTCCTCGTCGTCAACAACCAGCACTTTGAGGTTTCCGACCTGCGGGGGAACTGTCAGCCGGGGCTCAGTCTCCGGGGTTATAAGTTCGCTTTCTCCAATCAGGAACGGGATTTGGCATGTAATGGTAGTGCCCTGGTTTTTCCGGCTTTTGCATTCTATGGTGCCGTTATGCAGATCAACCAGTTTGCGCACGATGGAGAGACCCAGTCCTGTGCCTCCGTATCTTCGCGCTGTGCTCATCTCCTCCTGGGTGAAATCTTCAAATATGGTGTCGATCTTGTCCTCATCAATGCCAATACCCGTATCAGCGAACTCCATCGCAAGGATGACCTCCGGGGGTTGTTTCCGGATACCTCTGACTGAGAAATGAACCGTTCCTTCGCTTGTAAATTTCACTGCATTGCTGACCAGGTTTATCATTATCTGTTTCAACCGGTAAGGATCGCCCAGCAATACAGGGGGTGTAGCCGGGTCAATTGAAAAGCTCAGGTCCGTTTTATTCCTGCGTGCCTGTCCGGCAAACATGGCGTAAACCTCTTCAGCAATCTGCTTTACATTGAAATGTATCTGTTCAAGAACCATCTTTCCATCCTGCAGTTTTGAGAAGTCAAGGATATCGTTGATGATCCTTTCAAGGTGAAGCGAGGATGACCTGATTATTTTCAGTGTCCGGGCCGTTTTCTCATCGGAAGGTTCCTGAAGAAGTTGCTCGGTAAACCCGGAAATAGCAGTAACCGGCGTTCGGATTTCATGGCTCATGTTTGCCATGAACTGCTCTTTCGTTCTCGCCAGGTTCTCTGCTTCGTCCTTCGATCTCTGCAGGGCTACCTGGTACGCATTTGTTTTACGCACATACCTGGCAATAATGTATACGACGAGTATTGCCAGGAGTGTTCCGGTGATCATGAACATGCCGAGCCACCGGTATGTCTTGGCTGCAAGAAGGTCAGCCCCCTGAGCTTTGGATTTGAGGATTTCCGCGACCTCGGTTTCCATCTTGGCGGTCAGGTCATAAAACTGCTCCTTTATTCTGGTGCTTGTGTTTGCAAGGTTCGATTCCTGAAGCTTCAGTTTTTCCCTGGCGACCTGGTCCTGCTTTTCTATCTCGTTAAGGTCAGTGATCAGGGCCTGCTCATCAAGCCGGTTCTTTTCGGAACGGCTGAAGACACGTTTAAGAATACCCCTTTCGGATTTCTCATCCCCCTCTGCCGTGACGTTCAGTCGTTCAGGCAGTTGCATGAGGTATTCGATCACGCGGTGGTTCCTGTTAAGGTATAAAAGCTCGTTCCAGATATAGATGTTCTCTTCGATGAGTTTGCTTATTGTGTCAGTCTGTGCCAGTAAAAGAGGACTGCCGGTGCACTCGTTTCTCAGCCTGTTGACTTTTCCGTCTATGTCAGAAATGACATCGTAATAGGGTTCAAGGTCTTTTGCGTCGTTGGTAACAGAATACATCCGGATGCTGTTTTCCGCTTTCTGGAGATCCATCGAGATCTCCCGTATAGTCAGCAGTTTCCGGTCGGGACCCACGTCAACGCTTATGGAAGCCACGATGGAGGAGAGGTTGAGCCAGGCCAGGTATCCTGTTGCAGTTAGCAGGGCTACGGCAAGGATCATCAGAAATCCAATCTTGACCTGTATGGAAAATCTCTTCACGGGTGTCAGTTGTCACCGGTAAACCACAAAACTACGAAATTTTAACGGCAAGGGGTCTGTTCTGCCCGGTACCGGCAGAGACCATCCAATAGATGACAATGCTGATAAAGGCAGCGAAGAAGCACCAGACCGAGGTGAGGTACTCCTTGAAGAAGATGCCTGTAATAAGACATGAAGCCATCATCAGCAATCCCAGCAGCAACATCTTTTTACGGCTTGAGATGAAGAGGGGGATCAGTGTTGCCGCAAGGTACCCTCCGAAGGCTGTCTGTGCCCACCTCTGAGGAAACTCACCTGTGTACCTGATATGGTGACTGCTGATCTCGGGTACGATTTCGTTTGACACGAGTCTGAAGCCGTAGTACAGCGACACAAGAATACCCATTACCAGGAATGGAATGAGCGCCCGTTTCTTGTTTGCCGACTTTTCCATCAGAAGCACTGAAAGCGGCACGTAGGAGGGCCACAGCACCACAGCCGTGAAAAGGAAGGTATATGATGCAAGGCTGAGCATAACGTTATGGCCTGACGACTGCAGTGCAACCCACACAAAACCTTCCGATATCTGCTGTACTCCAAAAATAAGGGGCATGGCTGCAAACACCCGGCGTGAAGGATCACTGTTCGCTCTGACAGTCATAACACCGATGGCTGCAATCACAGCACCTCCGGCAAAGCTGGCTGCTGCTGAAAAACACATGAGGTTACTCCTTTCGTTTGACACAACAAGGTAAGTTATTTTGAGATTTCGTGGTATATTGCCTGAGATAAATGCTCAACCCATGAAAAAAATTCTTCTCCTGCTGGTCTTGTTCATTGCGATGCTGCCTGCAGGCGGACAGGAGCGCAGCAGCGCCTTCAGTTTTGCCTTCGTCACTGACACTCACATAGGAGGCACGGGGGCTGATGAGGATCTTCGGCGCACGGTGGATGATATCAATTCCATTGACTCGGTGGCCTTTGTGATAGTCTCCGGCGATGTGACGGAGTTCGGATCAGACAGCGAGCTGCACCTGGCAAAGGAGATCCTTGACGGTCTACGCAAGCCATGGTACATCATCCCGGGCAACCATGACACGAAGTGGTCTGAGAGCGGGGCCAACAGCTTCCGTAAAATCTTCGGGGCCGAAGCCTTTGCTTTCAGACATGACGGATGGCTTCTGCTGGGCACCAACTCGGGTCCGAATATGAGGATGGGTCCGGGTCAGGTACCGCGTGAGAACCTGGTATGGCTTGATTCGGTAATCAGCGTGCCGGCAAACAGGGAGCTGAAGGTTATCTCAGTCAACCACTACCCTCTGGACAACGGACTGAACAACTGGTATGAGCTCACCGACAGACTCAGGAGGCTGGATACCCGACTGGCGCTGTGCGGGCACGGTCACTCGAACAAGGTGATGAGTTTCGAGGGCATCCCTGCCCTTATGGGGCGGTCCAACCTGCGTGCCGGACGCGAGACCGGAGGTTACAATATCCTGACCGTCCGTGGCGACACGATACTGACGGCAACCGTGCGCCATCCCGGGTCAGCAACAATGCCATCCTGGACTTCAGTGAAGCTTCAAAGACATGACTTCCTCTCTGACACAACGGCCTGGCCGAGACCCGACTATTCGATGAACAAAAAATACCCGGGTGTGAGAGAAGCCTGGCGAGTGCAGGAAAAGAGCGACATTGGCGCCGGAACGGTACCTGCGGGAAAGCTGGCCATCACCACTAACACTGACGGCCAGGTGAAGGCAGTTTGCATAAAGAAGGGGAAAATACGCTGGACATATTTCACCGGAGCCAAGATCTACAGCACCCCGGCAGTTGACGGCAAAAGGGTTGTTGCCGCCTCAGCCGACGGAGTGGTCAATGCTTTGGATCTGAGGAGCGGCAGGGTGCTCTGGAGTTTCGACTCGGGTCAGCCCATGGTGGCATCACCGGTGACAGGCGGAGGGAAAGTCTTCATAACCGGATCATCAGGAAAGTGTTATGCTCTTGATGTAACCAACGGAAGGATGCTGTGGAGCAACAGCCTCATAGACGGGTTTGTGGAGACTGTCCCTGTAATCTATAAGGGAATGCTGATCTTCGGGACATGGAATAACCGCCTGTATGCCATTGATACTGAAACAGGCGTAATAAAATGGGTGTGGAACAACGGCTACACCAACCGGATGCTCTCTCCTGCCGCGTGCGTACCGGTTGCAACAGGCAACAGGGTTTTTATAGTGGCGCCCGACAGGAAGATAGCCTGCCTTGATGCCCTCACCGGGGAAGTGATCTGGCATTCAGACCTGGGAGGCGCCACTGTAAGAGAATCAATGGGTATCTCAGCAGACAGCACCCTCATTCTGGCAAAGACGATGAACGGCGTTCTGATAGCTGTTGACACCCACGGAAACGAAGGCCGTGTAGTGTGGAAATCGGATTTTGATATTGGGTATGACATTGCGCCGGGGGTCATATCTGAAAAGGACGGGGTTATTTTCATCCCTTCCGACAAGGGTACAGTGCATGCAGCCTCAGGGAGAGACGGCAGGCTGCTGTGGAGCCACAGAATATCGTCATGTCTTATAAACAGCATTGTGCCGCTGGAAGGCCGGAGCGTGCTCTGCAACACGATGGACGGCGTGGTGGTGCGGCTCGACTACTGAGTCTAAAGTTCGTAAAGTCCAAAGTCAAAATGTCCGCAGTTGAAGACCAGGGATGCCGATAGGTCATCTGCCTGGTTTGCTCTGATTTCATCACTTTAACATCAGTAAAATAAATATTTTGTTTAAAGGTTGATTAACCGTAACTTTAGGTGTTTACCTGATTTATATCTATTTGATCTATATTAAATATTCACAACTAAACCAGGCAAGATTATGGCAGGATTTATTGACGAATTTCTCAAGAGCTACGGCCCTGAAGTGACAAAACAGATGTCATCCAACTTCAATGTCCCTCAGGGCACTGTTCAGAAGCTGATTCCGCAGCTGGCGCCTCTAATCCTTGCAGGACTGAAGAGGCAGAAGGACACTCGTGGCGGTGACGAGCGGGTGGATCATATCCTCAACAAGTACGGGGATGCTTCAGTTCTTAACAACATCAGGGACCTTGTCTCCACGAAAGCACACACCGAGACTGTTGACCCCAACCTTGGCGGGCTCCTTGGCGATGCAGGCGGTATACAGGCAGCACAGGCTCTGGCAAAGAGCCTCAACATTGATGCATCGACAATCATGAAGATGATCCCTGCTCTGGCACCATTAGTGCTCGGAGCCCTGAAAAACAAGCGTGACACAGGCGGCAGTGGCATTTCAGGTGTAGGTGCTCTCCTTGATGCTGACGTTGACGGAAGCATCCTGGATGACGTCGCCGGCTTCCTGATGAAGGGTGGCGCCGGCACATCACAGTCGAAAGGCGGGGGTATCCTCGGTTCACTTCTTGGCGGGTTGACCCGTCGCAGGTAAACAAAAGCAACATGAGACAGCTGGTATTTTCCCTGACTGTTCTGCTGGTACTCTGGATCACCGGTGCGTCATACTGGTACGTATGCAAGGTCAGATGCGACTGCAAAGCTGCGGCCTTGACCACCGAAGAGATCCAGAGTACCAGTGTTGTTGAGGTACAAACGCCCGAGCAGATCCTCATGGCTTCGATAGAGGAGGCAAAGACATTCCTCACGGACTCAGGCGTGCAGAAAGGATTCTTTGCATCGTCATTAGCCACGGGTGACATGAGTGGCGTAAGTGACGAGTACCTGAAGAAGCTTAAACTGGTGCTCGACAATGATCCCTCATCGAAGATTGAGGTGACCGGCCATGCTGACATCACCGGCCCTGAAGGGTTTAACCGCGAGCTGGGCATGAGGAGGGCGGAATATGTTAAAACATACCTGGTCAATGCAGGGATAAATGCGGATCAGATCGTAACTGCATCAAAGGGTTCATCCGAACCGGCAGCGCCAAACAACACTGCCGAAGGCAGGGCCGCAAACAGAAGAACTGAAATAAAAATAATAATCTGAAATCATGGCAGAACGTTTTACAGCAGATCTGCTGTTTATTGTCATTGTGCTGCTTGTTGCGGCATTGCTGGGCTACCTGATCGGTTACTACCTCGCAAAGGGTAAATACAGGAGACAGATTGCTGACCTTGAAGCTGAAAAGGCCGGGCTGGAAGCAAGGATCCGCAAGCTGGAAGAGGAGAAAGTGTCATTGCAGGCAGATGTGAGGAAGAAGGATGAAGCCATCCTTTCTCTTCAGGCTGATGTGCGGCGGATGGATGACGAGATTGCCAGCCTGAAGCTCACGACAGACAAGCTTGAGAAAGAGGCAAGGCTGATGGCAGAGCACCAGGCAGAACTCAGGGTCGCAGAAATGCCGGCAGCTAAAATCGTTACCGATGACCTTAAGGCAGTGATCGGCATCGGGCCGAAGATTTCGCGGTTGCTGATGAACCGGGGCATTACAACATGGAAAGTTCTTTCAGAGACCACTGTGGCTTACCTGAGAGAAATACTTGACAACGACGGCGGAGAGCGGTTCCGGATAAACAATCCCGAGAGCTGGCCGCACCAGGCTCTCCTGCTTCATGAAGGCAGATGGGATGAGCTGAAGGAGTTGCAGACCCGTCTCGTCGAGTAGGCAGCAGAGAAGATATAACCGGGTCTTGGTGACAGTCCGAAGGGGATAGGTATGTCCTTTCCCCCGGTCAAAATCTCAAAAAAATGTTATATTTGTTATTCTGAGTGTGGGATAACTGTATTTAACATTTCTAAAAGGGAGGAGCTGATGAACATCAATGAAGACTTTTTATACCACCCCCGTAATCACAAAACCATCGAACTTTGGAAAGATGTGACTGACGAGCAGTGGAACGATCCGTCATGGCAGAAGAAAAACTCGATCAGGTCAGTAGACCAGTTGAAGAAGGTGATCAGGCTCTCTGACCACCAGGAGAAAGAGATAAGGAGGACTATTAACGCCCTGAGAAATGATGGCAAGGAGCCGCTCAGGATAACTCCGTATTATGCTTCACTGATGCGGGAGGATCCGTTCAACCGGATCCCTTCAGACGAGTTGTCAAAGAAACGCATCGATCCGATCTTCTGGCAGAGTGTTCCCACACCTGCCAACCTGTTGTTCCCTGATGCCGGCATTGAGGGGGCCATGAGCGAAGGATCACGCAGCTACGGCGCTGCCTACCAGCGCTATCCGAACAGGGTGGCGCTCTTCGTGGCCGAGAACACCAGCTGCGCCTCCTACTGCGTGCACTGCCAGCGGGCCAAGTCGCTTGACACCTCCGCCGACGTCAATAACAGGGAGGTAGACAAAGGGCTCTTCTACATAGGGTATAACAGGAACATTAACGAGGTGCTCGTCACCGGCGGCGATGCGCTGATGATAAGCAAAAACAGGCTGAAATACATCCTTGAGGAACTAAGCCGGATACCCCACTTGCGGGCCATCAGGATAGCCACACGTGTACCTGTGGTTCTGCCTATGCTCATCACCGATGAACTGCTTGAGCTGGTGAGGGTGTCGGCGAACAGGTACAGCCGGGGCCCGGACAAGTATGTCTATTTTATGACACACATCAACCACTTCCAGGAGATCACAGCTGACCTGGCGGCAGCTGTTAAGAAAATAATCTCGCACGGTTTCACCATCAGAAACCAGACGGTGCTGCTCAATCATGTCAATGACGCGTACCGTACCCTGGCAGAGACATTCAGGAGGATGTTCTGGATAGGGGTGCATCCCTATTACCTGCTTCAGTGTCACAAGGAGAGAGGCATAGTGCATTTCATCACGCCTATACAGGTAGGCAAGATATACATGAAACACCTGCAGGGATGGATAAGCGGTATCACCATGCCACGTTACGCCGCAAACATTGAAGGCGGCGGAGGCAAGGTGCTGCTGATGCCATCAGGCCATGACACTCTGAACGAGGATCAGAACATTGACGACAAGATTTCGGAGAGCTTTGCCAATGTCTGCACATGGGACCATAAGAAGATCATCAGGTACGAGGCGCTGGGCCGCTCCACGCGAAGGGAATTTGAACAGGCGGTGAAGATCATGGATGAGTTTATCGGACGAAAAGGAGTCTTTCTGCCAAGGATCATCATCGTTGACGACAAAGGGAACCATCTTGAGACAACAAACCGGACGAAGCTGCCTACCTTCGAAAAAAGCAGGAAGGCGGAGCTGCTCGATTATGAGCTGTTCGCTGATGACATGCCCCTGACCAACCCGGTTGAGGCACGTGATGAGATTGACGAGGCGTTCAGCAGGTCAAGGTTCAGTAAATAAAATCAAAAGTTATTGCAGCGGGGTCACCACCTCGATGACCTCGGGGAAGTCCATTCCGATCTTCTTCAGGTGTTCTATGGTGGGGATGCCGTTGTTATTCCATCCGCGGCGCTTGTATACCGCATCGCGAAGCAGGTCGTACTGTTTCTCGCGGAACTGCCTCAGGACCTTTATCTTCTCTTCAGTGCTCTTTCCCTCCGGGTCAAAGCCGATTTTTTCCTTCAGCTGCTTATCATAACGTTCCTCTCTTGAGAGGTACTCCTCGGCCGTCACCGGTCCGCACGCGCGGTAAGGCTGGTCATCATCCTTGCGGCGTCCGTATCCGCGGCGGATGTTAAACACCCTCTGGAAGTTATATACCCTTTCGGAGTCCTCCACCAGCCTGCGCTTGTCGAACGGTCTGCCGGTGACTGCCTTATAGATTGTCACATAGTTATCGACGTGCTCCGGCACCTTTGCCGGCTCGTCGGTCTGTGCGTTTGTCTCCGGCTCGACATCGTTCCACGGCAGCTTGCAGAGGCCCACCAGGCCGAACCATGTGCGGAACATCGGGAAGTAGTGCAGTGCCTCGGCCTTGTTCTCGAATGTAGGTATCTGGTTGTTCACCATATCCATGAAAATCAGCCAGGCCTCGTCATGCTGCGGTCCCTTGTTGGTGAGGGCATATCCGCCCTGCTGTGCAAGTGATTCCTTCGACATGTACTGTGAGTACTCGAGGCCCTTGTTCTCCATCCCGATATCCTGCATGAACTGCGGGTCACCCCAACCTTTTTCGGCAAAGATCTTCTTCATGCGGCGGATGCCCTGTCCTGCAATAAGGCCGAATCCCTCTCCGCGTGCCACCTGGTGAAGCAGTTCCAGCGCCGGGGGTATGTTGCCGAAAGTCAGCTCCAGTCCGCCGGTGCGTTCCTTGTTGAGAATCCCGTTCTGATAGCACTCCTGGATGAATGCCAGGCTGGTGCCCCAGGTGATGGTGCAGATTCCGTATGTATCGCAGTAGAAGTTCGTCTCAATGATATAGCGAGGGTCAAAGAATCCCCCGTTGGAGCCAAGACCGGCTGCTGTCTCGTATTCCGGTCCGTCTACGATCACCTTATGTCCCCTGTAGGGACCGGTGGAGATCTCATAGTCGTCTATCGCCTTTGAGCAGGCCATGTTGCATCCAATCCAGCAGCCGTCAGGAATGTTCTGTGTGAAGAATGATTTCCAAACACCGGAATCAATCCTGGGAGAGTCTTTGTGCGATCCGAACTTATAATTATGAGTAGGCAGGAGATCATGGTCATCCATTATCTCCATAAGGTGAGCAGTACCAATCTGGCGCATCTTGCACTGTTTGTCATCGAGGTCGCGCATCTCGCGGTTGAAGCGGCGTCCTCGTTCCTGGATAGCCTCGAGGTCAACGACATTGTTCAGGTTCCCCTTGACACCTGGGATCTTGCAGACGATGGCCTTGATCTTCTTATTGCGAAAAACGGTACCGATGCCGCCGCGGCCGGCCTGCTTCATCCTTATCTTTTTGCGCTTGGAATCATAGAAGGTGAAGTTGAGCATGCCTATGAGAGAATGTTCGGCAGCCGAACCGGTGGACACTATTCCAAGGTTCCTGCGGTCAGCCTCGTTCTCCGCGAACATGTCAGTCAGCTGCTCGGCAAGAACGTGGCTGTCGAGCGCCTCGGCAGGCGCCTCGAATATCTCTACATAATGATCCACACCGTTGATGTAGACGATCACGTCAGCGCCGGCTTTTCCCTGCAGTTCGATGGCATCAAATCCCGAGAACTTCAGGAAGGGTCCGAAGAAGCCTCCCACGTTGCTGTCCATGACCGAGTCGGTCTGGGGCGAGATGGTGACCACAAGCGACTTCCCTGAACCGGAATATTGGGTGATACCTCCGATAGGGCCCGATGAGATCACGATCTCATTCTCGGGGTCATCCCATTTCGTATCAGGCTTTGTTGCATCCCAGAGGTAGCGGAGGCCGTAGCCTTTCCCCCCGATGAACTTCTCTTTCATGACCTGAGGGACATCCTTCTCCTTTATCTCGCCGGTTCCGACGTTGATATAGAGTGTCTTGTCAGTGTAGCCCTTGTCAAGAGGGGTCCATTTGTAGTTCCATCTGTTCAGAAGCCTGTGCTTTGCCTTGATTTCGCTGATATCCATATTGTTTTATATATAGGTTTTAAACGCCTGACACAAATTACGGGTATAAATATCCGCATTCTAATGATAATAGTCAATATGCAGCCGATTGCCAGTCGGCAGTCCCCAGTCCCCAGTCCCCAGTCCTCAGTCCCCAGTCGGCAGTCCCCAGTCCCCAGTCCCCAGTCGGCAGCAAAAACATGACTGAAGACTGTAGACTGCAGGCTGATGACTGACTTTCCAGACTTTCGACTATATTTGCCTTCCGGGAATCAGGAAAAGATCATTGCAGGAATGAACATCACTCTTAACAGCGAGCCAATGGCCATTGAAGGTGAGAGCATCACTGTTGAGAGGCTGCTTGAGCTGAAGAGGTACACCTTCAGGCTCAGGATAGTCAAGGTCAACGGTCGTCTCCTTGACCGCGACAGCTACGGCAGGGAGGTCATTCATGACGGTGACAGCGTGCAGGTGATCTACCTGATGAGCGGAGGATAAAATCATCAGAAACCATTAACCCGATAACAGGTTGAAACCAGATTTTCTGCACCGGTTTTCACTGGCCGGCCTGCGCGACAGGATGCCGGCATGGATGAAGAACAGGTACGTGATAACGGTACTGATCTTCCTGGTTTGGATCATTTTGCTGGACCCCAGCAATCTCATCTCACGTGTCCGTGAAATCCGTACACGAAACAGGCTGGAACGCGAGAAGGAGTATTACATGGGGCGCATTGAGGAGGACCGCCGGAAACTGAATGAACTCAGGACGAGCAACGAGAACCTTGAGAAGTACGCCCGTGAACAGTACCGCATGAAGAGACCTGACGAGGATCTCTTTATCATCGTCACACCCGGGGAAGATCGTAAGATAAGACGTGACCGCAAGGTGTCAAAAACAGCAAAGCCCGCTGTAAAGCGGGCTCCGCGGTCTTCAGGTAACTGAAGTTATTTCTTTGCCTTTTCTGCGTTGTATTTGGCGTTCAGTCCTGCAACCACATCGGCAGTGATGTCGAGGGTGGAATCGCTGTAGAGTACCGGACCGGGGAACTGTTTTGCCAGGATGTACTGGTAGCCACGCGCAACGTTAAATTCCGCAAGGTACTGGTTGATATACTCAAGCACCTGCCTCTGGGCGACCATTCCCTCCTCATTGAGGTTATAGGCCATCTGGTCACGAAGGTTGATCAGGGTCTGCTGCTGCTGTGCCAGGGTCTGTTCCATCTCTGCTGCGGTAGCCCTTGTGATAAGGCCTTTCTGGGCTTTGTTCTGGTAATCCCTGACGTCACGGTCAAAAGCCTGTGACTTTGCAGTGAGTTCAGCTTCTGAATTTTTAGTCTTGTCCTCAAGTTCTGCCGACTTGTCTTTAGCCATATCAAACCTGGCAATGACCGAATCAAGTTCAACATATGCGATGCCGTTGACCGCTTGCCGGGATTTGTCTTCGCCTGACGCCGGCGTATTCTTGCCGCAACCGGAAGTGATGAGCAATCCGGCAACAGCCAGTACTGATATTATCAGGGTGTTTTTCATTACAGATGATCTGTTCATTTCTGAGATTAAGGTTATGGTTCAACAATTGTTGCACAAACATACACAAATTTTGAATATGACAAAGCAGATTGACGGGAGCAGACGATGTAAGGTAAGCTGACTGTCAGAACTCGGGACAGGGGATTGCGTGAATCTTCTGTCCGCGCCTCACCTGATCCGAGGTGAATGAGTAAATGAGTGATATCTCATATGCTCCGCCTGATGAGGTAATCAGGTTGGAAATGGTAAAGTCGTAACTCAGTCCGATGTTGAGCTGGTCAGTCTTGATGCCGATCATCCCTATGATCGCATCCCCGGCCTGGGATGAGACATCTTTCGTGCTGGCGAAGGGAATACCCCGGTACCAGACACCGAAGACAAGCGGGTGTTTGAAGTAATAAAGGCCGACATCAGACTGGTAGAAATCGCCCTGAAACATTACATTGGCAGCGACAGACATCACCTCGGTGAGTTTCTTTTTAAGCCTGCCACGACTGATTAGCTGGAACCCGCCGAATAGATCGACCTTTATCGGAATATAACTGGTGTTGCCCCAGAATGAGGTGCGGGGTCTCAGCAGGTGGTCAACGGTGAATCCCCCCCAAATCTTTTCGTTGTAGATAAGTCCTGATGTGGCGAAGTCTATGTCGGCAACATTGTCGAACGGCGGCGGTGTGATGGGGGGCAGTGTTCCGCCGGTTGTTATCTGGCTGTTCCATGTCAGCTTCATCAGGTCGAGGCCGAGGTAGGTGAATTTGAAATTCACACCGGGTCTTAAGTGCCATTCGTCGTTGAGCTGGATGTCGTATGAGTAAAGGAGCCCGATGTTCATGGTGCTCAGGTCGCCTGAGCCGGCAACGTCATATGTTGCCAGGACGCCAACGCCTGAGTTGAAATTCGGAACTGCCTTGTCAAATGAGAAGCTGTAGGTATGGAAGACACCTGGTATCGACGGCCACTGGTTGCGCCAGTTCATTGAAACGCGATAGTCTTCGGTGGCGCCTGCGAATGAGGGTGCAAGGTAAAGCTGATTTGCGTAGAACTGCGAAAATTGCGGATCCTGCCCCCTGGTTAAAACCGAGACTGTCATAAGCAGGCCTATCAGATATTTAGTTCTTGAGGGCAATCCGGATCCTTTTAAATTATACGTAAAGTAGATAATTATACGGCTAAATTCACGGAAGGTTGCAATTCATAATATCAACAATCTGTCCGCTTGGCGGACAAGATATTAACAACTGCCAATCAAGACACTAAATATCAGTATGTTATCAACGTAACGTCACCCGCCATTAATATTGGTTCCCTGTTGCGATAAGTACCCCTCGCCTTCCATAAATAGACGCCCGGAGCGCACAGCCTTCCCTTGTGGTAACCGTCCCATCCTATGGCCAGGTCATTGCTTTCGAAGACGAGAAGTCCGGCCTTGCTGTATATTTTTAGATTATATGAATCGACTCCTGAGGCAACCGGGTGAAACACCTGGTTATAACTGTCAGTGCGCTGGTTGTAATACCCGCCTGTAGGACCATCCGTTCCCGGTACGAAGGCATTGGGGAACCTCAAATACATCCCTTCATCTGTAAAGGAATCACTTACAGTGAAAAAATCGTCATCTTCTTCCGCCGTCTCGGGTGATAGCACCGGGTTGTTCCATACTTCGGTCTCTGACTTTACAATCATTGTCCGTTTCAGGGGTGATGTTGCCCTCCAGTGATCTTCTCCCCTCCTGTTCACCTCGACGCTCACCGGGCCCGCCTTGCCGGTTGTAACGATGGCGTCATGCCGCATAACAGTATCGCAAGGTGCAGTACCAGTCTCTTCTGCACCCCGGGCGTTGTTGTCACCGGGCACAGTGACGGCCGGTATCTCATAAGCCACTGCTGTTTTATCTTCAGTACCGGCATCGGTTGCCGTCACTCCCGGTTGCGGAAGATCTTGCTCTGGCGGGAGTGTTTCCGCATCACGCTGCGCCGGAGCCCGGAGAAGAAGTGCGGCTACCGTCAGTGAGGCAGCAACGGCAATCACATACCAGATATTCATGCGGGCAAGGTTGAACCTCAAGAACTCCCTGCGATCAAGACGGCGCATAAAACGGCCGGTGAGGTCGCTTCCGGCAACCACTTCATTTTCTTCCAGCTTTTTGCGGAAGAGTCTCTCAAGACCGTTATCTCTCTCCTCGTCTGTCATTCCTTTTCAGGTATACCTCCCTCTCAGCCGTGCCAGCTCCTCAAGTTTTTTCCGGAGTATGGCTCTCGCCCTGCTGTATTGTGATTTAGAAGTATTCACGTCAATTCCGAGCATCTCTGCAATCTCATGGTGCTTGTAACCCTCTATTGTATACAGGTTAAAGACCATCCTGTAACCCGGTGAAAGTTCGCCAAGCACCCTGCAGAGATCCTCCGCAGTATAAAAATCCTCTTCAAAGCCTGCAGTTCCCGTCTCCACACTTACATAATCATCTATGTCAGCATGATGCTTATGACGAAGATTCTTATGCCAGTAAGTTATGGCGGTGTTCACCGTCACCCGCCTCAGCCAGCCCCTGAAAGAACCTGTGCCCGAGTATTCCCGGAGGTTGAAATAGATCCTCAGGAAAGCCTCCTGCAGCATATCCTCAGCTTCAGGCCTGTCAGTGGCGTACCTCAGGCAGACTCCCAGGAGATATCCGGAATAACTGTTCCAGAGTGCCTGCTGAGCCTTCCTGTTGTGCCTGATACAGCCTTCAATGATATGTTGGTCACTCATCATCAGCTGAGCACAGTAACAAGACAATTGATATAACAGGATGGTTGCACTGTCAGTATTATTTTTTCAATTTAACCGAAAAAGAAGATAATCATCCGGTAACTAATGATAAACGTCATTAGTTTAAGAAATATTCGCTCATATCTTTGAAAACCTTATAAAGTCAAAAAAAAAGATCATGTTCAATAAGTTCATTGCCGCAATTCTTCCGTACTTTCCAAAGAAGTTCATCTGGATTTTCTCCCGTGCCTACATCTCAGGAGTAACAATGGCAGATGCCATGCGCGTGTCGAAGGATCTGAACCGTCAGGGTGTCAGGGTTACACTGGATGTGCTGGGCGAATTCATCAAGTCGCTCGACGAAGCTGAGGCGAACAAGCATGAGTATCTTGACCTGATAGAGGAGACGCAGAAGCAGGGCGTCAACGGCAATTATTCACTCAAGCCGACAAGTTTCGGGCTGCTTATTGACAAGGAAGCATGCTACAGGCTCATGAGGGAGATAGTGGCAAAGGCCGCTTCATTCAACAGTTTCTGCAGGATAGACATGGAGGACTCTCCGTGCACCGATCTCGAGATAGAGCTTTACAGGCGCCTTCATGCCGAGTTCCCGGAGAACGTCGGTCTGGTGCTACAGGCTTACCTTAAGCGGACGCACAGGGACCTCGAGGAGATGCTTGACATGAACACCCCTCAGATACCCACCAACTACAGGCTGTGCAAGGGGATCTATGTCGAACCTGCTGAGATCGCATACAAGAAGTACGAGGAGATCAACAGGAACTACCTCAAGGTCCTGGAGTTCATGTTCAAAAACAAAATATACGTCGGCATCGCCACACATGACAAGCCTTTGATTGACGGGGCCTATGAGCTCATCAAGAAATACAATGTCCCCGGTAACATGTATGAATTCCAGATGCTCTACGGTGTCACGCCCAAGCTTAGGCAGAGCATTGTGGATGCAGGTCATATGATGAGGGTATATGTTCCCTTCGGGGAGAAATGGTTCAACTATTCAACGCGCAGGCTGAAGGAGAACCCGAAGATGGCGGAACATATCATCAAGGCATTGTTTTATAAAGGATAGAAATTTCGGGATTTGCGATTTGCGATTAAATCGACAATTGAAAATCAACAATTGAAAATTCTGTCTATTTCTTTTCCCAGATCAGGGAATCGTGTACAGCACGCAGGTGCTCCATTTCCCGTGCCGAGATGTAAGGAACGGGCGGCTCCGGGTCTTCAGGGAGTCCGGCAGCCAGCAAATATATCAGCGGAATAAGTGTGAGAGGACTTACCGCCACCATCTGGCTGGCAGGAATCTGCCCCTTCTCATAAGCCTCATAACGCTGTCTCTGTCTCAGGAGCTCATAATTTGTTGCAGGGTCGCCCAGCCTGCCGGCATTCACCAGGCCCTGGTATGCGGAAAGCCTCAGGTTATTCGTGGCATTGATCAGCTCCTGTCCGGCAGCAGGACGCTCAGACATTATCTCAGTCCTTATGTTTCCAAACCGTGGAACGACAACCACCTCCGCGATCATTAGAGTATCACTGCTGAGATAGATCCCCGCGACATACTCCCTGGCACGAAGGGTGTCCTGCACTGTCATCCGGTACTCCTTGTATCCCACACAGGTGAAGGTTACGGTGTCACGGTAGTGCGCATAGAATGAGATCATGCCCCTGCTGTCAGCGGCGCCTGCCCTTGCACCGCTGATACTGTAATGGGCGCCTGTCAGGGGCTGGCGGGTGTCAGCGTCAAGTATGACACCGTGAAAGAGTATGGGGCCCTGTTGCTGGGCTGTTGCAGCCAGCGGAAGCAATGCAGAAAGAAAAAAGAGAATAGCAGGTAAGACTGTGGCCGTGTTACCCGGGAAGGATGATCTCGTCAAGGGTCCTCTTGGGGACATGATGAACACGCTTCTCATCTCTCCAGTATTTCACGTTGTTATTTTCAATGGTCTCGATGACCACCTTTTCAACAGGCTTGCCGAGGGCAAGAACGAGAAGCACCTCAAGGTCCTTCGGAATATCGAAAAATCCCCTGAGTTTTTCCTTCTTCACCGACGTGATGATGCAGCCACCCAGTCCGGCCTCGGTGGCACCGAGCATTATGCTCTGTGCTGCGATGCCGTGGTCAACGCCGAACGAGTCGGAAATCTCCTTGTCGCCCAGTATAATGATATAGCCAGTCGGCCTCTCACCGGGATCCGGTCCTTCCCAGGTGGTGAGGTACCCTGCCCATGCAAGGCATGAGTACACATCTGCACGTTTGGCGGGTTCAGTCACCAGGATGTACTTGAGGGGCTGGCGGTTGGCACCGGAGGCTGAGAGACGGGCAAGGTCAACAAGCGAGACGAGGGTCTCACGTGTTATCTCGTGTTTCTCATCAAACCTGCGGTATGTTCTTGTCTTCTCTATTAGCTGCCGGAGATTCATTTTCATAGGATTTGGGTGCAAAGATAAAGAAAAAAACGGGGTTTAAGACTTAAATCTTAAACCCCGTTCCCACTGCACCGGAGCAGGGGTGTCAGATATCGCCATGTGGCTTTCCCGGCGCAGGATAATGATGATTCTGCGCGTCGGATTATTTTTTCAGCGCCTCGTCGTAACGCTCACCTATGACTTTCCAGTCAAGCAGTTCCAGGAAGCTTTTAATATAGTCGGGACGCCGGTTCCGGTAATCGATGTAATATGCATGCTCCCACACATCGCAGGTCATCAGCGGCACCAGTCCCGAGCGGATGGGGTTGCCCGCGTTCTGTTCCTGGGTGATTGTGAGTCTTCCGTCAGGTTTCATGCAGAGCCAGGTCCATCCCGAACCGAAGAGTGTGGAGGCTGCCTTGGTGAAGGCCTCTTTAAAAGCATCGAAAGAGCCGTATTCGGCATCTACGGCTTTTGCCACGGTGCCCGAGGGTACCCGTTTGCCCGATGATGAAAGGGATGCAAAATAAAAGGTATGGTTCCAGATCTGGGAAGCGTTATTGAAGATTCCGCCCTCAGCTTTCCTTATCATCGTCTCAAGAGTGGCCTCCTCAAACGGTGACCCCGGAAGGAGGTTGTTGAGGTTGTTCACATAGGCAAGGTGGTGCTTGCCATGATGATATTCGATGGTCTCGGAGCTGAGAAGTGGCGCGAGATCACCGGCAGCGTACTTAAGTGGAGGTAGTTCGAATTTCATGGCCTGGTCAGATTGTTTAGATTAACAGTAAAGATACTAAAATGAGATCATCTCTGAAAACATCAGAGCAAAAATATCCTATCGGGAAGAGGTTCGATAACGCCTTTCTCCAGTGCAACCGAATAGAGGCGCTCAATGGCGGTCCTTCCCTCCTGCCCCAGCGAAAGACTGAAGCTGTTGACAAATAACTCAATATGCTCTCTTGTTATCACCTCGTCTGTCTCCCTGGCGTGTCGTCTTATGAATTCGGCTGACTCGCCCGGACTGGTCCGCGCATATTCAATGCTACGTCTCACGGCCCTGTTAACTTTTGCTGCTATCAACTCATCTGCTGTCCTGCTCACCACAATACCTCCAAGCGGTATGGGCAGGCCGGTAAATTCCTCCCACATCTCACCGGTGTCGGCAACCTTAATCAGTCCCATCTGCCGGTAGGTGAACCTGGTCTCGTGAATGATCAGTCCGGCGTCAGCCTCACCGGAAAGGAGAGCCCCCGGTATGTCGGAGAAGAGGTATTCACGCTTTCGTGATGCCTTTGGCCAGAAGATACTGAACAGAAGGTTGGCTGTGGTGTACCGTCCGGGGATGGCTATCAGGGCATCATCAAGCTCACCGGGCTCCATTTTTCGCTTGCTTACTACCAGCGGGCCGTTGCTGCGACCGAGTGCGCTCCCCGAATCAAGAATCAGGTAACGGGAGGCTGCCCTGGCGTAAGCATGATAGCTCATCTTGGTAATATCTACGCTTCCTTCGATGGCCCTGCGGTTCAGTTCCTCAACATCAGCCAGGAACCAGTCGAACTCAAGCCCTTCGGTGTCTATCCGGCCATGGACCATGGCCTCGAAGATGAAGGTGTCATTGGGACATGGCGAAAAACCCAGTGTCAGTTTCATGATTTACCTGTTATTTGGAGTACCTGTGTCATTGCCTCCTGCAGCCGGCGGAGCGCCAGGGGGATATACCATTTATTAAGATTGCGCGGCTCGACCATGTTTGATACAGCTCTCAGTGAAATCCAGGGTACCCCTGAGAGGGCACAGACATAGGCAAGCCATGCTCCTTCCATGGTTTCAATGTCCGGATTCCAGGCTCTGCGTATCCGGTCGATGACAGGCTGCGATCCGGAGGACATGTTAACCGTTGCTCCGGTGACCGCCCGGAATATTCCGGCAAGTGCCTCAAACAGCTCACCGCTGCAGTAAATCCTTCCGCTGCTGAAGGGAGGTCTGTCAGGATCAGCAAGGTTTGCCCCGAAGAGTGACCGGAAGTCGCCGTTGTCATCCACTCCCATGTCTGCAAAGCAGTCTGAACCGGCCAGAACCACATCGCCGGGCGTGACGGAAGCAACATAACTCCCTGCTATTCCCGCACCTATGACTAGTTTCGGCACAGCTCCTGCACTGAACCGTTTCTGCAGGGCCCATGACATGGCCGCCCCGCCTACTCCCGTGACAGAGATTTCACAGTTGAAGCCAACGGCTGCAACGGCATTCCGAACCGCCTCCTCTTCAGAGGCGTGTGCCACTGCAATGAGTATCTGCCGGGGAGTGTAATCCATCCTGTTATTCAGTTTTTCGACCTTTAAATATATTATTTTTGAACAAATTAGTCCTCATTCCTGTGAACCAATTAATTTAGCAGCTATGATCTACCTGACGAGAAGGGAGCGGTTCAGCTCGGCACACAGAATGTTCCGGCCAGGCCTCAGTGATGAGGAGAACATGAAGATTTACGGTAAATGCTCCAACCCTAAGTGGCACGGGCATAACTATGTTCTGAAGGTCACTGTCAAGGGTGAAATGGATCCTTTGACAGGGTATTTCATGAATGCGACAAGGCTGAAGGAGGTCATAACGGAGAAGGTGGTTCAGAAGCTTGATCACAGGAACATGAACCTTGAGACTGACTTCATGGCGGGCAGGGTTGCCACGACCGAGAACCTGGCGATAGCGATATGGAATGAGCTCGAGGCGCCGCTGTCAGCCGAGGGTGCCTCACTTCACTGTGTCAGGGTTGAAGAGACGGAAAACAATTATGTTGAATACTACGGATAATATGGAAAAACTAAACGACGGAAGCGGCCGGATGTCAGACGGCTATAACAAGATCGAGACATGGAACCCCGCGGTCATTGAGGAGATTGCTGGATATTACCACAAGATACTTAAGCTTCTTGGTGAGGATCCGGGGAGGGAGGGTCTTCTGAAAACCCCGGAGAGGGTTGCAAAGGCGCTTAGTTTTCTTACCAGGGGTTACCAGTCTGACCCGGATGAGATTCTCCGCAGCGCCATGTTCAAGGAGGAGTACAGGCAGATGGTTCTGGTGAAGGACATTGACATTTACTCGATGTGCGAGCATCACATGCTGCCTTTCTTCGGCAAGGCTCATGTGGCCTACATACCTGACGGGCAGATAACCGGTCTGAGCAAGATAGCGAGAGTTGTAGAGACTTATTCATCCAGGCTGCAGGTACAGGAGCGGCTCACAACGCAGATCCGAAACTGCATCCATGATAATCTCAAGCCACTCGGGGTGGCGGTTGTCATTGAGGCACAGCACATGTGCATGCAGATACGGGGTGTACAGAAGCAGAACTCGGTCACCACCACATCGGCCTTTACCGGGTGCTTCCTGTCAAACCTGAACACGCGTGAGGAGTTCATGCACCTGATAGCATACAGGCTGCATTAAAATTCATACACTTTACCTTATTAATTATACTTATGAAAGCATTCGTATTCCCGGGGCAGGGAGCGCAGTATCGCGGCATGGGCAAAGATCTGTATGACGGTTTCCCGGCAGCGCGTGACATGTTTGAAAAGGCCAACGGGCTGCTAGGCTTCCGCATAACAGACATCATGTTTTCCGGCACCGATGAAGAGCTCAGGCAGACCAGCGTCACGCAACCTGCCATCTTCCTCCATTCGGTTGTACTGACTGCCGTTGCAGGCGGTGATTTTAGTCCGGCGATGGTCGCAGGTCATTCGCTGGGCGAGTTCTCGGCACTGGTTGCTGCCGGCGCCCTCTCGTTTGAGGACGGGCTGGCTCTCGTCGCCGGCAGGGCATCGGCCATGCAGAGGGCATGCGGCATCAACCCGTCAACTATGGCCGCCGTGCTGGGCATGCCCGATGCGGTTGTCGAAGAGGTGTGCGCATCAGTGCCTGAAACAGTCGTGCCGGCTAACTACAACAGCCCCGGTCAGATAGTCATCTCCGGCACTGTAGAAGGCATCAGGCTGGCAACAGAGGAGTTGAAGGCAAGAGGAGCCAAAAGGATCGTTCCTCTCTCTGTCAGCGGCGGATTTCATTCGCCATGCATGGAGCCGGCGAGGAAGGAGTTGGAGGAAGCCATCAGGTCCGCCCGCTTCAGCCGTCCGGTGTGCCCTGTCTACCAGAATGTGACGGCCATGCCGGTGACTGACCCCGGCGAGATAATGAACAACCTGGTCGCACAGCTGACGTCACCTGTACGATGGACACAGACCGTGGAGCGGATGATAGCCGACGGAGCCACCTCGTTTGCCGAAGCCGGGCCCGGGGCCGTACTGCAGGGACTTATCAGGAAGATTAACCAGGATGTTGCCGTTTCGGCGCTGACGGTGGCTGCTGACAGATAAAACCGGCCATCCCGGCACTGACGGTCAGCAACTGGTACGTCTCTCCGGCTTGCTCTCCGGCTGCTGCCGATCAGCGATTAGTGAGCGGGCGTCTCAACGCCGGCAGATATCACCGCCATACCCTTCCTGCCGTCCATCCTTATCACCAGCGGTTCATCAAACCTGACATGCCTGAACCAGTTACCGTTACTTATGGTCTTCTGCTTCTGAAGCCTGTCCCAGAGGATGGTGCCGTCGCCGGTATACTGGTTGACTGAGAGATAACCGATATTCATAGAAGTGACATTGTGGAAGAAGTGAGAGCCCTGTGATGCATCAACGTGGTAGTCAGGCAGGCTCACCTCGACAATGACCCTGGCATTTGATATCTGCGGCCATGCAACGGGAATACCGAGGAACCTGTCCTTGGTGCCCCACCTGCCGGGGCCGATCAGGACATATTTTCTCCCCTCCGCCAGCATTTGCCTGTTTATGGCGTCAATCTCCTCGGCCATCTCGTTGGTCTTCAGGTTGTCGAACTTCTCAGGCTCGACATAAATGATGTCGGTGATATCACCCACCAGTCCGTTGCCCATGCTTTTCCTTGAGACGAGGAGCATGTCATCGGTATAGACGGTCTCGGGGTCAATGGCATAGCCGGCGCCGCTGCCCACCAGGGGTTTTATCTGTAGCAGGTAGAATGATGCCTTATCGTTTTCATCCCTGGTGAGATCGACGGCAAACTCAATCTCCACGGGAGCCCCGAAAGCCTCCCTGACCACCTCGAGAACTTTCTTCAGCGTGGGGGCCAGTGGTACATAATCATACTTGAGGATGTTTGCAAAGTTGATCACACGTGGCCCCTCCACATCGAGCCCGGGTGAGACTGTGTCATTGTCCATACTGAACACCGAGGCGCAGTGCTTAAGGGTGCCATCAGCCTCAGCCCTGCTGATGTCAAGCTTCACCAGCCCGGCATTCTCCCCCTGCAGGAGGTCAACTTCGTTTCTGCCCAGGTTGACAGCGTAAAACTCAATCTGCGAATACCTGATCATGTCTTCTATCGAGACTATGTCAAGCGCCGGGAATGAGGGTGAGAAGCGGAAGGCTCTTTCTCCGTCGAGAACGTATTGCCCGAGCCCCACCGCAGCGACAGCGAAGCCGTCATGGGGGGTCATGTTGGCAACGGGATAGAAGTTGAACGACTGTGCCGTGCCGCTGATATGGGGGTAGAAGATGTCACTGTATCTCTTCCCCACAACAGCCTGTATCACGATAGCCATCTTCTCCTGCTCGATCTTGTAGTTGATGGCTTCGAAATAGATCCGTGAGTTGTCAGAGTATATCGAAGAGAAGACAAGCTTGATGGCTCCCATGAGCTGGCTGAGTCTGACCTCCGGGTCGGGGTGGTTGTTTGGGAGAAGGTATGTCCCGAAGACACCGGAGAAAGGCTGACTGAGCGAGTCTTCGAAGAGGCTCGATGAACGCACTGCCAGCGGTTGGTTATAGAGCCTGATGAAGACCCTGAGCCTGCTCTCCAGGGCACTGCTGAGGGTGCCCGAAAGGAACTGCTTCTGCAGCTCCCTGAAGTCCTTCTCCCTGTTGACCACATCCCACAGGTGGTTGGTCTCCATGAAGTGGTCAAATTCATCGGTTCCGATAATAGCCGTGAGCGGTGTCTTTATATTGATACCCGGCAGGAGGCGCCCGAGCTCGAAGCTGTGTATGAGGGTGCTGATGAATGCCAGGCCACGGCCCTTGCCTCCCAGTGATCCGCCTGCAAGACTGACCACGTTTGACTCGTCAATCATAAGTGATTCGTCAAAATTGACCACCTTGCCCTTGTTCATCTCCCTCCGTCTGCGGCGGATCACCTCAATGAGGAATTCGCGCATCTCCTTGAGGCTTCGGAAATCGGATATCTTGACGGGATTGATCAGCTTGGCGATTTTCACCTCTCCCCTGGCCATGAGCCATAGTGAGAAGTGGTTCTTCATGGCGTGGTAGACCAGGGAGTCTTCGGGCACCGTCTTAAGGAAGGCTTCGAACTCCCTCATCGACTTGGCCACCGCTATCTGCCTGCCCTTGGTATCGCGGTAGACGAAATGACCAAAACCGAGGTAGTAGGTGATGAACGACTTCAGGTCCTGCAGCAGGGTCTCTGAATTCTTGTTTATGAAGCTTGCCTTGAGCTGTGCGGCATAAACGGCATTTCCGGGGTCCGATGACTGGAGGAGTGTCGGCAGGTTTGTCTGTTCCTCGCGTATATGTTTGATGATGTCAAAGCCGGCCATGTCATTGAGAACACCGTTACGCGGAAAGCGCATGTCAGAGATGACTCCCAGGAGCCTGTCCTTGTACTTGCCGTAAATTGACATTGCCTCCTCCCATGTGGTGGCCAGGAGAATCTTGGGTCTGGCCCTTAGTTTGAGGACCTTGTAGAGTTCATCGGATGAGACGTCCTCTATGAGGATCCTGGTCTGTTCCAGAACCAGGGTATAGAGCATCGGCACATAGGTGGAGTAGTAGTCGGCAGCATCCTCTATAATAAGTATGACTCCCGTGAGGCCTTTCCTGGTGTCATTCTCCACATTCACCTGGTCCTCCAGGAGTTTCGCCATTGCGAAGAAGACCTTTGATTCGCCGGTCCAGACAAAGTAGTTGTCAAAAGGGACGTCCAGCATTTTCTGTTCGGCCACGAAGGGTATATCGCCTGGATTATTGAGGAGCAGGAAGGTCGGGATGTAGGGGTATCTCTCCTTTATTTTCCGGCAGAGGCTCATGGGGTTGGTCTTGTCGACACCCACCATGATTATGATCATGTCATAGTGCCGGACCCCCAGGCGCGCGAAGGCTTCATCCTCACCCGAGACGCCCGTTATCCTGGGGAGGGTTGTGAGGCTCATCTGGTAATACTCGCCAAGCATATGATCGGAGAAGCGGCCTTCGCCCTCTATCGAATATGCATCATAAAGGCTGGCCACCAGAAGTATCTCCCTGACCATGAATGGCATAAGATCATGAAACACATCTCTCTCGGCATTATGACGGTCGAGGAATTTCTGAAGCAGTTGGCGGCTTGAGAGAGTTCTGATATCATCATCATCGTCGGCAGTTTCACCGGAACCGGCACCGGAACTACCTGCTGAAAGGCTGTTAATATAGCCAGAGATAAGTCCTGCAAAGTTCTTGATCAGATCTCTTTCCTCTTTCAGGAACGGCCCTTCATACTCGGGCATGAATTCACAGGTATAGAAAACCTCAACGGTGCCTTTTCCGTCGATTGTAGTAAAATCCTGTACCAGCTTCCATGATGTCTCCGTGAAACCAGGCGACTCGAATGACCTGTTGCGGTACCTGATGCGGACGACTGCATATTCAGGGTATTGCCAGGCACCGGGGAGCTCCAGCACAAGGTGCATGAGCGTCTCATCCAGGGGCTTTCTCTCCTTGAGTATCTGTGTTGTCCGGTTGATGCATGCAAGTTCCTTCAGGCGTTCCTGCTGGTCATGTATGTCACGATGGAAAACATTACCGGTATCACCAGGTTCTGTCATTCGGGCATCAGGTGAATTCAGGAGCCAAAATTAGCAAAATAGATTAAGATAGTTGGTTCCGGCCCGGGAAGTATAAGTTTACTTCACCTTCCAGGTTGAACCGCTCATGAGGAGATCATCTACAGACTTGATCTTTGACGTGGCCTGAACCTTCTTATGCTGTTCGACCATAGCCGCATCATAGGTCTGGTCACTGATGGCCCTTATGACGCCGAGTGCAACCGGGTACTCCGGGTAGGTCATGCCGGCGAGCCTGTAATGGATTCCAGGGTTGGGCTCATGAGCGTCATGGACAAGCAGGTCCTTCTCGGTGATGCCTCCTTCTCCAAGCCTGACCACCTTAAGCTTGAGATTCACCAGGATGATGCCCTTGTCGCGGTTTTTCCCGAATATCATGGGTTGCCCGTGATGAAGGGTTATTGTGTTGTCATCCCTGGTCTCCTTGTTGGTGAAGGCATCGAAGGCCCCGTCATTGAATATGACGCAGTTCTGTATGACCTCCACCACGGCAGTCCCGTGGAATCTGGCAGCCTCCTTATAGACCTCGTTTGAGAGTTGAAGGTTATAGTCGACCGTACGGGCAAAAAAGCGTCCGTGAGCGCCAATGGTCAGTTCTCCGATCTTGAATGATTCCTCAATTGTTCCGTACGGGGAGGTCTTTGTAACAAGGCCTTTTTTTGAGGTCGGTGAATACTGTCCCTTGGTAAGGCCGTAAATCTCATTGTTGAAGAGAATGATTTTGATATCAATGTTACGGCGTATGGCATGGATAAAATGGTTCCCTCCAATGGCCAGTGCATCACCGTCACCTGTCATCTCCCAGACTATGAGGTCAGGGTTGGCTATTTTTATTCCGGTGGCAATGGCGGCAGCTCTTCCGTGGATGCTGTGGAAGCCGTAGGTATTCATATAGTAGGGCAGGCGTGATGAGCATCCGATGCCTGAAACGAATACATACTTCTCCTTGGGTATATCAAGTTCCGCAAGTGTCTTCTGCAGTGATGCCAGGATCCCGTGATCACCGCACCCCGGACACCATCTTACTTCCTGGTCGCTCTTGAAATCCTTCGCTACGTATTGATTTATAGTTGTATCAGCCATGTTATTTGCCCTCCAGTAATTTTATGCAATATTCCTTGATCTCCCCAATGGTGAATGGGAGTCCCTGTATCTTGTTGTACTGATGATAAGTATATTTCTGATGTTTCATGCGCAGGTAGTTGGCGAACTGTCCTGTGTTGAGTTCACAAACAACCAGTTTTTTGAAACCTGCAAACACCTTTCCGGTGTTTTTAGGCAGTGGCCTTATAAAGTTGAAGTTGGCTGCCGATACCTTATATCCCTCTTCCTGCAGCTCGGTGACCGCAGTACAGATATGGCCATAGGAGCTGCCCCATCCGATTACAAGCAGGTCACCCTTCTTTTTGCCTATCACCTCAAGGTCAGGTACCTCCGCAACGATCCGTTCAACCTTTTCGTCGCGTATCCTGACCATGTATTCATGATTTTCAGGTGTATATGAGACGCTTCCCTTGATTGTCTTCTCGAGGCCACCGATGCGGTGTTCGAGGCCGGGAGTGCCGGGTATGGCCCATTTGCGGGCAAGATTCACCGGGTCTCTTTCATAAGCCTGGTAGTCCTTTTCGGTCTTGACGGCATAGGGAACCTTTATTGCAGGCATATCCTTCATGGCAGGTATCTTCCACGGTTCGGAGCCGTTTGCCAGGTAGCTGTCGGTAAGGAGAAGCACGGGTGTCATGTATTCGATGGCAATCTTAGCAGCCTGGAATGCATATATGAAGCAGTCGGAAGGTGTTCCGGCAGCTATCACCGGCACCGGGCTCTCGCCGTTTCGTCCATAGAGTGCCTGCCACAGGTCAGACTGTTCGGTTTTGGTGGGAAGGCCTGTCGAGGGGCCTCCTCTCTGCACGTCAACCACCACCAGCGGAAGTTCTGTCATCACCGCCAGGTTAAGTGCTTCAGACTTGAGTGCAAGTCCCGGCCCGGAGGTTGAGGTGACGGCAAGGCGGCCGGTGAAGCTGGCACCGATGGCAGTGCATATTCCTGCAATCTCGTCCTCAGCCTGCAGGCTCTTGACGCCCAGGTCTTTTCTCAGAGCCAGCTCCTCGAGTATCCCCGTTGCCGGGGTGATGGGATAGGAACCGATAAAGAGCTTCAGTCCTGCCTTTTCAGCTGCAGCCAGGAACCCCCATGCGGTGGCCTGGTTACCGTTGATGTTCCGGTATGTGCCCTTGGCTATGGGAGCCGGGCTGACATGGTATGAGGGAGTCAGGGCCTCTATGGTTTCGGCGTAGTAGTAGCCTGCCCTCAGTACCCTGCTGTTTGCCTCAGCGACCATGGGCTTCTTCCCGAACTTTTCCTCGATAAAATCTTCCGTGTATTTGAGCTTGCTGTCAAAAAGCCAGTAAACCATTCCCAGTGCAAACATGTTTTTTGTCCTGAGTACAGTCTTCGCGTCGATCTCCATATCCCTCAGCGCCTCCTTCACCAGTGTTGTGATCGGGGCGGCTATGAGGTTCATCGCGTCGAGTTTATCCTCTGCAAAGGGGTCCGACTGGTAGCCGGCACGCTGAATATGTTTTTCAGTGAAGTTGTCTGAGTCATAGATGATTGTTGAGCCGGGTTTGAGCCACCTCGCGTTGGCCTTTATGGCAGCCGGGTTCATGGCCACGAGAATATCCGTGAAGTCGCCCGGTGTGTTGATGAGTTTATGACCTATGTGGACCTGGAAACCGGAGACGCCTCCCACAGTTCCCTGCGGCGCCCTGATCTCAGCCGGGTAGTCGGGGAAGGTGGATATGTCATGTCCGAACAGGGCCGACGTGTTGGAGAAGAGGGTGCCTGTGAGCTGCATCCCGTCGCCAGAGTCGCCTGAGAACCTGATCACCACCGCATCTCGCTCAATGACCTTTGATCTTTTTCCCATGATGTAAGTAACGTATTTGTTTTATTAAGTAATCTAATAACAATAACCAGTTTGATGAAGCTAAGTTCAGCAATCAACTGCTATAACTGTATGATTTTGGTCATGTTTGACATGTCCGGTTAAATCATTTATCAGCAGGCAGATAACCAGCCTGCGCAGGGTGGCCTGCAATGGCTGCCGCAGCTGCCTTACGACCAGATGTCAGCCTTCCGGAGGTTTATGGCACTTTCGAAGAACATCCTTGCGATCTTCTCGAAATACTCTGTAAAGTCAGATACGAAGAAGAGATCCTCTCCTGTGACCCCCCTGTTGACCAGGTCGTGCTTCTCAAGGGTCTCCTTAAGCCTTGCTGCCACAATGCGCGCCGAATCAACAACCTCCACATCGAAGTTAAAGAATTTGCTGATCTGGTTGCGGATGATCGGGTAATGGGTGCATCCAAGTATCAGTGCATCGAGTTTCTGCAACCTGCTGTCTGAAAGATAGGTGCGTATGATTGCGTTGCTGATGTCATCAAAGATGAATCCCTCCTCTATCATCGGCACAAGAAGCGGAGTTGCAAGTGACACAACCCCGGTTGACGGGGCTGCCTCGTGAATCTTCTTCTCATAGGTGCCCGAACTGATGGTCCGTTTGGTTCCGATCACGCCAAGCCTTTCATAATTGCGCGAAGAGACATATTCAACAACGGGGTTGATCACGTCAAGGATTAGCACCCGGTCACCATATTCTTCCAGGAGGCTCTCATATGCTGAGGCGGAAGCGGAGTTACAGGCGATTAGGACAAGCTTGGCATCATACCCGATAAGGAAATCGGTTATGCGGCGTGAGTAGTTCCTGATTGCCTCCTCCGACTTGTCTCCGTAAGGAAGATGTGCGGTGTCGCCGAAGTAGATGATACGTTCACCGGGGAGAGTCTGCCTGATGGCGTGCGCCACAGTAAGGCCTCCGACACCTGAATCGAAAATACCGACGGGTCTGTTCCTGGCTTCCATATTGATCTAAAATAAAGGCTGCCCGTCTGAAGAGCAGCCATATTGTAACTGTTCAGTCAAACTTACTTGATCCCGAGTTTGGTTTTCACCAGGGGAGCGATGTCAGTACTCTTCACCGTATCAACATAGACCAGGGTCCGGACATCATAGATGTAAATGAATCCTCCGTCCTTCGCCACCGCGTTGATGGCTGTCGTTGCCTTTTCAATGATAGGGTTTAGCAGTTCAGCCTGTTTTTCCTGCAACTGTACCTGGGCCTGCTGCTGGAAGTTGTTGATGCGGTTCTGCATATCTGCAAGTTCCTGCTCCTTGTTGGCCTTCACCAGTTCAGTAAGATTCTTGGTTTCCTTCACATACTGGTCAAGCTTGTTGTTGTACTCAACCTGCATCAGTTCCAAAGCATTTGTGAGCTCCTGTCCGTATGCATTGTATTTCTTCATGGCGGAGTCATATTCGGCCATACCCATTATTATTTCATCCCTGTTGATATGACCTGTCTTGAATGACTGTGCAAATCCATCCTGCGCTGTTAAGATCAGTACAGCGAACAGGAGTATACCAAATACTTTCTTCATCTTCTTGTTTTTCAATTTTAACCGTGCAAATGTAATTATTTAATTCTTATAACCTAACTTCTGGAGGACCTGGTCGGAGAGGTCATATCTCGGGTTGGCGAACAGTATATTGGAGCCCGCGGAGGTGTCAAAAATGACGGCATAGCTTCCCTCGACGGAGATCTCTTTGATGGCTTTGAGAATCTGATCCTGGATTGGTTTGACAAGTTCTTCGCGCTTCCTGTAAAGTTCGCCCTCCATGCCGAAGTAGGAATTCTGAAGGTCTTTCACCTCTTTTTCCTTGGCTATTATGCCCTCTTCCCTCTTCTTCTTCTGATCCTGTGACAGGAGCACCACTTCTGCCTGGTAATCCTTGTACATCTGCTCAACGGCAGCATAGCCGTCAGCCACCTCTTTCTCCCATCCCTGTGAGAGTTTGTCAAGCTGCTGCTGGGCTGCAGTGTAGGCGGGTATGTTGTTCCTTATATATTCGCTGTCAACGAAAGCGAATTTCTGAGCCATGCCGCTGATTGTTGCGGTAAGCACCAGTACTGTGATGATGATGATCTTCTTCATTGCTTTTGTTTTTGATAGTTATCTTTCTCAGAATTGCTGACCTATTACGAAGTGGAACTGGCTGCCTGAGTCATCAGGTCTTCCGGAGACGGAAGTGTCAAAACCGTAGCCCCAGTCAATGCCCAGCAGCCCGAACATGGGCAGGTTAGCCCTGAGGCCAATACCTGCTGAACGGTTCATCTTGAACGGGTTGTAATCACGCATCTCGTACCAGGCTTTCCCGGCCTCGAGGAATGCGAGTCCGTATATCGTAGCCTGGGGGTTTAGAGAGATGGGGTAGCGGAGTTCGAGTGTCAGTTTCGAATATACGTTACCCGCTTCAACCACCCTGCCGTCCTTGATGACAGTCGGGGTGAGCGATCCGTTTGTATATCCCCTGAGAGCGATCACTTCGCGGCCGTAGAAGCTGTAGCCTGTCATGCCGTCACCACCCACGTAGAAGTTCTCAAACGGTGATGGGCCGATGTCCTTATTGTAGAAGCCCAGATACCCGAATGCCGCCTTGGCGTTAAGGATGAGTTTGTCATTTGATGAAAGCGGAAAATAATAGTCTGCTTTGAATACAATCTTCCAGAACTCAATCCACTTGTATTTTTCCTCATCCGGGATGCCTGCCATGTTTTTGCCGCTGATGGAAGAATATGGCGGTGTTGCCTGCAATGAAAGCGAGAATGTTGATCCGCTGCGAGGGAAGATGGTGTTCGGACCGGCCGAGAAGCGGGTCAGCCTTGCGGTGAGTGATGCCAGGTTCGAGATACCGTTGTCGAAGAGAAACTGGTAGTAGGTGTAGTTGTACATGCTGTACCGCTGGTAGCTGCCTTCATAAAAGACCGAGAAGTAGTCGTCGGGCCACTCCAGGCGCTTCCCGAAGCCCACTGATCCTCCGTCGATTATCATATGCTGCCTGTCGTCCTCTCCTTTCTTTGAGCCGTTGGTCATGAGTGAGCGGAAGGCTGACAGAGAGAGGGTGTTCGGTTTCTTGCCGCCTAGCCACGGCTCTATGAATGAGATGTTGTACGACTGGTAGACGCGTCCGTTTGACTGGGCCCTTATCTGCAGCGACTGGCCGTCGCCCGAAGGGTATGGCCGCCATTCCTTCCACTTGAAGAAGTTTCGCATGGCAAAGTTATTGAACCTCACCCCCACTGTTCCAACCAGCATGCCGGCACCCCAGCCGCCGGAGATTTCGAACTGGTCATTGGCCTTCTCTTCAAGAGGATATAGGAGGTCAACCGTACCGTTCACCTGGTCGGGGATTGGCTGCGGGTTGATCTTCTCGGGGTCAAAGTGGCCAAGTACTGCCAGCTGTCTCACCGAACGGATGATATTTTCCTTGCTGAAGAGGTCACCCGGATTGGTGTAAAGCTCACGCCGTGCAACATGTTCATTGGTGCGGGTGTTTCCGCTGATGATGACGTTATTGAGGTTGGCAGGGTCTCCCTCGAATATGCGCACTTCGAGATCGATAGAATCACCTTCAACGTTCTTTTCGACCGGGGTGAGCCGCGAAAAGAGGTAACCGTAATTGAGATAGAGTGAGTTGACGGCATCCTCGTCCTGGATGAGCCGCTTGTTGATCATGGTCTGGTTATATACCTCGCCGGAGGGGAAGTTGAACACCCTGCTCAGCTGTTCCTTGGAATAGATGCTGTTACCAACCCAGTCGACGTTTCTCAGGTAATACTGGTTGCCCTCATTGATCTTCATCACAAGTGCTATCTTGCCGTCCTCGAGTGCGTATGTCGAATCCTTCAGGATGCGGAAATCGCGGAAGCCGTTTTCATTATAGAATTCGGCAAGTGTGTTGCGGTCCTCCTCGAGCTTGCTCTCGATGTATTTCGAGCCCTTGAAAATATTAAGGTCTTTCTGCTTCGTGTTTTTCATTACGCGGCGCAGCCTTTTGGCATCGAAGTATTCGTTGCCATGGAACTGGATCTGTTCAATCTTGACCTTTTCCTGCTTGTCAATAATGAAATTGAGGATGACGTTGTTGGGAAGGTCAGGGTCTTCCTTCTGCACTATGTCAACGCTGGTGTTCAGGAAGCCTTTTTCAATATAATGATCCTTGATTGTACGTTCCGCCCTGTTGAGAAGGTGGGCCGTCACCTGGGAGCCGTTTGGCAGGCTCAGTTTCTCCTTGAGGTCTGTCTCCTCCGATTTTCTTATCCCCTCGAACCTGAGTGATGAGAGTCTTGGCCTCTCCTGAAGATAGATATCAAGCCACACGTTTTCACCTTCCCTGCCTGTGACGGTGATCCTCACATCGGAGAAGAGCCCCTGTTCCCACAGTTTCCTCACTGCTGAGGTTATCTGTTCTCCGGGTATCTCCACCTTCTGTCCGATCCGCAGTCCTGATATGCCTATCAGTGCATTCGGTTCCAGGAATCTGACCCCGGAGATGGTGATACCCGCCACTGTATATTCTTCGGGGTAGAGGTAATTAACGTATTTATCTTCATTCTGGGCTGTGGCAATCAATCCTGTAAGCAACAAAGCAAAAAGTGATATTATCCGTATAGGTGTCTCTTTCATCATCTCATCTGTTTTCAGCGATCTGCTCGCTGGTCTTTCCATATCTCCTTTCCCTTTTCTGGAAGTCTGCCACTGCTTTGTAAAAGTCCTCCTTACCAAAATCGGGCCAAAGTTTCTCTGTAAAATAAAGTTCGGTATATGCGAGCTGCCAAAGGAGGAAGTTGCTGATGCGCTTCTCTCCGCTGGTGCGTATCATCAGTTCGGGGTCAGGTATGTCCGATGTCTCGAGGTTGGCGCTGATAGTCTCTTCACTTATATCACCGGTGTTTAAGGTTCCCTCCCTGACAGCGACAGCTATCCGGCGGCAGGCTTCGGATATCTCCCATCTCGACGAATAGCTGAGGGCGACTATCAGTTTCATGCTGGTGCCGCCTGAGGTGATTCTCATTGTTTCATGGAGTCTGTCCCGTACACGGGCCGAGAGGCGGTTCAGGTCGCCGATCACCTTGAGGGAGATCTGTTTCTCCACCAGTGCCCTGGTCTCGTCATTGATTGATTCGACCATAAGGTCCATGAGTGCCGACACCTCTTCGTCAGGACGATTCCAGTTTTCGGTGGAGAAAGCGTACAGTGTCAGGTACTTAACGCCCAGTTCCGCGGCGGCCGCAACGGTTTTGCGGACAGCCTTCACACCCTGGTGATGGCCGAAGATCCGCTCCCTGTTCCTGCGATGGGCCCACCGTCCGTTGCCATCCATAATGACTGCAACATGCCCGGGCAGCCTGTTCCTATCTATCTGATCCTTAAAAGTCAATGTTATCTCTTTCTTTTTTTCTCTGTTCCCATTTCTGCAAATGCCGGGCAGCCAGCCAGCTTGTTGTACATCTTCCAGGTGACCGAGATCCCCATGAAGCTGTACCAGTCATTGTTATGAATCCATGATTGATCTACAGGCTCTGGAGCATCACCCGGAATCATGATTTCATATTGGCCGTCAAATTTATCATAAAAAGTCTTACGAAAACCATATTCGAATTCAAGTCCTATCTGATTTCCGACATTGATCTTGAATCCGGCAGAGAATGGTATAGAAAAGAAAGGATGGAAGCTTTTGGTTCCGGTGGCAAGCAGAACCTGGTTGAATACTGCCGAAAAGGCTGCTCCGGCAGCTATGTATGGGGTATAGTCTACGTGCCTGCTTCTGAAAGTCGAATAAGGGAAGAAGTTGAATTCATATGTAGCGCCCAGTTCTCCGATTGGTGCCCCTAGAGGGGTCAGGTACCCTCCCATGAGATTGGCTCTGACAGCCTGCCTGGGGTTGAAGTTGTACCTGTAGAAGAACTGTGCGGCAGGGCCGGGACGGTAAAGTACGTTGAGGGGGTTAAGCTCTCCCAGGTAATTGACCATCCCGACGGAGGCCCCGTAGTCAGCGGTTCGCTGACTGACAGCAGGCAGCACCGTAAGGGTCAGGAGTATCAGTATTGTTACTTTTCTCATTACATGCAGTCATTTGATCGTCACCTGAACGAGGGCAGTCCGTTCCGTGCCGTTTTGATGCGGTAGTTGAAGGTCAGGCTGAATGTGTGATAGACATCGCTTCGCTTCGACCACTGGGAGGTGTAACCGTCAAGGTAGTCAGAGAATGCATATCGTCCGGCGAATTCCACGCCGAAAAGTATATTGGGATCAAAGGTCAGTTTGGCTCCCACTCCTAGCGGGATTACTGCCGTAAAGCCTCTGTTATCAAGATCCGATCCGGGGGAATTCCATCTCTCCTCCAGCCTGTCATTCGCGTTTACCCGGTAACCTGCCCCCCCCACACCGGTGAATGTATAGACATCGATGCTTCTGAAGAAGTCCTTCACCCTGTTCCTTGATCGGCCCCTGTATGTCTGGAAGAGAAAACTGTTGCGCTCGCGGTTTCTGACGAAATAATATTCGCCAAGTAGTGAAGGCTCAAAGATTGAGGCTGTGGCCTCGTACCCCCTTGCCTGGTTGTTGCCACGTTCATCAGTCGCATGAAGCATCAGGTAGGACAAGCAGAGCCTGGCAGCAATTTCGTCGGTGATGAAATACCTGAACGAGCCGCTGACGTTAAAACGGGTCTGTTTGAATGTTATGTCCTTCAATCCCAATGCGTTCTCTCCTATGGTATATCCTCCCACGTCTCCATAGAACTGTGAAGTGCCCAATCCTGCAGCTGCCTCGTATCTTTTCATCTTCCACAGCTGTGCTGAAACGTACGGTGCAGAGACGAGCACCACCATACACACCAGTATCAGACGTTTAATCATCAGTCGTTTTGCAGTTCAGGCTACAAATATATAGCATTGTACAGTATTAAAAACTTAAATATTCCTTAATTATTGTCAGTTACGGGGGTCGGCACCCCACATGAGCTTATTCCGCAGGGTGCTGAAAAAATCATTTCCCGCGGGTGTAACCGTCTTAAGTTTCGAGGATGCCTGGCGCACTTCGGCAACGGTGCCGACCGGCACCCTTACTGCCCTGGAATCAAAGGTCATCAGGCACCCGCTGCTCCTGCCGCCGGTGGCGAGGGTTATGATGCTGGTCCCGGAGACGATGATCGGCCTGACTGTCAGGTTGTGGGGAGACATAGGTGCAATGATTATGCTCTCATCCGTCGGGGAAAGTATCGGTCCACCGACACTGAGATTGTATGCCGTTGACCCTGTGGCTGAAGAGATGATCAGTCCGTCGGCCTGGTATGTATTGAGGAAGTGATCATTGACCCTGACGGTGATGGTGATCATTCTCTGGTCGGCCTTCTGGACTGTTATCTCGTTAAGGGCGATGGCTCCGTCAGGGCCTGTGAGTCCTTCAGGTGAGACGATCTCAAGCATCGTGCGGCTGATTACCTCGTAATTGCCTGAGCAGAGAAGGTCCACCGCACTGCCGATGTCATCGTCGGGGATATTGGCCAGGAAACCGAGGCGACCCGTGTTGATGCCGGCAACTGGGATTCCGGTGGAGCGGACTCTCATAGCTGTCTCAAGGAATGTGCCGTCGCCGCCAACGCTCATTATCATGTAAGTGTCACCCGGCAGTTCGGAGACCTCACTGAAGAGAATGACCCTCGGATCATCGCGGAAATGGTTTCCGTTCTGTTCCATGATATTGAGATAAATGGCAGCACCGCGGCCGTGAAGCGCATCAATCAGCCGCAGCAGTCCTGCCGTTGTCTTCTCTGTCAGACCCTTGCTGTACAAGGCTATGGTTCTGGCCATCAGCAAACACAGTTACATGTTGAGGTATTTCATCAGCAGGTTGTACCTGTCGGTATAGAAGCGGTCCAACTCATCATTGTCGGTCACCCATGTTGTGACCTCATATGAATATCGCTCGAAGGTCCTGATGATGGAGGTTAGATCCGTGGTGTTGACCTTAAGGGTGATTTCAAGGCTCGTTGAGTCGGGGTTGGATGTGATATGCATGCTGAGTATACGGGCGTCATTGCCTTCGACGATCTGAGAGATGCGGCTCATGGAATAATCACGTGAGAGGACCTGGAGCATAATCATTCCGCCGGGCTGATCGATTGAAGAGAATGTGGCTATTCCCCTGATTATTTCGTTATAGGTAATCACCCCCCTGAAATGGTTTATGTCATCAACCACCGGCACCACTGTAAGCTTATACCTGGCTGCCAGGGCGATGACATCAAAGATATGCTGTTGTCCTTTTACCGAAGGACGCGGCAGGGAAAGCGAGTGGTTACCTATCGGTTCCTCAGGCTGGTTGAGATCATAAATGTCACTGTCAGAGATCAGCCCCAGGTAATCGGCCTCGTTTACGATGGGCAGATGCGACACCCTGAATATCTCCATCCAGTTCAGGGCAGTCTGCGCAGTATCAGATGTTTTCAGCGCCGGGACCACGTCGGATATCATCTCTTTGGCAAGCATTCAGTCACTCAATTACCGACTAAAAGTACAAAAAACTACGGATCGTTATAACTTTGCATCATTAAACCGCAGATGAAGCCATGACACGACTAAGCGTAAACATCAATAAGATTGCCACTCTCAGAAACGCCCGTGGGGGCAATGTGCCTGATGTCAGGCTTGCTGCAATAAAGTGCCAGGGTTTCGGGGCCGAGGGTATCACGGTTCATCCGAGGCCTGATGAAAGACATATCAGGTACCGTGACGTGTACGACATCAGGGATGTCATCACCACCGAGTTCAACATAGAGGGCAACCCGGAGGAGCAGTTCATCAGGCTGGTGCTCGATGTCAGGCCTGACCAGGTGACACTGGTTCCCGATGCTCATGACGCAGTCACCTCCAACGCGGGGTGGGATACAAAGGCCAATCTTTCAGTCCTGTCAGATGTCATCGCCGGTTTTCATGAGAGGGGAATTCGCACCTCCATCTTCACAGGGACCGATCCGGAGGTTATCGAATATGCTGCACGCACAGGGACGGACCGTATAGAGCTCTATACTGAGCCCTACGCATCGATGTACCACGCCGGCAGGGATGCTGCCGTGGCTCCCTTCGTCAGAGCGGCAGAGGAGGCAAGGGCGGCAGGGCTGGGTATCAATGCGGGACATGATCTCGATCTCAGCAACCTGGCATGGCTGCACGCTCATATCCCATGGCTGATGGAGGTCTCGATAGGGCATGCCCTCATCTCCGATGCACTGTATTACGGGCTTGAAAACACAATCCAGATGTACCTGCGTGAGCTGCGGCGCAGCCGGGAAGCTGTACTGATTGCTTAGTGGCCACAGATGAAGCCTCCTTACCGAAGATGCTTCTCCACTATTGTCCTGAGCACTTCGATGCCTACCAGATTCTCACCCCCCCCGGGAATGATGATGTCGGCATATCTCTTGGATGGTTCTATAAACTGCAGGTGTGACGGTTTGACTGTCATGTTGTAACGCTCAAGCACAGCGAGCACCGACCTGCCGCGTTCCACGATGTCGCGCTGTATCACTCTCCCAAGCCTGTCATCAGCATCGGCATCGACAAAGACCTTGATGTCAAGCATCGACCTGAGACCGGTGTCAACCAGAATGAGGATGCCCTCGACAACCACCACCTCGGCAGGATTGACTGCAATGGTCTCCTTAGACCTGAGGCAGGTAAGGTATGAATAGACCGGCATCTCAATGGGCCGCCCCGCCCTCAGCTCCGACAGGTGAGCCATCAGCAGGGGCCACTCGACAGAATCGGGATGGTCAAAGTTAATCTTCTGCCTCTCTTCAATCGATATGTGACTGTTATCCTTATAGTAACTGTCCTGGGGCAGTATCACAACCTCCCCCGGAGGGAGCATCTCTATTAGCTTTCGTACAACAGTTGTCTTTCCCGAACCTGTTCCTCCGGCAATCCCGACAGTAAGCATAAAATGATTATTTTTGTATCAAATGTAGCAAAATATCTATATGGTAAAGCATATCGTGATCTTTAAGCTCACACCCCCCTGCACTCCTGAAGAGAAGGAAAAATCAATCAGAAAGCTGAAGGAGCTCTTCGGGCCTGTCGGCAACAGGCTGAATTACATCATCGAGTACCGGACCGGCGTTAACATCCTTGAAGCCGAGCATGCGGGAGACTTTGTCATTGATGCGACATTTGCCTCTGTCGAGGACCTGAAGCGTTACCAGGGCAGCGAACCTCACCGCGAAGCTGTCTCAGGGGCAGCAACGATAAAAAAAGCAAAAATCGTAGTCGATTATAACATCTGACCATGAACTCACTGTACCCCATCAGGTTCAGGCCTGTTCTCAAGGAAACACTGTGGGGAGGAAGCGCCCTGAAAGAGCGTTTTGGCAAGAAGGCGAAGCCGGGCACAAAGGTAGGTGAGAGCTGGGAGATAAGCGGCATGCCCGGGGCAAGTTCAGTGGTTGCCAACGGTTTTCTTAAGGGGAACACCCTGGAGGAGTTGCTGGAGGTTTACATGGGCGACCTTGCCGGCGATTCGGTTTATGAGACATACGGGAATGAATTCCCACTGCTGATCAAGTTCATTGACGCCCGCGACACCCTTTCGATTCAGGTACACCCGGACGACAGACTCGCGGCGGAGAGACACCACGCCTGGGGCAAGACGGAGATGTGGTATGTCATAGACGCATCACCCGGGGCAGTCATTTATACAGGATTCAGGAAGAAAACCACGAAGGAGGAATACCTCGGTCATCTCAACGGCAAGAAGCTGGCAGAGCTCATAAATGCAACACCGGTAAGCCGAGGGGATGTGTTCTTCATCCCGGCAGGCATGGTTCATGCCATCGGCGCCGGTGTGCTCCTGGCGGAGATACAGCAGACCTCCGACGTCACATACCGCATTTACGACTGGGACCGGACTGACGCTGCGGGCAAGCCCCGTGAGATGCACACTTCACTGGCCCTTGACGCCATTAATTTCGGCCTCGACAGCCCCAATCTGATTAAAAAACCGCCGCAACTGAACCAGCCTGTTCTTCTTGCCGAAAGCCCGTACTTCCGCACCAGCCTGTTACAGATTGACAGCCCGGTGATTAAGGATTACAGCCTTACCGACTCATTCATAATATACATCTGCACTGAGAGCCTGGCAGTGATAGAGTGTTTCGGGCACAGTGAGGAGATAAAAGCGGGCGAAACCGCCCTGATCCCAGCCTCGGCAGACAGTGTAACCCTGATTCCGCAGGGAACGGCGACGCTCCTTGAAGTATTTGTACCACAAAAACACAAATGACATGAAACAGCTAACAAACATCACAGTCATACTGATACTGATAATTGCAGCCTCATGCCGAGGCGGAACAGGTGACACCGTAGGCAGCAGGAAAAAAGCCGGACATGTTCCTGATACGGGTTATACAGGGATAAGGAATTACATCCGGGATAATGTAAAAGTCAGGGAAGTCGAATTCCGTAACGGCATCAGGGAGGGCATGACCCGAACCTTTTACAAGGGCGGGGTGGTTGAGCAGGAGGTACCCTACGTGGCCGACAAGAAGAACGGCGAAGCCAGGTGGTATTACCCTGACAGCAAGCTCTTCAGGGTCACCCCGTATGTAAATGACACGATTTACGGCTCACAGATACAGTATTACAAGAGCGGCCGTGTCAAGGCCAAACTCGATTACAAAGAGGGCAGGCGCCTTCCCGGCCTGGAGGAGTATACGATGAATGGTGAGAAGGTTACGGACTATCCGGGAATAAGATACCGGGTCAACGACAGGTACGACGAGAGAGGGCTGTACAAGATATTCATAGAAATGGACAACATGGCGGAGAATGTAAAATACTACAGGGGTGACCTGGTCAACGGGCTGGTAGATCTCGATTCCCTGGCACCTCTGCTGCAGACAGCCACAACCGGATACCTCGATCTGCAGAAGACCCTGGGGCACAGTGCGGATTCGGTGGTTGTGGTGGCAGCCTACCTTACGGGATTTGGCAACAGGCTCTATTACCGGCTGGCAATTCCCCTGCCCTATAAAGATCTGAATTAGAGTGGCAACGGTAATCAGGTCGGCAACCTTCGTCACCAGCAGTGCAAAGTTCAGCCAGCTGCCTGCGCCTGACCTCCCGGAATATGCATTCATTGGGCGCTCAAACGTCGGCAAGTCATCGCTGATAAACATGATAGTGTCACGGAGAGGGCTTGCAAAAATATCGACTAATCCGGGTAAAACCCAGACCATCAATCACTTTCTGATCAATGATAGCTGGTATCTCGTGGATCTTCCGGGTTACGGCTATGCCCGCCGGTCGCAGAAAATGAGGGCTGAATGGGACAGGCTGTTCACCACCTACGTGACGAAGCGCGAAAACCTCATTTCCCTCTTTTTGCTCATTGATTCACGTCATGAACCAATGGCAACTGACCTTGCGTTCATGGAGAGGCTGGCTACAGCCGGTGTGCCTTTCGCCCGGGTATTCACAAAGAGCGACAAGGTCCCGGCCAAGGTAGCCGGAAAGAACAGGGCTCTTCATGACAGGGCCATGCTTGAGAGATGGGAGAGCCTGCCTCCCACTTTCATCACCTCAGCCACCAAAGGCACAGGCAGGGATGAGCTGCTCGAATATATCAGCGGGAACATGATATTTTTCAAAAGAGAAAAATGATTTAACCCATTAATATTACTTTTGAGGCATCATTCAGTGATAACCACCTTAATTCTCCTCATATGATCGGCAGAGCTCCCTTTAAGATCTTTTCATGCACCTCCTCGTTAGGCATAGCTGAAAAAATAGCGGACCACCTTGGCATTACACTTGGCAAGAGTTCCCTTCTGAGTTTCAGTGACGGCGAGTTTCAGCCCTGTTTCGACGAATCGGTCAGGGGCTGTCATGTTTTCATCATACAGTCAACCAATCCGCCTGCCGAGAACCTGATGGAGCTGCTCCTTATGATCGATGCAGCGAAACGGGCATCGGCCTATAAGGTCAACGCCGTCATCCCCTATTACGGTTATGCGCGTCAGGACCGCAAGGACAGGCCGCGGGTGTCGCTTGGGGCGAAGCTGACGGCCGACCTTCTTACCAAGGCCGGTGTTGACCGTATCATCACCATTGATCTGCATGCCGACCAGATCCAGGGTTTTTTCGATGTGCCGGTTGACCACCTCTTTGGTTCAGCGCTCTTCGGGCCTTATATAAGGAACCTCAATCTCCCCAACCTCTCAGTGTCGGCGCCTGACATGGGAGGCTCCAAGAGGGCCAATGCCTATGCCCGTTACCTGCAGTGCGAACTGGTGCTCTGCTATAAACTGAGGAAGAAGCCGAACGTGGTTGAGGAGATCTCCGTGATCGGTGAGGTGGAGGGGCGGCATGTGGTCATTATTGATGACCTTGTTGACACCGCCGGCACACTCAGTTTTGCGGCCACGGTGATGAAGGACAGGGGCGCTCTCAGCGTCAGGGCCGTTGCAACCCACCCTGTGCTTTCGGGTGATGCCATCGAAAAAATAGACAGGTCGCCGCTGGAAGAACTGGTTGTGACAGACAGCATTCCGATACGGGGCCACTCACCAAAAATCAAGATACTATCAGTTGGCGAGATCTTCGCCGAAGCTATAAAGGCGGTATATACAAACAGCTCTATCAGCACGGGTTTTGTATTTTAACCTTTTTAGCTATATTTGCAGGCCAATTTTTTTGAAAATGTCAAACGTGTGATGGGAGGTTACCGGGCAAGTAACCTTGAGTAACACAACAAATTAAAGACTAATGAAGACTATTGAGATCAAAGCCGTCTCACGCGATCAGTTCGGTAAAAAGAGCTCCAACAGCCTCCGGGCAGAGGGGAATGTGCCATGTGTGATGTACAGGGAAAAGGAAAATCTCCATTTTTATGCACCTGAAAGCGCTTTTCGGGGACTGGTTTACACCCCTGATGTGTTTCTTGTTAACCTCATAGTTGACGGAAAGAGCTTTAATGCCGTCATGAAGGACATTCAGTTTCATCCTGTCAGTGACAGACTGCTGCATATAGATTTCATGCAGGTGTCTGATGACAAGCCGGTAATAATGGAGATCCCTCTTCGGATAACCGGAGAATCAACCGGTGTGAAGGCAGGAGGTAAACTCAGGGTCAGACGCAGGACTCTGAAGGTCAAAGGGCTGGTTAAAGACCTCCCGGAACATCTTTCAATCGATATCACTGATATCGGTATCGGCCAGTCTGTCAAGATAGGCGATCTCACATACGATAAGCTCGAGATCATTGACAACAAGCGTGCAATGATAGTATCAGTCGACGTATCGAGGGTTTCCATCAAGGAAGAGGAACCTGTTGCTCCCGGAGCTGAAGTTGCTGCCGCTGAGGCTCCTGCTGAAGAGTAGGAATAACCCGGCAAAAACAGAGGATGAAATACCTTATCGCCGGACTTGGCAACATAGGCGAGGATTACAAAAACACACGGCATAATGTCGGATTCATGGTGCTGGATGCTGCTGCGGCTGCATCCGGCATCTCTTTTTCAGACCGACGCTACGGACTGGTGGCCGAAATGGGATACAAAAATGCCCGGCTGATACTTCTCAAGCCCACCACCCTGATGAACAGGAGCGGCAATGCTGTCCGTTACTGGATGCAGAAGGAGAAAATTGTACCCGAAAATCTTCTGGTAATTACAGATGACATTGCCATCCCTACGGGAAGCATCCGCCTGAGGGCAAAGGGAGGGGCCGGAGGACACAACGGTCTGACAAGCATAAGCGAGATTCTCGGAACGGATGACTATGCCCGCCTCCGGATTGGTATAGGTAATGACTTTCCGCGGGGAGGACAGGTGGATTATGTGCTGGGCGAGTGGAGGCCTGATGAGCTGACGGTGCTCAGCAAAAGACTTCCTCTGGCAGTCGAGATGATCATGTCATTCGCCACTGCGGGATGCGAGCTTACAATGACCGCTTACAACAAGGCCGGGAAAAAACTCAGCGATGACATCTCAGAAGGGGGAAAGGATAGATAAGTTTCTCTGGCAGGTCAGGATCTTCAGGTCGCGAAGCGCCGCAACAGACGCATGCCGGATGGGCAGGGTCACAGTGGAGGGCCAGCCGGTCAAACCGGCCCATGCGGTTACTCCCGGGATAAAAGTATCAGTCAGGAAACCTCCTGTCATATACACCTGGATGATTACCGGTCTGCCGGCAAGCAGGGTTGGCGCCAAACTGGTGGCAGACTATATCAGCGACCTGACACCCGAGGAGGAAAAAAACAAGCTGATATCCGTCAGGAGTGCATTCGGTTACAGGCCCCGCGGAAGCGGCCGTCCCACAAAGAGGGAAAGACGGGACATTGAAGATTTTACCGGATAACCGCCCGGCAATATCACGCTGTATGGTGGTATAAATACCTAAAAATCGGTCAGCCACAGATAGAAAACGGAAAAACCGAACCGCAGGGAGGACCTTTTTTCTACCTTAGTCAACGGGAATTAGGCCGGGCTTTATCCTTTTTCTTTTAAGAAGAAACCTGAGTGCGGAATGGGTAAGAATAACATCGAGAAGTATGATATTTTCTATCAGCTTCTGAAGAAATACGCTGATTTCTGGCATAACTACATCTTTTACCGTAAGGTGCTTGTCTACGGGAAGGATAGCCTTGATTTCTCGGTACCGACAATCTTTGCCCCTAACCACCAGAATGCACTGATGGATGCCATGGCTGTAATCGGCACCCTTGACAGGCAGCTTGTATTCCTGGCCAGGGCAGATATATTCAGGAGCAAAATCGTTGCCCGGATACTCTATTTTCTTAAAATCCTGCCGGTGTACAGGATCAGGGACGGTTTTGAGAACCTGAAGCAGAATGACGACACCTTCCGTGACACACTCAGGGTGATGGAGCACCGCAACGGTGTGGTGATCCTGCCCGAAGGCAATCATGCCACATTCCGTAAACTGAGACAGCTCAAGAAGGGCATTTGCCGGATAGCATTCCAGACGGCAGAGGCATCGGGATTCACAAAGGAGATACAGATCGTTCCCGTCGGTATTGAGTATTCACATTACTGGCGCTTCCGGCAGGTTCTGACAGTTGTCTACGGACGTCCCATCAAAGTCTCCGGGTACTATGAGGCCTATAAGGAGAACCCCAACAGGGCAATAGCGGAACTGCGCGACCGGCTTTCGGCAGACATGAAGAAGGTGATGGTCCATATCGATGAAGAGCAGGATTATGAAGCCATCAACGAGTTGCGGAGCATTATCAATGAAAAGTACAGTGATTCGATCAGGTATCCCAAGCTCTTCCGTGACCAGAGGCTTGTGAGCAAGGTCAATGAGCTGCGTGCTTCCGATCCCGCAGCCTACTCTGAGGCATGCAATGACAGCATTACAGTCAGGGACCTTGCCACCAAACTGCAACTTACCTACCGGCATCTGAGGAAAAAGGGACATCCCATCGGATGGCTGATCCTCTCCTCCTTGTTTCTGTTGCTCACCCTGCCTCTGTTCCTCCTGGGTGCCGCTCTGAACATCATCACATTCCAGGTCTCCTACCTGAAGTCGATCAAATCGAAAGACCCGGCCTTCATTAGCACGGCAAGATATGGGTTCTTTGTCGGGCTCAGCTTTCTCTTCGGCCCGCTCTACCTGGTACTGGCACTCATATTTATCAAGCCCTGGTGGATTGCCGGATTAGTCTTCCTGATGATACCGGTGGCCGGTATCATCGCCTGGAACTGGTTTCTGCTCATGCGAAGGACTCTCGGCGGTTTCAGGATATGGAACCTGAATCGTGTCAGAAACCCGGAATTCATAATCCTGCGCGACAATTACAACCGGCTCGTCGAGCGCATAACGGCACTCTGATAATGACTGATCTGTTCACAGGGAAGGTTGTCTGGATCACCGGAGCCTCATCAGGCATCGGGGAATCTCTCGTTAAAGCATTTGCCAGCGGAGGAAGCAGGGTTTTGGCCTCCTCAAATGACAGAGCCGGGCTGGTGAAGGTTGCTGAATCATGTTCCTCAATGAAAGGCAGTGTGACCACGGTGCCTTTTGATCTGGCCGACATGTCAGGCGTTGAAGAGCTTGTCTCCGGTGTGGTTGAAAGGGAAGGAAGAGTGGACATGCTGCTTAACATAGGCGGCATCAGTCAGAGGGCTCTTATCAGTGAGACACCGCTCTGGCTTGACCGCAGGATCATGGAGATCAATTATTTCGGAACAATAGCGCTGACAAAGGCAGTTCTGCCTCACATGATCCGAAACGGAGGCGGGCACATTGCCGCCACAAGTTCAATCACCGGGCGGTTCGGATTTCCCCTCCGTTCGGCCTACTCGGCATCAAAGCAGGCTCTGCACGGTTTCTTCGAGACACTGCTGCTGGAACACGGGAAGGATAACATCAGGGTCTCCGTGATCATCCCCGGGCGGGTGCAGACCTTGATCTCGCTTCATGCACTGACGGCCTCAGGCGCAGAACACGGGAAGATGGACCAGGGCCAGGCCGGCGGGGTGACCGCTGAGAAGGCGGCCCGGCAGATTATAAGGGGTCTTGGCAGGAACAATAGAGAAATACTCGTCGGCAGCAGCGAGCTGCTGATGCTTAAGTTAAGAAAATACATGCCAGCACTGTTCTTCAGGATTGCGGCAAGGATCAAACCAATGTGAGAGGGAAATGAAGATCAAGGGATACATTATAAGCGGCATTCAGCAGATGGGTGTCGGGGTCAGCGACCTCAGCGAAGCTTGGGACTGGTATATACGGGCCTTCGGGATGGACTGCCGTATCTTCGAGGATGAGGCGGAGGCCAGGCTGATGCTGCCCTATACGGCCGGTGAGCCGCGCAGCAGGCACGCCGTGCTGGCAATGAACCTGCAGAGCGGTGGCGGATTCGAGGTGTGGCAGCATAAGGGGAAGGAACCCGAATACCGCGATCGCGAGACAAAACTTGGCGACCTGGGCATCTTCGCCTGCAAGATGAAGGTCAGAGATGTGGAGAAAGCTTGGCGCTACTGGACTGATAACGGGGTGGAGGTGTTGGGCAGACCATCTGCAGACCCTGCCGGGAAGAAGAGCTTCTTCGTAAAGGACCCCTTCGGAAATATATTCCATATTGTGGAAGCTACCGACTGGTTCATGAACCTCAGGAAGATTTCAGGCGGGTCATACGGAGCAATTATCTGTGTGACTGACATCGAAAAGGCTATGAAGCTCTATTCAGATATCCTGGGTTACGACCGGGTTGTATATGATGTTACCGGCACATTTGACGATCTCGCTCCCGTCCCGGGAGGCAGCGGCCTCTTCAGGCGGGTGCTGCTGGCCCCCACGAGGCCGTTTCACGGAGGGTTCAATCCGGTCTACGGACAGAGTGTGATAGAACTGATCCAGGCCAGGGACCGGGAGGTGTCACGGATCTTTGAAGGCAGGCTCTGGGGCGACCCGGGATTCATCCATCTCTGTTATGATATCAGCGGCATGGACAACCTGCGCCGGTACTGCAGTGAGGCGGGGTTCCCCTTCAGTGTCGACAGCAAGCAAAGCCATGAGGGCCACAGCTTCGACATGGGTGAGGCAGCAGGCTATTTTGCCTATATTGAGGACCCTGACGGAACATTGATAGAGTTCGTTGAAACACATAAGGTTCCGATCATTAAAAAGATAGGATGGTATCTCGACATGCGGCGGCGTGATCCCAACAAGCCCCTGCCGGCATGGATGATCAAGTCATTGAGATTTTCGCGGGTTTCACCCGGAAAAAGGCAGGAAGCAGGAGGCAGGAGGCAATAGTGGCTATGTTAGCCCAAAAAGACTAAATAGTTGTAGGTCTGCAATATAAGATTAGAGTTCCTTTAATATTTCAGAAGCTTCATGGTATGTCAACACTACTGCCTGCTGCCTATTGCCTGTACTTCCCGCATGACCCTCATGAAGTTGCCGCCCCATATTTTGGCTATCTCATCGCGGCTGTAGCCGCGCCTTAGCAGTTCTTTCGTAATGTTCTTCATCATAGAGACATCGGTGCATCCCTCAATGCCGCCGCCGCCGTCGAAGTCTGACCCTATGCCAACATAATCGATTCCGATTACATCTACCACATGCTGGATATGGTTAACCGCATCTGCCACCGTGGCCAGTTTGACATACTGTTTCTTGAGGTCGGAGAATTCCTTCCAGCGCTGCTCCTGCTGCCCTTCGGTCAGATCGGGGCCAACCGCCTTCCACTTTTCACGCATTTCATCCCGTCTGGATTCATACTCAGGGTTGGGCTCGGGCTGTTTCAGATAGTCACTGAGGATGCAGATCTGGATCACCCCTCCGTTTTTCTTCAGCGCAATAAGCATCTCGTCATCCAGGTTGCGGGGACTCTCGCACAGGGCCCTGCACGATGAATGCGATGCTATCACCGGGGCCGATGAAACCTTGAGCACATCATAAAATGATTCATCAGACATGTGGGAGACGTCAACCATCAACCCCACCCGGTTCATCTCCTTCACCACCTCTTCACCAAAGGGTGAGAGTCCGTTGTGCTCCGGGCCGGCCTTGTCGGTTGATGAGTCACATATATCGTTGTTAAATGAGTGGCACAGGGTAATATATCTTGCTCCCAGGTCATAATACTGACTGATTCTTGACAGGTCAGTGCCGACGGGATAACCGTTCTCTATACCGAGAAAAACAGTGACTTTGCCCTCTGATTTCAGCCTGAATGCATCATCCGGAGTGAGAGCTATCCCTGCCATCGCCGGGTACCGCTCCACATTTCGCCGTACCGAGTCAAAGGCCACAAGGGTTCTTCCGTGCTCCCTGTCAAAGGCTTCCGGGTTCCTTGGTCCCTGGCCTATGAAAATGGCAAAGAATTCGGCATCAAGCCCTCCCTCCTTCATCCTTGGAAAGTCAATACATCCTGTTTCGTTGCGCACACCCAGGTCAAACCCTCCCCTGTAAAGGCGCATGGGGGTATCAGAGTGAGTGTCAACCGTGAGAATGTCTTTGTGCAGCTTGTCTGCCTTGCGGCTGATCTGCTCCTCGCCCTGGGTGCAGGCGGCAGAAATGAATAAAAGGGTTACCAGGATATATTTTGTAGGCATCACTACTGATTTTTTGGCCCTGCTAATATAAGCATATCACTAACTGATTGTCATCATGTTGGATGGCGGAAAAACATAAAAAAGGTTAAATCCCGATGCACCCGGGGCAAAGGGCGCAGGGCACAGAGCGAAGAGGGAGGGGCTCAGGGCACCCAGGGAGCGAAGCCCGCAGTCCTGCACTGCGGGAAGGCGGGTGAAAGGTCCGGGACAAAAAAAAGCCCCCCCGATCTATCGGGAGGGCAGCCATGAAAAGAATGTAAAAATTGCTTTTGGACAGTAAAAAGCCTCTTTAAAGTTTCACAACTTAGTATCTTTTGGTACCTGTTTAGTCATCAACCTAATGCAAATATAATAAATTGTTTTGCAGTTTGTAAGTTTTCATGCGAATTTCAATGATGACAGAAATGATCAGCACTCACGTGCAACTAATGTAACTTTGCCGCGTCATTTAAACACAATAACTGAAAATTGCCAACGCCGGATTCGCACATACATGAAAATCTGATAAACGAGTGCCGCATGGGAAGCCGTAAAGCACAGTTCAGGCTGTATGAGCTCTATTCCAAAGCCATGTTCAACACTGCATTCCGCATAACGGGCAGCAGGGAGGAGGCTGAAGACATGCTCCAGGAAGCATTCACCGACTGCTTCAGGAATTTAGGCTCATACAGGACGGAATCCACCTTCGGCGCCTGGCTGAAAACGATAGTGATAAACCGTTGCATAAGCAGGCTTCGGAAAAAAGAGGCCCAACTGGTCTACATCGACGACTACAGCAGGCACGAGTTCACAGAGGAAGAGTCCGCGGAGTCAGCCTGGCCCGATCCGGCAGTGATAGCCAGGGCAGTGGAAAAGCTTCCGGACGGATACAGGGTTGTGCTCAGCCTCTACCTCCTGGAAGGTTATGATCATACCGAAATATCACAGATACTCGGGATATCAGAGTCCACTTCCAAGACGCAGTATCTGAGGGCAAAGGAAAAACTAAAGAAAATACTATTATCAACGCACAGAGATGGATGAACTAGAGAAGCATATAAGAGAGCACCGGGAGGGGATGGATATCCATGATCCTGCTCCGGGCCTGTGGAGTAAGATCGAAAAACAACTCACGGACAGTGGGCAGCATCGGGAAACGCAACTCTCTGACAGTGATGCACATCAGGGCAGGCTGCTCCCGGACAGGGGGCGGTATCCGGGAAAGTGGGTCCGGAGGGCGGCTGCCGCCGTGATTATAGCTGCCGGCGGGCTCCTGGCCATATTCAGCGGACTACGCATGCATGAGAGGATGACTGATCCCTATGTAACTGCAGCTCAGGAGACTTATTATTACTACGACAGCCAGATCAGGATGCTCTATGAGGAGGCGGAGCCGCTCCTGACAGCCAACCCGGAGATAAACAGCGAACTGACACTGGGCATGGGAGAGCTTGACAGCATCTCGGCACAGATCATAAGAGACCTGCATGACAACATCGCCAGCCAGGAGGTTCTGGAAGCCCTGATAACCAATTACAGACTCCGCATAGAACTGATGCAGGACATGCTGCAGATTGTGAGGAAAAATGAAGAAGGAACGGATAAAACAACAGGAAATGAATTATAGGTACTCGTTTATTGTCCTGGCCCTGCTCCAGGTGAGCCTTACCCTTGCAGGTCAGAGGGTCTCTGACAGCAAGACCCTCAGGAAATCCTTCAGGGCAGGCAGCGATGCGGTCCTGGAGGTTAACAACAAATACGGCGACATACATATCAGCCATTCCCCGGTTGATTCAATAAACGTAAGGGTTGAGGTGACAGCTTCGTCGAACACCGGTGAAAAACTTGATGCGATGATGACAGACGTCGAGGTCAGCCTCACGATGTCAGGTGAGACTGTCAGGGCCCAGACCTCATTTACGAAAGGCATTACCCCTCTTTTCGAAAGCCTGAAGGGTCTCACAAAAAACCTCATCAACTTTGATTCCAGGCTGAAGATTGACTACTTCATCGAATGTCCGCCTCAGACAGAGCTGAGGCTCACAAACAGCTACGGCGACGTCTATATAGGCGATGAGACACCGGAGCTGACGCTCAGGCTTTCAAACGGTGCCCTCGATGCTGCAGCAGTCAGGGAGGCCCGGCTGCTGGAACTCACCTTCTGCAAAGCGAACATAAGAAGCATTGAATCAGGCAAGATAACGCTCTCATTCAGTGAATTGCGGGCAACGGAGACGGGAAAGATCAGCCTGGCATCAACCTCATCAAAGGCGTGGATTGACAAATGCGGGTCAATTGACCTCGACTCAAAGCGTGATAACCTCAGTTTCGGATCCGCTGAAGTGATAACCGGCACGAGTTACTTCAGCGACATTATCGCAGATAAGGTGACAAATGAGATAAACATGTCAGTCAAATACGGCAATCTCTCCTTCGGGACCATTGACAGAGGATTCTCCCTGATTGATCTTCGCACGACATATGCTGACATTGACATGGCGATGGATGAGCGGGCCGGATATAATCTTGAAATAAAGCATACAAACGCTTTTGTTTCACTTCCGGGCATCAGGCCTGAGCCTGAACGCACCGAGATAAGCGCACAGAACAAAACATTCCTGACCAAAGCCGTGGTAGGCAGCGGATCTGACCGTTCGGACATCAGGATTGACGCAACGAGGGGAGAAATCCGGTTGTTGCAGAAGTAGTTTTTTTTAATGTTCATGCAACCGAAAGCAGTCTGTTTGTCTTTATAATGGAACTTTAAAAAAGAAGTGATAAAAAAGATAATTCTCGCCCTTCTGATGGTGACTGCAACTTTTACCGCCTGCACAATGTTCCTTGACTGCATAGGCGGCAACGGAGAGTTTGAGACTGAAGTGAGGGATGCAGTGCCCTGCACGGCCATTGCAAATGAAACCTCTTTTTCATGTGAACTACGTATATGGTTCTGAACATGCCATCACCATAGAGGCTGAGAGCAACATCCTGCCATTTATTGAAACAAAGATCAGGGCCGGATCGCCTGAAATAAGAGCCCTCCCCGGCACTTTATGCCTGAACTATGCCAGGCGTCCGGTTGTCACCGTAACCGCCCCCCCTGTCAGCGAGATAGTCAATGCCGGCTCGGGTGACTTCATCGCGGATCAGCACTCCGGTACCGGGGTCAGGTTAGTGAACAGCGGCTCGGGTGACATCACTGCAGGGGCTATCACAGGAAGCGAGGTCTCGTTAGTTGTTTCCGGATCCGGAAACGTAATGACCGATGATGTCGCCACCAACTCCATGAAGGCTACACTCTCGGGGTCAGGTAAGATCAATCTCATTCCCGTCGCGGTCAAAGAAACCGTACTCCAGGAAATGGTATGACTGGATGGCCTGAACCTTTATGCTTACCCCGTACTTCTTGTTGATCTTGCCAATCTGTGAGAACAATCCTTCCTTGAGATAGGCTGCAACGAAGGGGTGTGTCCGAAGCAGGAACCTGCGTGTCTTAACCTTTTCCAGGATGGTTGTCAGTGTGCGTTCCATCTCATCCGTGAGAAGGATGGTTGATGTCGTTTTGCCCTCTCCCCTGCAGACCGGACACTTTTCATCAGTGATGATGGTCATCTCAGGCCTCACTCTCTGGCGTGTTATCTGCATCAGTCCGAATTTGCTGAGGGGAAGTATATTGTGCTTGGCCCTGTCATCAGCCATCAGTTCCTTCATCTTGTCGAAGAGAGCCTGGCGGTTCTCGTTCGACTGCATGTCGATGAAGTCGATCACTATGATTCCGCCCATATCCCTCAGCCTGAGCTGCCTGGCTATCTCCCTGGCTGCCTCGAGGTTGACTGAGAGGGCGTTTGACTCCTGGTCAGAGCCTGTTTTTGACCTGTTGCCGCTGTTGACGTCTACCACGTGCAGTGCTTCAGTGTGCTCTATGATAAGGTAGGAGCCGCCCTTGAACGAAATGGTTCGGCCGAAGAGTCCCTTGATCTGCCTGCTTACTCCAAACTGGTCGAAGATCGGGTACTGCTCCTTGTATACCTTTACTATCTTTTCCTTCTCAGGGGCTATGTCCCTGATGTAGCTTCTTACTTCGCCGGCTATAATCTCATCATCAACGATGATGTTGCTGAAGTCGGTACTGAGAATATCCCTGAGGATTGTCGTGGTGCGGTTCATCTCGCCAAGCAGCAGCCGCGGCTGCCTGATGTCCTTGCGGATTGAACTGAACGCCGTCTCCCAACGGTTTAACAGCTCCCTGAGCTCTGCATCGAGGGCTGCAACTTTCTTCCCCTCAGCCACAGTGCGTACAATGACGCCGTAGTTTTTGGGCTTGATGCTCTGTATCAGAAGTTTGAGGCGGTTGCGTTCATCGGGGTTCTCTATCTTCGATGAGACGGAGACCTTGTCTGCAAATGGCATCAGCACCAGGTTTCTCCCTGCAATGCTTACTTCCGATGCCAGTCGCGGTCCCTTGGTGGAGATGGGTTCCTTTGTTATCTGCACTATAACCGTCTGTCCTGAAGTCAGGACATCGGATATCTTTCCCTCTTTATCGATGTCCGGTTCAGGTTTGAACTTTGACATCGGCGTCTTCAGTTTGCCCTGTGTTGCCAGGGCATAGTAATGATGAAGAGTCCTGAACTGGGCTCCCAGATCAAGATAGTGCAGGAAAGCATCTTTTTCGAAACCTACGTTGATAAACGCTGCATTCAATCCCGGCATAATCTTCTTTACCTTTCCCAGGTAGATGTCGCCGACAGAGAATTTTACATTCCGCTTTTCCTTATTTAACTCGACAAGTTGCTTATCCTCAAGAAGTGCTATGGATATCTCAGCATCGTTTGCGCTGATTATTAAATCCTTACTCACATTCCGGAATTTGTTGATTTGCTGATAGTCCTTTTCAAAATGCAACTAACCTAAAGATCAGGGGATCTTTAGGTTAGGTATTAAGGTACAGACTATGCATTATATGCTATTTCTTCTTCTTATGCCTGTCTTTCCGCAAGCGCTTCTTGCGCTTGTGGGTAGCCATCTTATGCCTTTTTCTTTTTTTACCGCTTGGCATATTGTTACTTCTTAACGTGAGATTTGACTTTGTTTATGAAGGTCTTGGCTGGTTTGAAAGCCGGGATGTTGTGTGCAGGAATGATAATGGTGGTATTCTTGGAGATGTTCCTGGCTGTTTTCTTTGCGCGTTTTTTCACTATAAAACTGCCAAAACCCCTGAGATAAACATTATTGCCGTCAACCATGGAGTCTTTCAACGATTCCATAAAAGCCTCAACGGTCTTCTGAACGGTCACTTTTTCAATTCCAGTGTTCTTGGCAATTTCGTTAACAATGTCTGCTTTTGTCATTTTGCAAGAATTTTAAATTCAACAAATTATTTTGGTGTCTGTTTTTTCAATGTGCAAATATAAAATATTATTTATCAATTATAGGTGATATAATTTTTTTTTCGCTCCGAATACTCTGATTTTTTGATACCTATAAAATATACCGGCCCTCGGAGCCTCTTTTTAACCCGGCTGACAGGCACCGCTGCAGTGCCCGGTAACTCCTGCTGACCCTCTCAGCATTTTTTTTTTGTAACTTTACATCCTTGTAATAACCGAAAATTATAGTAAAGTTATGTCGTTCAATAAAGTAATACTGGTAGGCAACGTCGGTAAGGATCCCGAGATACGGCGTTTTGAGAATAACATCAAGGCATCGTTTTCCCTTGCCACAAGTGAAACATATACTCCCAGGGGAGGCGACAAGGTTACCCAGACCGAATGGCACAATATTGTGGCGTGGAGAAGGCTTGCGGAGCTTGCTGAGAATTATATCCACAAGGGTTCTCAGATACTTGTTGAGGGCAAGCTGCGCTACCGTTCCTATGACGACCGCGACGGCAACAAGAGATATGTCGTCGAGGTTGAGGCTGATATGATACAGCTCCTCGGTCGCAAGCCTGACGGACAGAATCAGCAGGGTCAGGGCGCTCAGAACAACAGCGGGAGCTATGTCCCTCCCTCGCAGACATCTTCCGATCAGGGAGGCAGTATCAGCGAAGACCTCACCACGCGTGACACAGCAGATGATCTGCCTTTTTAGATAACCAAACCTGCGGATTTTGGAGACACTGATGCCAGGTTCCCTTTCGGGGTTTTATGCACTTGCGGTCATAGCAGGTACACCTCTCACCCTGGTAACTGAGGTCATCATCCTTGTGTTCCTGATATTGGCTTCAGCTTTCGTTTCGGGGTCGGAGGTGGCTTATTTTTCACTCACACCCGCCGACATGGAGAAGCTGCAGGACGGTAAGACCAGGAATGCCCCTGCGGTGCTGAGGCTTCTGTCAAAGCCTGACCGTCTCCTGAGTGCTGTGCTCGTTGCCAACAATACAATTAACATCGCCATAATCATCCTGTCAGCTTTCATCAGCTCGAGACTGTTCGACTTTAGTAATAACCCGGTCCTCACATTTATTCTTGAGGTGGTCGTTATCACTTTCATACTGCTGCTTTTCTGTGAAATAATGCCAAAGGTACTGGCATCGCGTTACCAGCTTAAGTTTGCACTCCGGGTGGCTCCCGCCCTGACGCTCACAACCAGGATATTCAAGCCGGTAGCCTCATTGCTCTCCTACTCATCCTTCTTCGTCAAGAGAAGATCAGGAGCAAGGGACAGCAACATAAGCATAGACGATCTCTCAGCCGCCATAGAACTTACCTCCTCGGAGATCAGGGATGACAAGGATCTGCTGAAGGGGGTGGTACGATTCGGGAACATCAATGTCAGCGCCATCATGTGCCCCAGGATGGATGTGACGGCCCTCGACATAAAGAGGGGGTTCCACTCAATCATGCCGGAGGTGATCGAATCGGGATTCTCGAGAATACCTGTATACTCCGGCTCATTTGACGATGTCAGGGGGATTCTGTTTGTAAAGGACCTTCTGCCCCACCTGGGCAAGCCAGACACATTCCGCTGGCAGTCGCTCATCAGGCCGCCCTACGTTGTTCCTGAGACAAAGAAGATAAGTGAGCTGCTGAAGGAGTTCCAGTCGAAAAAGATGCACATGGCCATTGTGGTCGACGAATACGGAGGCACCAGTGGCCTGGTTACCCTCGAGGATGTCCTCGAGGAGATAGTGGGTGAGATCACAGACGAGACCGATGAGGAGGTCGCTCTCTTCAGGGAGACGGGAGAAGGAAGATGGGTCTTTGACGGGAAGATACTTCTGAACGACTTCTACCGCATTACCGGTACGGAAGATGATCCCTTTGAAGATATCAGGGGCGACTCCGAAACGCTCGCGGGATTGTTGCTGGAGCTCCTGGAAGAGATACCGTCAAAGGGGAGGGTGATCTCAACAGGCGGATTCAAGTTCACCATTGAGAGTATTGAAAACAGGCGCATAAGAGAGATAACCGTGGAAAAGAAAGGGGAAGCTTTATGAGATATTCTGTTGCAACTGTTCTGCTGATTGCAGCCCTTATGCTGACGGCAGCTCTTCTTCTTTCTGGCTGCGGGCAGCCGGCGGTGCCAAAACCGGCCGGCTATTTCAGGATAGAACTGCCTGAAAAGCGTTATGTTCAGTATGAAACGCCCTGCGCATATTCCATTGAGTATCCCGGGTACGGCAGGATAAACCTGAGACCTGCGGCAGCCACCGACACCTGCTGGATGGACATCGAATTTCCCTCATTCAGGGCCATGATCCACCTGACCTACTTTAACCTGAACGGAAATCTCGCCTCGCTCACTGAGATGTCACGGGAGCTTGCCTATAAACATACAATCAGGGCTGATGCCATAGATGAGAAGCTATGGGCAGATGATTCGTCACACGTATACGGCATCCTGTATGACCTGAAGGGCAATACTGCATCATCCGTGCAATTCTACGTGACTGACAGCACCAGGCATTACCTGCGCGGTTCGCTCTATTTCATGGCACAGCCCAATGAAGATTCCCTCATGCCGGTAATAAGCTTTCTGAGAGAGGACATCTTTCACCTCATCGAGACCCTGAACTGGAGATAGACCATGGGCTGCATTACGAAACACTATCTTAACAAGGACACGGTAATCGGGGTATGGAAGATCGAAGAGGATCTGCCTGCCCTTCTTGAGATGGTTGAAATGAGCCCTGAAGACCAGAAGAGATATGAACTCTTCCGAAGCACCTCACGCAAGACGGAGTTTCTGAGTGTCAGAGCATTGCTGGCCGAGATGATCGGCAAAGATGCCAGGATTGTCTATAACAAGAATAACAAACCATTCATCAAGGACGGATCACATTTCATAAGCATAACCCATTCGAATAAGCTGACAGCCATTCTAATCAGCCGGAACGAAAGGGTGGGCATTGACCTGGAGTATATGCGCGTGAATATCAATGCTTTTGCGTCAAAGTTTCTCAATAAGAGGGAAAAGATTACGCGCCGCTGGGCTGACCGCACATACCATCTGTATATACATTGGTGTGCCAAGGAGGCGATGTACAAGATATGTGACAAGGAGGGCATCAACATCGTCAACGACATTACAATAGAGCCGTTTGAAGTGCGGGAGTCGGGAGAGATAAGGGGAAGGGTGAAGAATGAGAGGATAGACGACTTTTTCACTCTTTACTACTCGAAATACGACAACTACACCATTGTCTGGACCAAGAAGAAGCATGAAAGTTGATTTCCCCGGCAGGAAAAGAAAAGCGGTGGCGCAGCTCATTGACCCTGACAGGGCGGGAGATGAATCACTGGTTGCGGCTGCCCGGAATGCTGCAGAGGCAAAAGTCGACATGTTTCTTGCAGGCGGGAGCCTGACCAATGTGCCTGTTGACACGTTGATAATTAAACTGAAGCAGCTGACCGGGATCCCCGTCATACTCTTCCCTGGTAACCTGACCCAGCTTACACTTGAGGCAGATGCCGTCTTCATGCTGTCACTCATCAGCGGACGAAACCCTGAATTGCTTATTGGCAACCACGTCATCGCGGCTCCTTTCCTGAAACAGATTCGCGACAGGGTCATACCCGTAGGATACATTCTCGTCGATTGCGGGGGAGGCACCTCGGTAGAGTACATGAGCCAGACCTTCCCGATACCCTGCTCAAAGCATGACATCGCCGTTGCCACAGCCCTGGCAGGCGAGATGCTGGGAATGCAGGCAATCTATCTGGAGGGAGGCAGCGGTTCTGCCAGGCCGGTTGACCCCGCCATGATCAGGGCGGTGAGGAAAGAGATAACAATCCCCCTTATCACCGGAGGAGGACTGGATTCAGCGGCAAAGGTTGATGAGGCGTTTGCGGCCGGTGCAGATATGGTTGTAATCGGGAACGGCAGCGAACAGAATCCCATGCTGATCACCGAGGCCTGCCGTGTAAGGGACAGCCATAACAGTCATAATCTGAGCGTCTGAGACGCGGCAGGGTCCGCCAGGCCTGCCAGTACGCACTTCACCCTACCTGAAGAGTTCATGCAGCGGCTCACCGCTGGCGGCATTCGGCAAAGGAATCCTGCACAGTACCGAGAGTGTTACGGCAATATCCCTGGTGGTGATGCTGCGAGTGACGGAAGCCCTGCTTGCAGTCCATCCGAACCAGATCAGGGGCACATGGCTATCGTACTCATAGGGTGAGTTGTGGCCTGTCACATAGTCGGTCTTCTCAACCCATCCCGGGTTAAGGGCGATAATCACATCGCCCGATCTCTGCTGACTGAAATTGTTGTTCATCTTCAGGAGCAGGCCGCCTGAGAAATCACCCATCTCGAAGGCTGACATGGGTACCGCCGCAGCAATCCCTGAGAATTGCACCATAAAACGCGCCACTTTTTTCTGTATGTCTTCGAGGCTTATTTTTGCATCATCTATCAGCGCGCGGTTAAGGAAGATCTGGTTGTCAAAGAATCCCTTTACCCAGTCACCCTGACCGTAAATGGCATTCAGATAGCTGCGCAGCAGCTGCAGTGACTGGTTCAGCCTGAAATAACCCGCAGGCACCCTGCTCTTCTCAAGCAATGCAGGGATCTCTGATACCCCGTGTGCCGAGACGAAGTAGACCAGTACGTTTTTCTTGCCAAGAGATTTGTCAATCCTGTCAAGGAGCAGGCCGATGTTTTTGTCAAGTCTCACCAGGGCGTCAGAAGCCTCAACCGATGAGGGTCCGAACCGATGCCCGATGTAATCGGTGGCAGAATATGTAATTGCCAGGTAATCAGTTACATCATCCTGCCCCAGCTGTTCATTCTCTATCAGCCTGAGGGCCAGTTCCGTAGTGAAGTCGTCGGCAAGGGGTGTCTCTCGCAGCACCGAGTAATCCCTTGTCACATTGAGGAGCTTTCCTTTGGTCGACATCGTCTTAAGGTCATAGGGAAACCATGTCTGTCCGCTGAAGCCTTTCTCAAATTCACTTGAGTCGGGCTGGCATCCCGGGTAAAGCGACGGGTTCATCAGCGGCTCCCAGGGCTGGTTAAGGTACTGCCCCGGCATAAGCATTGCATTGAGATCCATGAGCCACGGGGGGAGTGCCTGCATAAAGTAATTGCTGCTCATCCAGGTCCCGGTGCGGTCGTCATACCAGAAGGATCCGTCGGCAGCATGCCCTGCGGTTATGATGGCCCCCATCTCCTTTATCCCTATGCCGTAGACCTTTGATCCCCCGCAGGTTGACAACTGCAGCTCATCAGCAAATGTTGACGACAACAGGTTGGCGGGAGAGAACAGCCCGGTTTCGAAGCTCCCTCCTATGGCACTTGCCCCCGGGTCCTGCACACAGTATATCATCTGGTCATTGAAAGGATGGAACCAGGTGTCCGAGATTATGCCGTGTACTGACGGGGAGGCCCCTGTGGATATGGTGGCAAACCCCGGTGCAGCCTGCGTGGAGAGGTAGTCAAGCGACGCGTTGCGGTAATAGGTGCCTTCGCTGACCATTCTTTTCAGGCCGTTGTCAGGCAGCACACTCCATATCTTCTCAAGCTGGCTGTAGCGAAGCTGTTCAACTATGATGCCGATGACCAGCTTAGGCTTGTCAGGGGGAATGTAGGCTGATTGTGCGAAGGCAGCAGAAGAAAGGAGAAGGAGATATAATATTGGGAACAGTTTTTTCATGATCAGAAAGTGTATCGTAAGAATCAAGCCCCAAAAATATCAGTTTTAGACTCATGTGCAAGGCGGTGCGGCAAAGATATCAACACCCGGGCACCCTATTTTAACCGGGTGATGATGGCTTTACCCCTCAGCAGGGGGCCGTCGGGCTCTTTTCTGACTGATATAATGAAGACGCCCGGGGGCAGGTCGCTGCAATCGCAGATGACCGGTATGCCACTGGCTGCATTTGTCCGTAAGCTTTTGATAACTGCACCGGACGTGCCGGTCACCGTTACGGTAACTTCTCCTGTAATTAAGGCCGGCAGCATAATACTGAGGTTCCCCCCGGAAGGCACAGGCCAGATAAGAAGTCCCGACTCCGGCGGGGAGGGATAGAGATACTCGGGCCTCTGCAGCCTTACATCACGTGTCACAGCAGAGTTCCAGTCGGCGATCGTGGCCTCAAAGGTATAAGGGACGTAGCCCGGGCATGAGAAGGTCAGGCTGTGGGTGCCGGGGGCAATGAACCTGTAGTACTCACCCGTAATGGAATCGGCATAAATGTGAGACGAGTCAATGTCATGACCTTCAATGAAGATCCGCGCCCTGAGGGGGTCGCCGGTGACCGAGTCGGTGACGGTGCCCCTGACCCCGCCGAGAGCCTCGGCAATATAACGGAGCAGTGACCTGTGGTTCCAGTTCCATAGTGCTTCCAGGTTTGAGCCCGGAGTCATCTTTATGTCATCAATCTCGATGGTCACCTCCCGGCCCCCGAGGCTCCATGTAACGAAATCCTGCCTCCCTCCCCTCACTACATACCACTCCCATCCCCGTGTGACGCCGTTGTCAAGGAACGACATGTAGCCCGGTTCGGACCAGAGATGTACCGTATCGGCATAACGCCTGCTGATGTAACAGAACCAATCGTCATCGGCGTGCAGCCAGGTCCATTTGTCCCATGGATAGTTCACCACCTCGGCGCCCGAGTGGAGGTTCACCGAGAGGGCGAATCTCTTTTCCTCAAGGAATGCGACCATATCATGTGTCTCCTTCTGCAGCGGAGGCGGAGAGGCTACCTCAGGATCCGGGAAATTACGGTTGAGGTCATAGCCGTTGCTGTTTGCCCTGACCGGATTGATCATGGTGTCATTGCCTCGGTACATTCCGTCGGGGTTGGCAAGCGGGTTTATCCAGATCTCCAGCCCGTCAACAAGATCTGAGGCAAGGCCTCCGGCTGAGCTTTCAGATGCAAGGTATTCGGCCAGCCTCATCAGCAGTACAAAGCCTGCCGGCTCATCGCCGTGGATTGAAGAGCTGAGCATAACCGCAGGTTCCGTTTCATCCGAAATAGGGTTGTCTGAAATCTTCAGTGCGAGCACTGCCCTGCCTGAGACGCTGAAGCCTATTGTATCAAGACGGCAGACTCCGGACCAGCGGTCCGCGATTTTATGCATGATTGTATCGTAGTGCCTCCAGGTGGGGTACGACTGCCACAGCATGGCTTCAGCCGCCGAAGCGGCTGTGAAGAATCCTTTGTGCGGTTCGGGTACAATAAGCTTGTAATCCCTCCCGGAAGCGATGAATTCCTCAGCATCAATGTGAGAAAGGCAGAGGATTGCCTCCGTGTCACTGCATGAGGAGACAGGGAAGCGCTCAGCAACCCTTGTCATAAGATCAAAGCCCGGATAACTGATAATCACCTCAGCCTGGCCGTTTTTCCTGACTGCCTCCCTGATGTCATCACCCCGATGCGGGTACTGCCCATACCCCCGGGGAGTTATCATAATCAGAAGGAGAGCGGTTATGGCCTGGAGGTATTTCACCTGCGGTCTTATACGTTGAACCTGATGTGGAGAATGTCGCCGTCGTCAACGACGTAGCTTTTCCCTTCAACCGCCAGTTTGCCGGCTTCGCGGCAGGCGTGCTCTGACCCGAGCGCCATGAAGTCACTGTACTTCATCACCTCGGCCCTGATGAATCCTCTCTCGAGGTCTGAGTGGATGACCCCTGCCGCCTGCGGGGCAGTCATGCCGGCAGTGATGGTCCATGCCCTTATCTCCTTTGGCCCAACGGTAAAGAAGGTAAGCAGGTTGAGCATTTCATAGGCAGCCCTGACAAGCTTGTTGACGCCGGGTTCGGTCAGGCCGGAAGCCTGTAGGAATTCCATCCGGTCAGCTTCCTCGGTGAGGTTGGCTATCTCGGCCTCCAGTGCACCCGCAATGATAAGAGGTTCAACGCCCCTGGCGGAGAGATAGTTCCTGACTGCCTCAGTATAGCCGTTGCCGCTGACTGCGGATGCCTCGTCTACATTGCAGACGTAAAGAACAGGCTTCATGGTCAGGAGAAAAATGTCATCGACATATTTCCTTTCCTCCGGCTTAAGCTCCAGCGATGAGGCATTCTGAAAGCCTTCAAGGTGCTCCTTGTAACGGTTGAGAACCTCAATGCCATGCTTCGCATCCTTATCACCTGTTTTGGCGGCCCGCTCCAGCCTCTGGATCTTCTTGTCCACCGATTCGACATCCTTTACCTGCAGTTCGAACTCGACGTTTTCAAGATCCCTGACAGGGTTTACCGATCCGTCGATGTGCGGGAGGTTGTCATTATCAAAGCATCGCAGGACGTGGATAAGAGCGTCAGTGTTCCTGATCTCGCCCAGGAGCCTTGCCCCTGAGCTGTCACCCTGTCCCCTGACCAGCCCCGGGATGTCAACGATCTCAACCGTGGTATGGACTATCCGTTCCGTCGGCTGGTGTTTCTCCAGCTCATAGAGGCGCCTGTCGGGGACCTGTATCACACCAAGGTTAGCCTTGACACCGGATCCAAAGGTGTTTGTCTCACCCCGCGTGTTGGATATGCAGTTGAAGATGGTTGTCTTGCCTGTGCTTGTGATCCCTATAATTCCGCATTTCAATGCCATGTCACCTGTTTCAGTTGCCGCAAAGTTACCAAAAAGAGCAGACCGGGAGCACGGCACACCGGGCCGGCATGCACTTTTTACTATTTTTGATCATAATATTAAACCATTGATGCCAGGGTGCATCTCACTGACAAATGCCGACGCTTAAGGTGAAGTCAAAAATCACTGAAGATGAAATAAAGGGACTTATTCAGACCGACGCTGAAAAGGCGTTCCGCCTGATCATTGACAGTTACGGTTCAAAGCTCTACTGGCATATCCGGCGCATGGTCATCATTCATGACGACGCCGATGACGCATTGCAGAACACCTTCATCAGCGCGTGGAAGAACATTGCCGGCTTCAGGTATGACAGCTCTCTCCTGACATGGCTCTGGTCAATAGCCACCAACGAGGCTCTCACACTCATAAGGAAAAGGGAGAGGCAGAGTGCTGTATCACTTGACGATCTGGAGGGGATCTTTGCCCGGGCGATGGAAGGGGACTCATTCTTTGACGGTGATGAGGCCTCGGTAAAGCTTCAGAATGCCATTCTCAAACTCCCTGAAAAACAACGGGCAGTATTCAATTTGAAGTACTTCGACGAGATGAGCTACGAGGAGATGAGCGGGGTGACCGGCACCTCCGTCGGAGCGCTGAAGGCATCATATCACCATGCAGTGAAAAAAATTGAACAATATCTGAAAGACGCTTAAACCATTATCACCTTATAACATCAAAGAAATGTCATGCAACTCAATGATGAAATAAAAAAGAAGAATCCGTTCAAAGTTCCTGAAGGTTACTTTGATACGCTGACGGAAAGAACGATGTCAGCCATCAGGCAGAGCAGGGATCAGGATGAGGGCGTCTGGGAGACCGTTATGCCCGGAATGGCAGAGGGAGCGAAAGACGGAACAGCCGGTACGGAAAGCGGGAGGCCGGTGCGGCGTATCCGCTTTATGCCCTTGCTTGGACTTGCTGCTGCCATACTGGGATTTGCCCTGCTGGCTACGGTGATGATCAGGATTGTGACAGGTGACAGGGCACCGGCCGGGTTTGAAGAGGGGAACAGCCTTTATGCTGATCTTGCTGCTGAAGAGCTTGATACATATATGATTGAGAATGAACTGTTCATGACAGAACCGGGTGACATCTCCCTCACGGAGCAGACCATCGCATCAGACGCGATTATCGACTACCTGATGACGGAGGATATTGACCTTGATGATATTTACGAACTCTTATAAGAAAATGAAAAAAACAATTTACTCATTGATCGCAGTTTTGCTTTCAACTTTTGCAGCACTGAATGCCCAGGGTCAGGGTCAGGGCATGGGACAGGGCATGGGAGACAATGAAAAACTCACTGCCTACAAGATCGCCTTTTTCACACAGAGGCTTGATCTCACCCCCGCGGAGGCAGAAAAATTCTGGCCGTTGTACAACGACTTCTCCGCCCGCAGGAACAAGCTGCAGCTCGACCGTCTTTCGCTGATGCGTTATGCGGCACAGAACGAGGCCAACATGAGCAATGATGAGCTGTCGTCAACGGCAGACAAGCTTTCCGTGAGCTTCTCCGACGAAGCAGGGCTGGTGGTGTCATTCAACAGCGACCTGAAAAAGGTGCTGCCTCCGGCAAAAATTATCAGGTTGTACCAGGTTGAAAACCAGTACAAGCAGCAGTTGTTGCGCGAGCTCAACGAAAGGAGACAGGGGCCGGGACAGCCAGGAGTGCGGGGCCGC
>JBAQCQ010000066.1:0-7611 GCA_049294275.1 Bacteroidales bacterium
TAGCCAACTTGCTTTTTAGCAGTGATATAAGTAGCTTTAACCAATGTTGTAAATTTTTGTCATGTACTTAGGTATTTATGAATAATTCAGGATAGGCAAATCTGTTTACACGCAGTCCAGTAATATCGGATTTTCTAAAAAACATTTCTATAGCTCAGTCGCATGTGAGCTGCTCACCAAAAGTATCAGAGAGAACTATCTCATTTAGCAGAGGTTTTTGGGATAAAAGCAGAATAAGAAGATTCAACAAAACCACTCCGAAAAATTGCTTCCAGCCTTTAATTAACTGGATTCCTTCTACCATGTCATTCTTGTTTTTATTTCAAGCCTTTATTCCGGGACTTTGGGATCAGGGAAGGACGCAAATGGTATAATTGTGATAGTCACTGCTTCTCTCCAACTTTCTCCACTTTAATGACAATCCGCCGGGCATCACCATAATAATAGGTTTCCCTGATGTTTGAGTACCTGATGTCAACACCCATGCCTTTCATTTCCTGAAGTGTTTCAAAAAGAGTACTCCGGCTAAGATTCATTTTAAATGCGAATTCTTCCGGGGTGCCGGTGGCCTTCATTGCAATAAGCGAATCCATCCGTTGCAACCGCGCAATGTACTTTAACAACGACATGTGAATAAATTTAGAAATGCAGCATATCAAATTTAAGACGGGTTTTTAATAAAGTCAAGGGTTTATGGTAAATTTTTTGACCAAATACTCTGCCAACGTCATATCTTCCTGAATATCTAACTATTGCAGCCGTACTTAATGAAATATAATAATTGCTCGAAAAACTTGACTTACATGTGTTCATAGCGTAAACTTACTCAGCACTAAGATTGCAGACTTAAATCTCTAAAACTGATACCATGAAAAACCTGATGCTCTTGTTCACCGTTATCTTATTGGCTTCACTTATATCATGTGAAGAAAAAATCGATATCGAAAAGGAAAAAGAAGCGATTAAAGCTGTCTTTGAACAGGAAAAGGAAGGCTTCTTTAACCAGGATGCCAAAGTAATGGCAGAAACATGGATCCAGGAGCCGTCTTCAGTCAAGATGTACATGCTTGACGATGGTCAGACAAAATTTACAGGATGGGATGCCATCAAAAAGCATGACGAGGAAAATGTCGCCGACACCTCACTGGACAGAAAAAAGTTTACTGTAACTTTCAGGGACTATGAAATTCAGCTACTGGAAGATGAGGCAGCCTGGGTGACATGCGAAACTGTCTGGAATGGAGTTGAAAATGACCTGCCGGTGGAACTGATACAGACCAGGATCAATGTACTCAGGAAGGATCAGGGTAAATGGAAATTCGCGCTGATGGCAATATACAATCATCCCAGGGTTAATTAACTCATAACGGGTCGTCCTCCGGGAGACTTCTCGCCCGAAATCCCGGAATTCTTTAGTTGTTGTTCCTAATCAGGTGTAAACCAATTTGATGACTAAATTCCGTGCACCGGACTTTTTGCTGCTTTGCCAGCAGCCTGCAGAAGCTTTTCATGAAGCTTCGCAGCCCAGGTCTCAATCTCTCCGTGACTGCGGTCGCCCTCCCTCAGAAGCCCCAGAAGAATCCTGAGCTTGAACTTCGACCGCTCGCCGGGAGGGGTTTCTTTCCTGCTTTCAGTCTCGCCGCTGAAGAAGCCCTCGCCGACGGGATGAACCATTCCGCGCACATGTGCCGTGTATTGCATGATCACCATGCGCGACTCAGCACCTTTCTCCAATGCAAGCGAAGGGATAACGGTGAAAATGGCGAATAGCTTCTTGTTCAGAAGGGCCTGATTCCTGCGGACAAACTCCATCGCCTCAGGTACCCATCCGCCACCCCTCTCGATGCTGCCGGCAATGACCGCGGAAAATCCCTTGATCGTAGAGACCCCTGTCATGGGAAGAAGAGTCACATCAGCCCCCAGGCCGGTCATCACCCTGGCAATGCGCTCAGCAACACCGGCGGAAGGCCCGGCACCACCGGCATAGGTGACAAGGATCTTCATCATTAAGGTCTCAGGTTTAGGAATACCAAAGGTAACAAAAAGAGAACAATACTAAAATCCCGTCTGCGCTGACCGTAATACTGAATCCGGGCTTTTCTTGCTATTTTTGTAAAAATTGAATTATGGCGATCCCCAGTTTCTTTAAGCAGAATAAACCCCGTGGATTCAACTACGTGCCGCGCTATTACGACCCGGCAAAGGAGGAGATGATGGAGAGGCGCAGAGCGCAGAGCGCAGAGCAGAGAACAATGGACGCAGAGCAGAGGGCAAAGGGCGCAGAGCTCAGGGCCCAGGGTACTGTGTACCGGTCGAAGATCATGCGCGGTGACATGAAAAACTACTTCCACAGAAGGCAGGAACGCGTTGAGAGACACACCATGATAAGAATACTCGTCATCATAATCATTATGGTCCTGGCTGTTTACCTTTACCTCCGCTTTTAATCGCTGCAGATGAGTGACATTATCAAGCTCCTCCCCGACTCCGTTGCCAACCAGATAGCTGCCGGCGAGGTCATACAACGCCCCGCCTCCGTCGTAAAGGAACTGACTGAGAACGCCGTCGACTCCGGGGCCACGGAGATAAGCGTGGTAATACGCGACTCCGGCCGTACGCTGGTGCAGGTGATAGACAACGGCAGCGGCATGAGTGAGACCGACGCCCGCCTGGCTTTCGAGAGACACGCCACCTCCAAGATATCATCTGCCGATGACCTCTTCTCAATCACCACCAAGGGGTTCCGAGGCGAGGCACTCGCCTCCGTGGCTGCTGTCTCCATGACAGAGTTGCGTACCCGCAGGAAGGAGGATGAGGCCGGCACGCTGGTGGAGATAAACAACTCAAGGGTGATAAAACAGGAGCCATGCTCCTGCGCCACCGGATCGGTCTTCAGCGTGAAGAACCTCTTCTACAACGTCCCGGCCCGGCGCAAGTTCCTGAAGTCAGACAACACCGAGTTCAGACATATCATCACCGAGTTCCAGCGGGTAGCGCTGGCACACCCTGAGATCAGGTTCACCCTGATCCACAATGACCAGGAGATATACCGCCTCCCACAGGGAAACCACCGTCAGCGCATCGTGGCACTGTTCGGCAAGCACTACAACCAGAACCTGGTCACCGTGGAGACCAGCACCTCGATAGTATCTATCAGAGGCTTCGCCGGCAAGCCGGAGAATGCCCGCCGCTCGGCCGGAGAGCAGTTCTTCTTCGTTAACAACAGATTCATAAGACACCCCTACCTGCACCGGGCGGTGCTTGAGGCATACCAGGGGATACTGCCGCCTGACACCGTGCCGGCATACTTCCTCTACATGACGGCAGACCCCTCTGCCATAGATGTAAACATCCACCCTACCAAGACTGAGATCAAGTTCGAGGATGAGCGCTCGGTGTGGCAGATCATGCTAGCCTCGGTGCGCGAGGCCCTCGGGCGCTTCAACGTAGTGCCCTCTCTCGACTTCGGACCGGAGGGAGCAGTGGAGATACCGGTCTTCCCGGGAAATGCTCCAGCACCCCCGCAGCCCCATATAGAGGTTGATCAGTCGTTCAATCCCTTTAACGGAACAGAATACCAGCGCCCTGACATAAAATGGAAGGGCGATGCTGAACACGGCAGACCCCATGGCTGGGAGTCACTCTTCACCATCACCGCCCGCAGCGAACAGCCGGCAGGCGAGGGAAGCGCCACAGGCCAACGCAGGTTCTTCCAGGTAAAGAACAGGTACATCATGTGCCCGGTCATATCCGGCATCATGATGATAGACCAGCGAAGGGCACATGAGAGGGTGCTGTACGAGAAGTACCTGTCATCTCTCGGCGACGGCCCCCGACCGGCACAGGTGTCGCTCTTCCCCGTGGAGGCAGAGCTCAATCCGGGTGATATCGTCATCCTCCGCGAGATAGACGACCAGCTTAAAACGCTCGGATTTGAAGTGCAGTCGGGAAAAGACAATACCGTGACCATCACCGGCCATCCAGCCGACAGCCGCAACGCCAGTCCGCTGGCAATGCTGGAGACACTCATAGCAGAATACAAGCATACGATGAGCGATCCCTCGATAGGCGCCCGCGAGCGGGTGGCGCTCTCGATGGCAAAGGCATCAGCCATACCCTACGGGATGCCTTTGACGCATACCGAGATGGAGGAGCTCTTCGATATGCTCTTCGCCTGCACCCTGCCAAACTACTCTCCCACAGGCAAAACGGTGATGAATATCATCACGCTTGAAGAGCTTGACCGAAGATTCAGCTGATTTTCGGACATAATGGCTAAATTTGCCGACTGAAAACAGAGATAACATAAGATGAACAGAATATTTGCAGGTATGCCCCCGGTGGTGAAGAACCTCATCATCATCAACGTGGTTATGCTGATACTGACGGAACTGCTGAAGATCTCAGGCATTAACCTGAACGGCATCCTTGGACTTTACTTCCCGAAATCGGAATACTTCCACTCCTGGCAGGTGGTGACGCACATGTTCATGCACGGCGGCTTTGTACACCTCCTGTTCAACATGTTCGCACTGTGGATGTTCGGCCGTGTGCTTGAACAGGTATGGGGCCCGAAGCGGTTCCTCATATATTACCTCGCGACAGGTCTTGGCGCTGCCTTCTCCTTCGAGCTGGTGCAGTGGATCCAGTACAACAGGGTCATGGGGATACTGACTCCGGAACAGCTTCAGTATGTGTATGACAGCGGCAGCAATGCAGTCAGCCAGGGGCAGAACTTTGCAGATGAACAGATGGGGATGCTGAACTCGATACTAAACGTACCCGTCGTGGGAGCCTCTGGGGCCGTTTACGGCGTGCTCCTTGCCTTCGGCGTGCTCTTCCCCAACACCCAGCTTATGTTCATCTTCCCTCCCATTCCCGTAAAAGCCAAATACGTGGTCATCGGATATGCCGCAATTGAACTTTACCTCGCCATAACTGCTCCGGGCAGCGGAATAGCCCATACGGCACATCTCGGCGGCATGATTTTTGGATACCTCCTGATACGCTACTGGCGCAAGACCACGAAAACACTTTACTGATGAGTATCTGGGATGAGATAAAGAATTCATTCAGGCACGGAACGGTCCTGACGAGGCTGCTTTACCTCAACACCGCCGTCTTCATCCTCATCAAAGTCATCGAGGTCATTGGCGTCCTCAGTGCCAGTCCTGCGCTGGCGCCCACGGTCATTTCATACCTCTCTGTACCCGCTTCAGCAGGAGCACTCCTGTCAAAACCCTGGACCCCGCTGACATACATGTTCACCCACCAGGGTTTCATCCACCTCCTCTTCAACATGCTGTGGCTATGGTGGTTCGGAAAGATATTCCTGGCTTACCTCGACCAGCGCAAGCTGGTTTCGCTCTACATCATGGGCGGACTCGCAGGAGCACTGCTTTATGTTGCAGTGTTTAATATCTTTCCGGCTTTTGCCGATACGGTGAATGTATCCATCGCTCTCGGGGCCTCGGCCTCAGTGATGGCGCTGGTGATAGCCTCGGCAGTCTGGCTCCCCGAGATGGAGATTCATCTTCTTTTCTTCGGAAGGGTAAAACTCAAGTACCTCGCCCTGGTCACCTTTCTCATAACCTCGGTATTTGACTTCTCAGTCAATACCGGTGGCAAGATAGCCCACATAGGAGGGGCACTGATGGGGCTGGCTTACGGGTACGGGCTGAAGAACGGGACGGATATCGGTGCATGGATAAACAGTATAATCGACTTCTTTGTTACTCTCTTCAGGCCGGGGAAGAAGATGAAGGTCAGCTACCGGAAGTCAAAGGCCGAATTCGATGCCCGGCAGACGAAGACCGATTACGATTATAACAAGGCAAAGGCAGAAAGGCAGAAGGCCATTGACCATATACTCGACAAGATCTCAAAAGGAGGTTATGACAGTCTTACCAGGGAAGAAAAAGAGATCCTCTTCAGCGAGAGTCAGAAAAAAGGATAACGTTATAAGACGTTTCTCGCGGAATATCCTGCTGGCAGTGAATATCTTTCTTGTCCTGCTCCTTGGTCTTGCCTACCTCTCGGTCTATATCAATCCTGCCACAACCACATTCCCCGCACTCTTCGGCCTGGCTTATCCCTACATTGCCGCCGCCAACATAGTTATGATCCTGATCTGGCTGGTCCTGAGGAGGTGGTATGCGTTGATATCTCTGGTTGCAATCGTGGCCGGTTTCGATTACATCCACAACTTCATCAGGTTCACCAACCACGGCACGGAGGAGCATCACGACCTCAAGCTGATGAGCTATAACATCCGTCTCTTCAACCTTTATGAAGATAACGAGAAGGATACCCACAGGAAGATGCTGAACCTTCTTAAGAAGGAGGACCCCGGCATTCTATGCCTGCAGGAGTACTTTGTCAAGGGTGATCCTGCTGTTGGTGAACGTAAGCTTAAGGATGCCCTCGGCGGGAGGTTGTACACCCATTTCAAGCTGGTAAAAAGCGGGGCCGTAAGCCGGTACGGCATAGCCACCATCACCCGCTATCCTGTTGTTTACCGGGGGGACATTATTCATCCGGGTTCATCATCACTGACGATATTCACTGACATCGTCGTTGACACAGACACCTTCAGGATCTACAACAACCACCTGCAGTCGTTCCGCCTGCGCCGTGTGGAGGGCACGCTTCTCAGTGAGATTGCAGGTGAGGAGCAGGGACGCTCAATGGATAACATCACCGGTATATACCGAAGTCTGACCCGGGGATTCGCCAGCAGGGCGCTTCAGGTGGACAGGGTGAAGAGGCATATCGAAACATCGCCTTATCCGGTGATAGTGACCGGCGACTTCAACGACACACCCGTATCATATACATACCGTATTATGAGGCGCGGGCTGAAGGATGCTTTCGTGGAGGCGGGTTACGGTGCCGGATTCACCTACAGGGGCAAGTACCCGCCCAACAGGATTGATTACATTCTTTGCAATGAGGAGATGTACTGCACCGACTTTGACATTGTCAAGGTCAGGTACTCAGATCACTACCCCATTATTGCCTATTTCAGGCGGATAGACCATAAGGAAGCTTCGACAGGTCAGCGTTCCCGCCGGAAACAATAATTCCCACCTTCTTGCCTTCGAAGAGGCTCCTGTTGGCAAGCACGGCCGCCAGGGGCACTGCTGATGAAGGTTCAACCACGATCTTCATCCTCTCCCACATCAGTCTCATCGCATCAACTATCTGCTCTTCGGTCACCGTGAGTATGTCATCAACGTTTGCCCTGATGACCGTGTATGTCCTCTCGCAGAGCGAAGTCAGGAGTCCGTCAGCGATTGTCCGTGGTGGCAGTGCGGGCTGGAGGGTCCCTGTATGGAGTGACCTGGCCGCGTCATCAGCCAGCAGCGGTTCAGCCCCGTAGATTTTTGCAGCGGGAGTCATATGGCGGGTTGTGATGGCCGAGCCGCTGAGGAGGCCGCCGCCGCCGACGGGGGCGATGACCGCATCAGCGCCCTGCATGTCAGCAATCATCTCCATCGCCGCCGTCCCCTGACCGGCGATGATGAAAAAGTTGTCATAGGGATGGATCATAGTGGCGCCGGTGCGCTCGATCACTTCGGCGGCGGCGGCCTCACGCGCCGCCAGCGTGGG
>JBAQCQ010000067.1:0-2848 GCA_049294275.1 Bacteroidales bacterium
GAACAGGACTCTGCATATGGTTCCCGGGAAAAGATAATATAATAACCATTCCCGGCCGGGAATGCGGTCTGCCGACTGAAATATTCTTCTATGGTTCCGGGATGCTGTGGTTTGCACACCAGAGCGAGGGAGGAACACCTGCAGGAGTGGTAAAAGCCGTATTCACACCTTATGAATTCCGGAACATAAATCCGTCTCCAGACGGAAACAATGATCTGAATGTGTTCGGTATCATCACTGACAGTGAAGGCGGATTATGGCTTGCGGCAAGGGACAGGAATTATCTGATAAGGATCGACGGGAATGATAAAACCGAACGGATTAACACTCTTGGAGCGGAAGAACTGAAGAGACTGTGGCACCCGAGAGCATTTCTTCGCGACAGCAGCGGCATCTGGGTCGGTTATTATTACGACAAGCTAATCCACTACAACATAACATCCGGCCGCATGGAAAAGCATAACCCGGGCAGAAATGTGCACACCATGTGTTACGACAGGGAGGGTAAAATACTCATTGCTGACTCAGGTGTGATACGGTACGACCCCGGCACTGGGAAAAGTGAGAGGCTGTATACAGGTGGCGATTCATTGAATATTTTCACTTTTGAATTGCAGGACAGCATTTTATGGGCAGGCTGCAGCCACAGTTACATCCTGAAACTTGACCTGGCTTCAGGAAAGACAGAGTTTTTCAAAATGACGAGCGGGATAAACAATATGGAGGACATTCTGGTTTGTGAGGATGGCACTTTATGGATTGCCACTCTTGGCGCCGGCGTCTGCCGTTTCGATCCGGCAACAGGTGATAAACTCTTCTACACGACAGCCACGGGCCTCACCAACAACACGACTTACAGTGTATTGCGTGACCGCAGGGGAAATATCTGGGTCTCAACAAACAGCGGCCTCTCGGTAATCAACCCGGGGAGCGGACTGATTAGATCTTTCGGCGAAAATGACGGACTGGCGATACACGAATTCAATTCAGACGCCTCATGGGTGAATGATGAAGGCAAGTTTCTTCTTGGAGGCGTGGGAGGAGCAGTTGAGTTTGACCCTGAACAAATACTCGGGGACTTTCCGGCCGGTGTAAAACCTCATATCATAATCAAGGAATTCGAAGTTTCGGCTATGAAGAGGATTCTCGACAGGCCTGTCTATAAGACTGATACCATAATGCTCCGGAAGGGAGATGACAACTTTCACATCTCTTTTGTAGTACCGGAATACAGGCATCCCGAAAAGATAAGGTACAGGTACCGGCTCGACAGCGGATCAGGCAACTGGTTCTACACCGATCACAGCGACAGGAACATAAATTTCTCAAACCTTGGTTCGGGCTGGCACAACCTGGAGATCCAGGCCACCGACCCCGGCGGGTCGTGGGGGATGTCGAAAAAGATTGCCATTCATATCAATCCCTATTTTTACCAGACACTGTTTTTCCTCATTGCCATGCCGCTGTTTATTGTGTTGCTTATCGGCATCACCATCTGGATAGCCCTGAGACAAATAAGGGCAAGAGAGCGGCAGAAGAGGGATACGCTCCGTCACCAGGCACTGAGAGGGCAGATGAACCCGCATTTCATATTCAATTCTCTGAACTCGATCAACTATTTCATATCAAAGAACGACACCCTGGCGGCAAACCGCTATATAGCCGATTTCTCCAAACTGATCCGGACCGTGCTTAACAACATGAATGAGGACTTTGTGAGGCTTACTGTCGAGCTGGGGTCATTCGAAGACTACCTGAAGATTGAGCACCTCAGGTTTGGCAACAAGTTCGACTACAGTCTTGAAGTTGACAGCCAGGTAGTGCCCGAATCAATAATGGTCTCTCCCGGAATCGTACAGCCTTTCGTGGAAAATGCAATATGGCACGGCGTCATGGGACTGGATAACAGGAAGGGAATGATCGGTGTCTCACTTAAAATGAACGGTGACAGACTGGTTTGTACGGTTGAGGATGACGGCGTCGGCAGATCCATGTCGGAAGCCATGAAAGACAGGAGTCTTCCGAAGAAGTCGAAAGGCATATTTCTTGCCATGGAACGACTGAGGATCATTAATAACCTCCAGGGCACAAACTACAGGATTGTGATCTCGGACCTCCATCCTGACCGGGTTGAGACCGGGACAAAGGTTGAGATTGACATGCCTGTAATGGTGAAGTGACAGGAAAATCAAATACCATCAGTTTAATAAGGGGGAATTGAAGTGAGTACAATAAAAGCAGTGATCATAGACGATGAGCAGCCTGCAAGGGAGGTGATCGTCAATTTTCTCAGGGAGTATTGTCCTGATGTTGAGGTTGTGGCCAAAGCCTCCTCAGTCAGCACCGGGTACAATGCAATCAGAAAGACAAGTCCTGATCTTGTTTTTCTTGACATTGAGATGCCTGACGGACAGGGATTTGATCTTCTGAACAGGTTCGAGAGCATTGATTTCAAGATAATTTTTGTTACGGCCTATTCGGAGTATGCCATCAGGGCATTCAGGTTCAGCGCGGTGGACTACCTTCTCAAGCCAATAAAGATAGATGAATTGATTGACGCCGTAGCCAGGGTCAGAAAGGCCGGCAGGTCAGGGCTTAGTTCGGAAATAGTCTCTTCACTTCTGAATAATCTCAGGGAGGGTTCATCGAGGCAATCGACCCTGATAATACCAAATATCAAGGGGTTTGAGGTGCTCAGGGTACCCGATATAATCATGTGCCAGGCCGACGGCTATTGCACCAATTTTCATATTACAGGACAAAGGAAAGTGGTGAGTTCAAAAAACCTAAAGCACTTTGACGGCCTCCTCGAGGACCAGAATTTCATGAGGGTTCATCACTCCTATCT
>JBAQCQ010000068.1:0-1842 GCA_049294275.1 Bacteroidales bacterium
ACCTGGAGCGGGTCGAAGCCCTCTCCGGCCCACAGGGCACGCTCTACGGCGCCGGCTCGCTGGCAGGCACCATCCGGTTCATCACCAAGAAGCCGAAGATCGGCGTGTTCGAGGCCGGCTATGACGTGGAAGCCAACAAGTACGGCGCCGGCGACATCGGCGGGCAGCTCCAGACCTATGTGAACGCTCCCGTGAGCGAGACCATCGCCGTACGGGCCATGGCGTACTACCGCCGCGACGGCGGCTATATCGACAACACGCCGAACAACGGCCGGCTGAACGACGGCAGTTCGGCGACCCTGACGCTGGGCGACAACAATCCGGCGACCTCGTTCCTGCTCGACAACGCGGCGATCGCGAAGGACGACTACAACACCGTGCGTGAGTACGGCGGCCGGCTGCAGGCGGTGTGGGAGGTGATCCCCGGCTGGGAAGTGACACCGCAGATCACCGCGCAGAAGCAGGTCTCGAAGGGCTATTTCGGCTTCGACCCGCGCGTCGGCGACCTGGAGGTCCACGACTACGACAAGACCGAGAACGACGACCGGTGGTACCAGGCGGCGCTGTCCGTCCACGGCCATATCGGCGATTGGGACGTGGTCTCAGCGACCGGCTACCACAAGCGCAGGACCAAGCTGCTCAACGACTACACCTACTACACCGTCACCTACGACGGGTTCGGGCCCGGGTACGAGAACTACCTGCAGTTCTTCGACAAGGCCGGTTGCACCGGCGCCGGCGCGACCCAGCGCTGCAGCACGCTGATCAATCCGATCCAGTATTTCCACGGAGACACGCACAGGGACAAGTTCACCCAGGAATTCCGGGTGAGCACGCCTGAGAGCTGGCCATTCGACGTCACCGCCGGCGGCTTCTACCACTGGCAGAAGCAGGAGAATAACACCTACTACGCCACCCGCGGCCTGGACAACATCGCGGGCTATACTCAGTCGGGCGGCGGCGACAGTAATCCTGCAGGTTTCGGCATTCCCACCACCAGTGGCGGAACCATGGTCGTGGGTACGCCGGCTGTGAAAGAGGACGGCTTCTACATCACCGAGACCGACCAGACCTACCACGACAAGGCGTTGTTCGCCGAAGGTCACTACAACATCACGCCGACCCTGAAGTTGACGGCGGGCATCCGCTACTTCTGGACGGAATACAAGGTGAAGGGGTTCGCCGGCGTCATGGCGTCGGCCCGGACCACGACCAGCTCGCTCTATGTGCCGACCGGGACCTTCGGATGTCCGACGCCCCTGCCGGCCGAACGCCTGCAATGCCTGAACTCCAACTTCGCGGCAGCGGACCAGGTCGGCCGCTACAAGGAGAACGGCGAGACCCACAAGGTCGCCCTGGACTGGCAGATCACGCCGACGAAGATGGTCTACGCCAACTACTCGACCGGCTTCCGTCCCGGCGGCTTCAACCGGCCCCTGCGGATCCGCAACATCGGCGTTGCGACGGTCCCGTCCTTCAAATCCGAAGAACTCACCAACTACGAGGTGGGCATCAAGACGCTCTGGAACGACATCTTCCGCTTCAACGCGGCGCTCTATTACGAAACCTGGGACAACATCCAATACTCGGTGGTGGTGTCCGGGGCCCAGGGCGCGGGCATGACCGGCAACGCTGGCAAGGCCCGGGTCTATGGCGCCGAGTACGACGCCGACCTGAGGCTGAACAAAGTCACCATCTCGTCGTCGGGCGCCTACAACGACGCGGCCCTGGATGGGAACTTCTGCAACTTCGCGTTCAACCCCACCAGCATGTCCATCTCGCAACTGAGCTCCTGCACGCTCGGCGCGACCGTGCCCGGCTCGAGCCCCCCCACTCCACAGG
>JBAQCQ010000069.1:0-12845 GCA_049294275.1 Bacteroidales bacterium
TGATAGAGCTCTTCAGGAACGCCGGGAGACCGTTCGATTCCCTCGCGCATACCTTTTTTTCCATATTGTACACGGCGGTGCCCTTTTCGATGTTCCCGTTCTCGGCTTTTAACCACACCGGTCTTGAACCGCTGCTTCAGATGGAAGGCATTCAGTTTTCCCCGGGAATACTGATCGGTTTCTTTCTCCTGCTGTGGACGAATGACACGGGGGCTTATCTGGTCGGTTCGCTAATGGGAAAGCACCGGCTCTTTGAACGCATATCGCCAAAGAAGTCGTGGGAGGGTTTCTTCGGAGGAATGCTGCTGACACTTCTCGTTGCCCGCCTCATCTCCGGATGGCTCGGCGTTGCGGATACAACCGGGTGGATGATCATCGCCTTCATTGTTTCCGTTGCCGGCACACTTGGAGACCTTCTGGAGTCGATGCTTAAGCGAAGCCTGGGGCTGAAGGACTCAGGGACGATCATGCCCGGCCACGGGGGATTCCTCGACCGGTTTGACAGCGTGGTTGTGGCTTTCCCGCTGGTATATCTTTATCTGGCAATTTCACTGCAGGCATGAAAATCAGGAAGTTTAAAATACACAGGGAAGGGTACAGGATAATAATCGGTGTCTTTATCCTCCTTGCTGTCATGAATGTTGCGGCATGGCTCATCTGGCATGGCCCTTCACTGCTTCATATCGCGGGCATTTTGGCATCACTGCTTGTATTTGCATTCATAGTGATGTTTTTCCGCACACCGGCAAGACATGTCGAGCCTGACCCGCTGCTGATCTATGCGCCGGCAGACGGAAAGATTGTGGTGATTGAGGAGACATTTGAGAAGGAGTACTTCAAAGACAACAGGCTGCAGATTTCGATCTTCATGTCTCCCTTCAACATGCACAGCAACAGGTACCCCATCTCCGGGACTATCACCTATACCCACTATCATCCCGGAAAAAAATACCTTGCCCGCAGCCCCAAATCGTCAGAACTGAACGAAAGGAGCAGTGTGGTTGTTACATCTGATAACGGCACGGAGGTTCTCATCAGACAGGTAGCCGGGGCGGTGGCCCGCCGCATAGTCACTTACTCAAAAAAGGGGGAGAAGGTACACCAGGGTGATGAGCTTGGTTTCATCAAGTTCGGATCAAGGGTAGACATCTTCCTTCCTGATGACACCGAGGTGAACGTCGAGATGTTTGAGCAGGTGAGGGCAAGCAGAACCATTATCGGGAGAGTTATTTAACTTTTAGAATATGAAAGAAGACAACAAAATACTGGATCTGACCCCCGACGTAAAGTGGATCGGAGTGCTTGATCCGGACATCAGAACATTTGACATCGTGATGCATACTGATCACGGTACGACCTATAATTCCTACTTCATCAATGCCGTACAGAAGACGGTCATTGAGACGGCCAAGGAGAAGTTCAGCGAGACATATCTCAATAAGCTGAGGATGGTCACCGACCCGGCTGAGATAGCATATATTGTACTCGACCACACCGAGCCCGATCACTCCGGTGCCATGCGGCAGCTTCTTGACCTGGCTCCCTCAGCCGTGGTTGTTGGCAGCGGCAATGCTATAAGGTACCTGTCCGACATCGTCAACCGGCCTTTCAAATCGCTTGTTGTGAAGGATGGCGATAGCCTTGATCTTGGTAATAAGACACTGAAGTTCATTGCCGCCCCCAATCTCCACTGGCCGGACAGTATATACACCTACCTGGTCGAGGATAAGATCCTTTTCACATGTGATTCATTCGGCGCCCATTACTGCAACGCGGAGATGTTTGATGACCTGGCCGGCGACTACAGCGAAGATTTCAGTTACTATTTTGACGTGATACTCAAGCCCTACAGCAGGTTCATGATAAAGGCCATTGATAAGATCAGGCCACTTGACATTTCGATGATCGCCACCGGGCACGGACCGATACTCAGGAAAAGCTGGAAGAAGATCGTTGAGCAGACCCATGAGCTGGCCTCATCATACCTGAAGCTCACCGGGGGCTCAGGCGAAAAGAGGGTGCTGATAACTTATGTATCTGCATACGGTTACACGAAGGAGATGGCAGAGCTGATCGCCAGGGGGGCCTCGGAGGTCAGGAATGTAAGTGTTGAGGTAATGGATATCGAAACTGCAGATATCGGGGAGATTGACTCGAAGCTGACAGTTTCCGACGGATTAATAGTGGGCTCACCGACAATCAATCAGAACACCCTCCTTCCGGTCTACAAGCTGGCTGCAATGGTCAGCCCGCTGCGCGACAAGGGCAAGCTGGCTGGTTCGTTCGGCTCGTACGGATGGAGCGGAGAGGCTCCTGGCCTCATTGCGGAGATGCTCAGGAACCTGAAGCTGAGCTTTTTTGAAGAGCCGGCATCTTTTAAGTTTGTGCCCGCAAGCGACAAGGGGAAAATGCTTGTTGAATACGGCCGTCGGTTCGCGAGCGAACTCGCCGCCCAAAAGGCAGATTAAACAAGAAAGACAGGTCGCTCTGACCTGTCTTATCTGTTCAAACCAAACCGTTTTACGCAGCTGATCCCTTGATTACGAGATGCTGATCGAACGGATCTTCTCCTTCTTCTTGTCTTCGCTGAGCTTCGGAATCTCCACGTTAAGGATGCCATCCTTGTAGTTAGCACCTATCTTCTCACCGTTGACATCCTCAGGCAGATAGAAGCTGCGGCAGAATGAGCTGTAGCTGAACTCCCTGCGCCTGTATCCTTCAAGATCCTCCTGCTTCTCCTCCTTCTGCTCTGCCGCAATGGTAAGAACATCATCCTTGACCTCGATACGCAAATCCTTCTTATCCATGCCGGGTACGGCAAGCTCAAGATAAAATGCCTTCTCATCCTCCCTGATATTCACTGCAGGCAGACTCGAAGCGTTCCTTGCGAATGTCGGGAAGAAATCCTCATTCAGGAAATCCGATAACGTGAGCGGTTTGTAATTCCTTCTGGTGATCATTGGTAACATAACAACCTCCTTTTTTATTCTGTTAGACATTATTAACATTTTCACAGGAGTTATTTCAATTCCTGTGCCGTCCATAAAACAATGCCATAATGGCATGATTATTCAAACAATCCATGACATAATGGCATCTGATAATAGCCGGTTGTTTAACCGGGAATTCTTGTTAATTTTGAATGAATGAGTTTTGGAAATTTCCTGCGGAGGCAGGATTTCAGCACCTGATCTTGAAGCCCTATGAACACAACTCTGCGTAATATTCTGATACTTATAGGCATGACGTTGCTGGTGTACCTTTTCTGGTATTTCCGGAGCATTATTGCCTATATCCTGATTGCAGGCGTAATCTCCCTCATAGGGAGGCCTGTGGTGGATCTTCTTAACAGCATTAAGGTATGGAAGTTTAAATTCCCGAGAGCGCTGAGCTCACTTCTCACTCTGCTTCTTCTGTACGGGCTGCTCTCTCTCTTCTTCTTCATCTTCATACCTCTCATCTCAAGGCAGATTGATGCTCTTTCGGGAGTTGATGCAAGTTCGGTTGTTCAGGGTTTGCGCGACCAGCTTGACAAAATTGACCTGGCACTCAGGAAGGTTTACAAGGATATGCCTGCAGACAAAACATTGTATGACATAATAGTCACAACGGTAAGCAATTTCCTGAACCAGGCTTCAATAAGTGATTTTGCAGGAAACATTGTGACTGTAATCAGCAAGTTCGTGGTTGCCATAGTGGCTATCTCCTTCCTCTCATTTTTCTTCCTGAAGGACGAGGGTCTCTTCAAGGAGACTGTTATGGTAATGGTCCCTGATCAGTATGAGAAAAGGATCAGGAGCGTCCTCCACTCTATAAAGCAGCTTCTCATAAGGTATTTTATCGGCATCATAATTCAGAGCACCATTGTGCTCATCAACATAACAATAGGCATGACCATCGTCGGGTTTCCGTTCCAGCAGGCTCTTGTGATGGGTCTCCTGGTGGGTATCTTCAACGTGATCCCGTATCTCGGCCCCTGGCTGGGAGGCTCGGTGGCTGTCCTCATGGGCGTGGCCACTGCAGTGACTGTCGGAGGTTATCCTGCCTTCTGGCTTCTTATCATCTATATGATCATCGTAATTGCCTGCACGCAGACCATTGACAACAACCTCATACAGCCCATGATATATTCACACAGCGTCAATGCCCATCCCATTGAAATCTTCCTTGTGATCATGGCGGTGGGAAGCTTCGCAGGCATAGGCGGGATGATAGTTGCGGTGCCTGCATATACTGCCCTCAGAGTCTTTGCACGCGAGTTCTTCAATAACTTCGGGCCGGTGCGCAAACTCACATCAGGCCTGGGTAAAGAGACAAGGGAAGAAGAAACAGTATGACATGGCAAGGATAGCATCTGCCATAAGTAAAGTTGCAAGGTTCTACTATGACGGATTCAGTACCATGTCATGGTGGGGCAAGCGGGTATGGGTCATAATCCTTATCAAGCTCTTCATCATGTTCCTGATCCTCAAACTCTTCTTTTTCCCTGATTTTCTCAAAACCAGATTCAGATCCGACGAAGAGAGGAGCAAATATGTTCTTGAACAATTAACAGGTAACAACTGACGATATGATTGAAAATGTTGATCTATCACTGGTAAACTGGTCGAGGGGGCAATTTGCCCTGACAGCAGTTTACCATTGGCTGTTCGTCCCTCTCACCCTTGGTCTCTCGTTCATACTGGCGTTCATGGAGACCCTGTATGTGAGGACCGGCGATGAGGTGTGGAAGAAGATCACGAAGTTCTGGATGACCCTCTTCGGGATCAACTTCGCCATCGGGGTGGCCACCGGCATAATTCTGGAATTTGAATTCGGAACCAACTGGTCCAACTACTCATGGTTCGTGGGCGATATCTTTGGCGCGCCGCTGGCTATTGAAGGAATCCTGGCGTTCTTCCTCGAGTCGACTTTCGTGGCTGTAATGTTCTTCGGGTGGAACAAGGTGGGAAAGAAATTTCATCTTGCCTCTACATGGCTGGTGGCTATCGGAGCCAACCTCTCGGCTCTCTGGATCCTTGTAGCCAACTCCTGGATGGAAAACCCGGTTGGAATGATCTTCAATCCCGATACCGCACGAAACGAGATGAGCAGTTTCAGGGATGTGATCCTCAACCCAGTTGCCATTGACAAGTTCACCCACACTGTCACCTCCGGCTTCGTGCTGGCCTCTGTCTTTGTCCTTGGCATAAGCTCATGGTTTATGATCAGACGGAGGGAAGAGCTGCTTGCAAAGAGAAGTATCCTGATTGCGGGCATCTTCGGCCTGGTCTCCGCCCTTGCGGTGGCAATGACCGGTGACAGCTCGGCACGGACGATAGCGAAAGTGCAGCCTGTCAAATTTGCCTCCATGGAAGCCCTCTATGAAGGCAAAAGCAAAGCCGGCCTGACTGTCATCGGCGTCCTGTCCGACAGCGGGGAGCGGATGGGTGAAAAAAGGGTACATGACATAAAAATGAAGATTGAGATACCAAAACTGCTCTCATTCATGACTACAGGCAATGCTGACGGCTATGTCCCTGGCATCAAGGACCTCGTAAACGGAAACCCGGAGCGAGGCATTATGTCAGTCAGTGAAATGATGGAGCGGGGCACCTATGCCCGGCAGGTGCTTACCGATTACAAGATGGCAAAGGAGATCGGAGACACTGAGACCATGTCAGCACTGGCGGCCAGGTTCAGTGAGAACGACTTTACCGACAACTACTTCAGGTACTTCGGGTACAGTTATTTTGACCATCCCTGGCAGGTTATACCTTCGGTTCCGGTCACATTCTACAGTTTCCGGATAATGGTGGGTCTGGGTTTCTTCTTCATACTGCTCTTCTTTATGGCCATCTTCTTCCACCGGCGCAGGACACTGGAGCTGAACCGCTGGTTCCTGTGGATGGCTCTCTTCTCAATACCCCTGGCATATCTTGCCAGCGAGCTCGGGTGGGTAGTCACAGAAATGGGACGCCAGCCGTGGATCATACAGAACCTGATGCCGGTCAGTGTCGCCGTTTCAAATATCAGTGCCGGCGCAGTACAGACCACCTTCTGGCTCTTCGCCATCCTCTTCACCGCGCTGCTCATCGCTGAGGTATCCATTATGACAAAACAGATCAAATCAGGTCCGAAACATTAGGAGGAGAATACCATGACAATGATGATATCACACGCATTCCTGCAGAACTACTGGTGGCTGATAATATCACTGCTTGCAGGTCTCCTCGTCTTCCTGATGTTCGTTCAGGGAGGACAGTCATTCATCTTTTCCCTGCCGCGTACTGACATTCAGCGCAAGATGCTGGTCAATGCCCTGGGACGCAAATGGGAGTTCACCTTCACCACACTTGTCACTTTCGGAGGTGCATTCTTTGCATCGTTCCCCCTCTTTTACGCCACCAGCTTCAGCGGGGCGTACTGGATCTGGATGGCAATACTCTTCAGTTTCATAATCCAGGCAGTGGCCTACGAGTACCGCTCCAAGCCGGCTAACGTTTTCGGCACCGGCGTCTTTGACACCTTTCTGTTCATCAACGGCAGCCTCAGCCCGTTCCTGTTAGGCGTTGCCGTGGCAACCTTCTTCACCGGTTCCGACTTCACCATTGACCTCTTCAACAGCGTCACATGGGGGTCGGGATGGCGCGGTCTGGAGGCCCTGATCAATCCGGTCAATCTCCTGCTGGGATTTGCCGTGCTCTTCCTTGCCAGGGTGCTGGGCCTCATGTATCTCGGTAATGCCATTGATGACGCCGCTCTTGCAGCTTCGGTCAAGAAGGCACTCATAAGGAATGCAGTTCCTTTCCTGCTCTTTTTCCTGGCTTTTGTTGCACTCATCCTGACCGGTAAAGGATACAGGGCCGACGGCGTGACGGGCGAGGTGACACTGGTGAAGTACCATTATCTCCATAACCTGCTGAGCAGCCCCGCGACACTCATACTGTTTCTGGCGGGAGTGGTCCTGGTGCTGGCAGCTATCTGGATCGGCATTTTCAGGGGTTCGCGCAATTCGATATGGTACGCCGGTTTCGGGACCGTTCCGGTAGTGATGGCGCTCTTTTTCCTGGCCGGCTATGGTGAGACAGCCTTCTATCCCTCAACTGCTGAGCTGCAGAGCTCCCTTACACTGGCTAAGGCATCGTCGAGCCAGTTCACCCTGCAGACGATGATGTATGTTTCGTTTATCATCCCCTTCGTAGTGGCTTATATCTGGTACACCTGGAGATCGATAAACAGGAAAGACATTACGGCTGAAGAGATGACCGGTGATGAGCATATGTATTGAATTGTACCAGCCTCGGGAGGTGATAGCAGTGAGATGATGGAAACGGGACGAACGGAGCGGGATGAGGGCAGGGTGATGGAGATTAAACAGACAGAATCGTGGGGCTTTGGCGAAGGACCTCTGATTATTGCCGGTCCGTGCAGTGCGGAGAGCGAAGAACAGGTTCTCGCCACTGCTGCAGCGCTTAAGGCCACAGGCAGGGTGAAGCTCTTCAGGGCCGGGCTCTGGAAACCCCGTTCAAGACCCATTTCCTTTGGGGGTGAGGGTCTCAGGGCTCTTGACTGGCTGCTGAGGGTGAAGGATGTGACAGGCCTGCCGGTGGCGGTAGAGGTGGCTTCACCGCTGCATGCAGAGGCATGCCTGAAGGCAGGCATTGACGTCGTATGGCTCGGCGCACGCACTGTCTCCAACCCATTCAGTGTCGACGAAATAGTCTCAGCTCTCAGGGGCACGGAACAGCCGGTGATGGTGAAGAACCCCCTCTCTCCTGATGTTGACCTGTGGATGGGAGCCATCGAGAGGGTATACAATGCAGGGATAAGAAAAATAGCTGCCGTACACCGGGGATTTACCCCCTATGAAAAAAGCCGTTACCGCAATATACCAAAGTGGGAGCTCGCCATAGAACTGCGGAGCCGTATACCCTCACTGCCGGTGATATGCGATCCGAGCCATATGTCGGGGAAAGCCGGTCTTGTACCGGAGATAGCACAGAAAGCCCTTGACATGAACATGGCAGGACTGATGGTTGAGGTGCATCCTGACCCGCCTCACGCACTCAGCGACCGCGAGCAGCAGCTTGACCCTGCAGGTTTCGTGGCCATGATGGATAACCTGGTCTTCCGCCAAAGCACCTCTGACAATTCCGGGTTCCGCGACAGGCTTGAGGAGATGAGGAACCAGGTGGATTCAATCGACCATCAGCTGATTGAGCTGGTAGCTTCAAGGATGAGAATATCAGCTGAGATGGGTGAGTTCAAGTGCAGGAACGATGTCACAGTTTTCCAGCTCAACCGGTGGCTTGAGATCCTCCGGACAAGAATCCAGCACGGTATCAGCGAGGGGCTGGACGAGGAATTCATCGGAGCCCTCATCCGGATGATACACGAGGAGTCGATCCGCTGCCAGGACAGGGTGATGGAGCAGTTACGAAGGGATGGTGGATGCCCCCCGGCGCCTGATCAGGTTAAAGAGGATTGAGATTAAAATATAGGCTGCCATTATCATCGGCAGCGAGGCGAGCCTGAAGAGAACGAACAGGAGCACGGAGACCGCTGCAAAAAGCCAGCGTTCCTCATTGCCCTTCCATCCGAGGCTGGAGAATTTCAGCGAGAACATCCTGGTGTTTATCAGCATCATTACCGCAAGAAAGAGCGAAAGCAATCCGGTGAAGAGGGGCGAGCCGGACAGAGTATCGAATATCCGGTAACCGGTGTATTCCGATGCTATGACCACAGACACAACTACGAAGGCGCTGCCAGGCGTGGCAAGACCCCTGAAGGAGGTCGACTGTGTGGTGTCATTATTGAATTTGGCAAGCCTCAGGGCAGATGCTGCAGGTATCATGACTGCAATGGCAAAGGCCGGTACAAAACCCAGTCCGGCAGAGATCAGAAGATTCAGTATGATGGCGCCTGGAGCAATCCCGAAGGTGATAACATCGGCAAGACTGTCAAGGTCTTTCCCTATGTCTGAATAGGCTTTCAGTAACCGGGCGGCAAATCCGTCGGAAAAATCAAAGATCATCCCGGCCATGATGCAGAATGCCGCATAGTTATTGTAACCCTTTATTGCATATATTGTTGCAGCAAAACCTGAAACCAGGTTGAGAAGTGTGATTGTGTTTGGAATATGCCTGATCATACCATTCGCGACGGTGGTGCTAAATTACAATATTCCGGACAACTAATATTTGATTATTTTTGCAGCACGACAATGAGAGATCTCACCAATATTAAAATCGCGGTTGACTTTGACGGCACGATCGTTGAGCATCAATACCCTGCCATCGGCAAGGAGGTGCTCTTTGCCTTTATCACCCTGAAGGAGCTGCAGAAGAGGGGCGCCCTTCTTATACTCTGGACATTCCGTACCGGAAGGGAACTGGAGGAGGCAGTGGAATACTGCAGGCAGAACGGCATCGAATTCTATGCAGTCAACAAAAACTACCCTGAGGAGCAGTTGACTGCAGATACCCCCCGTAAAGTAAACGTTGACATATTCATCGACGACAAGAATGTGGGAGGATTTCCGGGATGGGGTGAGGTGCTGAATATAATTGACCCGTGGTCAGAAAGAGAGGAGCAGGCCATGCGGGCCATTAAAACCCGGCGCTTCAGCCTCTTCGGCAAGAAATAATCTGCATGGAATGAGGAGATATACGATTTATTTTTTCATTTTTCTGCTGGTGCTTACAGCAGTGATATCATGCTCAGGATCAGCGGGTGCTGGTAAGGAAAAGACAACAGGCTCTGCCGGTCCGGCGGCTGAGACCGACTCCCGGCCCTCGAAGAGGCTCATTGAGGTGCTGGCCCCTGCTGACAACTCGACACTCAAATGTACTGACAGGATAGTATTCTCCGTTGCCCAGGCGGCCGGCCAGACGAAGGTTGATTCTGTGCAGCTGTGGGTGGGAGGGACACCTGCAAAAACGGTTTTTACGCTGCCTGCCACGGTAGAACTTGAACCTGCCGGCAAAACCGGCAGGCTGTCACTGCGGGCCGTGGCTTATTCCGCGGCCACAAGGCCCCAGACGGTTGCCCTTTTCATCACAAGCCTGTCAGACATCTCCCCGGTGACTTACCGTTACCGTGTCATTAAAAGTTACCCTCATGACAGGAGAGCTTATACCCAGGGACTGGTCTATGACAACGGGATTTTCTTTGAAAGCACAGGCCAGCAGGGCGAATCGTCCCTCAGAAAAGTGGAGATTGAAACAGGCAGGGTCCTCAGCCAGGTCAACCTCGACGGCTCCCTCTTCGGCGAAGGGGTGGCGCTGCTCGGTGACCGCATCTACCAGCTTACATGGACGACAAAGGTGGGATTCGTCTATGAGAAGGAGACACTTAAGCAGGTAAACCGGATATATTACCAGACCCAGGGATGGGGACTGACCACCATGGACGACAGGCTCGTGATGAGTGACGGTACCAACGTGATCTGGTTCCTGGACCCCGATTTCAACGTCCTCTCCTCTGTTGAGGTGTGGGACAATAAGGGGATGGTCGACAACCTTAACGAACTTGAAATCATAGACGGGGAGCTCTGGGCAAACATCTGGCAGACAGACAGAATTGCACGCATTGATCCGCTGTCAGGAAAGGTGCTGGCGTATGTTGAACTGAATAACCTCCTGCCCAGGGATTCCCGTTCACAGGAGACCGACGTGCTTAACGGCATCGCCTGGGATGCGGACAAAAGGCGACTCTTTGTGACCGGCAAGTACTGGCCCCTGCTCTTCGAGATAACCCTCACACCGGCCAGCCTCAACTGAACGCTTTTTCAAGCCCCGCTTTGTTGAAAACGTGTTAATAAACCCGGAGAAAATGTTTACAATAACACACATGGCCGCCTTTCCGGCCTAGCCATTAATTGTAAATTTGAAGCTCATTAATTTAAGGTAAAAGGGATCATATGTCAAGGACGATAGCACTGGCCAATCAGAAGGGAGGAGTAGGAAAGACGACTACGGCAATCAATCTCGCCGCAAGCCTGGCCGCGCTTGAAAAGAGAGTACTGATTGTCGATGCCGATCCGCAGTCGAACGCCACCTCCGGGGTAGGCATAGACAGCAAGCAGGTCAAGGTCACCATTTACGACTGTCTCATTGACGGGGTCAATCCGCGCGAAGCGATAATGCAATGCGGAATAGAGAATCTCTCCGTGATTCCTTCCAATATTGACCTGGTGGGGGCTGAGATAGAGATGCTTGAGAGGCCCGAGAGGGAGAAGACCCTGAAGAAGGTTCTGGTGCCGATCTCTGCCGATTACGACTATATTCTCATTGACTGTTCGCCGTCACTTGGACTGCTCACCGTCAACGCCCTCACTGCCGCCGACTCGGTCATAATTCCGGTTCAGTGTGAGTACTTCGCGCTTGAAGGGCTTGGCAAACTACTGAATACCATTAAGATCATCCAGACAAACCTGAACCCTGCGCTGGCGATAGAGGGTTTTCTCCTGACGATGTATGATTCGCGTCTACGCCTGGCAAATCAGGTGGTTGATGAGGTCACCCGTCATTTCCAGCAGATGGTCTTCAATACCATCATACAGCGCAATGTCAAGCTGTCAGAGGCGCCCAGCTACGGGCAACCCGCCATACTCTATGATGCCGAATCAAGGGGTACGGTTAACTATCTCAACCTGGCCCGTGAGCTGCTCGAGAGGGTGGAGGCCAGGCAGATGAATCAATAATCAGCTAATCCCCGTTATGAACACAGCCAGGAAGAGCCCGCTGGGCAGAGGACTCGGCGCCCTGATTGAAGGTGTTGAGAAAGAGGCGCTTGAGAAGAAAGTGGAGGCCAACCTCCAGATAGACATCAACTCAATTGACGGCAATCCCTTTCAGCCTCGCACACGCTTCGACAGCCAGTCGCTTGAGGAACTGGCTGCATCCATACGCCAGGTGGGTATTGTGGTGCCACTCACCGTCAGGGAGACGGGCGACGGCCGGTACCAGCTCATCGCAGGCGAGCGCAGGCTCCGTGCCGCACGTATGGCCGGCCTGACACATGTCCCGGCATATATCCGCACCGCTGATGACACCGCGATGCTCGAAATGGCCCTCGTCGAGAATATTCAGAGGGAAGACCTCGACGCCATTGAGGTGGCAATCACATACCAGCGCCTCATCGAAGAGTGCAGCCTGACCCAGGAGCAGCTGAGCGACAGGGTGGGTAAACAGCGCTCCACGGTCGCCAACTACATGCGCCTCCTAAGGCTGCCTGCAGAGATACAGCTGGGCATCCGCAACAGGAACCTCTCGATGGGCCATGCCCGTACACTTGTGAATATTGAAGATCCTGCCAGACAGATAAACGTCTTCTACCACATCATCGAGGAGGACCTCTCTGTCAGGGCAACGGAGGACCTGGTAAGGCACCTCCAGAGCGCACCCTCCAGGGACCCTGTAAAACTCGAAAAGAAGAAGCAGCTCAACACTGAATTCGAAGAGGTGGCACGGCAGCTCAGCAGCCTCTTCCGGTCGGAGGTGCAGTTTCGCATCAATGAAAAGGGCAGGGGCAAAATCATCATACCTTTCGGTGACAGCGATGAGATGGAGCGCATAATAGGTTTGCTCGATAAACTTAACAGGTAATTGGTTATATTTGCCGGCAAACACAAAAGGTTTGCCCTTTGGAGCTGTTCAGTAAAATAGCACTCGTCCTTATTTTTTCATCTGTCATGACCTGCGGGGCACAGGCTCAGGACAGTATACCCGCCAGGAGAGAGCGCGTCAAAAAGTATACAGTTGAACCGGTCAGATCCACCATGTTCGCCGCCGCCCTTCCGGGTCTTGGACAGATCTACAACCGCAAATTCTGGAAAGTGCCCATTGTATATGCCGGCTTCG
>JBAQCQ010000070.1:0-33604 GCA_049294275.1 Bacteroidales bacterium
ACCTTCAGGGGTGCATTCGGATCCGAGAACTGGACATCCGGGTGGTGCAACTGGAACCCGCAGAACACCGCGTATTAGTCCAATTGATGGTTTGACAACCCTTTTCTGAAGAGGGGTGCACCGGAGCACCTCTCTTTTTTTTCGTGGCGAATCCCTTTTAAAGAGAGACTCCGGACGGAACGCCGGTGAAGATTACAGTTAACCCCGTGCGTAACAGCCCGGAATAAAAAAAGCCACATTACAGTGGCTTTCAACTATTTTTGCACAATGACTAGAATATCTTCTCCCTGATACGGGCCTTCTTGCCTGTGAGGTTGCGAAGGTAGAAGATTTTTGCCCTGCGTACCTTGCCGTATTTGTTGACATCGACCTTGTCAATGAATGGCGATGATACAGGAAAGATTCTCTCAACTCCTATGTTTCCGGATATCTTGCGGACTGTAAAGGTTGCAGTCGTTCCGGATCCGCCTGATCTCTGCATTACCACACCTCGGTACTGCTGTATCCTCTCCTTGTTTCCTTCCTTGATTTTATAGTGTACCGTAACAGTGTCACCTGCCCTGAATTTAGGGAATTCGGTGCCTGAGGCAAACTCTTTTTCAACTACTTTCATTAAGTCCATCACGCAAATAAATTTATGATCTTTACTCTTTTAAAACAGGTCGCAAAGGTACAAAAATATTTTTATTATCTGCAAATTAATTATTGCAGTATTCTTACAGATCAGTGACCTGCACTGTCGGGCATCTTCAGTTTGTCACCTGCGTCGAGTACGATCCTCATGAGCCAATCCTGCGGATAACCCGGCTGTTTAACCTCCGGAGTGATATATTTATAGCCTTCAGGCAGGGGCCTGCGGGTCTTAATATTACCATCCATGTATTTGGTAAAGAGATGTTTGTACAGTTCTCTCCACTCTTTAACGGTATTGTCGCCTGCGGTAACGGAGTAGCTTGTGATCAGGTCGGTTCCCTTTTTGGCGGATCCCTTTGCGGTGCTTCTGAATAGTTCAGCTGCCCTGGCGTCAATATCTGCGGACTCTTTCATATATTTCTGTTCAAGCTCCTTCTGTTTGGCCTGCAGGTCAGGTGTCATGACGCTGGCGCGGCTGTAGACAAAGTTTGTGACTTCATTGAAGACCCAGAATGCAGCATCGGCGCTGTAGGTCATGATGTCACCGTTGCCCACAGCAAAGGACTGAGGAACCGAGGTGATACCGCAATACATCGGTGTATAGACTGTATAGTATGTGTCATCAACACCAAACCAGATAATGCCGCCAACGGGATCGGGAAGCCAGCTGCGCGACTGGGTGACAAAGGAAAAGCCAGTCTGCTGTGTGGCGATTGCCCTCTCATGCAGGTAGGTCTGACCGTCAACCTTCCAGCTCATGGGCCTCCACCTGACGGTATTCAGATAAGGACCAGCACCAACGTCCTTGGTCATATCCATCGGAGTATTCTGGTAATAGTCTCTCATCAGTCCCATAACATCCTCTACGCTGAGTTTTTTGTCAGGCTTGATCCAGAGCGGCATCCTGTTATGCAGGTCATATCCCATGGCATAGTTCAGATAATCTCCCATGGTGCTGTTGACCTTGTTGAAACCTGACCAGACTCGCGCCTCGCTGAAACGCGCAGCACTGAAGTCGACCGGTGCATATACGTCGCTGAAGCTGAACTCAGCGTCAGCGCCGTCAAACCATCCGAAGCCGCGCGCCACATCAACCACGTCGGCAGCATAGATGGTTTCGACTGCAGGATTGAAAATCTTGTCGATCTCGGCTGATGTTATTGAGGTGATGCCGTTAGCCAGGGGGAAGGTTGTAATCCTTGCCTGGTTGGCATGGCCTGAGATGTAACCGTCCGGAATGCGGCGGGCAACAAATGCAAGGCCTTTCTTACCGGGGCCCTTGCCAATAAGGTCCATTATCCATACTTCGTTGGGATCTGAGATCGAAAAAGATTCCCCGGAGCTGCAGTAGCCGTATTTTTCGGTAAGGGTAACCATGTTATACAGAGCCTCACGGGCGTTCTTTGACCGCTGCAGGGCGATGTAGATCAGGCTGCCGTAATCGATTATCCCGTCCGGATTGTGCAGTTCGCCGCGACCGCCGTAGGTGGTCTCGCCAATGGCAACCTGATGCTGGTTGATATTTCCCACCACTGAATAGGTGACTGGAGCCTGTTCTATCGAACCGAGGAATTTACCCGTATCCCATTCGTACACATCAACCATGGTGCCGGGTTTGTATTTCATTGCCGGCCAGTAGTAGAGCTCGCCGTAGAGAACGTGCGAGTCGGCCGAATAGGTTATCATCGTTGAGCCGTCCTTGCTGGCTCCCTTCGTGATGAGGAAGTTTGTGCAGGCCATGCTTTTCTCCGTAACAAGAAATACCGAGAGGAGCAGGGTCAGCATAATTGCTGTGATCCTTTTCATACTTATCGAATTGTTTTAAGTTTCTGAATAGTAAATAATTATTATGTTCCGGATAATTGTTGTGACGACGGAACAGGTTCCAAAAATAACATCTTTAATTAAAATACAGTATCCCCGAGAATCATAATTACCGAACGGATGCGTTCGGGATCGGCGGTTTTGAGGGTGTATTCCGACTGAAGGCGCGGGTCGCCCATGTAGATTCCCTTTCTGCGGAACGTCATCATGCTTTCTCTCTGCCGGCGGCCGGAGAGATGGAATTCAGTGGCGCCTGAAGTTCCGGCAAGAAGGGCAATGTTGTACTCATCAATGCCGCCTCCGGGCATGATTATGATCCTGTTGTTTGCTTCCTTAACGAGGGTTTTAATAAGTCCCGCACCCTCTATGGCTGTCTTTGCCTGCCCTGATGTGAGTATGCGCGCCGCACCGGCCGATATGATATCCTCGAGCGCCTTTTTCGGGTCACGGCACATGTCAAAGGCCCTGTGAAAGGTCACGCTCATGGGTGAGGCATATTCGGCAAGGAGGGCTGTGCGCTCCAGGTCCACCGTGCCGTCCCTGTTCAGGATCCCGGTAACAATGCCGTCGGCGCCGTATTCGCCTGCCATATCTATGTCACGCCGCATCACGCTGAAATCATTGTCGCTGTACAGGAAATCGCCCCCGCGCGGCCTGATCAGGACATGCACCTTTATGCCGATGTTGCGCCGGACGGATTCAATGAGGCCTGCGCTGGGTGTGACGCCACCCTCAGTCAGGGCGGAACAGAGCTCTATCCTCCCGGCTCCGGCAGCTTCGGCAACAGAGGCAGACCCGACGGAGTCAACGCATATTTCTACCAGAAACGACAATTCTTTTTTTCGAGACTTTGAAAGTACATAATATTTAGGTATTATTGTGTGATCTAAAACATTAAATCAGATGAAACCTACTTTATTGGTGCTGGCTGCCGGTATGGGAAGCAGGTATGGCGGCAACAAACAGCTTGACCAGGTCGGGCCATCGGGCGAGACTATCATTGACTATTCAATTTATGACGCAAAGAGAGCCGGGTTTGGCAAGGTGGTCTTTGTGATAAGGCGTGATATCGAGGAGCAGTTCAGAGAGACGTTCGTCAGAAGACTTAAGGACGTCATTGAAATAGATTATGTTTTCCAGGAACTCGGCAATCTGCCTTCCGGTTTCAAGGTTCCCGAAGGACGCCAGAAACCATGGGGAACCAGCCACGCCATCCTGGTCACCGAACCCAAGATCCATGAACCTTTCGGCGTGATCAATGCCGATGACTATTACGGTGTTGATTCGTTCAATGTGCTTTACGACTTCCTCACAAAAGACAAGGATGACACCAATTTTTCAATTGTGGGATACAAGCTGGGCAACACCCTTTCTGATCACGGGCATGTGAACCGCGGGATATGCAGGGTCAGCGATGACGGATTCCTCATGAACATGGTTGAGACACGGGGTATTGAAAAGAGGCCTGACGGCATCTTCGCCCCTGATACCGAAGGCAAAATAAACCAGTACACAGGAAACGAGATCGTTTCAATGAACCTTTTCGGCTTCAAACCTTCAGTTTACAGGTACCTGAATATTGAATTCAGTAATTTCCTGAGGGAGAGGATATCTGATCCGAAAGCCGAACTTGACATTCCGACATCACTTGACAAATTTGTCAAGAAGGGAGAGATCACCATCCGGATACTGAGCAGTAACAGCCAGTGGTTTGGCGTCACATACAGGGAGGACAAACCCTTTGTGGTTGAAAGCATAAGGAAGATGGTTGAAGCGGGAGTCTATCCCGAAAAACTTTTCTGAAAAGTATTTTTTACCACCTGAATTCACTCTTCAGCACGGATCTGTTTCCCCGGTTATCAGTAACCGTGAGCTCCAGCCCGTGAAGGGTGTTTTCTGCAAGATAAGGTTTCTCAGGTCTGTATATCAAAAGGTCGTTTTTGGCATCATATTCTGCCAGCGCCCATTCACCGTCAATCAGCGTCTCGTAGCTTCTGATTCCGGAGAATTCATCTGTTATTGACACCGTAAACGACTTTCTTCCGGTGAGGTTTGCACCTGAGGAGAAGGTGGGCCTGATTACCGGTGCGACCGTATCGATGGTGACGGTATAGTCGCCCAGTTTGTTAACATCACCGCTCACAAAACCGTATTTGTATTCACCACCGGCGTAGGTTGCGACTCCCTTGCTGTTCAGCTGTGCGAGGCACAGCTTGCTCTCAGTGCCTGGAAAAATCGTATCGGGTCTTATTGAGAGCCTGAACCGTTCGTGCACGGGAACTGTCTCATTATGCACCGAATGAACCGGTGCGAGCCAGGTACGGGTATGGTTCCTTGCTTTGTAGTCAAAGAAAAGCGTGTCATAAAAAGCTGCCGGAGGAAAGTGAATCCTGATTCCGTCGGCTGAGAAATCGGAAGCCTTTCCGTAGGGTAGTATCTTGCTGCAGTTCACCTCTGCCGGCGTAAGAGGAGTCTGTGAAACAGACCTGACCCTGAATAAGACCCATGATTTGTTTCCGTTGGTGTCGGTGACTGTGATCCTGATTTCATGCTCACCGTCCTCGCTGAATCTGAGAACACCGCGCCTGATATGACCGTCATACATCGAGAGTCTGTTTCCCGGCTGGATATACAACCTGTGTATGTATTCATTTCCTGTCACCCTGGCAGCATAGTCGATGTGACTGTTTACATACCTTGATTCACTGAAGGCAAAACGGTCAGCCCTGAAGCCATACACCTTAAGCCCGTCAACCTGCATCTCGATGGCATAGACACCGCACCTGTTGGAACTGTTGTCAAATATATCCCAGCATTTAAGGCCAACGCCCGTCTCTCCGCAGATAACAGGGATCTCTCCCGCAGCAACCCCGTATGAGCCGTTTGAAGGAACCGCCCTCATGGTCCTCGGGCTTCCGCTGCTGTTTACCGATGAGCTGGGTGAAAGCGGGTAGAGGATAATCTTGTCTATGACAGGCCTGATCCTGTCGCTGACTCCTATGTCAAAAAGGAGGGGATTGACAGGATCTTCTGATGCCGATTCGCGGATTTCAAAGTGCAGGTGCGGACCGGAAGATGCTCCGCTGTTTCCTGACCAGGCTATCACCTCACCCCTGGCAACCCTGAACTGATCACGCTGGGGAAAGAGAGAGACGCTGTAGCTTTTCTGCTCGTACTGTTTCTTCGTTACAAAATCATCGATGTCTGGGCGGAACTCCTTCAGATGGCCGTAGACCGAAGAGTAACCTGAAGGATGCCTGACATAGAGTGCTTTGCCAAACCCCGTGGGGCTGACAGCAATTCTGTAAACAAACCCGTCATCAACGGAGAGTACATCCTTGCCTGTCGCACCTCCGGTCCTGTAATCAAGCCCGGAGTGGAAATGGTCGCTCCTGAGTTCAGCAAAACTGGCTGAGAGCGAAGGCTGCTCACGAAGGGGTGATATGAACAGTGCTCTGTCGCGCGATTGTGAACTTATGTTGGCGGTGGCTGCTATTGAAACAGCAAAAAGTATAATTTTCCGGTTCATGGCATCATTAGATTTGCAAAACTAAAGTTCTGAAATGAATGAGCAAACTTAACTGTCTCTTTTTTTGAAAAGAGCAAAAGAAATGTTATTTTTGTGCTATAGTTGGCAGTCATGAAAGCAAAGGGATATGAGGAATATCTTTTGCTCAGAAGATCAGTGGAGACCCTGGTTTCCGAGCATGAAAAACTGGTTGAAGTGGCGGCTGGTTTAAAAACTGAACTGTCAGAAGTCAAACGGCAACTGGCGGAAAAAAATGAAGAAGTAAAGGAGCTTCAGACAAGATACGAAAGAGCTAAGTTCTCGGGTTCAATCCTGGGTGCAGGAGAGGATGCCGTTACGGCAAGAAGGAGAGTTAGTGAACTTGTGCGGGAGATAGATAAATGTATTGCTCTTTTAGACAGATAATTATATAACAATGGATGATAAGCTTTCGATCAGGGTTAATGTGGCCGACAGGTATTATCCGTTGAAGGTGGAGAGTGAAAATGAAGAACGTATCCGGAAAGCAGCCCGGCTCATCAACGAAAAAGTACTGCAATACAAGCAGCGCTATGTTGACAAGGATATACAGGATTTCCTGGCAATGGCAGCCCTTCAGTACGTGATCAGGCTCATAGAGGTTGAGGAGAAGGAGGAAGATTCATCACTTGAGGATGGGCTTAAGGAGCTGGCCGGAATGATCAACCACTGTCTGTCAAAAAAGTAAATACGCGTTCTTTTAAATAGCAGGATATTGCCCGCATTGTTTCTCTATTCGTTTTGGAAACTCAACAATTTGTACTTTGGAGTTGGTCTTGGATTGCCAAGGACAGGCCTCAGCCCGGTTCGCCGGGATCACGCTCACGCGTGACAGTGGAAGTTCAAAGTAAGACGGCCGCTCTAACCATGTAGATATGGGGTTTTTTAAAAGTTGGAGGAACTCTGCGGGTTTTTTTATTATATACATAAAACTTTATGATAACAGGAATTATATCAACCGGGATATGTCTCGCCATTGGCGGGGCAGCCTTTATTGCTGGCACAGTGTTGTCGTTTTACATATGGCAACTGGTGCTGCGCAACAGGAGAAAAAAGATCATTACTGAGGCTGAGGCCGAGGCCGAGGTGATCAAGAAGGAAAAGATACTGCAGGCCAAGGAACGGTTCCTGCAGCTTAAGGCCGAACATGAGAAGGTGATCAATGAGCGGAACAACCGCATAAACCAGGCAGAGAACAGGATCAAGCAGAAGGAGCTTGCCCTTTCGCAGAGGCTTGAAGAGACCCAGCGGAAGAAGAATGAAGCCGACGCTATCAAGGAGAGCCTGACACAGCAGATGGAAGTGCTCGACAGGAAATCGGAAGAGCTGAACCGGCTGCACCGCCAGCAGGTCGAACAGCTGGAAACCATCTCGGGTCTGTCGGCCGATGATGCAAAGAACCAGCTTATGGATTCACTCAAGGAGGAGGCCCGTACTGACGCCATGTCTTATATCAATGAGATCATGGATGACGCCAAGATGACTGCCACCAAGGAGGCAAAGCGTGTCGTTGTAATGGCAATACAGCGTGTTGCTGCCGAGACGGCAATAGAGAATGCGGTGACGGTCTTCCATATCGACTCTGATGAGATCAAGGGCCGCATCATCGGTCGTGAAGGACGTAATATCAGGGCACTCGAGGCAGCCACCGGCGTTGAGATAATTGTCGATGACACCCCCGAGGCTATCGTGCTGTCAGGGTTTGACCCCGTCCGCCGTGAGATAGCACGTCTTGCCCTGCACCAGCTTGTCACCGACGGACGCATTCATCCTGCCCGCATCGAGGAGATAGTGGAAAAGACCCGGAAACAGGTGGAAGAAGAGATCATCGAGATAGGCAAACGCACAACTATTGACCTGGGTATACACGGGCTCCATCCCGAGCTTATCAGGCTGGTGGGCAAATTGAAATACAGGTCATCCTACGGACAGAACCTCCTTCAGCACTCTCGCGAGGTGGCCAACCTCTGCTCAATCATGGCTGCCGAGCTGGGTCTCAACCCGAAGCTTGCAAAAAGGGCGGGATTGCTTCATGACATAGGCAAGGTTCCTGATGACGAGCCCGAACTGCCGCATGCAGTGCTTGGCATGAAACTGGCTGAAAAGTACAAGGAAAAACCCGAGGTCATCAATGCCATTGGCTCACACCATGATGAAACAGAGATGACGACTCTCATAGCTCCAATAGTGCAAGTATGCGACGCCATCTCCGGTGCACGCCCTGGTGCACGCCGTGAGGTCATAGAATCATATATCAAGAGACTTAATGAACTTGAGTCTGTCGCCCTTTCATACCCGGGGGTGACAAAGACCTATGCCATCCAGGCCGGAAGAGAGCTACGGGTGATAGTGGGGGCAGACAAGGTGACGGACAAGGATACCGAAAACCTCTCTTTTGAAATAGCACGTAAGATACAGAACGAAATGACATATCCCGGACAGATAAAAATCACTGTTATCAGGGAGACGAGAGCTGTAAATTACGCTAAATGAAAAAACTGAAGATCCTTAATATCGTCGGTGCCAGACCCCAGATCATAAAAGCCTCCGCCATCAGCAGGGCTATTGCCGGAGTGTTCTCCGGCGAGATGGACGAGGTTGTTGTACACACCGGTCAGCACTATGACCGTGAGCTGTCCGAAGTATTCTTTGATGAGCTTGAGATACGGAGACCAGATCATAACCTCCAGGTGGGTTCAGGAAGGCACGGGCGCCAGACAGGGATGATTATGGAGCGCATTGAGGACGTCATAATGACGGAGAAGCCTGACTGCGTTGTCATCTACGGCGACACCAACTCCACTCTTGCTGCCGCACTGGCTGCTTCAAAGCAGCATTTTCCTGTTGTACATATCGAAGCCGGCATGAGATCGTTCAACAAGAACATGCCTGAGGAACTGAACCGTATTATGGCTGACCACGCCTCCACAATGCTGGTTGCACCCACCAATGCAGCTTTCAAGAACCTGATGTCCGAAGGTTTCCGCCCGGAGAATATTGCACCATACGATATCAATAATCCCAGGGTTTTCCTCACGGGCGATATTATGTATGACAACAGCCTCTTTTATGCTGACCTTGCCGGGAGGAAGAAGAAGGATTTCCTTTCGGGACTTGGACTTGAAGAAAACAAATTTGTGCTGGTTACTATTCACCGTGACTCCAATACTGATGACCCTGCACGGCTCACTGCCATCTTCAGCACACTGAATGAATTGTCGGTGAAAAACGGTATGGCTATGGTTATGCCGCTTCATCCGAGGACTATGATAGCGCTTCGAAACCGGGCTCCGGGGCTGTACGCCAGCCTCTCAGGGAATGATCTTATCAATATCGTCCCTCCCGTCTCTTTCCTTGAGATGATCCTGCTGGAGAAAAACTCATGTATGATTATTACAGACTCTGGCGGTGTCCAGAAGGAGAGCCATTTCTTCTCACGCCCATGCATCGTTCTCAGGAAAGAGACTGAGTGGGTCGAACTGGTGAAAAACGGAACGGTGAGGCTTGCCGATGCTGATCCGCATAAGATATCAGACGCCTGGGATTATTTCATGGCTAACAGGGCGACTCTCCAGTATCCCGGGTTCTATGGAGATGGCAAAGCCGCCGAAGCAATCCTGAAAGAGGTACTTGAGGTTATAAGGAGCTGAGTGAATCAAGCACCTGTTTGGCCAGTGACCTGATTGCCGGCTTGTAGTCGGCCAGGAACTCACCTGAGATCCTGTTCCCGATAACGACACAGATGGTAAGAGCCTTATGGTTCAGGAGTTTCGCGAGTCCGTATATGGCTGAGCTCTCCATTTCATAGTTGGTGATCCGCTCTCCCCGGAAACGGAATGAGGTGAGGTTGTCATTCAGATCACTGTCAAAGGGTTCAAGCCTCAGTCTGCGGCCCTGCGGGCCATAGAAGCCGGGTGATGAAACGGTGATACCCCTGCTGATGCCAGATGCGATCTTTTCAAGGAGGGTCTGGTCAGCCTCCACGGCGTACGGGTAGGCAAGGGTGTCAGGCCACTCAAGGTGACCTGCTAGGGCATCAGCCAGCATATGGTCAATACACCATTCATACCCTTCGTAAAAATGGAGCACGCCGTCGAATCCCACTGCCTTTGCAGTGGCAATGAATGACCCAACCGGAATATCCCCCTGCAATCCGCCTGCAGTGCCAAGCCTGATGAATGTAAGCGACCCTGGCTCCTCCGCCGCAACGCCTGTCGTAAGATCAACATTTACCAGCGCATCGAGCTCATTGATCACAATGTCGATATTGTCAGTTCCTATGCCCGACGAAATGATTGTCACCTCAGTGCCATTATAGCTCCCGGTAATGGTATTGAACTCCCTGTTGCTCTTTCTCACACGCACCGATTCGAGCATCTGCCCAATCATTTCAACCCTTCCCGGATCACCCACAATAATGATTTTGTCGGAAATATCCGACGGAAGCAGGTGAAGGTGGAACACGGATCCGTCAGCGTTGGTAATAAGTTCAGTCTGTTTTTTCATGACAATGTTAAATTGCGGATGAGCTGCAAAAATACAAAAATTGTATTCCCTGCCGCATCCCATGCTCCCTGTACCCGGCAGTTAATAATTGTTAATATGATATTTCCGGGCATTCAATAAAAAAGAGTAGAATATCTTTACCGACTGACAAGAAAGAAATCTTTATGCGGAGTACCAGCCAAATCAGAACCTCAGGGATAACCCTGGCAATTTTGCTCCTTATTTTTCTATACGGCCCAAATACTGCTTTTTCTTCCGGAAATTACGGCTCTCAGACTGAGAAGCGGAAGGCAGTGTCTGTCAGGACGGCCGAAAAGATCACAATCGACGCCATTCTTGACGAGTCCTCCTGGAAGGATGCAGTCCCCGCCACTGATTTTATAATATACAATCCCCAGAACGGACTACCATCTCCGTACAGGACAGAGGTAAGAGTCCTGTTTGACGATGATGCCCTCTACATTGGAGCCATGATGTATGATGACCAGCCCGACAGCATTTTCACGGAGCTGGGTCAAAGAGACGAGGGTGACATCAATGCCGACCACTTTTATATCGAAATATCCCCTTTTAACGACGGACTTAATGGCGAGATCTTTAAAGTCTCAGCATCCAACGTTCAAATTGACAATAAGCTGACCACGTCTGAAAGCTGGGAGCACCAAGACACATGGGATGCAGTCTGGGAGAGCCGCACGGGAGTTACTGATGAGGGTTGGATTGCGGAGATCAGGTTACCCTATTCGGCCCTCCGGTTCCCCAGATCAGCGTCACAGGTGTGGGGTATCAACTTCTGGCGTGAGGTCAGGCGGGTGAGGGAGACATCATCATGGAACTTTGTCACCAAGGAGTTCGGTTCAACAATAGCCCATCTGGGTGAACTGACAGGGATACGCGACGTGAAACCGCCTCTGCGGCTCTCACTTGTACCTTATGTCTCGGGTTATATCGAACATGTTTCCGATCAGCCCGGGGTGGGGACATCTTATAACGGAGGGCTCGACCTGAAAGTAGGACTCTCGGAGAGCTTCACCCTCGATGCAACGCTGATACCCGACTTCGGGCAGGTGCAGTCTGATGACCAGGTCCTCAATCTCACACCCTATGAAATCCAGTATAATGAGAAACGCCCCTTCTTCATGGAGGGAACGGAGCTGTTCAACAAGGGTGACATCTTTTATTCGAGGAGAATAGGAGGGACACCACACCTGGTAAGAGATGTTTACGACCTGACGGGAGAAGGCGAGACAGTAACGAAGAACCCGGCTGAAGCAAGCCTTCTTAATGCCACGAAAATCTCAGGAAGGACAAAGGGTGGTTTGGGTGTTGGGTTGTTCAATGCTGTGACAAACAGCATGTGGGCCTCCGTTGAAAACAGTGTCACCGGAGAGACAAGGCATATCATGACCGAGCCCCTGACAAACTACAACATGCTTGTTCTTGATCAGACACTCAAGAACGATTCATACGTCAGCCTGATGAACACCAATGTAATCAGGGCTGCTGATAAGGATGAGAACTTCTACACTGCCAATGTCTCAGGATTTGAAGCCCTTGTTAAGACCCGCAACCGGCTCTGGTCAGCCTCTGCCGGCGCCTTCCTCAGCCAAAAATACTACGCTGCCGAAGAGACATCACTCGGCCATTCGCTGAATTTCAACGCCGGCAAAACAGGAGGGAAGTTCCGGACCGATTATAACTTCTCGCTGCTCAGTGACACCTATGACCCGAACGATATGGGTTATCTCCGCCACAACAACATGACCGGACATTCGCTTGACTTTGCCTATAACACCTATGAGCCTTTTGGCAACATAATGTCGACCCGCAACTCCATCGACCTCAGTTATGAACAGCTTTTCAGTCCGCATGCATACACGTCGGCAGGCATTGAGTTCGAAAGTATGCTTATCCTGATGAACTACTGGTCGATGTCGCTCGATGTGGAGCTGACACCCTGGGGTGAGAACGACTATTTTGAACCGCGCACCCCTGACATGTCAATGTATTATCACAGACCTGCTGCCGTTGAGGCGGGTTTCAGGGGTGACACCGACAAGAGCAAGAGGCTTTACGCCGAGATACAGACGGAATATTACAGGGCATGGTCAGATTTCGATCAGCATGGTTATGCCTGGTCCATTCAGCCTGAATTCAAGGCAAGCAGGAGATTCTCTTTTGACTATGGACTTGGCGTGGAGAAAATGTTTAATGATATTGGGTATATTGGGGCCAATCCCGTTAATGGAATAGTCTTCGGCAAGCGCGACGTTGCAACGGTCACAAACACCCTCTCCGGAGCATTCATTTTCACTGCCAGCTCATACCTGACACTGAGGGCAAGACATTACTGGTCAAGGGCTGACTATGACGGAAGTTATTTTAAACTGGAGAACGATGGCAGCCTCAACACGCTTAACAACCCCGACATTCCGTCAAATGATGATGTAAACACCAACTTCCTGAACATTGACGTGATTTATACCTGGAGATTTGCACCGGGAAGCGAATTGTCGCTTGTATGGAAGAACGCCGTATTTTCCGAGGGAGATATTATCATAAGGAACGGCATGGAAAATTTCAGGGACCTGTTCTCAATGCCCCAGACCAACAGTATCTCTTTGAAAATTTTATATTACCTTGACTATCAGAATTTCAGAAAGTTGTTCTCGTCCAAGTAACTGTTTAATAAAATGATACAGAGGATTCAAACTTTATTTATGCTGGCGATTGCAGTCCTGTCAGGACTCATGCTGACGGGTGATCTGATTACAATGGATGCAGGAGCGGGATCACTGTTCAACATCAGTTTCCCTGGTCTGGCCGATGGCGCGGGTAAGCTGGTGCAGCGACTCTGGCCTCTTAGCTTTATCATGGCGCTGGTTCCGGTGCTGGCACTTGCTGCGGTCTTTCTTTACAAAAAGAGGACACTGCAGATGAGGATTACTATGTTCATATTGCTGCTTTCACTGGGAACAATTATCCTTGGCGCCTTTTATGTCATGATGTTCAACCGCAAGATTGAGGTGACGCTGATATGGAAGGTCAGAGCTCTCTTCCCGCTCGTTTCTGCGATCCTGGCGTGGCTGGCATACCGGGCCATCATGAAGGATGACCTGAAGGTCAGATCATACGACCGTCTCAGATAATCTCCAGTCGTTCCTGGTCAGTTATCTTTTCGCAGTAATGGCATTTAAGTGCAACCGGTTTCTTTGAGACAACCCTGAACCGTGTCGTCACCTTCTCGAAGTTGGTGATACACTTGGGGTTCATGCACTTGGCGATGGCGGTGATAGTATCAGGGACAGCTACAACGCGCTTCTCGATTACCTTGTAATCCTTGATGATGTTCAGTTTGGCATTGGGAGCCACCAGTGCAATCCTGTTGATGTCATCATCCTCGAAAAACTTGCCCGCGATCTTTATGATAGCCTTCTTGCCGTCTGTTTTGCTCTCGAGATTGGTTCCGAAGGTGATCTGGTTTTTGATTTTGTCAAGCCCGAGGATCTTTATTACCTTGAAGAGGGTGCTGGCAGGAATATGGTCAATAACAGTTCCCGTTTCGATGGCACTGACAAGCAGTTGCTTCGGATCGTTTATATTTTTCATAGCCTCTTATTTTAATCCCAGTAATGTGCAGATGATCGCCTGCCGTGTAAACACTCCGTTGAGGGCCTGCTCGAAATAGTATGCCTTGGCATTGGCGTCAACATCGGTATTGATCTCATTCACCCGCGGAAGGGGATGGAGGATCTTCATCCCCGGCCTGGTCTCCGAAAGCATGTGGTCATGAAGCACGTAGGCGTTCTTAACCTTCTCGTATTCTATCGGATCGGAGAAACGCTCCTTCTGTACCCGGGTCATATAGATGATATCAGCCAGGTTTATGACCTCATTCAGGTCAGCCGTCTCATAATATTTCAACCCCAGGTTGTTGAGGTACATTTTATATTCATCCGGCATCATCAGCTCCTCCGGTGCCACGAAATTGAAGGTCGTTTTCCAGCGTGACATGGCCATCAGGAGCGAGTGCACGGTACGCCCGTACTTCAGGTCGCCCACCATGCAGATATTCAGGTTGTCAAGCGTGCCCTGTGTTTTAACGATGGAATAAAGGTCGAGCAGCGTCTGAGTCGGGTGCTGGTTGGCTCCGTCGCCGGCATTGATGACAGGGACAGTCGATATCTCGCTGGCAAACCTGGCGCTGCCCTCTATGGGATGGCGCATCACGATCATATCAGCATAGTTGTTGACCGTTCTGATTGTGTCATTGAGAGTCTCCCCCTTGGTAACACTGGAGCTTGATGAGTCAGTGAAACCTATCACCTTTCCTCCCAGCTTGTTGACTGCACTTTCAAAGCTGAGCCTGGTGCGTGTTGAAGGCTCAAAAAAGAGAGTTGCCACCACCTTGCCGTGCAGTATATCCCGGATCGGATCCTTTTCAAATTCCGCGGCAAGCCTGAGAATCTTCATGATCTCCCCGGTGGCGAGATCATCAATTGAAACTAAGCTTTTGGTTTTCATTAAGTTATATTTTTATTGCCTGGTCCGGAGCAAAGTTATTACAACAGATGCTGCATTATTTATAATGTTCAAAAGTATTTGAAAAATAACTTCTTCAGGCTGTTGAGAGCCATTTCAGCGTCAATCCGTTTATTTTGCCCAGCCTTCCTGTGACATGTTCTGACCTTGATGATCTGAAAGATATCTCAAGGTCAACCTGCTGGCCGCTGTAGCTGTGTGCCGACTGGCTGCAATCCTCTTCCTTAAGAACCTTCATCACGTCATTCATTGATTCATACGGGAATGAGATGGCCCATCTCTCAACAAGATGCCGTTCAATCACCGTGGCATTACCGAGCGCATCCGAAGCAGCGCTGCGATAGGCGTTGATAAGTCCGCTTACTCCCAGTAAGGTTCCTCCGAAATACCTTATCACCACCACAAGAATATTTGTCAGTTCACGTGAATTGATCTGACCGAGGATGGGTTTGCCTGCTGTGCCCGAGGGCTCTCCGTCATCATTGACCCTCCATGTCTGCCTGTAGGGCGACAGCACCCATGCATAGCAATGGTGCCTGGCATCATGATACTCCTTTCTGAGCTCCGTGAGCCTGGTTTTTATCTCCTCCTGCGATGTCACCGGGATGGCTTTGGCAATGAACCGGCTGCCCCTGTCCTTGAAGAGTCCATTCGCTTCATTGTCAATTGTTTTATATGTATCCGAGAACATCATTTTTCAGCCGAAGTCGCCTGAATTCATAAATTAAACAACCTCTTCGCACCATTGAAAAGTGTCAGTATTCCCATAATCACGAGCACGACGTATACAACTGTCGTAAATGCATTCTGGCTGATACGTGAAACAAGCCGGTCACCGGTATAGAGCCCCGCCAGCAGGGCCGGGACACAGCAAAGGGCGAGCCAGAGTGTCTCTGCCCTCATAAGCCCTGAAACCAGGTAAAATACCAGTGCATATGATACAGCAAAAAATATAAATATCGAAATCACGGCATTGAACTTTTCCTTTGGAGTTTTCATTGATGAAAGGATAATCGCCACCGGGGGCCCGGTAATGCCCGTCGCGCCTGCCAACACTCCCCCGAACAATCCGCTGAGGGTCATGGCCATCCTGTCTGACCTGATATTCAGGGCCAGTCCCCGTACCAGGGCGACAACTATAAAGATGATCAGCACGCCCCAAATCAACTGGATAACTGCCGGGTTTACAAATTTAAGTATGACTGTCCCGGCTGCAACTCCGATTCCTGTCCACAAGGCCATCGTTCCGAGGGGCTGGCCTTTGACTATCGTCTTTGAACGGCGATAGTATAGCACTGAAAAGATGAAGTTAATAAGGGCTATAAAAACAGCAGTGTCTGTAACGGGCATGAGGAACTGGATCAGCGGCACTGCAACCAGCGCCAGGCCGAACCCGGTGAATCCTCTCACCACCGAGGCAATAAAGATTATCATTGAAAGTGCGAGGATATTGCCGGCAGTGAACATGCTACTCGTCGTAAAGAGCCATTTGACGGAACTCCGCAGTGAATTTCTCAATTGAGGCATCCCATCTTGATATCTCATCACTCAGTGAAAGACCCTGTTCAAGTACCTCGCGCATCCGGCTGTCTCCTGACAGTATATCGAATGGCATCAGCCGGTATTCATATTCATACGGGGGCGGATTGAATGTAAGCGATCCGGCAGGGGAGGTCTTTATAATGGCATCAAAGAGGTGCATTGCCGTGGCAACCGGTCTGAACAGGGAGGCATCGGTGACATGAATCTGTATTCCCCTGCAATACTGTCCGGCAAATTTATGGAATGTGGGGATGTAATCGTGCATCCGGAAGCTGCAGCCATTCAGCTTCCTGCTCCGCAACTCAGATAGCACCCTGTGCCCGTTGATGAAGGGTGCTCCGGTGACTTCGAAGGGGATCACGGTACCCCTTCCCTCCGAGAGGTTAAGGGCTTCCGCCAGCACCGTGCCCGGGTAGACCAGCGCTGTCTGCGGTGTGGGCATGTTGGGGGAGGGCAACACCCATGGCAGTCCGGTCTCAGGGTAAAGTGAGTTTCGTCTCCATCTCTCAGCCCTGATTATGTGGAGTTCACATCGCGGAATATATTTCTCCCTGATCCAGAGGGCCATCTCGCCGATTGTCATTCTGTGGCACAGCGGTATTGAAGCACCACCGACGAATGTGAAGTACTCTTCCTTCAGAACCGGTCCGTCAGCCTGAACCCTGCCGATCGGATTGGGTCTGTCAAGAATGAATACCGGTATCCCTGCTTCGGCACACGCCTCCATGCACAGCTTCACTGTCCAGATGTAGGTATAGAGCCTGGCACCCACATCCTGCAGGTCAACCACCAGTGACTCCAGCCCGGCAAGCATTTCAGGCGTCGGTTTCCGGTGTTCTCCGTAGAGACTGTGGACCGGTATGCCAAGGAGAGGGTCAGTGGTGCTTTCCCACTCAATCATGTTATCCTGGGTCTGACCGGAAATGCCATGCTGCGGCCCGAAAAGCGCAGCCAGCATGCAGCCGCTTTCGGCGGTGAAGACCTCAGTTATGAACCTGAAATCCGATGTTATGCTGGACGAATGGCAGAGTATGCCAATTCTCTTTCCGTGCAAATTCGCCGGCATCCGCAGGGAAACCATATCCAATCCGGAAAGTACTTTCATATCAGCAAAAATAATGAAAAGTGACAGCGGTGCAAGCGTAACGTCAGCAACACGGCATGGAAATAATTCAATATATTTGCAACCGCCGTTGAGTTGCCGTTGTTATATAAGAAAAGTTCATTTGACATGAGAAACATTTCATTACTTGTTGTTCTTCTTTTTCTTTCAGTTGAATGGAGCCTTGCCCAGGAGCGGGTTTCTGCCTTTAAACCGTCACCTGGACCTGACAGGATTATCCTGACTATAAGCGGGAACCCTTCCACCTCCATGGCGGTGACCTGGAGGACTGACACAACGGTCATTGAATCGGTTGCACAGTTGTCGAGGAATTTACCTACGGTATTCCTTGCAGATTCGTCAGTTACCCTTACAGGCAAATATGAAGATGTGGCAGGTGACGGAGTCGTGGCCAGGTTTCACTCGGTGACCTTTACCTCGCTCAGGCCTGCAACAACCTATGCCTACCGTGTTGGTTCCGGCCCCGATGCCAGTGAATGGTTCACATTCACCACCGCCTCAGCATCACCTGAGCCATACACATTTCTCTTTTTCGGCGACTCCCAGATAGGAAGTAATTCATTGTATGCAAGAGTAATAAGGCAAGCTTACAGGTCGGTTCATGATGCAAGGCTTATGATCTTCGCCGGCGACCTGGTAGACGGAGGCTCGGGTTCAATACTTCACGATGATGAATGGGGCGCATGGCATGAGGCAGGAGGATTCATCCTGGCAGAAATCCCAGTCATGCCCACTCCGGGTAACCATGAATACTATGACCCTGCAGAACAGGGCAAAAGAGCACTTAACAAATACTGGAGGCCGGGATTTACGCTGCCCGAAAACGGACCTGCAGGGCTGGAAGAGACAGCCTACTCAACAGACTACCAGGGAGTCAGATATATTTTTCTCAATTCCGATGAAATGATGAGGAACCCGGAGTCTGTTTCCGGACAGGCAAAGTGGGTCGAAGAGCTGCTGAAGAACAATCCCTGCAAATGGACTGTAATGACATTTCATCATCCCCTCTTCTCGACCTCAGGCAGAAGGGATAACATAGCTGTAAAGGAAGCCCTTAAACCACTGATTGACAAGTATGGGGTTGACCTGGTGCTGAGCGGACATGACCACACTTATGCAAGGGGCAGTGTCATGCCTGCCGGAGCATTGAAAAAGGGTAAGAAAGCCGGAACGGTTTATGTAGTCTCTGTAAGCGGTTCAAAACAATACCAGCAGGATGCGGTAAAATGGTGGGAAACAGGTCTGACATACACACAGGTATGGCAGGCTGTTACAATAGACGGAAACGAACTTGAATTCAGAGCTTATGATGCGTCAGGGACTGTCGTTGACCAGTTCACCCTGAAAAAGAAAAACAACGGTAACATTATCATGCCAGTCGTAAGGTAACCCTGCACATACAATCAGATAATCATGAGATTCCATCGTTTTCCTATAATCACTATGTTGCTTGCCCTGCTGACAATATCGTGCAGTGAGCGTAAAACCGGTATTGAGATCTATGCCACAACCGACCTCCATGGCATGCTCCTTCCCTTTGACAACACCGAGGGTGAGGCAACGAACCGGTCCCTGGCAAACCTTGCATCAATTGTCATCGGCAACGACAAAAAGAATATCATCCTGCTTGACAACGGTGACATTCTCCAGGGTGATCCGCTGGCCTATTACTATAATTTTGTCGACACATCACGCACTCACATTATTGCTGATATCCTCAATCATCTGGGGTATGATGCTGCCACTGCGGGCAACCATGACATCGAGGCCGGGCACTCCGTCTACGACCGTGTAAGGCGACAGTACAACTTCCCAATGCTCGCAGCAAATGCTGTCGGCATAAAAACCGGAGAGCCATATTTTGAACCTTACACGGTGATTAAAAGGGGGGGAATGAAGGTAATTGTGTTCGGGCTGATTACCCCATCTGTTCCGAGATGGCTGCCGGAGTCCCTCTACAGGGGTATCAGGTTTGAAGATATGGTTGTGACAGCCAGGAAGTGGATGCCTGTTATGCTCGCGGAAAACCCCGATCTTATCGTCGGTCTTTTTCATTCCGGCATGGGGAGTGAGGGTGACAGAGGGGATGATGAGAACAGCACTGTTTCGGTTGCTGTCAATGTACCGGGATTTGATGTAATCTTCTGCGGGCATGATCACAGGGAGGATATTAGGGAGGTCGAAAACAATGATGGAGAGAAGGTTCTCATTCTTGACGGGGGGAGCAGGGCCTCAACCCTTATGAATGTTACCGTCACTGCGGTTAAGCAACCCGACGGCACGGTGAAGAATGATCTCGCGGGCAGATTGTTACCTATGAACAGCATTCCCGAATCAGCAGCTTTCATAGAGAGATATAAGGGCGTATCAGACACGCTTCTGGCATACACATCTGAGATCATTGGGAGGTCAGATGCCACAGCATCCACCCGTGATGCCTTTTTCGGTCCCTCGGCCTTCGTTGACCTTATCCACAGGATGCAGCTTGACATCAGCGGTGCGCAGGTCTCACTTGCTGCCCCTCTCTCTTTTGACCAGAGTATCGGGAAGGGTGATCTGAGAATTAGAGATATGTACAGGCTCTACCGGTTTGAGAATTTCCTCTACACGGTAAAAATGACCGGAGGCGAGATCGACAGGCACCTGGAGCATTCAGCCGGGTTGTGGTTTGATACCATGAATGATAAAAAGGACTATCTGCTTCGTTACCGTCTTGATGACGGCGGATCGCCGGTTATGGTCAACGGAACAGCCCGTTTGCGCAATCCTTCCTATAATTTTGATTCGGCAATGGGAATCCGTTACATCGTTGATGTCAGTAAACCTCAGGGAGCAAGAGTAAATATCACGGCCCTGAGTGACGGATCACTCTTCAGCCACAGTGAAACCTATACGGTAGCTGTGAATTCATACAGGGCCAACGGCGGCGGTGGGCACTTCCCGGCCGCAGGGATTACCGGAAAAGAGCTTGAGAGGAGGATAATTTCAGCTACGGAGCGAGATCTGAGGCATTACATGACCGAATGGATACGGAGCAAGGACACCATCAGTCCAGCCTCCCTGAGTGAATGGCAGATCGTACCCGCAGACTGGGTAACGGATGCCGAAAGGAGGGAGAGAAAGTTACTCTTTGCCCATGAACTCTGAAAGTGCTTTAATGAACCGGGGATTGGGAGGCGGTGAAGGACTGACCCTTCCTCTTGTCGAGGAGTTTTATTCCATACAGGGCGAGGGATGCAATACGGGCAAGGCAGCCTACTTCATCAGGATAGGAGGGTGCGACATCTGCTGCAGCTGGTGTGACACGAAGCATTCCTGGAACGCTGAGCTCCACCCCATGGCGTCAGTTGAATCCATAGTCTCCAACGTACTTTTGGCCGGAGCTGATTCCGTGGTTGTTACCGGCGGCGAGCCTCTCATGTGGAATCTGAACCCTTTGTGCAGCCAGCTTAAGTCAAGAGGAATAAAAACCTTCCTGGAAACATCCGGTGCTTATCCCCTTTCGGGCACCTGGGACTGGATAACACTGTCACCCAAGAAGGGCTCACCGCCGGCAGCTGAAATTTATGCTCTTGCCGATGAACTGAAGGTGGTGGTGCATGATGGCACTGATTTTGCTGCAGCTGAATCGTACGGCTCGAAGGTCAGTCCCCGCTGCAGGCTTCTCCTTCAGCCTGAATGGAGCCGTTATGGGGAGATGATAGCGGCCATAACTGAATATGTCAAGAAAAACACTAAGTGGATGGTGTCTCTGCAGGCTCATAAATTCATGCATATTCCCTGAATGAGGATGAGAACCTTCATTTCGGCCCTTCTGATGCTTCTGCTGAGCAACTGTACGGTCACCGGTCAGAACTATCATACGCGTTCAAACAGGGCCCTTAAGTTCTATGACCAGGGAAAAAGGGAATACAATCTTCTCTATTACGACCAGGCTGAAACCAACCTGAGAAATGCGGTCAGGGAGGATGACGGTTTCTATGAGGCCCACATGCTTCTCGGTCAGCTCTATTCAGATACAGGCGACTGGGAGAAGGCGGTAACGTATTACCGCAGAGCCGTATCGATTGATTCACTTTTTTTTGTACCTGCTCTTTATTCCCTTGGCAGGGCAGAGATCCGTACCGGAAGGTATGCTGAGGCAAGAGCACACCTTGAGGCTTTCGTCAGCCAGCCAAAAATTACTGCTAAACTGAAGGAAGATGCAGAGAAGATGCTTGCAAGCTGCAGGTTCGCCCTCTCTTTTCCGGACAGTTTTTTCGGAAGAGATCCGGTAAGTGTCGGCGACTCGGTGAATACCGTGCTCGATGAATACTGGCCCTCTGTGACAGGCGACGGACAGCAACTGATCTTTACCCGCGAGGTTAAGAGAGCCTCAGGCTACACCAGAGACAGGCAGGAGGACTTTTACATCAGCCGTTGGGTGAATGACGGCTCCTGGGGTCTTGCCAGGAATGCCGGCGCTCCGCTCAACACCGCCGGCAATGAAGGAGCGCAGTCAATCTCCTCCGACGGTCACTCTATGTATTTTGCGGCATGTGACCGCAACGACGGATACGGGAAATGTGATATATACTACTCGTTCCATGACGGGACAAGATGGTCTCCCGGGGCAAATATCGGTGCACCCGTCAACACCGTATACTGGGAATCACAACCCTCTATAAGCCCCAACGGCAGGATGCTTTTCTTTGTAAGCAACAGACCCGGAGGGATAGGAGGGATGGATATATGGTATTCCGTCAGGGGTAGTGACGGCAAATGGGGCAGACCTGTCAATCCGGGTAAAACAATCAACACTGCAGGTGACGAGTTCTCTCCCTTCATTTATTTCAACAGCAAGACACTCTATTTCTCTTCCAACGGAAAAGAATCATTCGGCGGGCATGACATCTACGTTACAGAACTGAACCGTGATTCCACATGGGCTGCCCCCAGGAACCTGGGTCCGGCGGTCAACACACCTGCCGATGAAACAGGTCTCGTGATTGAGTCATCAGGCATGAGAGCCTATTTTTCATCAGTCCGTGACAAGAACCGGGGGAAGGATATCTTTTACATCGATCTTCCTGAAACAATAAGGCCGGAACCGGTGTCATATTTCAGGGGAACGGTGATAGACAAGTCAACCGGCCTGCCGATAGCAGCCCGTTATGAGCTGACCGATCTTAGCAGTCGCACTGCAGTTATCTCTGCAATTACCGACAACAAGGGCAGTTTCTTCGTCTGCCTGCCTCCCGGATACAGCTACGGGCTGAATGTGACCGCTGACGGCTACATGATCTTTTCCGAGAACTTCGACTTCGAGGAGGGGTATACCTCCGCGGAGCCTTACAGGAAAACAATTGCCCTGAACAGGGTCAGGGAGGGAGAATTCATGAGGATGTACAATGTCTTTTATGACACTGACTCCTGGGAATTGCTGGAGTCATCGTTGCCGGAGCTCGGGAAGCTGCTTGAATTCCTTATCATAAACAGCACGGTGGTGGTTGAGATCGGAGGCCACACCGATTCCGACGGGAGCGACGAACACAACCTGGTACTTTCGGAAAAACGGGCTGGTTCCGTGAAGGATTACCTTGTCAGGAGAGGCATAAACCCTGACCGTCTCTTTACTCACGGGTACGGAGAGACGACGCCGGTGGCTGACAACATTACTCCGGCAGGCAAACGGCTCAACCGCCGCACCGAGATTACCATTCTTTCGGAAGGAACCGTAGATAGTCCACAGTCCACAATCGGCAGTCGGCAGTCATCAGTAATTAAATAGCTGATTAACTGAAGACTGCTGACTTCTGAAAAAAAGAGGCCGCCCCAGGAGAGACGGCCACGGCCTTCCTTAAACAGACAGTTTAGAAATTTCAGAAAATCAAATGGCTATTTTGTTTTCTGAAGAGGTACCGGTGAGTATTTTCAAACCTGGACTTTCCCTTGCAGGTAATGAGACAAAGACAGAAGTGCCTCCGGCATCGTTGGTTTCAACCCTGATCTTACCCTCCAATGCCAAAATAAGATTTCTGGCCAGGATTAAATTCATAGCGGAATAGGTATCCTGACTGTCGGAATGTTGGATCTCAGGATTGTCGGAAAGCAGCAGATCACTGCTTCGTTTGAAACCCTGGCCAGAATCTTTTACATGAAATGTTATAGTCTCATCACTGAATGTGCACCCTACCTTTATAAACCCTGAAAATGTGTTGTCGAGGGCATTCCTGAACAGGTTGCTGACAATTCTTGTTGTCCTTATCGTATCAATCCTCAGCATCAGCTTGCCGGGAAGATTATCCTCCTGTATCAGAACCACATTGTCCTTGCCCTTTTTCCTCATCAAAACCCTGAAGTCTGAGGTCATTGACTCGAACAGTCTGGTGACATCCGTCTCTCTGAGATTTTCCTTTGCTGACCCTGATTCAAGTGCAGCAGTGTCAAAGAAGTTTTCAAATAATCCAATCAGCTGTTCGCATGACGTAATGATCTGTTCTGAGAACTCACGCCTCTCATTTTCACTGAACCGCGTATTGTTCAACAGGTAAGAGAAGGCCACTATGGAATTCATCTGTGTCCTCACCTCATGTGATACACCTGCGAGTATGTCAGGCTTATTGATCATCTGGTTCATTTTTTTTTGCCCTGTCGCCGTTGTCACAACACTCTCCCTGTAGGCATTACGAAGAATTTCGAACATATGAACAGATTGAAACTTGTTTAATTTTTATTTCAGTTTACGTGCCAGCCTGGCTGCCTGTTTGCAGTACCGGCTTTCTGAAGCGGCAATGGCTTCAAATTGTCTGATTGCCTTGTCAGTGTTGTCGGTCATCATGTAGCAGAGACCGAGATACCAGGCGGCATCTTCAAGATACAGGTTGTCATTGTGCTCTATCACCTTTGAGAATGACCCCCTGGCAACCGGGTAATTGCTTATCTCCATGTTGGCCATACCATGCATGAATACTGATTCCAAATTATCCTTTTCAGTGACGAATACCTGCTCCAGGAAACCGATAGCTTTCTCATATTCCCTGGCGGAATAAGATGCTATAGCATTCTCCATCAGCGTGTTGCCAGAACTGACAGCTGACCTGACCGCTCCTGGCGATTCATACCTGTTATAGTATGAGGTATAAAGCTCATCAGGCGAGGTTCCGGGCCTGAGAATAAAATACAGGGCTGATGATATGACTGCAAAAAGGGCAACCGCAGCAGCGTACCTGGCTGTCTTTAATGCAGCCTTTCGCATTGTTACTGATGACCGTTTCTTCATCCCTATGACACCCAGTTTTGTTCTCAGCTCAATTATATCCCTTTTCGCCAGGATCTCGTCAGTTCTCCGCCTGAGGCTAACCTCCCCTGCCAGGGACGGATTCCTCCGCATCTCCTCGTTAAGCCACTCTGATTCAGCCCGGCCGGCAGTGCCGTCGAGAAAATTTTCAATCGTGTTGTTGACGTTAATTGTCTTCATCTCATATTTTATTATTTCACACTTATAAAAAACTATCAATCAAATAGTTAATTACAGTTTGCGCTATGCCTTCCCCTGCATTGCCGTCAACATGCAAGCATGTTGCCTGTAAGGTTCAGGATTCTCTGCATGCGGCAGAGGCACCTGAGGGGTAAATATCTATATCGTATGGCCGGATTTCCGGCTCTGAATTACCGGTTAAATTTCAATTATCACCGGAGGTCTGGTGGGATTTGATCCGGGAGCGTCTGTTGCTCCGGCTCCGCCACGAACATTAAGCATCTCTTCATTTGAAAGTACACACTCAGCAAAGTTTTCAATTGTCAGGGTTTTCATCTTGTAAAGTTTTTAATAAGTCAGGGTTTAAATCACTTCTATACCGTACATGTCAGGAAAGTGCATTTTGTGACACGAAAAAATCAATTATTTTTTGATTATTTTGCAACAAATTGATATTCAATGCTGTATAATAACAAAAACTGCCAGCCAGGATAGCGTATTGTTTTATACATTTACCGGCGGAAAGAAAGAAGAACCACGCTGATGAGTCTGAGGTCATACATTCTCACACTTTTGTTTCTGTTTACTGTCATTGCAAATGATGTCTATGCCTCGGATGCGGCACCGGATTTTCAGGACAGCCAGGGTCCGGAGCCTGTTGATTCATCAGCTATGCGGCTGGTTGAATTAAATACGGAACTGTTTGCCATCCTCGAACGTGACAAAATTACGGATGCTTCAGTCGAACTTGCCGGAAATATTGAGAAAGTGATCTCCGGCGGCAAAATCACCGACACACTGCTGCTTTCTGATTCTCACTATGCCCTTGGACACTACTACCTGGGCGCCAACAATTACCGCATGGCGTCTGAAAACTTTGCCCTTTCGTCCTCCTTCAGGGAGAGGGCCGGGGTTACCGACCGCAGGTATGCCCTGGGGCTGACCAATGAAGCCATTGCCCTGTTCAGTGCAGGAGATTACTCCCGGGCTTACCTGAAGGGACAAAGGGGTCTTGAAGCAAGGAGGAGGGTATCAGTAAGTGATTCTTCGGCTCTGGCGGCCAATTACCTGAACCTTGGCAGTATCTGCCTTGAGATGAATGATACTGAAGAAGCCATTAAACTTGCCGAGGCGGGACTGGTAATTGCAAAGACATACCCTGAAATTGTTGGGCCAAGAGTAAAAGCCGACCTCTATCAGGTTATCGGGCTCAGTCTCTACCGCACGTCAGAATATACCAAGTCACTATTCTACTGCCGTGAGGCACTGAGGCTCTATGAACTTGACAAAGAAGGCAGTGTTGAGTCAAGGTTGCTGATCATGAATACCATATCGCAACTCTACAGGCGCCTTGACCAGCCCGATGAGGCTGAAAAGTCTTTCAGACTGGGCCTTTCCATCAGGGGAACCGGAAATATCCAGAACAAATACTTCCTCTACATTAATTATGCGGACTTCCTGGCGGAAAGCGGGCGGATTGCGGAGGGAGAAAAAACATTGAATGAAGGAATTTCAGATGTCAGAAAGGAGTTTGGCTCAGACAGCCGTGAATACTGCATGATGCTGGCATCTGCAGGTGAGTTTGTGAACCGGACCACCGGCAATCCGGAACGGGCACTGGAGATCTACGATGAATGTTTTCCTTATCTCGACAATCATCCCTGGGATGTCTCAATGAAGAAATTCATCCATGTAAAGTATGCTGAAACACTGTTTGATGCAGGTTTGTACAGTAAGGTACTGGAAGTAAGTGATGAGACGGCTCTTTCCTTCACGACAGGCAAGAGAGGCGCTCAGGCTGCAGATTCCGGCACAGGTTATTCCGAAGATGACATGCTCTTGCTTCAGGTTCGGTACCGGGCTCTGAATGCCCTTGCACGGGACAGCGGCAGCACTGACTGGCACAGGCAGGCCGTGGAAACGGGCAGGTTGCTGGTTTGGATATATGACCGGCAGAGGCTGGAGATGAGCGAAGATGAGAGCCGTACCAGCCTCAGCGCCAACTCAAGGGAAATCTATGCCGGTATGGTTGATAACTATGCCCAGTTATATGAACTGAATCGTGACCGGGAATCCCTCGAAGGTCTCTTTGAGTTTTCTGAAAGGGGCAAGGTTGCAGGTTTCCTGGCCTCAATGAGAGAGATTAACGCCGCAAAATTTTCGCTTCCGGGAGAGCTTGTTGACCTTGATAACGAGCTCAGGAGGGATATAGGCCTCTACCGCGAGCTTATCAACAGTGAACTGGCGAAGGCCATGCCTGATACCCTGCGTCTGGCAACCTGGGAAAATGTCACCTTCAGGCTGCTCAGGTCGCGTGACTCGCTGGTGCAGATCTTCGAAGATAAGTACCCCTCATATTTTAACCTCAGGTACAGTAACGAAGTGACACCGCTCAGGGATATCCGGAAGGTAATCGGGAGAAAATCCAACCTCCTTAGTTATGTTCTTACAAATGAGAAGCTCTTCATTTTTGTCACAAACAGCAGGAAAACAGAGGTAATAATAAGCGAAACAGACCCGGCATTCTTTTCCTCGCTCATAAGGTTCAGGACCATTCTTTCAACGATGCCCTCAACCACCGGTGTCCGTCAGCCCTTCAATGAGTTCATGGACCTGGCCCTGGATCTGTACAGGGTTTTACTGGAACCCGCAGTGCCTTATCTTAAGGGCGACAAAATCATAATTTCTCCTGACAACATCCTTTCATACCTGCCTTTCGAGGCACTTATTACTGAAGAGTTCAGGAGTACGGGTCTGCTTTACCGCGAAGCTCCCTTTGCCCTGAAGAAATACCGGTTTTCATACATTTACAGCGTTACTCTCTCATCCGAGACGCAGGAGCGGAGCCGGAGCCTAAGGAATGACCTGGTTGCTTTCGCTCCTGATTATGACGGCAGGGAGATCGACGATTCCCTTCTCACGGCCTGGCCGAATCTGAGGGGTGCGGTCCGAAGCCTGCCCTATGCATTGCTGGAGTCTGAGGACGCCGTTGAGCAGTGCGGCGGCAAAGCCTTTCTGGGGGCAGAGGCCACGGAAGATTCCTATAAGACGGAGGCACGGTTTTATAAAATCATTCACCTCGCAATGCATACCCTTGTCAATGATGAGTATCCGGCCTATTCAAAAATGATCTTTTCTGTTTCACCCGATGGAAAAAATGACGGCATGCTTAATACATACGAGGTTTACAGCGTGCCGGTCACTGCGATGATGGTGGTGCTGAGTTCCTGCAACACAGGGGTGGGAAAGCTGGTCAGCGGTGAAGGTATACTGAGCCTTGCCCGCGGGTTCCTCTATGCAGGCAGCCGTTCTGTGGTGATGTCAATGTGGTCTGTGGAAGACAAATCCGCGTCGGCGGTAGTACGGTCATTCTATAAAAACCTTAGAAGCGGGCAGACTAAGAGCACAGCGCTCAGAAACGCACGTCTCAGGTTCCTCAGATCAGCAGACCAGGGCAGGTCACATCCTTATTACTGGTCTGCAATGGTTATTTACGGTGACGATACGCCACTGTGGTTCAACCGTTTCAAGCTCTACACCTCTCTGCTCCTGTTCCTGGGTGTTGTTGCAGCGCTGGTGGCAGCGGTTTACAGGGGACCCAGGTCCTGATACTCAGGGTCTGTCTTGATTATTTCCATCAGGGCCTCCTTGCAGAGATATTTCTTCCTTCTTGCGTAAGATTCGTTCTTCAGCCCCATTTTACGGGCTATCTCCTCATATGAAAACCCTTCGCTGAAAAGGTTGAGCATCATCTGGCAGTCTTCACCCAGAAGTTCAAATGAACGCATGACAATTCTTTCCAGGGTGGCGTCGGAGACCTCTTCGGTCTCCGCAAAATCAACCGGGTCAGTCTCCAGTGAAGTGAGTCGCGAACGGTAGCGGAGCTGTGTATTCCAGACATTCCGTGCCACACCGAAGAAGTAACCCCTGAGATCGGATGTAAGAGTGAAGTTTTCGCCGGTTACCTGCTTGTAAAGGATGACCACCGTCTCCTGGAGGACGTCATACACGTCATCATCGGATCCACTGTTTTTCTTAAGATGATCGCGGACTACCTCATACCAGGAATCATAGAGCCAGGTTAGAATACGGCTGTCCTGCCTCCTGATTCCGTCAATGATGTCACTGTCGGAGTACTTCCTGAATAAGCCCAATCAAGCAGTTTAAAGGGCAAATATAGCATTTCCGCAACCGAATTCAGAATTAAGGTCATCGGGCACTTTTAACTTCAATCTCCCTGCAGTCGGCAAAAATATGGATATATTTACACTGCCTTAATCCCGTTCTTCTGTTGTGATATGACTTATCCTTTTGTAAGACAATATGATGCAATGGACTGTGGCCCGGCATGTATCAGTATGATTGCACTGTGGCACGGCAAACGCATCTCCCTTGAAACAATCAGGAAGCGTTCCTGGATCACTCGCGAGGGAGTCTCCTTCCTTGGATTGAAGTCCGCCTCCGAAAGCATGGGGTTCAGGGCTGCCGGTGTGAAGATACCATTAAACAGGCTGGCGGAGGAGGCTCCGCTTCCATGCATTGTGCACTGGAAGCAAAACCACTTCATCGTGGTGAACAGGGTCACGGAGAATAGGGTCTGGGTCAGTGATCCTGCAGTTGGCCGGATCAGGATGAGCCGTGATGAATTCCTTAAAGGCTGGGCTTCGGGGGTGGCCGGCGGAGAACCATCAGGCATGGCATTGCTTCTGGAACCGGGTCCCGCTTTTGAAACGCTCCAAAACGAGCCTCCTCCAAAGGGAGGATTTGAATTCCTGCTCCCTTACCTTAAACCTTACCGCGGGCAGATAATGATACTGACTGCAGGCCTGATAGCCGGCAGCGCCATCCAGCTGCTGTTTCCGTTCATGACACAGGCTATTATTGACAGGGGTATAGCTGACAGAGACATCAGGTTTATCTACCTGATCCTTGCCGGTCAGCTGGCACTTATCCTCGGACGCCTGGCAGTTGAATTCTCTCGCGGCTGGCTCCTGCTGCACCTCGGAACAAGACTCAACATCCGGATTGTGTCAGACTTTCTGGCACGCCTGATGAACCTGCCTATTGCTTACTTCGACACAAAGCTTAACGGAGATATTCTGCAGCGGATAGATGACAACAGCAGGATAGAAAACTACCTCACGTCATCAAGCCTGGCCATTCTGTTCTCCCTCTTCAATTTTGCGGTTTTCGGCGTGGTGCTGGGCATTTACAGTCTTCCCGTCCTGCTTGTTTTCATTGCGGGAACATCACTGTACATTCTCTATGTCACACTCTTCATGCCTTCGCGCGAGCGTCTTGACAACATAAGGTTCATGCAGATGGCCGAAGCCGGGAACAAGATGATCAATATCGTCAATGGCATGCAGGAGATTAAGCTGGCAGGAAATGAAGAGGCCAACAGGCGTGACTGGGAGGCTCATCAGAAGGATATCTACCAGACCCGGATCAAAGGGCTCAGGATATTCCAGTTCCAGTCTGCAGGCGGGACGCTCATTCATGAGTCGGCCAACATTGTCATCACCGTGATCTCTGCAACCCTGGTCATCAACGGCTCTCTGACACTGGGCATGATGCTCGCGGTGCAGTTCATAACAGGCCAGCTGAACGGACCGGTCTCACAGATAGTGAACTTCATGCGGGCAACGCAGGATGCCAGGATCAGTCTTGAACGACTTGCAGAGGTGCATGCCATGGAGACCGAGATGCAGGAGAACGCAGGCGCTTCTGCGGAAATGCCTTCTGAGGTCAATATCTCCGTCAGGAATCTCTCATTCAGGTATGAGGGACCAGGTTCACCGTGGGTTATCAAAGACCTGAACCTGTTTATCCCTGCCGGGAAGATAACTGCGATCGTAGGTGAAAGCGGGTCAGGCAAAACAACCCTCCTAAAGCTGCTGATGAGATTTTACAAGCCGTCGGAAGGAGCTGTAATGATCAACGGGCGCAAACTTGAGGAGATAAACATTGACTCATTCAGGAAGTCGACAGGGGTGGTGATGCAGGAGGGATACATTTTCCCTGACACCATACTGGGAAACATAGCTCCTGGAACGGTTCAGCCGGATATGGAAAGGGTTGCCCTGGCTATCAGGGTCGCCAGTCTGGGATCACTTACAGAGACCCTGCCGGCCGGACTCATGACTCGTGTCGGACAGGGAGGCCACGGACTGAGCCAGGGACAGAAACAACGGATTCTCATTGCAAGGGTGGTTTACAAACAGCCCTCACTCCTCCTCCTTGATGAGGCAACCAGCTCACTCGACGCTTCCAACGAGAGGATGATAGTCGGGAACCTCGCAGGGTTCTATGCCGGAAGGACGGTGGTGATTGTGGCTCACAGGCTAAGTACGGTAAGACATGCTGACCTGATCGTGGTTCTTGACGGGGGAAGGGTATCTGAATCCGGAACCCACGAGGAACTCACCAGAATGAAGGGAACATATTATAAACTGATAAGAGACCAGCTTGAACTGGGACGGTGATCACTCCGGCTGCTTCTTACCCGAATAGGGTTCATAATCATCGGGCTGGACCGAAAGGCTGCTCTTTTCACGGGTTTTATTCCCGTAAACCCTGCCGGAACTGGCCTTTTTCTTTTTCATGTACCTGAGGTACAGGTTAATTCCCACCAGCAGAAGCATTGCCGCAATAAATAAAATATCCCTCTTTTCCATTTTATTTGACTGAAACAGAACAGCCAAAGTTAACCATTTTGGCTTTAAGCCATGCGGGTGGTTCATTTAAATGGTGTATTGGTTTGAGTTTTACCAATAATCCATTATTTTCGTGGTTTGAAAAAAAGGGGGGGTGCAGTGTTGTGTCCGCCGTTGTTAGACGCACTGAAGAAAAGGGATTAATGATGACTGAAAAAGATCCGGAAGGCTCTGTTCATGAAGAACAATTCGATGCCGCGGGAAAGGCAATCGAATCTAGCGAAGAGAATGGTAATGAACTGGCTGCATCAGATCATCAGGACGCAGATGCCGGAACTGATCCCGGCGATGCCATGCCTGAAAAAGCCGTAACCGCGGAAGGAATTTCTGCCGCGGAAGAAGTAACTGTTACTGCGGATCCCGAAGCCGGGGAAGCTGAAGTTGGCGATCCGGCAAAAGATGAAGCTTTAGCAGGGGATGCCTCAGAAGCAGACACCGTGGCTGAGGAGCATGATTCAGAGGAATCTGTTTCTGATGAGCCGGCTGAAGCATCACTTCCGGATGAGGAGAAGGAAGAAGGGGATCTGGCCATCGACGACGACCACACCAATTATGATGACATCGAGCTTCCTCCAGTTGATTACAGCGGCTTTTCAAGAAAGGAGCTGGTTGAGACTCTTGCCCTCATTGTTGAGAACAGACCCCCGGCAGAGATCCTTGATGACGTAAACAGGATCAAGGAGCTTTTCTACAAGAAGACCAAGGTTGAGTTTAATGAGAAGAGACTCAACTTTGCCAAGGAGGGAGGGAATATTGATGAGTACAGGCCTGAGCCGGATGAGCTTGAGAACAGGATCAGGGTTATACTTGAGACGTACCGCAGCAGGAAAAGTGATTATAACAGGATACAGGAGAGCGAAAAGCAGGAGAACCTGCGCAGGAAGCTCTCCATCATTGAGCAGATAAAGGATCTTGTCAACAGGGAGGAGGCTATCAACAAAACCTTCCAGGAGTTCCGGAACCTTCAGAACGAATGGCATTCTACCGGCATAGTGCCGCAGACTGCTCTTAAGGATCTGTGGGAGAACTACCACCACAGTGTCGAGATTTTCTATGACTACATCAAGATCAACCGTGAACTCAGGGACCTTGACCTGAAGAAGAACCTCGAGGCGAAGATAGCGCTCTGCGAGAAGGCCGAGGAGCTTCTCCTTGAACCCAATGCAGTCAATGCCTTCAAGCTTCTCCAGGACTATCACAATGAATGGCGGGAGATAGGCCCTGTGCCGCATGAAAGCAAGAATGACGTCTGGGAGAGGTTCCGTGAAGCCACATCGAAGGTCAACAAGAGGCATCATGAGTTCTTTGAGAAACAGAAGGATGACCAGAAGAGCAATCTTGACGCCAAACTGGCACTCTGTGAAAAGGTTGAAGAGATAGCTGCCGGTGAGATACTGACTTTTGCCGATTTCAGGGAGAAATCAGACGCCATAATGGAGTATCAGAGGCTCTGGAGAACCATCGGGTTTGCTCCCAAAAAGCACAATAACAAGATCTATCAGCGGTTCAGGACCGCATGCGATAAGTTTTTCGAAAAGAAGCGGGCCTTTTTTGCAGAGAGCAAGGAGATCCAGGTGAAGAACCTGCAGCTCAAGACTGAGTTATGCATGAAGGCTGAGGCACTGCAGGAGAGCACAGACTGGAAGGAGACCTCTGATATGCTGATCAGGTTGCAGAAGGAGTGGAAGGAGATAGGCCCGGTACCCAAGAAA
>JBAQCQ010000071.1:0-130793 GCA_049294275.1 Bacteroidales bacterium
CAGCGTGCCTCTTAGCATAATTATCTTCTTTAACTATATAACGGCGTGATTCACAGCATCAGTTTATGAGCTGCACCAGCGCCAGATATATAACGTGAATTTCTTCATCAGTGCAAACTTAGTAAAAAATACATACCGTAGCCTTTAACAGATATATTTTTTGATCAGGCTGACGAAATATCTTTTAATGAAACATTTCTGCAGTCTGATGGTTTTCATCAGACGCCTCTGTTGATAAAACCGGCTATCCGGTCACCTGCCTCTGATGTTGATTTCGGGCGGGTCCGGTTAAGGTCAGCGGTGACAAAACCGGATTCAACAGACCTGCTGACAGCTTCAGTTATTGCCTCTGCTTCCTGTTTCAGGCCAAAGGCCATGTCGAGCATCATGGCGGCGGAAAGGATTGTTCCGCAAGGATTGGCGATATTTTTCCCGGCTGCCCGGGGGTAGGATCCATGGATAGGTTCAAAGACAGATGTTGACGAACCGATTGACGCTGAAGGCATCATCCCCATAGAGCCGGCGATGACGCTGGCTTCGTCGGAAAGTATGTCTCCGAACATGTTCTCCGTGACAATGACATCAAAAGAAGAGGGATACTGTATCAGCTGCATGGCAGCGTTATCAACGAACATAAAATCCATTGTTACCTCATTGTATTCCTGCACGACATCTTTGGCCGTCTCCCGCCACAGCCTCGATGTGGCGAGCACATTCGCCTTATCGATCACCGTAACCTTTTTCTTCCGGTTCATGGCATATCTGCAGGCAAGTCGCACTACACGCTCTATCTCGTACCGGCTGTAGACACATGTGTCATATGCCGTATTTCCGTCTTCCGACCTCCCCTGAGGCCTGCCGAAATAGATTCCTCCCGTGAGTTCGCGGACCATGATTATATCTGTGTTCAGGGCAATTTCCCTTTTCAGCGGCGACATGTCAATAAGGGCAGGGAATGTCTTTACCGGCCTGACGTTGGCATAGAGGCCGAGTTCGCTGCGCATGGCCAGCAGTCCCTGCTCAGGCCTGACCCTGGCAGAGGGGTCATTGTCATATTTCGGGTCTCCTATGGCGCCAAACAATACTGCATCTGATTTCCTGCACAGCTCAAGTGTCTCATCAGGCAGGGGGCTGCCGGTAATGTCAATGGCAGCGGCACCGACCAGTCCTTTGTGAAAGTGAAATTTATGACCAAACCTTTCTCCCGTTGCCTGCAGCACTTTGCAGGCCTGCTCAGTCACCTCCGGCCCAATACCGTCACCTGCCAGAAGAGCTATTTTATATTCCATCTGAAATTGTCATCAAGTTTTTATATACAGGTCTGATCTCATTGTTTTCCATTATGTTGAGCATTTTCTCCGTTGCCTTGATGGCAGACTCAGTCTGATCGGCATCGAGGCCCTTTGTTCTGAACTCTCTCCCATGATAGCTCCACCTGATGACAGTCTCGACCAGAGCATCTGTCATGCCTCCGGGAGGTATGGACACTACATAGTCAGTCAGCGCAGGCAGTTCCCTTCCCATCCGTTCATATATCTTCCTTACCGCCTTCATAAAGGCATCATACTGACCGTCGCCTGACGATGTCTCCTGGTACAGCAGGCCGTCAATCTCCACCTGTACACTGGCTGAGGGCTTCAGACCGCAGGAGAGGGAGAGGGAGTAGTTTTTAATGAATATCTTATAGGCTGACCGGTCGTTGCCCATAACATCTGCGATGATGAAGGGGAGGTCTTCCGTGGTGACTGTCTCCTTCTTGTCTCCAAGTTCGATGACCCTCTCAGTTACCCTGGCCAGTGATTCCTGGCTGAGTTCAAGCCCGAACTCCTCAAGGTTTTTCCTTATCGTTGCCTTGCCCGACTGTTTGCCAAGGGCGTATTTTCTTTTTCTGCCAAACCGTTCCGGCCTCAGGTTGCTGCAATAGAGATTGTCCTTATTGTCACCGTCGGCGTGGATGCCTGATGTCTGGGTGAATACATTTGCACCTATGATAGGTTTGTTGACAGGTATTCTTATGCCACTGAATGTCTCAACCAATTGGCTGACCCTTGTGATTTCGAACTCATTTACACCTGTCACCGCCCCGAGGTGGTCGTTGAGCAGTCCTATTACACTTGAGAGCGGGGCGTTACCGGCCCTCTCTCCAAGACCATTTACAGTGGTGTGCACACCCCTGATACCCGCGTTAACGGCGGCATATACATTCGCCACAGCCAGGTCATAGTCGTTATGAGGGTGAAAGTCAAAAGTTAGTGTGCTGTATCTTTCAGTCATCTGCCTGCAGAACCTGTAGGTCTGGTCAGGGTTCAGTATACCAAGGGTATCTGGCAGCATGAACCGCTTTATGTTTTCCTCCCTCAGGGAGTCAATCATGAAAAGAACATATTCTTCTGAGCTGATCATGCCGTTTGACCAGTCCTCGAGGTAGATATTCACCTGCATCCCCTTGTCCCCTGCCAGTCTGACTATCTTCCTGATATCATCAAGATGTTCCCCGGGAGTTTTCCTCAGTTGTTTTTCCAGATGGCGCAGTGAACCCTTGCAGAGCAGGTTGATAACCTTGCCTCCGGCATCCCTGATCCAGTTGAGGGAGGTGCCGCCGTCAACAAAACCGAGCACCTCTATTTTATCAGGCAATCCGTTCTGTTCAGCCCATCGGGTTATCAGCCGCACTGCCTCATATTCACCGCGAGAGACACGGGCCGATGCCACCTCGATGCGATCAACCTTCAGGTCTCTGAGCAGCATGGTGGCAATGTGCAGCTTCTCGAGCGGCGAATATGAAACGCCCTGCGTCTGTTCGCCGTCCCTCAGGGTTGTATCGAGTATCTCTATTCTCACAGTAACCGTCTCTTTTCAAATACCGTAATCTCATCCCTGAGACCAATCAGGTAGTCTATGTTGTCAAGTCCTTTTAGCAGGCACTCCTTTCTGAAGGCATTTATGCCGAAACTGACTGATATGCCAGCCTCTACGGATGAGAGCAGCTGTTTTTCAAGATCTATTTTCACCTTCGTCCGCGGTTCACCTATTACCAGTTCAGCAAGCCTTCCCAGTGTCTCCGAGGGTACTACCACCGGCAGGAGGCCGTTATTCAGGGCATTGCTGGAAAAAATGTCCGCAAAGGAGTCTGACACCACTGCCCTGAAGCCATGATCAGCTATTGCCCAGACGGCATGTTCCCTGCTTGACCCGCATCCGAAGTTACTGCCTGCAAGAAGGATACTTCCCTTAAATTCCGGTCTGTTCAGGATGAACTCCTTAATCATCTTTCCTTCCTTGTCATACCTCCAGTCGCGGAAGAGATTCTCTCCGAATCCTTCCCTTGTGGTGGCGCTCAGAAACCTTGCCGGGATGATCTGGTCGGTGTCTACATTGGCCAGGGGCAGGGGGACACATGTCGATTCAAGTATGGTGAATTTCTCTCTTTTCATTGCATGCTGTGATTTGTCAGTCAGAAAGCCTGATCAGCTCCCTGGGGTCTGTTATTCTTCCTGTCACCGCGGCCGCGGCCGCGGTAAGAGGTCCTGCCAGGATTGTTCTGGCCCCCGGTCCCTGTCTCCCCTCGAAGTTGCGGTTCGAGGTTGATACAGCATATTTGCCTGCCGGGATCTTGTCATCATTCATTGCCAGGCACGATGAGCATCCGGGTTGTCTCATCACAAACCCCGCCCTTCTGAATATTTCCGTCAGTCCTTCCTTTTCTGACTGCCGTGCAACCTGATGGGATCCGGGTACGATAAGCGCCGTTACACCAGGGGCTTTTTTTCTCCCATCCACAATGGAGGCGAAGGCTCTCAGATCCTCGATGCGACCATTGGTGCAGCTACCCAGGAAGACATAGTCAACCGGGTGGCCCAGAAGCTTCATCCCGGGTTTAAAGCCCATGTAGTCAAGCGCTTTCAGAAAAGAGCCATTGTCGCCTGGTCTGAGCCGGGCTTCATCAGGTATTGCTCCATCAACGGCCATACCCATCCCGGGATTTGTACCCCAGGTGATCATTGGCGGCACTGATGATGCATCAAACTTGGTTTCTTTATCAAAATGCGCGCCCGGGTCTGTACGCAGCGAGTACCATTTATCAAGCAGGCGCACGCGATTCCTGTTACTGTTGAATGAGGGAATCTGCGACAGGTATCCAAAGGTAACCTCGTCAGGTGCTATCAGGCCACCGCGCGCACCCATCTCGATACTCATATTACATACAGTCATCCTTGATTCCATGGTCATCCCGGAGATGGCCTCACCGGCATATTCAACGAAGCAGCCGGTTGCCCCGCCGGTGGATATGGAAGAGATAATATAGAGTATCAGATCCTTGGAGGTCACTCCATCGCGGAGTGAGCCGTTGACGGTGATCCGCATCTTTGCAGGCCTGGACTGGAGGATACACTGTGTCGCCAGCACCATCTCCACCTCGGTGGTACCGATGCCGAATGCTATGGTGCCGAAGGCTCCGTGGGTTGAGGTGTGGCTGTCACCACATACAATTGTCATCCCCGGAAGGGTTTTTCCGAGTTCGGGACCTGTGACATGTACAATGCCGTTATCGGGATGGCCTATTCCGAAGTACTCTATTCCGCTGGTCCTGCAGTTTTCGGCAAGGACTTCCACCTGGGCCCGTGAGACGGCATCCCTTATCGGAAGATGCTGATCTGCCGTGGGAATATTATGATCTGCCGTTGCCGTTGTCTTTTCCGGCCTGAAGACTCCCGCGCCCCGCTGCTGAAGGCCAAGAAACGCCTGGGGACTGGTGACCTCATGGATATAGTGCCGGTCAACGTAGAGCACATCGGGTCCGTCGGGAACAGACCTGACAATGTGTGCATCCCAGATCTTGTCAAACAGTGTCCGTGGCTCCATTGTCAATCCTTGAAACTGCATCAATAAATGCCTCAACGGAGGCAGTTATTATATCAGTATTAGCAGAAAAACCGTAAAAGATTTTTCCTTTATGCTCAACCTGGATATGCACCTTGCCTATGTCATCGCTTCCACGTGTGATCGCCTGTATCAGGAACTCCTCAAGGTGTACATTCTCATGGATCAGGTGTTTGACAGCAGTGAAGGCAGCATCAATGGGTCCGTTCCCCGGTGCGGTGGAGGTATGTACCTCCCCGTTGATCCTCACGCCTACGGTGGCAACCGGGGTGACCGAGTTTCCGCAGAGAACCTGCAGGGACTCAAGCTTGAGCCTCTTCTCCCCCCTGAAGACTTCTCCTGACAGGATATTGATATCTTCGTCATTGATCTCCTTTTTCTTGTCGGCAAGGAGAAGGAAGCGGTGATAGATCTCATCAAGCTCCTCCTTGCCCAGCCTGATACCCAGCAGATCGAGCCTGTGATTGAGTGCCGCCCTTCCGCTTCGGGCCGTAAGAATAATTGATGATTCCCTTATGCCCACCTCCCCGGGGTCGATGATCTCATAGTTTTCACGATTTTTGAGAACGCCGTCCTGGTGTATCCCGGATGAGTGGGCAAAAGCATTTCTGCCAACGATGGCCTTGTTGGCCTGCACAGGCATGCTCATCAGTGTTGAGACCAGCCGGCTGGTGCTGTATATCAGTTTCGGGTTGATACCGGTTGACAGGTTCAGGTCGTGATGGCTCTTTATGATCATTGCAATCTCTTCCAGTGAGGTATTGCCTGCTCTTTCTCCGATGCCGTTGATTGTGACTTCTGCCTGCTGTGCCCCGTTGATGATTCCCATCATGGTGTTGGCTGTGGCCATTCCAAGGTCGTTGTGGCAATGGGTTGAGATGACCGCCTTATCAATGCCAGGGACATTTTCAATCAGGTACCTGATCTTGGCGCCGTACTCTTCAGGCAGGCAATAACCTGTTGTGTCAGGTATGTTGACCACTGTTGCGCCTGCTTTTATGACGGCTCCGATCACTTTTGCCAGGTAAGCATTATCGCTTCTGCCGGCATCCTCGGCGTAAAACTCCACGTCATCAACGAATTTCCTGGCGTATTTAACGGCATCAACGGCCCTTCTGATAATCTCCTCGGGGGTTGTACGGATCTTGTACTGAATATGGTAAGGAGATGTTCCGATTCCTGTGTGTATCCGTTTTCTCTCTGCATACTTCAGTGCTTCGGCAGCCACCTCTATGTCTTTTTTCACTGCTCTTGTAAGTGCGCAGATGACCGGTTTGCGGACCGCCTTTGAGATCTCAGACACCGACCTGAAGTCGCCCGGACTGGATACGGGGAACCCTGCTTCAATCACGTCGACTCCCAGCTCCTCAAGGGCCCTGGCAACCTCAATCTTTTCAACAGTATTGAGCTGGCACCCGGGTACCTGTTCACCGTCGCGCAGGGTGGTATCAAAAATAATTACCCTGTTGTTTTCCATAGTCTCTGTCTTGTGGTTGTTACTTCTGAGGTCTGAGCTTTCTCACGGCCGCTCCTGTTCTCCAGAGCTCTGATCCTCCCATCTCCCTGAGTTCGGCATCAAGTTTTTCACGATAGTCGGCTGATCCCGTTGAAGCCAGTACCCTGACACACTCTTCTCCCGTGCTTACCTTTTCATACAGATCCCTGAAGACGGGCAGGGTGGCCTCCCTGAATTTTGGTTTCCAGTCGAGGGCACCGCGCTGTGCCGTGGCGCTGCAGTTGGCATACATCCAGTCCATACCCTTCTCATCCACCAGTCTTATCAGGCTCTGGGTAAGCTCTTCCACGGTTTCGTTAAATGCCTCCGACGGTGTATGGCCGTTCTCGCGCAGAACCTGGTACTGCGCCTCCATGATACCCTCGAGGGCGCCCATGAGAACACCTCTCTCACCGGTCAGGTCACTGAACACCTCCTTCTCAAAAGTGGTGGGAAAGAGGTAGCCGGAGCCTATGGCGATGCCGAGTGCAATGACACGTTCCTCAGCCCTGCCGGTAAAATCACGGAAGACCGAGAAGCTCGAGTTGATACCGGCGCCGGCAAGGAAGTTTCGTCTGACACTGGTTCCTGAACCTTTCGGTGCACATAGGATGACGTCAATATCAGAGGGAGGCACCACACCGGTGTGTTCCTTGTAGGTGACGGAGAAACCATGTGAGAAGTAGAGCGCTTTGCCTGCTGTCAGACAAGACTTGATGCGGGGCCACAGTGTACGCTGGGCTGCATCGGAAACGAGATACTGTATGATGGTGCCTCTTTCTGCCGCTTCCTCGATACCAAAGAGGGTGGTTCCGGGAACGAACCCATCAGCCACAGCCCTGTCCCAGTCATTTTTGAATCCAGGTGCCTGTCCGATAATCACATTGATGCCATTGTCTCTCATGTTCATCGCCTGTGCAGGTCCCTGAACCCCGTACCCTATGACGGCTACAACTTCATTCTTTAAGACTTCGCGTGCCTTCGGTATCGGAAACTCTTCCCGTGTCACGACTGTCTCCATTACTCCTCCAAAATCGATCTGTGCCATAATTAATTATTGTTAGGTTAGTGTAATTCAGTTAATTATATACTTCCTGTGTTTCATGGCCGGTTCTTTCAGCTTCGTCCATCTCTTTCAGGTATGCATTCAGCTCCTTGACCTGTCTGGTTACGGCTATCCTGCCTGACCTGACGAACTGGAGCACCCCGCAGGGTTCAAGCACGGCCAGAAGATCTGATATTTCCGCCTTGCTGCCGCTCTTCTCCACAACGATATATTCGGGTGTCACCTCAAGTATGCGGGCATGATGTTTCCAGACGATATCGCTTATCATGCTGCCTGACATCAGGCCTCTTGTTGCGACTTTGTAAAGGGCTATCTCCTGGCTGATTATTTCCCGGGAGGTGTGCACGAATACCTTGATGACATCAACCAGCTTTTCGATCTGTCTTGCCACTTTATTCACCATTTCAGGGGTGGTGCTGACAACAATGGTCAGCATCTGTACACCACTGACAGCCGATTCCGAGGCAGTGATGCTTTCAATGTTTATCTGCCTCCGGGTAAGAATAATGGTTATGCGGCTGAGAATTCCTATATGATCCTCGGTAAACAGTGATATTGTATATTCCTGTGTCATAATGATTACCTGTATGTTAGTGTTACTTCTGAGACTGATGCTCCGGGTTCGACCATAGGCAGGATATTTGCTTCCCTGCTTACTGTTACCTCCATCAGATAAGGTCCCTCTCCTGCAAGCATAGTGCTGATTGCAGCCTTCAGCCCATCCCGGTGTGAAACTCTGATTGCCGGAATTCCGTAGGCGCCTGCCAGCGTTACGAAATCGGGGTTTGCCATCTCAGTGGAAGCGTACCTTCCGTTGAAGAACATCTCCTGCCACTGGCGGACCATGCCCAGGAAGCTGTTATTAAGGAGAAGTATCCTGACAGGGATGCGGTACTGCATTATGGTTCCGAGTTCCTGCAGGGTCATCTGGAAACCGCCGTCACCTATGAAAGCCACCACGGGCTTGCCGGGGTTACCGCATGCGGCACCCAGTGATGCAGGGAGGCCGAAGCCCATTGTCCCCATGCCGCCTGATGTCACCAGGGTGCTTTTCTCATTGAACCTGTAATAGCGTGCCACTGCCATCTGATGTTGTCCCACGTCGGTGACGACAACAGCATTCCCTTCGGTCAGCTCCGAGACCAGTTTGACCACCTCGCCCATCCTGATGTCACCTTTGCCGGGATCTGTTTCCGGCCTGATGACCTTTTCATATTCGATCCGGTCAAGGATACGGAACTCCCTTATCCATCTCTCCCTGCTTCTCTCACGAACAAGAGGAATGAGAGCTGAAAGGGACTCGCGGGCATCATTGTTGATCTCGAGGTCTACCCTCACATTCTTGTTAATTTCCGCCTTGTCTATTTCAATGTGAATTATCCTGGCCTCCGGTGCGTATTTCTTCAGGTTGCCTGTGACCCGGTCATCAAAACGCATTCCGATGGCTATGATGAGGTCAGCCTGGTTGGTCAGGACATTTGGGGCATAGTTCCCATGCATGCCAAGCATACCTGCAAAAAGCCTGTGTTTATGGGGGAAAGCCGGTAATCCGAGAAGCGTGGCGGCAACAGGTATGCCTCCTTTTTCGGCAAGTGCTTTCAGTTCGTCAACGGCACCGGAGAGAATAACCCCATGACCTGCCAGGATAAGCGGTTTTTCGGCATGATTGATCATGACGGCCGCTGATTCGATATCCCTCATGTGAAGAGGGATTACCGGGTTGTAACTTCTTATATACGTGCATTTCCTGTAACTGTAGTTCAGGGTTCCGAACTGGGCATCTTTCGAAATATCGACCAGCACCGGTCCCGGCCGGCCTGATGCGGCGATGTAGAAGGCCCGTGCTATGGTGCCCGGTATATCCCCCGCCTTCTTGACCTGCGCATTCCATTTGGTCACCGGCATTGATATACCCAGTATATCAGTTTCCTGGAAGGCATCAGTGCCGATCAGTCCTGATGTCACCTGTGCCGTGATGAACACCACCGGCACGGAGTCAAGAAATGCATTGGCTATGCCTGTCACAAGGTTTGTTGCCCCCGGCCCTGATGTGGCGAAACAAACGCCCGGTTTTCCTGTAACCATGGCATAAGCCTGGGCAGCATGAGCAGCTCCCTGTTCATGCCGGGTGAGTATGTGCCGCAGCCTGTCACTGTAGTCAAGCAGTTTGTCGTAGACGGGCATTATGGCTCCCCCCGGGTACCCGAATATTGTATCAACGTTCTCTTCAATCAGGCACTTCAGCAGCGCTTCAGCTCCCGTTACCTGTACTTCATGATTGTTTTTATCCTGCTCACCGGCAGTTTTTATCTTCTCCTTCATAATTCCTCTTTTACAGTCAGATGACCCTCACTGCCCCCTGGTCTGCCGAGCTCACGTGTGCTGCATAAACCTGCAGGGAAGATGGGATGACCCGGTTTCTTCCGGCAGGGATGAAGGCCAGGGCACCTTTTCCTGTTTCCTTGTGGTGCCTCTCCGCCAGGATCACATCATCTGTCACAATGTTGATTTTTCTTTCCTGAATATTGATTTCAATAATATCTCCGTCGCGGATAAGGGCTATAGCGCCTCCGGCAGCCGCCTCCGGAGAGACGTGGCCCACTGACAATCCAGCCGTGCCTCCCGAGAAGCGGCCGTCGGTTATGAGTGCACATCTTTTATCCAGCCCCTTTGATTTGAGGTATGAAGTAGGGTAGAGCATCTCCTGCATGCCCGGTCCTCCGCGCGGGCCCTCGAAGCGTATCACGACCGCGTCGCCCTCTTTTACCCTCCCGTTCAGAATGCCGCTGACTGCCTCCTCCTGGGAGTCAAACACCACTGCACTGCCGGTGAAGCTGAACATCGAACTGTCGATTCCGGCTGTCTTCACTATGCATCCCCGGGTTGCCAGGTTACCGTAAAGCACAGCCAGTCCGCCGTCAGCGTTATACGGGTGGCTGACATCTCTTACAGCTCCGTTGACCCTGTCTATGTCATTTGAGGGGTAAAGCCGGGATGAGGTGCCGGCCCGGGTGCTCCTCACCCCTCCAGGGGCGCTCAGGAATAACTGATGAGCCTGCGGAAGCGCTGTCGGCCTCATGATATCCCATTCATCGATAGCCTGGCCAAGGTTAGGATAATCAACTCTTCCCACCGAGCAATCGAGCAGCCCGGCACGGTCCAGCTCACCAAGGATGGCAAAGATGCCTCCGGCACGGTTTATATCTTCAATGTGGTAGGAGGATGAGGGGGAGACCCTGCAGATGTTTGGTACCCTGCGCGAGAGTTCATCGATGTCTTTCATTGTGAAATCCACTCCGGCCTCATGGGCAATGGCAAGCAGGTGAAGCACGGTATTGGTCGATCCTCCCATAGCAATGTCAAGTGACATTGCATTCATGAAGGCAGCCCTGGTGGCAACTGAGCGGGGCAGTACGGAATCGTCACCTTCTTCGTAGTATCTCTGTGCCATCTCAGTTATCAGCTGTGCGGCCCGGGTGAAGAGCTGCATTCTGTTGGAGTGGGTTGCTACAACGGTACCGTTTCCCGGCAGTGCGAGGCCGAGGGCCTCGGCAAGGCAGTTCATCGAGTTGGCGGTGAACATTCCGGAACATGAGCCACAGGTGGGGCAGGCCGATTTTTCTATCTCCAGAAGGCGGTCATCCGTGACGCTGTCATCAGCTGCCGCTACCATGGCGTCAATGAGGTCAACGGCCCTCCCTCCGGCCCTGCCGGCCTCCATGGGTCCGCCCGAGACAAATATTGCCGGTATGTTCAGGCGCATGGCGGCCATCATCATCCCGGGGGTGATCTTATCACAATTGCTGATGCATATCATCGCGTCAGCCCAATGTGCATTGCAGACGTACTCGACACTGTCAGCTATAAGTTCACGGGAGGGTAACGAGTAGAGCATCCCGTTGTGGCCCATGGCTATCCCGTCATCAATTGCAATTGTATTGAACTCAGCTGCGAACATACCATGGCTTTCTATCTCCTTCTTTATGGCCTGGCCGATCCCGTGGAGGTGGACATGTCCGGGCACAAACTGCGAGAATGAATTGACTACTGCTATCACCGGTTTACCGAAATGTTCCTCCTTCATGCCATTGGCTCTCCAGAGGCTTCTTGCCCCCGCCATTGTCCGTCGGGTCATTGTTCTTGTGCTCCTGAGTTCTCTTTTCATCTCTGATATATTTAAAAAAAAGCTTCCCGGTTTTCCGGGAAGCTTTCGTATACTATTATTCTTAACTATATATTACTCCCCGATTATGCGCCCGAAGCCATAATAAGAATGAGGGTAATAAAATATAGCGGTGAATGGTTCATAAATTCAATTGTGAAGGGCAAAAATAAATATTATTTGATTAAATCAAAGAAAAATCCGAATATTTTAAAAATAATTAAAGGTTGTACACCTTATTAAAATGGCAGCCGGCATAATTTTTACATTTTTTTCAAAACGGCAAGTTCCCTGCCGACTTTGGTGAAGGCAGCGATTGCCTTATCGAGATGCTCCTGCTCGTGTGCCGCCGAGAGCTGTACCCTGATGCGTGCCTGGCCTTTTGGCACTACCGGGAAATAGAATCCTGTGACATAGATGCCCTCTTCAAGCAGCCGGGCTGCCATTTCCTGGGACAGTTTGGCTTCATAGAGCATAACGGCGCATATGGCTGACTGTGTTGGCTTTATGTCGAAGCCTGCCTTCAGCATCCTCTCCATGAAGTATTTAGTGTTGTAATGGAGCTTATCCTGCAGCTCATTGGTTTCGGTCATCATCTCAACCATCTTGATTCCTGCAGCGGCCACAAGGGGAGGGATTGAATTGCTGAAGAGGTAGGGCCTCGATCGCTGGCGAAGCATCTCGATGATCTCCTTCTTTCCGGTGGTAAACCCGCCGATGGCTCCACCAAAGGCCTTGCCCAGGGTGCCGGTGATGATCTCGATTTTCCCCTTGAGGTTATAAAGTTCCGTAACACCGCGCCCGGTTTCACCTACAACACCTGCGGAGTGCGACTCGTCGACCATGACCATTGCATTGTATTTGTTTGCCAGCTCATAGATCCTGTCAAGCGGAGCCACATTGCCGTCCATTGAGAAGACTCCATCAGTGACAATCAGCCTGAACCGCTGCTCCTGCGCCAGTTGCAGCTGGGTCTCGAGGTCTTCTATGTCTGCATTCTCATAACGGTAGCGCTGGGCTTTGCATAGACGAACTCCGTCAATGATCGAGGCATGGTTCAGTGAGTCTGAAATGACTGCATCCTCGCTTGTAAGCAGTGGCTCAAATACTCCCCCGTTGGCATCAAAGCAGGCAGCATACAGGATAGTGTCTTCCGTCCCGAAAAAGTCTGCAAGTTTTTGCTCCAGCTTCTTGTGAAGGTCGCCGGTTCCGCAGATGAACCGCACTGATGACATACCGTATCCATGTGTGTCAAGAGCCTCCTTCGCTGCCCCGACAAGCTTTTTGCTGGCGGAAAGGCCGAGATAGTTGTTGGCACAGAAGTTCAGAACCTTCTGCCCCGTGTCAAGCGTGATCTCTGCTCCCTGGGGTGAGACAATTACCCGTTCCTTCTTATAGAGTCCCGCTTCTTTTATCTCACTGATCTGGGATCTGAGATAATCATGGTATTGATTGTACATCTGTGCGAATATTCACGTAAAACGGATGCAAAGATGGTGTTTTGCCGTGATTATTCAATGATGATAGTCATCTCCTGGAAATGAAATTTCAGCAGAGTAATTTTTCTTCAGGCCTGGTCCCTTACAGCCCGAATTTCTCAATGATCTGCTCCTTCGCAAGGCCCGGAACCTCACATACCGAATTTTTCTACTATCTCCTCCTTCGTAAGTCCCAGGATACCCAGTTTTTTCCCCACTTTGATGAATTTATCAAGGGCTGTCTCAAGGTGATGCATTTCATGCCCTGCCGAGATCTGGGTTCTTATCCTTGCCTGGCCGTTGGGGACAACCGGGAAGAAGAATCCTATTGCATAGATTCCCTCGTTATAAAGCTCCCTTGAAAAGTCCTGTGACAGCTTCGCATTGAAGAGCATAACAGGAACAATGGGGGTATTTCCCTCCTTGAGAATAAATCCCGCATCAGTCAGTCCCGCCCTCCAGAATGCAGCGTTCTTCTCAAGCTTGTCGCGTCGTTCCGTGCTTGCCGAAAGGATGTCAAAAACCCTGAGCACCCCTGATACAATAACGGGTGCAATTGTATTCGAGAAGAGATACGGGCGTGCCTTTTGCCTGCACATTGCCACTATCTCCTTCCTTCCCGAGACGCAGCCCCCCGATGCTCCGCCAAGAGCCTTGCCGAAGGTGGTGGTGATGATGTCAACCCTGCCCATAACATTGCAGAATTCATGAGTCCCGCGGCCTGTCCTGCCAATGAACCCGGTAGCATGGGAGTCGTCGACCAGCAGCAGGGCGTCGTATTTTTCGCACAGGCGGACCATCTCATCAAGTTTCGCCGTGTCGCCGTCCATGGAGAAGACCCCGTCAGTGATAACCAGCTTGAGCCGCTTGTCAGAGTGAAGCAGGAGTTTCTCTTCGAGGTGTTCCATGCTGGAGTGCTTGAAGGTGTCATGCTGTGCGCTGCAGAGCCTCATGCCGTCAATAATTGAGGCATGCACCAGCCGGTCTGAAATCATTATGTCCTCGCTGGTGAGGATCGCCTCAAAGACACCTGCATTGGCATCCATGCATGAAGGGAACAGTATTGTGTCCTCCGTGCCCAGGAATTCAGTCACCCTGTTTTCAAGTTCCCTGTGAATATCCTGCGTGCCGCAGATAAAACGGACAGACGACATGCCGTATCCTCTTGTCTCAAGACCTTCATGAGCCGCTTTTATGACTTCGGGGTGGCTTGACAGGCCAAGATAGTTGTTTGAGCACATGTTAATGACCTTCTTCAGGTCTGAACCTGACGGAAACTCAACCTCGATATCGGCGGCCTGGGAACTGTGGATGAAACGTTCCTCCTTGAAAATGCCGGCGCTTCTGATATCTGCCAGCTGTGACAGATACAGGTTCCTTGTTTTTTCAGAGTAGCTCATGATTATGTGATTATTTATTTAAATACTGGTTTACCAGCGCCACAATGTTGTTTACGCTGTCAAAAGCCTCAGGTGTGGCCTTGCTTGGCGGGATTTTGATCTTGAATTTGTTCTCGAGGAAAACAAGAAGTGATACCATTGAAAACGAGTCGACATAACCGCTTGAAATAAGGGGGGTATCATATGTGATCGTTGCGTCGTCATCATCAATGTATTCCTTGATAACATACTTCAGGACCATCTCCTTCATCTCGTTCAGATTATTCTCTTCCATATCATATTCATTTTTGGGGTTATAATTGCAAGTTACCGGAAATCAGTGATATTTTGAAAGTTATTAATGCGGGCTACAGAAAATCAGTCATTTTCCAGGGTCGAAATATCCCCGATCTCCTCGCCCCACTCCCTTGCATGAAGCACTCTCCTCATGATCTTCCCGCTGCGGGTCTTCGGAAGGCTGTCCAAAAACTCCACAGCCTGCGGCATTGCCAGCGGAGAAAGCTTCTTGCGGATGAAGTTCATTATCTCCAGTTCGAGGTCAGGGCCGGGCGTAAAGCCGGGTTTGAGGGTGATGAAGGCTTTGACCACCTCCATGTTGATTTCATCAGGTTTTGAAGTGACGGCAGATTCACCTACAGCAGGATGCTCGAGGAGAGCTGATTCAACCTCGAACGGGCTAACCAGGTGACCTCCGGTATTAATCACATCGTCATCACGGCCGATGAACCAGTAGTAGCCTTCATTATCGATGCTTGACCTGTCGCCCGACAGATACCAGCCGTTCACGAATTTTTCCCTGTATTTTTCCTCATTTCTCCAGTAGGTTCTCATCATGGCGGGCCAGCCCGGCCTGAAGGCTATGAGCCCGGCCTTGCCGGGCTCCTCAATAGGTGTGCAGGTCACAGGGTCAAGCAGCGCTCCCGTGATTCCCGGAAAGGTTCTGCCCATTGATCCTGGCTTTATCTTCATCCCCGGGAAGTTGGTGATCATTATTGATCCGGTTTCCGTCTGCCAGAATGTGTCGTGGAACTGTTTCCCGAAAACCCTTCCCGACCATATCACAGCTTCCGAGTTGAGGGGTTCACCGACGCTTGCAAGGTGACGGAGGGAGGAGTGATCAAACTCCTTCACAAGGTCGTCACCTGCTTTCATAAGCGATCTGATGGCGGTTGGAGCAGAGTACCAGACGGTAATTTTGTATTTCTCTATGAACCTGTACCATGCCTGGGCGGAAAATCCCGTATCGAGGACGCACTGTGTCACCCCAAGGCTCCACGGTCCTATTATTCCGTATGAGGTGCCGGTCACCCAGCCGGGGTCGGCGGTGCACCAGTAGATATCATCATCATGCAGGTCGAGAACCCATTTAGTGGTGAGGTACTGTGACATTATTGAATAATGGACATGCTTTACCCCCTTGGGCTGGCCGGTGGTTCCGGAGGTATAATGAAGCAGAGAATGGGTTTCGGCCCGGGTGGGGGCTATCTCAAATTCCTCGACAGGATCCGCGGTTTCAAGGCCGAAAAGAATTTCTCCCGCCTCCAGTTCAGATGGTTTGACGTTGTCTACAATTATTACAAATTCAAGATCAGGAAGACGTGAACGGATCTTCCTTACCTTCGAAAGGTGTTTTTTTTGCGTCATCACCGCCCTTGTACCTGCATTCTCAAGCCTCACAAAAAGAGATTCATCGCCGAATGCTGAAAACAGAGGCTGAACGATGGCGCCGATCTTCAGTATTCCCAGGAACGAGAGATACAACTCAGGTATCCTGTCCATGAAGAGGCATACCCTGTCTCCTTCTGTGATACCCTGGTTGCGGAGAAAAGTACCGATAGTGTTTCCTGCAAGCCTGATGTCATTGAACGTGTAACTTTTTTCACTCCCCCCGAAGCCCTCATAATAAAGGGCGATTTTGCCGGCGTTGCCCTTCTGGCAGATCCTGTCGGAACAGTGCCAGCCTATGTTTATGATATCTCCGGGGCTGTATTCAAGCTCTTTCTCTGCAATGGACCAGCTGAAGTTCCTGGTCAGTTCTTCATAGGTGGGATGTACAGGCATGGATGTCAGGTATAATTCTACACAATGACATCAAGTTAAGACTAATTTATTAAATAGCAGTGAAGTGAGTAAAAATTTGAGGGCTGGGGAAGAAAGTCTTAAGGTCGAAGGTCTGAAGTCTAAAGGTCTGGTCCTACAGTCGCCAGTTATCAATCCCAAATAATGACTGGCTATTGCCGGCTGAGGTTTGAAGGTCCGGAGCATTGATGATTCTTACTCCCAGCTCAGTATGACCTTGCCGCAGTTGCCCTCTTCCATTATGTCAAATCCCTTCTGGAAGTCATCAATATGGAAGCGGTGGGTAATGATCGGGTCAAGATTGATGCCGCCGATGATCATCATCTGCATCTTGTACCATGTTTCCCACATTTCACGACCATATATTCCCTTCAATGTCAGTGCCTTGAATATTATATCACCCCATGGTACCTCGAAATTCTCGGGCAGGATTCCCAGCAGCGCAATGTTTGAACCGTTGTACATGTTGGCAATCATCTCACGGAAGGCCGCCGGTGACCCTGACATCTCAAGACCGACATCGAATCCCTTCATGTGCAGGGGTTCCAGCACGTCATGTATCTTTTCACCCTTTTTGGGATTGACAACCATTGTTGCACCCATCTTTTTTGCAAGTTCAAGGCGATACTCGCTCAGGTCGGTTGCCACCACATTGCGGGCACCGGCAAACCTGGCGATGGCAACCGCCATGCTGCCTATCAGTCCTGACCCTGTTATTAGTACATCCTCACCCAGAAGCGGGAATGCCAGCGCGGTATGAGTGGCGTTGCCGAACGGGTCCATGATTGCGGCCCACTCATCAGGGATGCGGTGATCGAGCAGCACCACGTTGCGCGCAGGGACCTTGACATACTCCGCAAAAGACCCGTCGATGTGCACTCCTATCCCGACGGTGTTCTCGCACACATGCTCTCTGCCTCTGCGGCAGTTGCGGCACGTGCCGCAGAAGAGATGCCCTTCGCCCGTGACCCTGTCGCCGACCTTTACATTTGTGACACCGGGACCGGCCTTCTCAACGAATCCCATGTACTCGTGTCCGATGGTCATCCCCACCCTGATGGTCTTCTGTGCCCATTCATTCCACTCGTAGATATGCAGGTCGGTTCCGCAGATCGCCGACTTCTTAACCTTAATTATTACGTCATTGTAATCGGGTTCGGGAACCGGTACTTCCTGCATCCATAAACCTTTGCCCGCCCTGACCTTTACCAGAGCTTTCATCTTTTTCATCGGGAGTAATGATTTATTCGTTATGATGTAAAAATAATACAAACAGATGTCATAAAACATGATTTTTAACGGAGGCTGAGAGGCATCTCAGTAGACCGGCATTACCAGGTTTCCGGCAGGTTCATGCCGGCCCGCCGCGCTCCAGCGGATGCCCCTCCTGAGTATCTCAAGCGCCTCAGGCACCTCCATGTCGGCGGCAACGTGGCCCAGCGAGGAATAAAAGACCCTTCCCCTGCCGTACATCTTCTTCCAGACTACCGGCATAGTGCATCCTTCAGACCAGTAATCATGCTCACCGTTGAATGTGGTTGTTGCCAGCACTTTCACGTTAGGATCCACATGCATATAGTACTGCTCACTGTGCATGGCGAAGGCTGACAGACCCCTGGTAACGGGGTCATCAGGGTCGGTAATGGTTACAGCATAGTCAATCACACCACCCGGATGTGCCACCCACTGTCCTCCCACCATATACTGGTATGCCGGATTGTTCCTGAAGGCATCGGCCAGGCCGCCGTGCCATCCGGCCAGGCCGGCACCGCCCCTGACTGCCGCCAGCAATCCCTCCTCCTGACGGGGGGTTATCGTTGACATGGTATAGGCTTGTATGATAAGGTCAACACTGCTCATATAGATACTGTCAGTATATATATCCAGCGATGATGTGGTATCAGTTACGGCGCCTTCAGAGCGAAGCCAGGGGAGGAGCATACTGACATATTTGCCCGGCTCATGACCATCCCATCCGCCAAAGACAATCAGTACCCGTCTGCCTTTGAGATCCTGCCCTGAACATTCACGGGGCGCTGACAGTACAATAACTGACAGCAGGGCAGCAACGATAAATGCTTTATTCATAGATTAATTATTTGTCCGTTTTACTTTGATTAACCTTCTGCCGCACATAGGCTTCTGGTTATTTCCATGGTTTGTGAAACGATCAGGTCTTAAATTTACAATATTAGTTCCAATATCCGTTCTGCCGCATCCGGGGCAGGTTGGTATGGAAACTTTTCATTGCTATATTTGCAGGTATAAGTCGTATAACCTTAATACAGCTCCTTATGAAAAGAAAAACCAGATCGCTGAACAGGAGGGAATTCCTGGGCAGTGCAGCCCTCGGCCTTGCCGGAACAATGATCATTCCCGGAATAGCCAGCAGTTGTACAGGCCGGAAAGATCCCGGACTGGTCAGGCTGGGTTTCATCGGGCTTGGCAGACAGGCTATATATCTGATGGAAGGGTTCATAAGGATACCGGGTGTTGAGGTTGTTGCGGGGTGTGATGTCTACGCCATCAAGCGGACCCGTTTTCAGAACAGGGTTAATGAATACTACACCGGCACAGGCAGGAAGGCGGCAGTGCGTACTTATGAGCGTTACGATGATCTGCTCGGGAGAAAGGATATTGACGCTGTTGTGATCGCTGTGCCCGACCATGCCCATGCCATGATTGCCATTGCGGCACTCAGGGCAGGAAAGGATGTGTACCTTGAAAAACCTTTGACATTTACAATCTATGAGGGTCAGCAGCTGAGAAAGACTGTTCGTGAGACAGGCAGGATACTTGGCGTGGGAAGCCAGCAGAGATCTGATCCCAATTTCCGTCATGCTGTCAATATGGTAAGGTCAGGAGCCCTGGGGGCTATTACCCTGGTCAATGCGCATGTGGGTCCGCCTCCAAAGCCCTATGACCTGCCTGCCGAAACGGTACCGGAAGGTCTTAACTGGGACCTCTGGCTGGGGCCTCTTCCTGAGTCGATACATTACAACAACGAGCTCAATCCGCCAATATTAATTGATCCGCCGCGCGACGAGGAGTTCTGGGCAGGGTGGCGCTGGTACCGCGAGACAGGAGGCGGATTCACTACAGACTGGGGCGCCCATATGTTTGACATAGCCCAGTGGGGACTTGGAATGGACGGCAGCGGACCGCTGGAGATAGCTCCGCTGGGAGACGGTTCTGAATACATTAAATGGGTTTACTCTACCGGAACGGTGATGACTTCAGAACCGTTTGATGAGAAGAAAACAAAGGGAGTAAAGTTCTGGGGCGAAAAGGGATGGATTGAGGTGTCACGCGAGCACTTCAGCGCCTCGGACCCGGGCCTTATCCCGCCGCCGGCTGCCGGGGGTGATGCGGAGGGACCGTATGAGACGAAGATACCGCACCAGCTTGACTTCATTGAGGCTGTCCGCCAGCGCACAGACCCTGTGGTCCCGGTGGAGACAGGACACAGCACCTGTACCGTCTGCACACTGGGAAACATTGCCGTAATGCTTAACCGGACACTGCGGTGGGATCCTGTCGCGGAAGTCTTTACCGGGGACAGTGACGGTGCCGCCACCGCCATGCTGCACTACAGCTACCGGGAGCCATATAAGCTTTAGTTTCGGTCAATCGCCGGTTGCTGAATTGTCTTTGAAACATTCCGCTGTTTAATGAGACGGCGATTACCCGGTCATGACCATATTATTTGATTATTTTTGCGGCGGCATCCGCTGTTCTGACCGGATGAAGTGAAGGTAACTCATTAAGGATATGACAGACAAAAAACCACGGGTGCGCTTTGCCCCGAGCCCCACAGGCCCTCTGCACATCGGCGGAGTACGCACCGCCCTCTATAACTACCTGTTTGCGAAACACCACGGCGGGACCTTCATCCTGCGGATCGAAGACACCGACCAGGCACGGCTGGTCGAGGGTGCGGAAGATTATATCATGGACTCGCTTGAATGGGCAGGAATAAAGGTCGACGAGGGGGTTCGGGAGGGAGGCCCCTTCGCACCCTACCGGCAGAGCGACCGGCAGGATATCTACCACCGGTATGCTGATGAGCTGATCAGCAAAGGCGATGCCTATTATGCCTTTGATTCCCCCGAAGAACTTGACAGGCTGAGGCAGGAATATGAATCGCGCGGTGAGACCTTCAACTATGGCTGCAATACACGCATGACAATGTGTAACTCCCTTACGATGATAGAAGAAGAGGTAAAGACCAGACTGGCTGCCGGAGAGCACTACGTTGTCAGATACCGCATGCCGGACAATGAGGATATCCATTTCACCGACCTGATCAGGGGAGAGATAGTTGTGAACACGTCGACCCTTGACGACAAGGTGCTGTATAAGTCCGACGGCATGCCGACGTATCACCTGGCAAACATAGTTGACGATCACCTGATGGAGATCACTCACGTCATCAGGGGCGAAGAGTGGCTGCCTTCATTGCCGCTGCACGTAATGCTTTACAGGAGCTTCGGATGGGAAGTACCGTTGTTTGCCCACCTGCCCCTTCTGCTCAAGCCAACGGGCAAAGGCAAACTCAGCAAGCGCGACGGCGACAAGATGGGCTTCCCGGTATTTCCTCTCTACTGGCCGTACGGTGAGACTGCCTCGGGATACCGCGAGGAGGGATATTTCCCTGAAGCCTTCGTTAACATGCTCGCCCTTCTGGGGTGGAACCCCGGCACTGAACAGGAGTTATTCTCCATGGATGAGCTGATTGCGGCTTTCTCAATTGACAGGGTGGGCAAATCGGGATCACGCTTCGACCCTGATAAGGCGAAGTGGTTCAATACCAGGTATTTTCATATGAAGAGCAATGAAGAACTTGTGGCTCTTTTTATGCCTGTGGTCAGGGAAAAAGGCTTCAACCCTGCGCCTGAAACACTTAAAAGAATAATTTCACTGGTGAAGGAGAGGGCAGGATTTATAAAGGATCTGTGGCATGAGGCTGACTTCTTCTTTGTCGCACCGGAGAGCTACGACCCCGAGGTGGTGAGGAAGAGATGGAATGCCGACTCTGCCGCACAGATGAAGGAGCTTATGGATGTGGTTGCAGGTGTGCAGCCTTTTACGTCTGAAAACCTTGAAAAAACGGTAAAGGAGTGGATTGCCGGCAGTCCCTATAATACCGGGACAATCCTCAACCTCTTCAGGCTCCTCATGGTGGGCGCGTCAAGGGGGCCGCACCTGTTTGACATTGTTGAACTGACCGGACGGGATGAGATCCTCCGCCGTCTTGAGAACGGCATAAGCAGACTTTCGCCGTCACTGTCATGAATCCCGGGAGGGAAATAATATACATTGACTTTCACTCGCATCAATACGGCGGAGCCAGGGATACCATAACCATCCGGAATCTCATGGCAGGGGATGATGTGCCGGCTGACTTTCCGCAGAACACTCTCTTCTCCGCAGGCATTCATCCCTGGCAGCTGACAGAGGAAAATGCGCCGCAGCTCCGGACCGAGCTTCTGCTCACTGCTGCCCATCCCCATGTTGTCATGATCGGGGAGGCCGGTTTTGACCGCCTTAAGGGCCCTCGCATGGAGCTTCAAAATGATGTTTTCCTGTTCCAGGCCGCAACAGCCCGCCTGATGGGCAAACCGATGGTGATCCATTGCGTCAGGGGATGGGAGGAGCTGCGCCGTGCACACAGTGAGGTGAACCCGGAGAGGCCCTGGGTCATCCACGGATTCAGGGGAAACGTAATGCTGGCGGCCACACTGGCTGCTGAGGGATTCTGGTTCTCACTGGGGCTGAAGGGTATCACAACGGAGATCCTCGAAGTGATCAGCCATAACCGGATCCTTCTTGAGACAGATGAAGCCGGGGGATCAATAGCAGATGTCTACAGGATTTTTGCCGTAACGGCCGGGTATGATGAAGATAGGGCTGCAGCACTTGTAAAAGGCAATTTCAATTCACTTTTCAATTACGGGCTCTGATGGAACAGTGGCTGTCGCGCACGGAGATGCTTCTCGGCAAGGAGGCTCTGCAGAAACTGAAGGAATCGCATGTGCTCGTCGCAGGACTGGGCGGGGTGGGATCATGGGCTGCAGAGATGATATGCCGCGCCGGTGTAGGTGCGATGACAATAATTGACGGCGATACCGTGACGGCGGCGAACAGGAACAGGCAGCTGCCGGCACTTACCTCCACAACAGGAAGGAAAAAAGCCGAGGTGATGGGAGAGAGGCTCCTCGACATAAACCCTTCCCTGAATCTAAAGGTCATTCCGGAATTCATCCGTGACCAACGGATGATTGACATCCTGGAAGAGGATAAACTCGATTACGTGGTTGATGCCATTGACACCCTATCACCCAAGGTTTTCCTGGTCTTTCACTCCTTAAGGCTTAACCTCAGAATTGTCAGCTCGATGGGTGCAGGCGGCAGGTATGACCCCACGGCAATCAGGGTAGCCGATATCTCCGAAACAAACTTCTGCAACCTTGCACGGATGCTGAGGAAAAAGCTCCATAAGCTGGGTGTTCATGAAGGCTTTACCGCCGTTTACAGTCCGGAGGTTGTTGACAAGAAGCTAATAGTACGTGGCTCCGACGAGAGCAACAAGGCTTCCAGTGTAGGCACAATGTCATACATGCCTGCCGCCTTCGGCATTGTCTGCGCTTCGGTGGTGGTCAGGGAACTGGCGGGGATCCCGCCCGAACAGTAACCGGGGATCAGTTACTTTTCCAGAATCCGTTTATAGGTTTAAGGTCGTACCCGGGAGGGATGCTGAGGCGCGACTGCACCACCACCGTGTCTCCGTTAAAACTGCAGGTTATCTTAAAATGATGGGGGCTCTCGATGTATCGCAGGAAGAGCTCGAGGGTGCCTTCATCCTTCCAGCCGTATGACCCCTCAACCCTGTTCAGGGACATTGTCTCCGGTCGTCTTATCAGGGAAGGGCCGGAGAGGTCCGTTTCAGAAGTGACCCATTCTCCCCTGCCAAAGGGTATTTTGTATGAGTGATCACCTGTAGCCAGTGACAGCCGGCAGGTATCACCCCGGAAAAGGAGTGCTATAGATTCTATATTCTGGTTGTTTTCTTCAAGCCTGAAGATCTTTCCCGACAGGGAAGACACCATTGCCGGTTCATGTTTCTTTTCAGGTTTCGGAAGGGCCAGTGATGCAAGTCTCTCCTTCAGCCTGCCTGCCGCCTCACCGTTAACTGGCAGAGCCTCCTCCTTCATGGCCGGGAGTATGTACTTCCAGACCATATTTATCTCATCCTGCATATCGGGTGATTCAGCCGTTATGGCCACTACTGCATCCTTTTCCGGCATCACAATGATATATTGTCCGAAGGCACCGTCTGCCCTGTAAGTGTTGTAGCGTGAACGCCAGAACTGGTAGCAGTAACCCTGCATCCAGTCGCTCTTCTCCTTTACCTCTGCGGTTGCATCGGGAGCCTGGTCAATCTTGAATGTAGTAGCTTCTTCAATCCAGGAAGCAGGAATTATCTGTTTCCCGTTCCACATCCCCTTCTGCAGGTACAGTAACCCGAACTTCGCCATATCCTCAGTCTTCACACGCAGGCCCCATCCACCTGAATTGACACCTTCCGGCGACTCTTCCCAGTCATATCCCTCTATGCCAAGAGGTTCGAAGAGCCTCGGCCGAAGGTAACCGGCTATCTTTTCCCCCGTGACCTTCTGGACAATGGCTGAGAGCATGAAGGTGGCCATTGAGTTGTAAAGGAACTCCGTTCCCGGCTCCTTCAGTACCGGCAGCGCCAGGAAACTCCTTACCCATTCTTTTGATGAGGAGGTGATGGTCCCCGTTGGATCAGGCGACTGCCCGGCGGACATGGTAAGGAGATCTTTCACCGTCATTTCAGAGAGGAAAGGCGATACCGTATCCGGCAGCTGGTCAGGGAAGAATGAAACCACCCTGTCATTGACGGTTAATAATTTCTCATTGACGGCGAAGCCGACAGCAGTGGAGGTGAAGCTCTTGCTGGTGGAATAGAGGGTGTGCCTCAGTTCCTCACTGTAAGGATCCCACCATCCCTCCGCTATCACCTTCCCGTGACGGACGATCATGATGCTGTGAAACTCATGACTGCTTACAGCAGCCGAGTCGAGGAAGGTTATCAGCTCTTCCGATGACAGGCCTTCCGCCTCCGGAGTGCTTCGGGGCAATGAGAAGGTGGAGGGTGTACCAGGTTTACAACCAATGACGGCTGTGATTACAAGCAGAACGATAATAAGCAGGGGGAGGCGGTAGTTTTTCATTGGGACTTGATTTCGGTTTAAAGATATCGATTTATTTTCCTCCCGCAGCCTCCTTCTCCTTTTCCTTAATCCTCTCAGTCGAATATACCGGTTAAATAACAAAGGGTGCCCGGCGGGGGCACCCTTTGTATCATCCTGATGGGTTGCATTTGTTTTATTGAAGCGGCGGTATAACCAGTACCTGTCCCGGATATATGAGATCGGGATCTTTAAGCATCGGTTTGTTGGCTTCAAAGATGACCGTATATTTCTTCGCATCACCGTAAACCTCTTTTGCGATCCTGGAGAGATAGTCGCCTTTCTTTACAGTGTAAAACTGCTTCTCGGGTGCAGGAGGTGCAACCGGAGGCGGAGCATTGACAAGCAGGTGGTCTTCCACCACCGATATTCCATTGACATTGCCGGCAGTTACAATGATTTTGTTCTTGTTTGCAAGCGTGTCAACCTTACCCTGAAGAACAACCTTCTCATCATCCACGGTCACCTTGACCCCGCTTACATCGAATCCGAACTTCCGGATATGCTCCGTGATAAGATTTGCCTTTTCTTCTTCACGCTTTTCTTCCGACCTGAAGACCCTGGCACCTGCATTTTTAATGAATGAAATCAGTCCCATGATTTGTCCGGTTTAATTAAACTACTTCAAAAGTGATCTTTACATTGACACGGAATTCAGTGATCTTGTTCTTGACCACCACCGCACTCTGATCCTGTACGTATACGGAACGTATTTCCTTTACCGTCTTGCCTGCCGACTTAACGGCGGCGGCTGTTGCATCTTCCCAGCTTACAGGTGAGGATGCAAGGATTTCAATAACTTTTAATACTGCCATAATCTTGGAATTGTTGGTTAATAATAAATATTTTCAAATAGTATTTAGTGCCAGAATCGAATTTGTAAGATAGCAAAAATTCTCCGCATTAACTAATAAACAATCAGATAAGTCTAATGTTAATTCCTAAAATATTGATGTCCGACTTTTCGTATCTTTGATCATGTTAACCTGATCGTATTTTCTAACCAAAAACCTTAAGATTATGGGAATTGTAAAAGAATTCAAGGAGTTTGCCATAAAGGGCAATATGCTTGACATGGCTGTGGGTATCATTATCGGCGGCGCCTTCGGCAAGATCGTTTCATCACTCGTGAATGACGTGCTTATGCCGCCGCTGGGATTGCTTCTGGGGAAAGTCGATTTCACGAACCTCAAGGCCATCCTTCAGAAAGGCAGCGATGCCGTTATGGACGGAGCCACTGTTATTCAGCCTGCCGTAGGTGAAGTTTCAATCAGGTACGGGATGTTCATTCAGAACATCATCGATTTTCTGATTGTCGCCTTCTGTATTTTCCTCGTGATTAAAGGCATGAATAATCTCAAGAGGAAAGAAGAGCCGGCACCGGCAACGCCTCCCCCTCCCAGTGATGAGGTTGTCCTTCTGAAGGAAATACGCGATCTGCTGAAAAAATAATATGACAATTCCTGCGTTGTAATTGAAATTGTATGCAATTTTGCAGGCAATCAGATTATGGCAAGAATTAAGAAATATTACTGGTGGCGCAGACTCTTCCCTGACAGGGGCTGAAGCGCACACTACATTCAAATATAGTTGAGCAAGGGCTGCAGTCTCAGACTGCGGCCTTTTGTATATCAGGTCTTGCCTTCTGCACCTGTGGTAAAACAAAGAAGGGTGCTCCTCTGGGACACCCTCTTTTAACTCCGGAAAATTCAAAACAGAACCTTGATCTGAAAGATTACTGGATGTAAAAACTGTACTCGTAGGACAAACCTTTTTCACGCAACCACCTGCGAAGTGCTTTGGCAATCTTTCTTTTCCGGAGCAGGACAATTCCTATCTCTTCGGCTGTTATCTGATAATATGGTCTCATCATTGTTCTATGCGGTGACGGCTTTAAAACCGTTCACGTGTTCATTTCAGGACCAAATTAAGCCGGGAAAAGCCTTTTGACAAGCCGGTTTTGATGTACGGTAGCCAGATGTTGACCAACAATGGCTATCCTTCGACATGGATGCTGCCGGTCAGTTTTGGATTTTTAAAGGCGAAGGGTTACGACGCCTAGTTAAAACCAACCAGGTATTTGTAAAGCTCGCTGTCGGTAGAAAGTATAATGGTAGTTGTCGAATCAAAGGTTGTGCGGAATGTCTCCATCGATTTCATGAAACCGTAGAGGCTTCTTGCCGATGCCGACTTGTCATAGGCTCCGGCGTAGATTGATGCCGCCCTGGCATCAGCGCGGCCGCGTATCTCTTCGGCCTTTCGGAAGGCCTCTGACTGTATTGTCTTCAGGTCACGTTCCTTCTCACCGTTAATCTTCGAGGCTTCACCCTGGCCCTCCGACCTGAATCGTTCCGCAATACGGTAACGCTCGCTCTTCATCCTCTCATAAATCTGTGTCCGCACCTCTTCGACATAGTTCAGCCGCTTGATCCTGACATCAAGTATCACTATCCCCAGGTCCTTCACCTTGTCATTGGATGAGACCAGTATCATCTTTTCAATTGCAAGCCTGCCGGTCTGAATGTCAGACAGGGTGTCACCGGCCTCTTCCCCGACAAGCCCTGAGGAGGTGGGGGTCCGGTTCACTGAACGGACTATCTCTTCGAGGTTGTGTCCCGCAATGTAGTCGCGCGTCTCTCCGTCGAGGATGTCAGCCAGTCTCGACTGTGCTCCCCTCTCGTCGGTCAGTCTCTTGAAGAACTGCAGGGGATCGGTAATCTGCCACCGTGCATAGGCATCAACGAAGATGAATTTCTTATCCTTAGTGGGCACCTGGTTGGGATCACCGTCCCATTCCATGTATCGCTTCTCGAAAAAGTTTGTTTTCTGGATAAAGGGTGCCTTCAACATCAGCCCGTATTTGCCGAGCCAGGCCTCCAGGCTTGATTTGCTGTAGTTAGTATCTGCCAATTTACCGTGAGTTATTGTGACACGATTTTGATGAGTTTTCCTGCCTGCACCTGGTCGGTGAGCTCTATGTTATTCAGCAGCGCCAGTTCATTCATCATCTCCTGGCTGACACCGTAAGAGGCGAATGCACTGGAAAGGGTTCCGGCACGCTGAACCGGCTTGACATAAACTCTTTTTGGCTTGACATTAATTCTGTTGGGATCTGTCAGTTTTGCAAAGGTCTTCATCGATGCCTCCATGTTGCTGACGTAGCTCTGAAAATCCGCTTCGGCTGCCACACTGTGGAAGACATAATACATGGAACCGTATTCAATGATGTATGACAGCACTGAAGTGACGCTTACCTGACCGGTCGACTGGTTCTGGCTCTCCTGTTCTGACAGGGTGACAATGGCAGGCATGCCATTGACGGTTCTTCTCTCTGACCGTTGCAGCTTCAGGCCGTACTGTGCCAGTGTCGAGTCTGCCGCTGCCTGGAGTGATTTCTGGTTTGAAAGGGTAAAGAGCATCAGCGCCTTGCCGTCAGCGGGCTGTACGGTGACATTGGTGGGAGCGTTGGTGAGAGTCCAGCCAAGAGGATAGGAGAACTTGAACTTCAACTCGGGGTGATAGAAAGTATTGTCATCGGTATAGCCCTGTTTGGGGTCATCACCGTAAATAATACCGTCAATAAGCTTCAGGTATGAGTCGCCGTTGACCTTGTATGAGGGCAGTGCCAGTTTGTCCTGCCATGCCTTGGTGTTCCTGAGAACCGCATTGTAACGGTCTCCCGGATCAGGATGAGTCGAAAGGAATGTAGGCACGCCTCCATGCGATGAGGCCATGTTCATCTTATTCAGCACCTCGAAGAAGTCGGCCATCTTGGTTCCGTCATAAGCCATCTTCGTGGCATACTCGGAACCCAGTGCATCGGCTTCACGCTCGTTTTCACGGCTGTAACTGAGAAAGAGCAGCTCCATGCCCTGCATTGCATACTGGGCATAATTGGCAAACTTCTCAGAGGCAATCATACCACCAATCAGCAGCAGTGTCCCAAGTTGCTGTTTAGTCATCTGGCTGACGGAGTGACGGGCAGTAACATGCCCCATTTCATGACCGATAACTCCCATCAGCTCAGCTTCATTATTGAACTGAGCCAGTATCCCCCGGGTAATGTAAATGAAACCGCCGGGCACGGCAAAGGCATTCACCACAGGGGAGTCTACCACCTTTATATGATACTCAAGGTTAGGGCGATGCGAGATCTTCCCCATCTCAGTACCCCTGGCCTGAACGAATGACTGCAGTTCAGGGTCATCATACAGCCCGAACGAAGCCAGAACCTGGGGATCATAGGAGATGCCAAGAGCAACCTCCTGGGCTTCGGACATAAGCATGATCTGCTTCCTTCCCGTGACGGGATTGACCGCGCAGGATATAACTATCAGCAGCGCTCCTGCCAGCATGGCGGCATTCAACAGGAATCTCTTTCTTTTCATCAGTTTTTGATTTTATTATTCAATGGCCGGAATTGCCTTCTGACTGTCATTTCAGGTATAACATCCAAATTTAGCAAATTCCTCATCAAAAACAAAGGCCGTGCTCCATGGAACACGGCCTTGATAAAGGTCATCTGAAAGTGAATCAGACTCTTACTTTTTGGTCAGTTCAAAATTGCGTACGGTTTTGTTTCCTGCGACGATATTCACCGCGTCAAAACGGACGGTATCATACCCGTCTTTGGCAGCTGAGATTGAATAAGTCCCGGCCGGAATACCTATAATCGCATAAAATCCCAGCGTATCGGCAAAGGCAGTCGCAACAACGGTGTCCTGCTCAAGCCAGACCGTTGCCTCCTTTATCTTCACGTCAGCCGTGTCAGTCACCATCCCCTCAATCCTTCCTGCGGTGGTCATGTTGGCCGCCCTGACAACCGGCTTGAAGATGAATCCGTTGTTGTTATGCATGTTGCCTCTCAGCGCGAATGACCTCGACAGATCAACATCAAGAAGCAGTTCGGAGGTGAGCCCTTCTGCAACCTCGAGGGCCGGGTCAATCTTGATTTTTATCCCGGTCTGCCTGCCGCTCGGCACTTTTACATTGTAGAGATCAGCATAATCCCTGAGTTTAAGTCCTGCTTCATCCACATAAAGCCTTATCATGTCATATTCCCCTGCAGGAATCTCCATGTCAAGCAGAGTCTCGGTAATCCCGTTCCGGAGGTCAATGAGGTCTATGGTTACGGTATCGTCAGACAGAGTCATGAAAGCATTGCCGTCGCTGATTCCATCGCCCACTTTCTTTATCTCAACCCTGGTTATTGTAACCGTGGCTGATTCTATTGAGCCTATATCGAACGGGGCATCCGTTACACTGACAATAACTCTACCTTCACCCTCTGAGGAATTTCTGTTGCATGCTCCCGGAATGAGGAGGAATGCTGCTGTCATCAGGATTGATACGATTCTTTTCATGTTGTTTCTTTTTTTGGTTTACACTCAAGCGATGCAAGAAACAAAAGCCATATGAAGTTTTGATGAATTTCACCGCCGTATGATCCTGATCCGGAACGGGCGCCTGCGCTTGCCGGCTTTTTCATAGTTTATCTCGTCTTCCTTGAAAATGTCTATGAGCCTGTCAAAGAAGGTCTTATCCCTGAAGTCGGGGCAGTCGAGTGCACCGGCAAGCTCAGGAGGGAGTTCAGGGAAGGGTTTGCTGATCATCTTCATCAGCCCGGCGTCTGATTCTGCCTTCCTGAGTGTCAGGGCCACCAGCGGGAGGGCAAGCGCACTTCCCGATCCGTTGCTGCCACTGTTGAAGTGTATTGCGGGGGTGGAGGCGCCCACCCTGCTTACGATTACCAGGCCTGGATTAAAGGCGGCAAACCAGGCATCGGCATAATTCTGCGAGGTGCCTGTCTTCCCGGCAAGCGGGATTTTCACTCCGTAGACGCTGTACACCGATGAGCCGGTCCCTTCCCTGATGGCCTTCTGCAGCATGGCACCCATTAGAACGGATGACCTTTCTGACAGCACCCGCTCGCCTCCGGCAGGAGGGGGATTCTGCCACAGAAGCCTGCCGTCAGGTGCTTTGATCGATTCAATAAACCGGGGAGTGACCCTCAGCCCGCCATTGGCAAAAGAGGCATAAGCCATTGCCACCTCAAGGATGCTCGCCTCTGCTGTCCCCATGGCCAGGGATGGTGTATTTACAAGGGGAAATGAAAACCCCATCTTTTTCCATATCCGGTCAACCTTGTCAAAACCGATCAGCATGTAGAGACTGAAAGTCGGAATATTCATCGACTGTGCCAGCGCACCTGCAAGGGAATACTTGCCTCCGTATGAGTGGTTGTAATTCTCGGGACTCCAGTCGTTGAAGCCAGACAAAGTTACAGAGTCGTTGTCGAGATAGCGGCACGGGTCCATCCCGTCCTCCAACGCTACCGCGAAGATAAAAGGCTTGAAGACCGATGCCAACTGTCTGCGGGCCAGTATCTGGTCATAGGGATTAGTTTTGAAATCAATACCTCCGGCCCAGGCTCTTACGGCGCCGTTCACCGGATCAATGGCAAGCAGTCCTGCATGCAGTGTGGTCATCATCTGCCTGAGACTGTCAGGGATCTCTTTCAGGGCTCTTTTGCCCGCGGAGGTCCGGTACTGTTCGTCAAGCCTCTTCTGCATTCTGGACAGATGCGTGGTGAAGGCCTGGCCCGCCGCCTGTTGCAATGTCAGGCTGAGCGTGGTGTTTATTATGAGTCCGTCCTTCTCAATATCCCATTCATTGCCCCGGAGCGGTGTTATCTCCCGGAGCACTCGCTCAGCCTCGTCCCTGACCCTGACCATGAAATAGTCGGCCGGGCCCGAAAGATCAGCCTTGTTGTAGTTGAGCTTAAGCGGCAGGGCAGACAGGGAATCAGCCTGAGTCTTTCCGAGATAACCGTATTTTTCCATCTGCCGGAGGACCACTCTCCTCCTGTTCACTGCTCTGCCCGGATAGAGGCGGGGATTGAATGAGGTGTTGGCCTTCAGCATTCCGACAAGCATGGCTGCCTCCTCAATGTTGAGGTCAGAGGTCTTTTTGCTGAAGTACCTTTGAGCCGCGGACTCAACCCCATAAAGGTTTTCACCGAAGGAGACCGTGTTCAGGTAGAGGGTCAGTATCTCTTTTTTGGTATACACTTTTTCAATCCTGCGGGCCAGCAACGCCTCCCGCGACTTGTTCAGGAAAAGCGGAAGGATGAGATAGTCTCTCCTGCCGTACATGTTTTTCGCCAGTTGCTGGGTGATGGTGCTTCCTCCCCCGGCGCTGCGGTCGTTGAAAAGGATGGTCTTGAAAAAGACCCGGATCAGGGACTTCGTGTCTATCCCCGAATGTTCATAGAACCGGGCATCCTCGGTTGCCACCAGCGCATCGGCCAGGTGACGGGGAATCTGGCCGGAAGATACCTCTGTCCTGTTCTCGGAATAGAATTTGCCGAGAGGTTCTCCCTCAGCAGACAGAACAACGGAGGCGGTAGCATTCTTATAGCTCAGAAGCTCCTTCTTGCCCGGCAGTCTCCCGAAGATGCCTGCATAGACAGAGGAGATGAAAAACAGAGGGATGAAGATAATCACCCCGGTTATCACAATAATTATTTTCCATCTCTTGCTCATCAGCAGGAATCACTCCATTTTTTTGTACTGATCCGGCTGTGAAAAGATCATGCCGGAAAATGTGTAAATTTAGCTTAAATTGGAGGTGAATTGATATTATAACCACATCCGGCCAAATCTCTTTTTCAAAATGGAAGCGGAGAATAAGATTCTGTACAGGATACTGGTCACCGGGATGGTCCAGGGAGTGGGCTTCCGGTGGAGCGCAGCCCGCGAGGCGTGGAAAAGGGATATCACCGGCTACGTAAAGAATCTCCCCGACGGAGGCGTTTATATCGAAGCCGAGGGAACCAGGGAGCAGCTTGCAGGTTTTGCCGCCTGGTGCCGTAAGGGACCGGGAGTAGGGTTTGTCGATTCTGCAAAGGTGACTGAACACCCGCCGGCAGGTTATAAGGAATTCAGCATTAAACACTGATTTTATATCCACACTCACGGTTCAGCGCTCCTCCGGAAAGGAGTGAGAAAAGGCTTGCCAGCTTACCCCTTTTTTGATGCAAAACCCCTGATCGAATTACTTGACTTGCGATCTTTTTTTGCATACCTTCGTTTTTCGTCCGTTAGTCAAAGACAGTCATGTGAACATCAAAATAGCTTAGGTGTTATTATAAACAGTCGATATCTTCGACATGATAATTTCGGTTTGCCGGATATTGTTTAAGAAGAGTGGCACAGAAATTGCGTGAGAAAGGTTATTGATAAAATATTTGATAAAGAAACTACCGGTTTGAACCCAGACCTAGTCAGAGACCAGTCCTTCGCCAGGCTCAGTCCGAGGAAACTCTCACTAAGAGACAGCGGACTTATGCACCTTTTTGATGAGCTCGACATTGAAGTGCGTCAGAGACTTATTGATTACCTTGACCGTCTTGGGCTGATCAGGGAGTCAGGGATGCTGGTCATTCCTTCTTCGCGTCACTATTTCTATGATGCTGAAGATATGAAGGGAATAAAGACTGTCATCACACTAAGGCAGCTTAACCACGTCAGGGAGGTTAGGGATTTCCTCAGGCAGATCAAGGAGATGCTTCCCAACAACAGTAATTTCATCGGATGTTTTGTTGACAACAGGGTTCAGGGCGGGTTCTCGGATAAATACAGCAGCCTTCCGGGCCAGCTCTCAGAGAAGGCCGAGGCTTATGAGAACGGCATTGAGTCGAGGATTCCGTTCATAAACAGGATGTACAGTTTCATTGATTCCAAGACAAACAGGTACCTGACAAAGAGAGCTGTCACAAATCTCCTCAGGGAGGTTGGCCTGGAACTTGTGGGCATGATGGATCTGAACGGGATGACCTACTTCCACGCGCAGAAGAACAAACCGGCAGCCTAGGCCGCAGCTTACTGGTTCACCGCACTCTCTCCCCTGCTAATCAAGGTTTATTGTTTCCAGATACCATGTATCCTGGGTGGATCCGTATTTCAGGGTCTTGAGGGCAAACAGGACAGACCCTTCCTTGTTGACGAAAAGATAATGAGGGCTTGTTTCATGAGACACCCACGTTCCGTTTTCATTGGATACAATGGGAGCAACGCTGAGTGAGCGCGTTTTCTCGAGGCTGACAGTATTAAACATCTCAATGTTTGAAGAGAAACCTGCCAGGAAGTGATAATGGGATGTGGTTACAAAGATTGTACTGGCAGCCGGACACTCATCGAAGGCAGATATAAATGAAAGCTCCATATTTAACTGACCGGACGGAGGCAGTGTGGAGTGGGATTCAGTGTCATACGCAGGAAGATCATATACTTTACCGCTGGCTCCATATAACCGTGAACCGTCTGCAGAGACCCAAAGGTTACCCATATCTTCATGGTAATATGAGATTGTGTCATTTACGGGTCCCTCTCCTGTTATTGAGAAAAGGAGCAGCCCTGAGGGTGATAATGTAGATCGCGTCCCGGCAATAATGGGCTTGCCCGGCACTTTCCTGATTATTGTCTTTTCATAGAAGTCAGAGTACCTCAGATTGGAGACTATCTCCCCCGTGTTAAGATTAAGGTTCCTCAATACCTCCCACTGATCGGTTGCCGGAGAAACATAGCACCAGCCGTTCCCCCCGAGAACAATGTCAAACGGGATACAATCTGGGGTATATTCTGATATAATCTCACCGGTGTCAAGGTTGACGTATCCCACGGATGTTTCCTGGTAACCCAGTACGGCCCGGTGACCGTCTTCAGATATGCTTATGCAGCCAGGTGTCTTGCCGAGTGAAATGGTATCTGACTCACCGGAAGCCGTTCTGAGAAGGATAAGTGAGTTTGGCGATCTGGTGCAAATGGCCATAAGTCCTGTTTCATGATGGAATTCGGCATCTGTAACAATACCTTTCAGCGAAATGTAACGGGTTGGAAGAGCTGTCTCCGGGGTAACCCGGACTCTGAGCAGAAAGTCTCCGGTTACTGAGTTACCGGATATCCTGACATTCACATCAGTATCTGTTTCAGGGGTGATCATGCCGGCATTCATGTTGACAGTGATCGCCTCATCCTGACCCTGAAGCAATACGCCTGACGTTTTGGAGAAGGTCAGCCAGCCGGGGATCTCAGGGATCTCCCACACCAGCAGGCCGTCGGTACTGGTGCTCAGATAGAAGGTCCCGGAATAGGTACGGTCAAATACGATCTCTGACGGGGAACAGTTAAGTGTAGGTGTTCCGAAGTTGGTAAAGACTACGGTGAAGGAAACAAAGCCGTAGTCAGTGATGTCAAGTATCACATTGCCTAAATAGCTGGCATATCCCATGGGCAGGATGGTTTCATCGACGCTGAATGCCAGTTCCACCGTGCCGTTGCTCACACTGCCGTGCGGTGAGGGGAAAGTGAGCCACCGTGGATGCATGAACACCGTGAAATCCGATTTGATCCTCTCCGGAAGCTCAAATGTCAAATCGACAAGGTAATCATAACTTGTAATGAACAGTGTATCAGAAAGGTTATACTGTTCGGCATCGTTTCTGGCAAGAAAATCATCATTACACGATATTGCCGCAAACAGCAAAAGTAAAATACCGAAAATGTAAGTCGACCGTCTCATCTGTTTCCGAAATAAAATCTGACTCCCATTGATGCTTCCACTCTTGACAGGTTTTCATAATTCTCCTTTTCGAGATCGACTGTTTCACTTGTCTCTCCGTCCGTGATCTTTATTTTTCGGATGGTTGCAGTGAACAATGAGAGTTCAGCACCTGCCGAAATGGCCGGTGTAATATGGTATTCAAGTCCGATACTGCCGTCAAGCCCGGGGGCGTTTCCCGTAATCAGGAAGTTTCCGTAGAAGACCTCGAGCTCATTCCTGTAAAATGCCAGGCCCATGGAATAGGCTGAGTACAGGCTGAATTTTCCGCTTTTTCCAAGGGGTTCAATATAGAATAATGACACGCCGGCAAAATTGACGAAGATGTTTTCCTTATAGGCTGAATAGAAAAGGTTGTATCCGTCACCCGGATCAAAATAACTTTCGAATCCGGATTCAGTGTTGAAAAACTTGTATTTAAACCCGGCTCCGTACCTTTGCCGAAAGATCCAGGTGGCGTCTGCGCTGCCGTACCAGCCTGATTTGAGGTCTCCGTAGTATGTCCTGGCCGTCTCATCTGCCACCCCCATGCTGACCATTGACTCTTCGGCTTCCTCCGAGCTGCTGATGATGTAACCCATCCCTCCGTTCAGGCCAATTCTCAGCCTGCCGGCGGATCCGCTGCTTACATTCCGGTAAAACGGTTCTCCACCGGATGCCGGTGATACTGAATAGCTGCTGACATCTGTGATCGGCATCCTCCCTGTGGTTTTGACTCCCTGAGTGGTAATGTCAAAATAAATTTCACTGCGGGTCACCTTGTTTATCCTGCATTCAATCGTGTCATTGTTGAGGGTGATGATCCTGTCCTGCCCGGATATGCCTGTGGAAAATGAGGCAATCAGAAATGCTATCAGCAGATTCCTTTTCATTAGGTGAACGCTATAATGTAATACAGACCTTAAGATGATTGTGCAACTAATGTCAAAAATAAAACAATTTCCGTTTCCGGCAAATGATTTTAGATATTGCTTGCAGTTCACGACAGGAGCAGTGCATTAGAGAGCAGTATAAAAAAAGGAGGTGCAGCACCCCGCACCCCCTGTAAGAAATAATAAACAGAATGTTGAATAACAGATACTAATTATATTGCTCCGGCAGTCGCCCGGAGTGTTCGTCGTAATCTCAACCCTCAGGGAAAACGTCTCCTGCTCAGGCTTTAACAGGAACGCAAGATAGGGTGGCGGGATAAAGAAGCAATTAAATTCGTATTAAATTCCGGTTAAAATCCGGCAGAATGGCTTTAAATCTGCCTGTGAAGAGCAGGATTACATTCTGCCCTGCCCGGATCAGCCTTATACCAGCCTTTGCAGAGCCGGCGGAAGTAAGATGGTTATTTCCGTGCCAAAGCCCGGTTTCGAAACAACTGTTATCTCTCCCTGGTGTATGTCGATGATTTTTTTTGCCAGTGAGAGACCTATGCCGTGGCCCTTGACCTTCCCGGCTACCGTACCACGGTAAAAGGGTTCAAAAATCCTGGCCAGGTCAGCCTCAGCAATACCAGGCCCACGGTCCTTGAGTTTGACTGACAGCTTGCCGGCGACGAAACTGAGATCAACATCAACCGATCTGTCAGGGGAGTATTTGCATCCGTTTTCCATGATGTTGGTCACTGCTGACCGTAAAAGCTGATCATCACCCAGAACCACCATGTTCTCCATTCCGGAGATTGTCTCGTCAAGGGATATGTTTACGGTGTAACCCTTTTCATACTTCACAAGTTCATCGCGGCATTGCCAGAGTATTTCATCGACCCTGACCTCGTGAAATCCGGTTTTCGCGCTTTCGGAACTTGCATACGCCATCAGCAGGAGCCTGTCAATAAGCCTGTTAAGATTCTGAATGTCTTCAAGCACTGCAACAATGGCATCCCGGTATTCTCCTGTCGAACGGTCTTTCATAAGCAGAACGTCAAGTTGACCGGTAATGGCTGTCAGCGGCGTACGGAGCTCGTGCGAGGAGTTTGAGATAAAGTCTTTCTGAACTGTAAAAGCAGTCTCGAGTCTGTCAAGCATCAGGTTGAAGGTATGGGCCAGGTGGGCCAGTTCATCTTTCCCGTTACCCTCATCAAGCCTGAGATTAAGACTTGCAATTGATATTTCCTCAACCCTGTCGACAACTCTTGAGATGGGAGAGAAGGCCCGGGCTGCAAGCAGCCAACCCGCCGGGTAATAAAGAAGCAGGAATATGCCGTTAAGAAGCAGGAGAACCATCCTGAGGTTCTTTTGCTTGTCAACCCCGAATATATCCCTTGCTGCAGACAGGACCACAAACCGGTCTGCTCCTTCGGAAAAGAGCACACCCATCAGTTCATACCGGCCGCTGCGCGTCCTTACCTTGCCGTAAATCCTGATCCTGTCAAGAAGAACCTCATCATATAGAATAACATTGCGGGGATCAGTCGTGTAGACGATATTGTTGTTGTTGTCGAGGATTATTATTTTTTCATCGGGAAGGCTGACCGGGTTGTCCTCTTCAATCTTCCTAAGCAGCTCCGCATCAATTTCATCAACCTCGATGAGCAGCCTGGCGGTGCTGTTTGCCCTGCTCTCAAGCCTCTGGAAGAAATCGTCGCGCCGGTACCTGGCTGAGGAGACATAAACGGTCAGGGAAAAGAGCACCATTATTATGCCTGACATCAGGAAGAACTGCAGCGTCAGTTTCTGGCGGATTTTCATTACTGGTCGGTGAAGATATAACCCATGCCTATCCTGGTGTGTATCAGTTTTGGCTCAAAATCCCTGTCAATCTTTTTCCGGAGGATATTGACATAAACCTCAACCACGTTGGTGCCAGTGTTATAGGTTATCTCCCAGACCCTCTCCGAAATATCAACCCGCGACAGGACTCTTCCTTTGTTGCGCATAAAGTACTCAAGCAGGGAGAACTCCTTCGCGGTGAGCTCAATAACCCTTCCTCCCCTGATGGCAACCTTTCTCAGCAGATCGAGCTCAAGGTCCGCAACTTTAAGGGATTCCGGCTGCTGCGATGCCGGGGTTTTTCTTTTAAGCAGCGATTTTATCCTTGCCAGCAACTCGGGAAAATCAAAAGGCTTGACAAGATAGTCGTCGGCCCCGGCATCAAAACCGGTAACCTTGTCGGCCGTGGTGCCGAGAGCCGTAAGCATCAGCACGGGGAGATCCGCATTCACCGATTTTATGCTTTTGCAAACCTCGATTCCGCTTTTCCCCGGAATGATCAGGTCAAGGATCACCAGGTCAATTCCGGGTTCCAGCGCCACCTTTTCTCCTGAAAAGCCGTCATATGCCACCTCCGAGTCGTAGCCATTCTCCTCAAGCCCCTCCTTGATGAAGGAGGCCACCCTGGGTTCGTCTTCAATTATCAGAATTTTCATGGTTTAATTCGATTGCTGTTCAGCCGGGGGCAGGAAAAGCGCGTTGAAGAGAAGCTTGTACGCTCCCTGGGTCGAGGCCCTGAACTGGGGATTGAATGAATAGAGTACAATCTGACCCTTACCTTTCCTGAGCCAGATCATAGCCGGTTTGCCACCCAGCAACTCCTCCCTCTCGCAGTAACCGCTCAGCAGTATCTTCTTTTCGGGGAAGCGCCCGATAACCCTGCGGTCCATGTCAAACCTTGGAACACTGGTGGTAAAGAGGGGATTCCCCCTGTAGAAGACACCTGCCGACGCCGGCATTCCCCGGGTGAGGGGATGATCTTCCTTCAGCTCAATGCGCACTAGCGATCCGGGGATGCTGAGACCGTCTCTTTTTGCCTGGTCAGCGGTATTGGCGAACGGAAGCGTAAATGCCGCCGTTGTGCTGTCAGCTGTCATCTCCAGGAGGCCGGTGAAGAGATCAGTCGACTGGCCCCAAGATATAATCGTTCCTCCGTTGTTGAGGAAGAGCAGCAGCCTCTCAAACCCCTTCTTGCCCATTCCCTTCTGGTAGTCGGGGTGGTAGCTGCTCATATATGCTGCACCGTCAGAGCCGGGCTTGCCGGTCATGAGAATGTTCTTCTGTGAGCTGGGGAAGATGATTATGTCAAACTCTCCTTCGAGGTCTGTGTCAGCGAATCCGCCCGGACGGATAATCTTATATGGCAGACTGTAGGTGTCAAAGAGGTATCGTGTCCATCCGGCGTCCACGTCGCTGAAATATGTTTCTACGAGGGCAATCCGGGGAATGGATACTTCTGTTGCCGGGAGGGTGCCTGCCCCGCCTGCATAGACCGGCTCAGTGCACGCCTCTTTTGCAATGGTGCCGAGGGTAGTGGCATCACCGCCGGTGATTACGAAGCTGCCTTTACCAAGTTCTTTGCCTTCAATCTGCACTTCACTGTCAAGACGACTTACTTTCATGCCTTTCCCGGCAGCCATGAAGGCAGCCATGAAGCTGCCGTTGCTGGTGACCGGGAAGACTGCCGGCAGACGGTAACTCTTCTGCAGGGGAGCATACTCTTCATCAAACAGTTTGATCTTGCCTTCAAACGCATGGTCGCGTGAGGTGATCTCATACGATGTCAGTCCCCTGTGAAGAGGCAGCGACCAGCTTGTAACATCATACGGTCTTATCACCTCTCCGCCGGGGGAATAGTGTCTGACAGGAAACTCCTGGTTCTCCATCACCTCCTTCACAAAAGCCCTGAAAGGCTGTGCCAGTGGATAGACAAAGTCTCCCGACTTAAGGTTGATGCCGTCAAGGGTGTGATCAGCAGTGAGCCGGTAGCAGCTGACACCCTGCTCCCTCATCAGGTTGACGAAACGGATCAGTTCGCTCTGGTCAGCCTGCCCGGCCGGCACCACGTAATAATAAGGCGGCTCGCTCCGGCCTTTCTCCACTTCCCTTTTGCAGATATCATTCCTGAAGCGGAGGATGTCACCTCTGTGCAGTGAGGATGTCTTTATCACGGATAGGGTAGATTCGATCTCAAGCCTGACGATGTCACCCAGTCGCCACCATCCGCCGGGCCACGGTGCGGGGAAGTTTATGCTCTTGTCATACTCTGACAGCCCCTTTCCGCTTGCCTGCAGCTCATTGGGCTCAATATAAATGGGAGATGCCTCACGTGCGCTGGCTGCTTCAGTGAGCATGCCGATGACGTTCTTCCAGATGCATGTCTCTGTTGAGCCGGGCCAGTACATGTCATAAATGGTATTCTGTCCAACACCGGTCAGGCCGGCACCCGTCAGGTCCCGAAGCATGTTTGTTCCGAAGACACCGGTCCAGCTCCATAACTCACCGTCAATATTAACGGCAATGGGATCATGTACCGGCGGAATATAATAACGAATGCCCGTCGAGCCCATCTGATGCTTTTCAACCATAACCTGGGGAAACCAGTCGAGGTTACAGATGCGTGCAATAGCCTTTGTGTCCTCCTGGGTGAGGCTGATGAAGTCGCGGTTGTTATCGTGACCCACATACTTGTGATAGACCTGCGGAAGTGAGGCCCCCTCATACTGTGTGCCCCTGTATTTTTTGTAGTTCTCCACAACAAGATCCATCCCGTCAGGATTATGGTTCGGCACCATCATGTAAACCACATCATCAAGGTACTTTTTCACCAGGGGATCGGTGGTGGTGACCAGCTGGTATGCTATGAGCGGGGCAGCCTGTGACGGAGCCACTTCTGTGGAGTGCATTGATAAGGTGGCAAGGAAAAAGACCTTGCCGTCAGCTATATACTCTTTTCTCCGGCCTTCAGAAAGGGAGGGATTCAGCGCCAGTTCCCTGTTGATCTCACGCAGCTTTGGCAGGTTTTTGATGTTCTTCTCAGAGGAGATGAATACTATATACATCTTTCTTCCCATCGGGCTGGCGCCTATCTCCTCAATGCTTACCATCGGTGAGGCTTTGTCAAGCTTCATGAGATAATCGATGAGTTCTTCGTAGGTGAAGAGATTGTAATCTGATCCGGGGATGAACCCGAAGTGTTTCACGGGGTCAGGGACGGATACCTGAGCCTCTGTCTGAGGCGCCAGGAAGAACATGACACTGACAAGCAGTGCTGCGGCTGAAAACAGTTTGGGGCATTTCATATTTCGGTACGATCAGGGGTAATTGTCAAATGTATTAACTGTATCTGAATTATTTGTGCTCTGGTCAGCATTTCCTGTTGCCGTCCATCTCCTCGAAGTAAATTTTACGGACTGTGCCATCACGCAGGGTTAACTCCGCACCAAGTGGCGAAAAGGCCGGTGTCACATCCATTATCCTGAACTCACTTATCGGAGATAGCTCCTCCGGCGTCCACCCTGTGTCCCCGGTTTTATGGAGTAAAACTGCGATCATCAGTTCCATGGCAGGGTTTTTGGCTGTGCGTTTCCTGTGTGCATAGATGACGGTGCTGTAGTCTGCCTCCGCATTACGGTCGGTATGCACCAGCGATTCCAGCCTGTCCCATCCGGAGTAGGCAATGAGGGCGATACTTCTGCCCGGGATTGAGGCTGTCATGATCTTCCTGCCTCCCTCTTCAGAGTGACTGACCTCTGCCGTCCTTCCTTCAATGTGAGGCAGGCCGAAGTGGCCGAGTGTCAGCTCATGCTCGAAAGCCATCCGGCAGCGGTCGACCCTGATCACCCCGCCGGGAATTATGATCTCTGCCAGGTCAATGATATAACCCACGCCGTTGTTGGGAGGTCTTCTCATCAGGGCCTGACGGTAGATCACACCGTCCCTGACGCCGTTGTAGACCATGCTCTGGGAGGCGGAGTATACCCGGCTCCTGTCGGAGCTGTTGCTCAGGGTTGCGCCGGTCAGGTAAAAGTTTATGTCATCACCCCTGACATCTCGCGGATCGAGGCTCCTGAAGCTGTATTCCATCGATGTGCCCCCCTGCGGGTCATGGTCCTCCCAGGGGAAATGGGTATTGTATGCCAGCTTTGAATAGTTTGGATCGTCGTAATAGACCTTCCCGGGAATGATCTCAGAGGTCCCGGTTCTGCCATGATTGACAAGAACAAGCCCAGGGTTCTCAAGTACAGTAACCTGTGATTCTGATCCGATCACGGTCCAGAATCCCTCATTTTCCCTTGCGCTCCAAAAGGGTGAGTCATCAGGCAGTGCAAGGCAGATGAAAGGTAGGAACATGATGAAGGGACTGGCAGGGCAGCTGTAGTTCTGTACCATGTACTCCCTGTGTCCGTAGAAACCAAGGCTTGGAATGTCATTGTGGTAGAAATCCTTCCTGGCAGTAAACTGCAGGAGGGAGCCCGAGCAGAGCCTGCGCGCAAAACCGGGATCAAGGAGGGTTTTGTTTTTCAGCATGAAGGCCACGGGGAAGGCGCCGGAGACCCAGGTGCGGTAGCAGATGCTCCTCGACCACATGTTCACAAACCCGTTGCGGCCGAAAAAGCGGGTGATCGACTCCATCAGCTTCTGCGCGGACCGTTCGATTATCTCTGCAATTTCAGGATAATGTTCATCGCCGAAAGTCCTGCACCAGATGGTTGTGTAAACAATGAAAAGGCTTATGGAGTAATAGTTGTATGTCTGTTCAAGGTACCAGCCGTTGCCTGAGTGGTAGGATGCCACCCAGAGGAGGTGGCCCTTAAGCAGGTCATCGTCAATATTATAACCGTACTTTTTCAGGAAAGAGAGGGTTACGATGTTAAAGATCCGCCAGTTGTTCTGCGTTGTCCGGTGGTGTGCCCATGCCGAGATCGTCACAGCCATATCATCCTTTTCCCTCTGCGAGAACGTCGACCAGAGGGTGTCAGGCATCAGCAGGAGGGTCTTGAACAGGCCACCGAATTCGCAGGTGAACTGGTATGTTGAATCGGGGAGATCCTGCGGCATGGGAAGCGAATTGTGATGACCCGGGGTGAGAGCGTTGTAGAGATGAAGATGATAGTAGTCGCGGAGCCTGATGCCCCTGATTGTTGTTTCCGGGTCGACGTGGATTAGTGGCCCCGCAAGCGTGAATGTCCTTTCAAGTGCCTCGAACTCAAGCGAGCGGAACCGCCAGTCGGGGGACCCCTCCTGCGGGTAGGTCTTTCCCGGCACAATGGGGAAGGTGATTGGGTCTTCCATCGAGCGTACGTGAGTGAACGCACGTTCAAGCAGGTATGTGGCCATCCCGATGTAATGATGCTTTGTCATCCCCGTAAAGGGGCTCAGGAGAAAGTCCGGATTTTCGACTTCAAATTTTTCTTTCATTATTTTTGTATTCCGAATGGGTATAAATGTCAGTTGCGTAAGTTTTACTGATTCAAATATAATGTCTTGCGAAGGTAAATTATCCACCCGTTTTTTCAGCCGGCTCACCTTATCTTCGGGCGGGTAAATCAAGTCAGGAATAAAAATCCTAAATTCGGACCTTTAAAAACCCGGGTTCAGGGAGGTTGAGCCGGACTTCCTGCTATGTTGAAATCAGCCCTTCGGCACGGTACTTAAATTTTCATTTATATGGCGTTGGAATTGGTATTAAGACAGATTGCAGTGCTGGCCATCCTGGTCCTGGCCGGGATCATTGCCTCGCGGGCCGGGGTATTCACCGTGGCTACAAAGGATGTGCTGTCCAGAATCATCTTTTATGTGACCCTGCCGGCTCTGCTGTTCACCAACTTCAGCAAGGTAGACCTGACGCCGGAACTTCTTGCGGGCAGCATGCAGGCATTGCTCCTTTCACTCTTCGTTCTGCTGTTCATGCTGCTTATGGGGGCCATCGTGGCAAAGCTTTTTGGCCTGAAGGGGAGTCACGAGGCAATATTCAGGCTTCATAGCATGCTGGGGAACGTTATCTACCTTGGGCTTCCGCTGATAGCGACTCAGTTCGGCAGGGAGGGTCTGTTATATGCCAGCCTTTTTGTACTTGTTTCAAACATCCTGATGTGGACTGTCGGAGTGGCCCTGGTGACGCCGGGAAGTAAGTTCAGCATGAAAAACAACCTGCTGAAGCTGTTAAATATTAATACTATTGCCATAATATCAGGGTTTGTGTTGTTTCTTCTTTCAGTCAAGCTGCCTCCGATCATACTCGACTCGGTTGGCGCCCTGGGCAGCACCACCACCTATCTCTCAATGATATATATCGGCGCGGTGCTTTACTTTGCCGACGCCAGAAAGATGCTGGGCAACAGGAATGTGTACCTGTTGTCAGTCAACAGGCTGCTGGTGGTTCCGTTCATGCTTATAGGGATATTTGTATTGATGAATTATCTCTTCCCGGGACTTCTCCGGAAGGAGGTCCTGAATGTAATTGTAATGCAGGCGGCCATGCCCTGCATGGTGAATGTGGTTATCATGGTGAACATCCTGGGAAAGGATGATTATACTGCAACGGCGAATGTCTTCGTCTCCACCATACTGAGTGTCATCACCCTTCCGCTGATTCTCCTGAGCCTCAGGCTTATAGCATAATTCTTTGACAATCCCGGCATGGCTGTCCGGGCAGGAAGAAATCCCGTTTTTATAAGTGTGGCTTGAAATTGAACATTGCCGGAATATAATTGTTGATAATGGTTGTTGGTAAAAAAAGATTACTGAAAGAACCAACAGGGACATTAATGAAAGTCAAAAGCAGCCCTGCATGAAAGCAATTGTATACACCAGGTACGGATCACCGGATGTTCTGCAACTCCGGGAGGTGGCAAAACCTGCTCCGCGAGACAATGAAATATTGGTAAAGACCTATTCTACTACTGTAACGGCAGGAGATTGGCGTTTGCGGAAGGCTGACCCATTTGCCGCAAGGCTCTACAATGGATTATTCAAGCCCCGAAAAGTAAATATCCTGGGATTTGAATTGGCAGGGGTTGTAGAAGAGGCGGGCAAAAAAGTCAAATCATTCAAAAAGGGTGATAATGTTTTTGCCTTTTGCGGGTTCAGATTCGGGGGATATGCTGAATACAGATGCCTTCCTGAAAATGATCTGGTAGCTATAAAACCATCAAATATGTCATTTGATGAAGCTGCAACGGTTCCAACAGGTGGTCTGACGGCTCTTAGGTTCTTAAAGAAAGCCGGCATAGGCAGCGGACAGAAAATACTCATTTATGGAGCCTCAGGGAGTGTGGGTACATTTGCGGTTCAGCTTGCCAGGCATTTTGGAGCCAGGGTGACAGCAGTCTGCAGTACCGCAAATCTGGAAATGGTAAAATCACTCGGAGCAGATACAATTATTGATTATACACGGGAAGATTTTACAAAACAGGATAACCGGTTTGATATTGTTTTTGATGCAGTTGGAAAAACATCCAGGTCAGCCTGCAGAAATATCCTGAAGCCCGGAGGAAAGTACATATCCGTAATCAGTTCTGCAAAAGCAGGCCCGAATGATTTGCTGTTTCTGAAGGAGCTTATTGAATCGGGAGAACTGAAGACTGTAATAGACAGATCATACACTCTCGAACAGATCCGTGAAGCACATGAATATGTTGAAAAACAGCATAAGAAGGGGAATGTTGTGGTAAAAGTCATTGAAAATCCGTAATGCTATGACAGACCCCGGCCCGGACACTCCTGTCATCACGGGTACAGCCGGGATCTGATTCCACAATGGAGTATGTCGCGTCCCATCTCCCCGGGAAAAACGGGACTTTCAGCCGATTATGGTTGCTCCGTTCAGTAGGGTTGTGTTACTTACCACTTTTCTTTGAATATATTCAGGCTATTCCATTAGAATCCGTCAAAAACCTGGCAACAAACAAAAAACACCTCCGTCGGGAAGTGTTTAATTGATTGAATATTTTGTTACTCCGTCCCCGCTATTCCGCCAGTTGGCGGATTCGCGGGGCACAGCAGGGTATTCACTTCAGTAGCAAAAAACCGGCTGTTGGGCCGGTTGTTGTTTAAGTGTTCCCCCTCAGCTACGACTAGGGAGGGAGCGGTAATTTGATTAAGAGTGATGACGGAAAGCCAAGTAACTATTAGCGATATTCCCGGAAAAATTCCTCAAATTCCTCACAGGAAACAATTTTATAGTTCTGGCTTTTTTTTCTGTGGTTTTCATAATTAAAACCATCCTGAACCACTAAAATCCCCTTTGGGAAGCCGGGCAGCGGTGAAGCAGTGACATCCAGCCCATCAGTTTCCTGTACACCATCAATATTTCCATCGGTGATTCTGAAACTTCCGAGGTATTTATTGTTTCCCTGTCTTTCAAAAACAGCATATGAATTATTCCCTTGTATTGAGGCGATGAGATATCCATTTAAACTGTCTGTGGGGTAAATGGCAAGTCCCTCGATGTCGAATCTGATATTATTATTTTCTTCAGAACTGTTCTGAAGGATATTGCCCTCGGCTGTTTCTCCGGGGTTGGCATCAAATTTCAGTATCCCGGCTTGTTCCTTGCCAATGTACAGTGTTCCGGTAATATCGTCGGCTACCATTCCCTCGGACTGCATTCCCAATGAAAAAGAGCGGACCAGCTTTGCATCAACTTTGTTTTCTGCTGCAAACAATTCATATTGTTCCACTTCACCTGATTTGCTGTTCAAAAAGACATAATATTTCTCCGTTTCTGTCTCTTTGTACATGCACAAACCATAAACTTCGCCGGTCATTTGCGATTTGATTATCCGGTTGTGAATTGAATCGAGTTCCCCGTTTATATTTATGCTGAATAGTGAAACCGAATTAAAGGTTCGGTTGCTGGCTGCCAGTATGTCTATGGTTTTATTACCAAGCTTAAAACCGTAGCGTAAATCGCAGTTGTTCATATAGCCAGTCGGGTAGTAATTAAGCTGTTTTCCGGCTAAATTGTAGGTAGCCAGTCCGCCTTTTTTATCGGTACCGATAATAACAGAATTCTCAATATTTTCACGGTTTATCCAAATGGCCGGGTCATCAGCAGAATCCACGTTTTTGCCCTGCATTGTGGGGTCGGTTTCAGCACTTGCCTGTACGACAGTTGTAATATGTTCACCTGCTTTTCGCGACATTCTGTCTGGTCGGTTGCACGACTGCATCAGGAGCGTAAGTGTTAAAACTGTAACAGTAACTATAACTGAACGGCTATTCATGTATACTTCTATTTGCACTTAATTGATGACCTGTCATTGCTATCCTGTCCGGCATCCCGGTTTTGGCGGCACCACTCTTTTTACCATTAAACAGAGCCACTATTTTTTGAATTTTTGCTTATATAATTCCAGTTCCTCTTTTGAATAATTTTCAATAAAGCTTTCCGGTATTTCAGTCCTTTGGCTGATTGCAGCAATTTCAGGGCCTTCAATAAAAGTGTTCATGCCGTTTTCGTTTTTGCTGATTATGAAATGGTCATAAAGTTCGCCGGCAACGGTAAACGCTTTAAATTCGAGTTTTTCCCTGCTAACCGAAACATGTTGGTAAAGTTGTGTCATCGAAGCCATGCGTTCGCTCCAGAAACTGGTGTTCAGCCCATACATTTTGGGACCGGCTACCGAAACCACATACAACGGCATATTCTTTCCCCTGACTTCTACTCCCTCTGGATTAAAACCTCGGCAATAGGTATGATCGTGTCCTGCAAGTACCAAATCAACGCTATATTTTTCAAGCAACGGCTTTATTGTATTCCTGTATTTTTCGTTGTTTCGTCCCTGTGAACACGAATAGACCGGATAGTGAGTGAAAAACACCGTCCACCTGTTAGGGTTTTCAGCAAGGGTTTTATCGAGCCAGGTGATCACAAGGGTGCTGTCCTCCTTGTTTTCACCAAGTGCCGGAGAATCAAAAGACACAAATCGAACTCCCTGATAATCCAGATAGTAATTTCGATTGTAATATTTTTCTGAAGGCGAATTTGCCGGTGCGCTGTAGATCTGGTTCCAGTGTTTGGAGAAAGTGCGTGGTTGATTTTCCGGCTTGTCGTATTCGTGGTTTCCCGGTGTAACGACACTGGGCATCATTCCAAAAATCCAGCCACCTGCGTAAAAGAATTCACGCCAGTATTCCTCGTTACTTCGGCTCACAAGGTCGCCGGCTAAAAGCATAAAATCAGCTTCAGGGAAATGCGTGTATGCCTGACGAAGCGTGCGTGAACCGAGCGATTTTATGTCGTTCTGTACGTCACCAAAGTAAAGAAAGGTAAAAGGTTCGTCTTCGGCTGAGGAGGTTCGAAATTGAAACCATTCACTCCAGTTTTCGCCATCGCCCACACGGTAGGCATAATTAGTTTCAGGCTTTAGGTGTTCAAAAATTACTTTGTGGCCCATTGAAACCCGACTGCCTTCTTCCCACGGCGAGTTTGTTCCGGTAACTTCAGTCACTTTATCCTCAAATTTAGGCGATGAGTCAAGAATGGCAATTTCTCCGTAACTTCCGGTAATCTCAAAAACGGTACGCCACGAGACTGCACGGCATGTTGACGGGTCGCCAGAAATTGAAAGCATTACTCTGTCTGGGAAAACAGTAGGTTCGAAATTGGGAAATTCACTACCACTTAGTTTAACCCCGTTCTGCTCAACCTGCGTATTGCAAGATACAAGAACAGAAATAAGTACCAAAAACAGATATTTCATCATTGTAGGAGTTTAATAAATATTCAGTTTCAATCCGGCCTGCAGCCTGGTTCCGTTTTCCAGCGATGAATAGGTGTAATCAGGTTTCCACTGATATGTGCGCTGTAATTCGTTCAGCAGGTTATTGGCCGAGGCAAAAAATACAAGGTTGTTGGTGATAAAAATATCGATGTTTGCATCGAGATACGAAACCTTATCATAAAAAACGTCATATTGTTCGGTTTGTCCATTGCTGGTTAAAAAGTCGGCCGTATAATTATACGATATGCGGGCGCTAAAAAATTTGCTGTCGTAAGACACCGAGGCATTGAGAATGTCTTCGGCTGTTCCTGAAAGTTCGTATTCATTGTCTTTATTATCGACCCAGTTGTGGGTATAGTTGGCGTAAACACTAAAATTGCTCAACACTCCCGGAAGGAAATCAAGTTTTTTCTGAAAAGCTATTTCTACTCCAAAGAGATTAGCATTCCCTCCGTTGCCTGGTGTAAAACTCTCAAATTCTTTTCCTTCAGCCTTATTATACCGGTTTATGTAATTGGCTTTCTGATCTTCTGTAATATCGGTGCGGGCATTAATTTCATCGGGGGTTATTAAATACGGTGAAACCTCTTCCCATGGCAAAACCTCAATTATCCGGACTTCATAATCACGGATATTTTTTATAAAAATTCCTGCTGAAAGCAGACCGGTGGATCCCAGGTAATATTCGCCCAACAGGTCGAAATTGTGGGCCAAAGTTGGTTTAATATCAGGATTCCCAAAAAAGATTTCTAAATCACTGATATCACATTTGGTATACGGTACAATATCGCGATAATTAGGGCGGCTGATTGTTTTGGTGTAAACCAGGCGAAATACACTTTTTGCGGTTGGCATATATTTCAGGTGAATACCTGGCAAAAGTGAAACATAATCCTGACTGGCGCTTACCTCATCAAAGGTTTCAGCGCGTTCAAAATATTCGAAACCATGGTAATCTACTCTGGTTTGTTCAACACGTAACCCGGCAAGCAGGCTCATCTTATCGCCTAATTTCTGTGTTGACATAACATAACCGCTGTAAATATCCTCAGAAGCTGTGTAGCCATCAGCAATTTCAGAATTGTAAAGCGTGACTATTTTCCATCTGTCGGTTGGTCCGTCGTAGCTTGTATTCTGTTGTCCAACCCAATCGGCTGTAACCGACTGTCCAACTGTATAGTATGAATTGCTGAATGCCGAACTTACATCTTGCATGTTTTGGGCAAAATCGCTCCACATCCATTTCCAGTTATATACACCGGGAGATTCCGGATCGTTGTCGAGAGGTTTCCATTTGACACGGCCGGGAATTTTACGGCTCTTATCCATAGTTTTGGCTTTCACTCCAAATTTCAGTTTATTTTCATATTTACCCTGAATGAGAGGAAGCTCAAAATCGGTCTGGTAAAGGAACTGATCTACCGATGACCGTCTTTCACGACCTTTAAAACCGTCCAGTTCCCAGGTGTCTACCCTGTTTTCATCGATATCTGCTGAAGTTCTGCCTGCAATCTGTTCTACAACATTATCAATCCCAAACCCTTTATCAAGACCAATAAAACGGGGATTGGTGAAGTCCATCACTACTGTTTTTTCATTGTAGCTCTGCAGCTCGAAATCGCGTGAATCTGGTTCGTCTTCTATGGTTGAGATATAGGCGAATTTCCAGTTGGCCTTCAAAAGGCCCAGGTTATGTTCGCCTTCAAAACCATAGTTAAGGATTTTTTTATGCACTAAATCACCACCCTTTTGATTTGCACCTGCATAAACATGACGTTCAAGTTCCGGATGGAATGTGGGATGTTCCGGATCATAATCCACATACATAGTACCCGAATTATCGTCAATCCCATTGTTGTCTTCATCTAAAACAATATATGGTTTGCCGGTTACATCATTAACACCGTCGCCGTCAGCATCAATATCTCCGTCAATTTCATCTTCGAAATTTTCAATATCATCGAAAACCTGCTCAAAACTTTTGATGTCGCTGTATTCATCAGTCATTAACCAGTTTCCTTTATAGCCTCCTCCAATATCGTCGATACGCAGCGAGTATGTTTTACGCCAGTCTTTATAATCGTTGAAAATACCTGTGAACGCGATCGAATGGTTTTCATTGAATTTAAAATCAATCCCCAGGGTGTAACTCTGGCGAAGGCGTTCCATAAGCGTTTGTTCAATATTGAGATATTTTGGGACAAAATATTCCGTGCTACCAACCATAGTCGGTTCCCAGGATGAGTTGTGATTATTTGAACCCAGTTTCTGGTCATAAGCAGATGCAGAGCCGATAATTCCAAACTTATCATTAAAATACCTGTCTCCAAAAATGATACTCCCGTTTATCTGCGGATCTCTTGTCAAAAAGTTGTAACCTCCTGCACCAGAAACAGAAAGTCGTTTTGAATAAGGAGCTTTTCGAGTCACCAGATTTACAGCACCACCAATGGCATCACCATCCATATCGGGTGTAATTGCCTTGCTCACTTCAATGACTTGTACCATATCTGCCGGGATTGCATCAACGCCAACCGAACGGTTATCACCAGTGCCGGATATGGCGGTGCCGTTGATTGAAATGGTGCTCTTTGAAGGATCGGTACCACGAATACTTATTAATTTGGCCTCACCCTGGTCGTACTGCACATGGATACCAGGAATACGCTTTAAGGCATCGCCAATATTGGGATCAGGAAAACTTCCTACCTGATCCGATGAAATTACATTCATAATACTCGGCGAGTTTAGCTGCATGTTAAGAGCTTTTAATACTCCACCGGCGCTTCCCATTACCACTACTTCTCCTATTATTTCATTATCGGATAGCTGAAAGTCAAGCGTTTGTGTTGTACCTGCTTTAAGGGAAACTTTTTTCGTAACCGGAATAAAACCAACATATGAAACGGTTACATCGTACTCGGCGGGGTTTAGCCCGATCAGGCGGTAAACCCCGTTATGATCGGTAACCGTCCCTTTGTTTAATGACTTTATGAAAACTGCAGCGCCTGGAAGAGGCAAATTTTCTGAATCAACTACCCTGCCAGCAATGGCAGTCTTGATATTCTCACTTTCATTTTCATCTGCAAAAACATTTACCGATGAGAATAAAATGGAAACAATAAAAAGCAGAATGAGGTTTTTCATGAGGTTTTTTTTAAGATATTGGGCAAACCTCGTTTAAATATGTTACAGGCCTGTTTCAAAATTTTCACAAATTTATTTCTATGCAATAAACGATTTATATTCAGAAGGATATGGCTGAAACGCCAGCTTTGGACCCGGTATTTGGAACAATTGGTAACTGCCGCGTATTAACAGATTAGCTTCTCGCTCTATTGTTGCAAGAAAAGCCGCAGAGGGCGGCTTTTTGTTGCTGTGTCCCCGCTGCTCCGCCAGTTGGCGCATTCGCGGGGCACGGCAGGGCATGCCCTTCCATCGCAAAAGAAAAAAACCGGCTGAAGATGTCGGTTTATGGTTGCTCCGTCAGGGCTCGAACCTGAACTTTTCTGATCCAGAGTCAGACGTGTTGCCAATTACACCACGGAGCACTGTAATGAGCCTGCAAATATATAAAATTTCCAACTTATTAAGGAAACATACTCATTTTTAAGGCAGCTCCCTGCTTAATAAAACAAAGTGCACCGGCGCAGACCGGTGCACTCTTATTCAACCTGGCTACAGGGAATTGCCATTACGGCAGTGTATAGTATATCGTGAGTTTCGGCCTCATCCCGGCCTCGGGGAAATCACCTGAAGCAAACCGGAATCCAGGGACCCACTCCTGTGGCCAGAGCCGGAAGAACATCCCGTAACCCTGAATGGCAGGCGCATCCGTCACCGGATCCCGGACGTAGAGCCTGGTTACATCAACCGTTATCATATTCGTGTTAAGGATGAAGGGCGAAATATATACCTGGTTTACCTCAGTCGTCTTCGGTTGCACGCTCCATGTGACCTTATCCTCCTCCCATGGCTCAGTAATCTTCTGAAGCACTCCCCCTGTCCATTGGATACCTCCGCTTCCGGACGGGTAGAAGATTGTGCTGTCCCATACCATCGGAAGATCGTACCAAAAGTTAAGAATTACTCTTTTTATCGTTGCCGACCTGGGCACCGCATTCATGTCAAAGGAGATCAGGCTTTCATTTGAACGCATGACAGTCAGAATGGGCTCTGAAATGAAAGTGGCTTCAAAAAATCTGTGGTCACCAAAATTCTTTTCGGGTTCCAGGTTTGAGATCATCGCATCCTTGCCTTCTTCAGGACCGGGCTGCAGCACCAGGACTTTCCACTGGTTACTGTCATAGGGGATCTTCAGTACAAGCGGGCTGATCTCGGTTGTGGCATTCAGTTCACGCGCTGTGAATTCAAACTTCCGGGGCGGGTAACCCTCTTTCTCCACCAGGAAAGTGTAAAATTCGTATCCTCCCCTGATGACCAGATGGTTGACAGAAGCTTTAAGTCTGAAGCTGTAATGCCAGTTGTTGCCGGCAAAGACAGTGAGAGTGGCCTCGACGGGCGGTTGTACCGGCGACATGCTGAGAGGGTTGTCAATAATGCAGACGGTGTAGAAATCCAGCGGTTTTATTATCGACCCGCCGAAACTGAGATAACCAAAATCGCCGGGCGTGTGGCTGCCAACTGCCAGCAGTTCGGGCGAGACAGTTGTGGCTGTGCCGCCCCTTATCCTGAACTGCAGGGGCAGAGGCTTAGTAACCAGGTAGGCCAGCGGAGAGCCTTCCATAGGGGTTGCGGCGATCACCGTACCCGAGGGGTCGATCAACATGAATTTGGTAAGGAAGTAGTCTCCCTCATTCATTTCGAGCTCCTCGCTGATATATCCCGGTCCGAAAAGATAGACTGGTACAGGATGATCAGTGAGGACTGGTGAGCGGTCAGCGTCTTCAACAGATACCAGCAGATGGTACGAAACCATGTCGGTGTCGGCCCAGGTTGATTTCAGCTGACTGGATTGCTCAATTGAAGCGATTGAAAATTTAGCGGTTCCCTTGCTTGTGCCGGAGTTTTTTTCACAGGAAGAAAATGCAAACACAACAAGCAGGATCAAGGCAGTTGATCTGAAAATTGTTCTCATGTTTCTTCGGTTTAAGTTGAAAAAAACAAAGCAATTACCTGAAAATGAGCAAAAAGTATGCCAAGGAGAGGTCCGAAGGTCCTTAGGTCTGAGGTCTGTCGCTTCGCTCCATCCCGAGGTCCTGCGGTCTGAGGTCTACTTGTTTTGTTTTGCCCATGTGTCTTTAAGACCCACGGTGCGGTTGAAAACCAGTTTGCCGGGCCGGCTGTCATAATCGGCACAGAAATAGCCTATCCGCTGAAACTGTACCTTATCAAGCGGCTTCACCTCTGCCAGCGAGGGCTCCACCTTGCAACCTGTCAGGATGGTAAGAGATGCGGGGTTAAGAAACTCCCTTGCATCAATATCCCTGTGCCCGGAGGGATCCTCGTCGTTGAAGAGCCGGTCATAGAGCCTGACCTCGGCGTCAAGGGCATGTGCAGCCGAAACCCAGTGCAGCGTGCCCTTGACTTTCCGGTCAGAATCCGGCCAGCCGCTGCGGGTCTCAGGGTCATAAGTGCAGTGCACCTCCACAACAGCACCCGTGTTGTTCTTTTTCAAGCCGGTACATCTGATTATATAGGCTCCCTTGAGCCGAACTTCCTGTCCGGGTGCGAGACGGAAAAATTTGGGAGGAGGATTCTCGATGAAGTCGTCCTGCTCAATGAAAAGCTCACGGCTGAACGGCACCTGCCGCTTTCCGTGACTCTCGTCCTCGGGATTGTTTTCAATCTCCATCACTTCCGTGCCGCCCTCAGGATAATTGGTGATGATAACCTTCAGGGGATTAATCACACCGAAGACACGGGGTGCCCGCTTATTGAGGTCTTCCCTGATAGCATACTCGAGCAGGGAGACATCATTTATGGCTTCGACCTTGGTGTATCCTATGAGGTCAACGAAACGCCTGACCGACTCCGGGGTGTATCCCCTGCGGCGCAGTCCGCAAAGCGTCGGCATGCGGGGATCATCCCATCCCCTTACCACTCCGTCTTTCACCAGTTCGAGAAGCTTCCGCTTGCTCATCACAGTGTAGGTGAGGTTGAGCCGGTTGAATTCGATCTGTCGCGGACGGTAGTCGTCCGTTTTGAGCTGATCAATGAACCAGTCGTAAAGCGGCCTGTGCACCTCGAACTCGAGGGTGCAGAGAGAGTGTGTTATCCCCTCGAAATAATCGCTCTGCCCGTGAGCGAAGTCGTACATCGGATAGACTTTCCACTTTGTGCCGGTGCGGTGATGCGGGGTCTTCAGAATGCGATAGATGATCGGGTCACGCATGTGCATGTTGGGGGAAGCCATGTCAATGCGGGCCCTGAGCACTCGGCTGCCCTCATCAAACTCCCCCTCGTTCATTCGGAAGAAGAGATCAAGGTTCTCCTCTAGGCTCCGGTTACGGTAGGGACTGGCCATACCCGGCTGCGTTGTGGTTCCCTTCTGTTCCGATATGGTCTCGGCGCTCTGGTCGTCGACATATGCGAGGCCGCGTTTAATGAGAGCAACCGCAAAATCCCAGAGCTTCCCGAAATAGTCCGAAGCATAATATTCACGGTCTTCCCAGGTGAAACCAAGCCATTGTATGTCCTCCTTGATGGAGTCGATATACTCTACATCCTCCCTGGTGGGGTTGGTGTCATCAAAGCGCAGGTTGCACTTGCCGCCATACTTCTCTGCCATTCCAAAGTCAAGGCAGATGGCCTTGGCATGACCTATGTGAAGATAACCGTTTGGTTCGGGCGGAAAACGGGTGTGCACACGGCCTCCGCTCTTCCCCTCGCTCAGGTCCTTTTCAATGGCTTGTTCAATAAAATGCTGTGAATCAGGCTTTAATATCTCTTCGGATTCTTTCATCGATTCAAAAAATGAGATTACAAAAATAGGAGATAAATGGGGACGCAGTACAAGGAGAGGTCAATTTATTGAAGGGGAAGAGAGCCAATCCGGAGATGCATCACTACCTTGTCAGTTCCACACTCACCCTTCCTATCCTGCCGCCCATCACCGGATTTAACTTGGAGACCTTTACTGTTGCTTTATTTATACCTCTCAGCTCTCCGTAGAGGGCATCAAGAATACGGGTGGCAATATGCTCCAGGAGGTTGGAAGTCGTCTCCATCTCCCTCTTAACCACAAGATATGCCGTCTGGTAATTCAGAGTGTCACGCAGTTCGTCACTCTTCCCCGCTTTACCGGTGTCAGTCTCAATGGTCACATCAACAAGGAAGTGATTGCCTACTATCTGCTCCTCGCGGTAGTGACCGTGAAAAGCATAAAACTCCATATCCTCAATCCTGATCAGTCCCATGGCACTTCTTCTAAGGTTTATATTAAACAGATAATCAATAATATACGAAAATACTTCAAAAAATATAGGAGATATTTATAAAATAATATAGTTTATATAATAAACTGGTTTATATTTATAGCAGATAGTTTTGCAACACTTAGTGTAAAATTAGTAAAAGCCATGGAAAACAAAGAAAAATTAATGACAGGGGAGGAGAGCCTCAGGGTCATTACTTAAATGATTAACAAGACAAGGGTGAGCATCATGCAGAGCAGTTTTCACCTGCTTTTCTGGGGATGGTTGATATTTGCATGCAGCCTATCGGAGTTTCTTCTCTGGAAGCTGACAGACCGGAGCAATTCCTTGCATGTCTGGCTATTTGTCATCCCGGGAGTATTTGTCTCGCTGATCTACGGGTTTGTCAGGGAGAAGAGAGAGAAGATGTTCACTTACGGAACGGCAATCCATGTCCGGATGTGGGGTGCCGTCTCTTTCTGGGTTCTGGCGTTGGTGGCTCATTTCGGCGGGCAGACAGTATCCGGACTGGCGATGCCGGTGGCTATGATAGCAGGTTATCTGATTCCCGGTTATTCACTCAGAAAAAAGGGCAGCCATGACACCGTTCAGGGAGCTTGACCCATTGCTGCATTCGCAGCTCAGACTGGCCATCATGTCAGTACTAATCAGTGTCGACAGGGCAGATTTTACCTATCTCCGTGAGAAGACCGAAGCGACAGCGGGCAATCTCAGCGTGCAGATAGGTAAGCTCAGGGATGCGGGATACATCTCAGTCAGCAGGAGCTTCGGGGAGAGCTATCCGCAGACGATGTGCAGCATTACTGATCTTGGAAGAAAGAAGTTTTCGGAGTATGTGGCAGCGTTGGAGGATTATTTGAAAAGTCCGTAAAGTCCGTAAAGTCCGTAAAGTCGAAAGTCTGTAAAGTCAGAAGAATTTGCGATTTACGATTTGCGAATTTTGATTAAATCGACAATCCGCCGGTGGGCGGACATAGTCGAAAATCTGAAGTCGAAAATTCCAGTACTGCCTACTGCCTTCCACTGAATCCCAGGCCGCTACCAGTTCCGATTGTCCAGTACGGGGCAGTGTAGACCGGGCCACCTTTTACCGGGCACTGCGTTGCATCAAAAGAGGGGTCGAGGTCAACGAAATCGAAACCTCCCACACCCGCTGCGAAGTGAGCCGCACAACCCAGCCCCAGGTTCGTCTCAACCATGCATCCGATCATGAGCTTGAGGTTGGCGCTGCGGGCAACGGCAGCAATATCCAGGGACTCTATTATGCATGACTTCATCAACTTGATGTTGATGGCATCGGCGCAACCCGTGCGCACAATATTGATTGCATCCGCTCGCGTGAATACCGATTCATCGGCGCCGACCATGATCTCGGTGTTGTCTCTTACGTATTTCATCCCGGCCAGGTCACTTTTCAGAACCGGCTGCTCGAACATTACCGGGTAGATGCTGTGGCTGACCACCTCATTGATGAAGCGCAATGCTGTTTTAGGATTGTAGCCCTGGTTGGCATCAATGAGCATCCCGCATTGAGGTGCGCCGTCCCTTATAGCCAGCACCCGGTCAATGTCATCCTTCAGGTTAGTCCCCACTTTTGTTTTTATTACCCTGAAACCCTCCGATGCCAGTTTTACCGCCTGCTTCTTTGCCTCTTCGGCAGGAACTATCGCGATGGTGTAATCAGTCTCAATCCCGGTCTCTGTTCCTCCCAGGAAACTGTAAAAAGGAATCTCCAGGGTTTTCGTCCAGGCGTCAAGCAGGGCCATCTCGATTGCGCATCGTGCGGCTGACTGTGCCCAGAAGGCGCTCTTCAGAGTGTAGGCTATTGACCTGTAATTGTTTATATCCTGGCCGACAATGAACTCCCTGCAGCTGTTAAGGGTGCCGAGGATGGTTTGCTGGTTCTCCCCGTTGATTGTCATTATCGGTGCGGCCTCCCCGTAGCCCTCAATGCCGTTCTCAAGAACAATTGTCACGAGTGCATTGTCAAGATGTGTCATCACTCCAAGGGCGATCGGGAAGGGCTCCATCTCATAGTTGACGAGATCAGTGAACATCTTCGTGATCTTGAAGCTTTTGACGCCCGGCTGCCTTTTTGAATTGCCTGTTACGCCCGGCAGCATACTGCTTCCAAGAACGGTTGCAGTGGCGAGTCCGCCGGCTGTCATGCCGCCCTGTTTAATAAACGCTCTCCTGGTGCTCATTTCGTATCAATTTTAGCTGCGTGCTTAAAATTAATCTTTTCCGCGCAAGGTTCAGCCCGGGAAAGCCTTTACTTTTTCAATTTCAGTCAGGGCTTCATACTGTCCATAGCTCCCAGCACGAAAACAAGTGGTGCGTTCCAGTTGATCGCGATCTCGTTGGTGGAGTAGCTGCACTCACTGTCAGTGTACGATTTTGCCGGGAAGGTGGAACGGTTAACCGTGGGCGGACAGTCGGTCAGCACCACCGTGTTTGGCCCACCCACCAGGAACCCGGGATAGGGTTCCGGCACCCCGTCGGCTCCTGACGGACGGTGATGGATATTCATCGGAGAGAGTGTCCCGAAACCGGTCACGAAACAGTACCCGGTGGGGTTGGTCCCGAGCAGCCAGTTGACATCAGCCTGGAGGGAGGGCAGGTACTTCTGGTCACCGGTCAGCTTCATTGCAATGATCTTAATGAGCGCCTGGTTAGATACGTCGGAGGTGCTTCCCCATGCAAACCAGTCAAGGCTGATGCGGTATGGCGAGGTTGTGGATTTTTCAGCGAGCTCATCGGCATATGCCACAATAAGGGTTTTTGCAGCTTCCCTCAGTTCACTGAATGATTCGTCTTCCGCAAGCGCAAGAGAAATCAGTCCGAGTGTTGACGACTGGTTCCAGGTAGGAGTGACGGCACGTATGCCTGTCAGAAATTCCGGTCCGGGAACAATCCCGCCTGACAGAGCCCTCTCAGTCTGTGCCCAGAACAGTTCGTCAGAGAGGTCATCATCACCGTAGGCGCCAGTGGAAATATCCTTCGGCTGAATATAAATCACACCGGGATTGGCCTCAGCCCATTTCATGGCCTTCGCGGAGGCGTCAAGACAGACTGCCGACAATGACTTCAGTTCTTCAGACGGATCGCCGGCAAAGACGCGGCCAGCCATTGCCGTCACTGCTGCAAAATCAAGAGCCGCAGCGGTGCTCTTCTGAACAACGTAGCGGGGTTCTGCTGCCTCGTGGGGCATATCGAAGCCAAAGAACTCCTTGTTCGTCAGTTTGTGATAGACCCCGCCGTCATCCGGATCCTGCATCGTCAGGTACCACCTGAGGTTATAAAGCAGTTCATCAACCAGGTCGGCGATCTCATTTCCGCTCTCAGGGATGTTCAGGTTAAGCGACCGGCAGTATTCGGGATAGAGCTGGTAGAAGAGGAGCAGGGTAAAGTTGGTGATGCTGCTGTTGACGATGTACTTGTTGTAATCACCTGCATCATACCATCCTCCCGGGCTGGAGATGACTGTCCCCTCGGGCCTGCCGCGTGATGCAGCAGATTTGTGAACTATCACGGCTGTGTCAGGATGGCCTGCGGGCCGCGCCCATTTGGCCCCGTACTCTTCCGTGATCTCAAAGCCGGAGCGGTTAAGGTAAAATGATTTTACAGAGGCTTTGGCAATCTCAGTATAAACATCAGAGGCGATCCGGAAATCACCGGAACAACTTTCTGTTCCCGTAATGCACAACCGGTATGTTCCCGGTGCAGTCAATGCAGAGAAGTCCGCAGCACGGACCGTGTCGCCTGACAGCTCCCAGTACCGCGGTTTGCCGGCACGACCTTTGAAATTGACCTTTCCTGTGGCTGCGTCAATGACCTCAAATTCCTCCGCTCCGGAACGGATCAGCGCCACCTTCTCTGCATCGGGGAGATAGCCCACCTGGTTGATCAAAATCATTTCGGTTGCGGCCACAGTCTCAAGCCTCGACTTTTTCTGTGCCGCATTGCCGCAGCCTGATGAGGCAAGTATGGCAAGGGCACCAAATAAGCAAATGGATGAAAGGTATCTCATAGTGTTACATTGTTACTTTTACATGATGTTCTGTCCCTTCCGGGAACACGGGGATAAGAGTGGACTCAACCTTTTTCCCGTCGACGGTAATCTCCCAGACACCTTTTGATTTATGTTCCGGGTTCGTGATCTCAATATTATAAACCGCTCCCCTGAATGTTCGCCTGACAGTGAATCCGTTCCACTCCGGGGGTATGCAGGGGTCAATTAACAGGCCTTCATATTCCGGCCTGATACCAATTATATACTGGGTGACTGCATAGAGGCACCATGCTGCGGTGCCGGTCAGCCAGCTGTTCTTGGCCTCTCCCGGGCGGAAGGCGTCCCTGCCCGCTATCATCTGGGAATAGACATATGGCTCGGTCCTGTGCAGATCGCTTATCTCCTCAAGGTAGGAGGGAGTGATGCGGCTGTAATAGTCAAATGCCCTGTGACCGTCACCTGTCATTGTCTCGGAGATGATGATCCAGGGGTTGTTATGACAGAATACGCCGGCATTCTCCTTGTACCCCTCGGGGTAGCTCGAGATTTCACCCAGTTGCAGGTAATATTTTGTGAAGGCCGGGTTATTCAGTACTATCCCATATTCGCATGCAAGGTGTTTGTTTACGGAGGCCAGCGCCTTGAGGGCCCTGCCGTCCTCAAGCCCGATGCCTGCCATGACGCACATGCCCTGTGATTCGATAAAAATTTTCCCCTCTTCACACTCCCTGCTGCCCACCTTCCTTCCGTAGAAGTCATAGGCACGCAGGAACCACTCTCCGTCCCAGCCGTGGCTGTCAATGGCTTTCACCATCTCGCCGATCTGCTTCTCCGCTTCATCGGCCAGCGCCTTCTCGCCTCTCTTCCGGGCTATGGTGACGAAGTCGGCGCCGTAGAGAACGAACATGGCGGCAAGGAAGACCGACTCGGCCTGACCGCCCTTCTGGTTCTCTGTTGTCTGGAAGCTCTCATCGGGATTCGACGAGAAGCAGTTAAGATTGAGGCAGTCGTTCCAGTCGGCACGCCCGATCAGCGGCAGGCTGTGCGGGCCCAGGTGGTTAACGACGTGCCGGAATGAACGTTTGAGGTGCTCGAAGAGGCTCGCAGCGTTCGCAGGATCATTATTGAATGGCACCGTCTCATCAAGAATCGACCAGTCGCCGGTCTCCTTCAGGTAATTTGCCACCCCGAATATCAGCCACACCGGGTCGTCATTGAAGTTGCCTCCGATTTCCGCGTTGCCTCTCTTTGTGAGCGGCTGGTACTGGTGGTAGGCGCTGCCGTCATCAAACTGGGTGGATGCTATGTCAATGATCCTCTCCCTGGCCTGAGGAGCAATCATCTGGACGTAACCAATCAGATCCTGGTTGGAGTCGCGGAAGCCCATCCCTCGGCCGATGCCTGACTCAAAGTATGAAGCACTGCGCGACATATTATAGGTGACCATGCACTGGTAGGGGTTCCATATATTTACCATTCGCGAGAGCCGCGGATCAGGGTGGTCAAGGCTGAAGACTGACAGCTGCCGATCCCAGTACTCCTTCAGTTCCCTGAATGCTCCTTCAACTTTAGCATCAGTGTCATATCTTTCGATCATGGCCTTCGCCCTGGTCTTGTTTATCACTTTCGGTGCGATGAACTTCTCCTTGTCCGGGTTCTCAATGTATCCGAGAACGAAGACGAAGCTCTTCTCTTCCCCCGGTTCCAGGCTGACCTCAATACAATGTGAACCCACGGGCGACCAGCCGTGGGCCACGCTGTTGCGGGGCCTGCCTGAAAAAACCGCATCAGGCCGGTCAAAACCGTTGTACATTCCGAGGAAGGCCTCCCTGTCAGTATCGAACCCTGCTATGGGTCTGTTCACCGAATAGAAAGCGTAATGGTTGCGGCGTTCGCGGTATTCGGTCTTGTGATAAATGACACTATCCTCGACCTCAACCTCTCCCGTTGAGAAGTTGCGCTGGAAGTTGGTCATGTCGTCATGTGCGTTCCACAGGCACCACTCGACGAACGAGAAGAGCCGGAACCCCTTCGCCATCCCACCGGTATTGCGCAGGGTGATGCGCTGCACCTCACAGGTGTCTCCCACGGGGACGAAGAAGAGCATATCAGCCCGCAGGTTATCCTTCTCTGCTCCTATGATCGTGTAGCCCATCCCGTGCCGGCAGGAGTAATCTTCCACTTCAGCCTTCACAGGCTTCCAGCCGGGTGACCATACTGATCCGTTGTCATTGATATAGAAGTACTTGCCTCCGTCATCAAGGGGCACATTGTTGTACCTGAAGCGGGTCAGTCTCCGCAGCCGTGCATCGCGGTAGAAGCTGTAACCGCCGGCAGTGTTCGAGATGATCGAGAAGAAGTCCCTGTTCCCGAGATAGTTTATCCATGGGTAGGGTGTTTTATAACAGGTGATGACGTACTCCCTTTTGTTGTCATCAAAGTGGCCGTATTTCATGGTATCAGGTTAGTCTTTAAGTTTATCCCACCAGGTGAACTTCAGAATGACGGTAGTCACAATCATCACTCCGACTGCCACATAGAACTGTGTCCATTCGCGAATGACGAGGAACACAGGGAAGGCCATCAGAGATATCTGCCAGACTATTCCCACAACGATGTTGAACATGTCCTTGAGGAAGTCGCGGTTTGCCCTGAAGGAGGGATCTTCCGCGATCACCATTTTTTCCACCGGTTTCCAGAATCCCCACGGGCGCACCTGCCTGTAGAACTTTTTCAGGGTGGTATCATCCTCCCTCTTTGTGAGCAGTGATCCCAGAATGCTCCCGATCAGGGAGATGATGAAGATGACAGGGAATGCATTCATGCTGAAGTTCTCGGTAAGCGGCCAGTTCTGCAGTATGTCGAGGTTGAGGGCCGGCAGCAGCAGGGCGGCGCCCACACCTGAGAGCATCCCCCAGAAGTAGCCGTACCCGTTGAAGCGCCACCAGTACCATTTCAGAACGTTTGGAGCGGTATATCCGCCCCAGAGTGCGGCGGTGATCCAGAGCACCACATCGTTGATCGATGTCACCATAAACCCGACGATAATTCCGATAACCACTATCAGCAACGAGGCGGCATAGCTCATCCTCACATAGGTCTTTTCGCCGGCATTGGGATTGATGTAACGCTTGTAAATATCGTTGACCAGGTATGCCGGTGCGGCGTTAACCGTTGCTGCGAAGTTGCTCATGAAGGCAGCAATGAGCCCGGCCAGAAGGAAACCCAGCAGCCCTACCGGGACATATGTTGCGAGCACCTCGGGAAGGATGCTCTCGAAATCGGGATTGGTCAGCGACCCGGTATAAAGCCTGTCGAAGTTCACCAGGGCCAGAATTGTCAGTCCTGCCACCATGAAGTACCGTGCAGGGTTTAGCACCACGTTCACCAGCGAGCTCATCTTGGAGGCCTCCTTGGGGTTTTTGGTGGCGAGGATGCGCTGCATGTCATAGTTGGGTGCCGGGCCGGCTGCTGAGACAAGCAGGCCCTTGAAGAGCATCATGACAAAAAAGAGTCCGAAGAGCTCATAACCGTCGGTCTTGATCCACTCGTTGAAGGTATGCAGTTTCGGCGAGGCCGTCGCAGAGATGGCATTCCAGTCGAGCCCCGTGGTCCTCCCGAACCAGAGGCTCTTCCATCCCTCGGGGATCACCGCGTTAAGGGCATCGGGAGAGATCTGCTTTATAGCGATTATACCCACGGCGACTGAGGCGATAGTGAGTATCCCGTACTGGATCACCTCGGTTATGACCACGCTGAACATACCGCCCTTGACCACGTAGAAGGTGGTGATAGCCATGAGGATAAGCGCGTAGAGGTTGACATTTATCTGCGGATGCGCCATCAGGTATTCAGGGTTGGAGACAAGCGGGGGAAGGAAGGCCGAAACGAATTTGCCTATGCCCTTGAAGCCGTACGACAGGAACCCGATCACGCTGACGATGGCGAAGACCACCACAATAATATGAGAAAGTGTCGCCGCCCTGCCGTCGCCGAAGCGGGTTTTTATCCATTCGGCTCCGGTCATTACATTGGAGCGCCTCAGCCATGAAGAGAGATACACCATCAGGAAGACCTGGTTGAAAACCGGCCACAACCAGGGTATCCAGATACTCTTCATGCCGTAAACAGACAGCCAGTAAACCAGCAGCATGGTGCCGGCTATGTCAAACATGCCTGAGGCGTTTGAGATACCCAGGAAATACCAGGGCAGGCTGTTGCCGCCGAGGAAGTACGACTGAATGTTCCTGGAGGCCCGTTTTGAAACCCAGTTACCGATAAAGACGGTTGCGACCAGGTAGAGAAGGACGATACCAAGGTCTATTATGTGCAAATTCATCGTTATGATGGTTAGTTTGAGGTTTCAGATAATGAATGAGATGCGCCCTTTCCTTGTTTTCTCGTACACCTCGCGGCTGAAGAGGAAATACTGTGCCGGCTTGTGTGCAACTCCCTGCTGCTTCTTCTTAAGCGGAATGACATAATGCATCTGTGCCACCTTTTTCCTGAAGTTGCGCTTGTCGAATGTGGTTTCCAGAACGGCCTCGTAAAGTTTCTGAAGCTGTGACAGGGTAAAGTAATCGGGCAGAAGCTCGAAGGCGATGGGTTCGACCTTAACCTTTCGCTGCAGGGCACTGAGAGCCTCAAAAAAGAGGAATTTGTGGTCAAAGGCCAGCTCCATATCCCTTATCATCGAGACGGGAAACCATGATACGTTTCTGTCCTTCAGCCTCAGGGTTACCTTGGTGTTGTCAATAAGGGCCAGGTAACCTACGGTGACGATCCGGTCAGCAAACCCCTTGTTTATATAATCGAGCCAGATCTTGTCCCTGGGAGCGGAGACACGGTCCAGCTGTCCGTAGGCCCCGAACTGTTCCAGGAAAATGTTGTCGAGCCCGGTAAGCCCTTTAAGGATTCGTCCAGCTGCCGTGTCAAGGTCTTCATCTTCAAAGATATGATACCCGGCAAGTGTGTGGTCACTGAAGATCACCTCCCCGCTCTTTTCATCCTTCAGCTCTCTCTCGACAAGCAGAACATTAAGTTTTTCAAAGTCGAATCCGAACACAACACAGTCGACCGAGATGTTGGGAACAATCTTGTGGGCTATCATTTTATTATACCTGGCAAGAGATAAAATGACTTAGTGTACAAAGTAGGAATTCAAAGATATTGTAAATAAACAGCACAATCAAGAGCAGAATCAAAAAAAAGCCGTCGAAAATTTGATCCGTAAGATTATACAAAGGCGTATTACCATATATATTAACATAATGGCAAGTTTCTTCAGGATGTTTTAGAAATGAAACAGGACCGGCATCCGGAATATCCGGGGTTAATTATGAACTGTGTGTACTAAATACACGAACAAGGGCTTTTCTGAGCCAAAAAACAACAGGAATAATCAAATTATTATAATAAAGAGGCAAAATAGTATCAATACTCCCCTGTGAAGAAGATTTAACTTTAAAAACCTAAAACTGTACAGCTATGCAAAACAAACTCTTCAGACTAACTTTTCTTATTTGTCTGGCAGCTGTTATGTCATCCTCAGTGCTTTACGCACAGCAGAGAACCGTTACCGGTAGGGTGCTGGATGAAAACAATGCTGCCTTGCCCGGAGCCTCGGTAGTGGTGAAGGGGACGACGATAGGGACTGCTACGGACCTCAGCGGGAATTTCTCCCTGCAGGTACCAGCTGATGCCACCACCCTTGTGGTTACATTCATAGGGATGGATGCCAGGGAGGTACCGATAACCGCGGGATCAATGACAATCACACTGGCGATGTCTGCCGAGGAGGTGGATGCCGTTGTGGTAATAGGATACGGAACGATCAGACGGTCGGAAGTGACCTCTGCCATCGCCTCCGTTAGGACGGCGGAGATTCAGGATCTTGTGGTCACAGGTGTTGACCAGGCCCTTCAGGGCAAGGTTGCCGGGCTGACGGTCACCAACAACAGCGGGCAGCCGGGCGGAGGGGTTTCCGTAAGGGTGAGAGGTATCACCTCGATCAACAGCAATGACCCACTGATAGTCATTGACGGTGTTCCTTTCACTGATAACATGGTTGAAAACACCGGTTATGACGGCCTTGGCGGCTCGGACGGCCAGACGCAGAACAGCCTCCTGGCTACCCTTAACCCCAATGACATTGAATCAATAGACGTCCTTAAGGATGCCTCGGCACAGGCTATCTACGGGTCGCAGGCTGCCAACGGCGTTCTCCTTATTACAACGAAGAAGGGGAAGGCAGGAGAAGGAAAGATCACCTACGACTTCTCCTACGGGCTCCAGGATGTGACCAGGACACTTGATGTCATGAACCTCCGCGAGTTCGCCGAATACCAGAACAGCGTGATAGCCGAGCTCGGGCCCGGGTACACCCCCACCGAGGAATTTGCTGATCCTTCACTTCTCGGCGAAGGAACTGACTGGCAGGATGCCATCTTCAGGCAGGGCTTCACCATGGATCACCAGCTGGGCCTGTCAGGAGGGAAGGATAACACAAGCTATTATTTCTCCGCGGGCTATTTCGACCAGCAGGGTATCCTCATAGGATCTGACTTCAGGCGCTATTCAACCCGTTTTAACCTCGACAGCCAGGTGAAAAGCTGGCTGAAGGCAGGTGTGAGTTCCAATATAACAAGGAGCATCCAGAACGTCACCCTCGCCGATGCCGCCGAAAGTACAATATGGTGGTCCACCCTGCAGAACCCGCTCGTCCCGGTGAGAAACATTGACGGAACATGGGCAGGAAACTACACTGTGGGAGGATACAGCTACACGGCCGATAACCCCGTAGCAACAAGCAGCAGCAGGGGAAACAAGAGCGTCAACAACCAGGTGTTCGGTAATATTTATGCAGACGTTATCTTCCTGGAAGGTCTCTCCCTGAGGAATGAATTCTCTTACCAGATCGGACTGCAGAACAACACCGCATTCCAGTACGAAGCCAACATAGGCACCCGCTCACTGCAGGCACAATTGTATGACCAGCGCAGCAATTCATACTACTATGCCGTAAGGAACTATCTTAATTTCAACAGGGACTTCGGAAAGCACAAGGTTGCATTCACCGGCGGTCATGAGGCACAGTACTCATACTGGGAATCCATGGGAGGCAAAAAGGTTGACCTGCAGAACAACATACTTGATCTTAATGCAGGCGGCACCGACAAGACAACGTGGGATCTCACCGGCGGGAAGGGCGACTGGGCAATGGAGTCGTATTTTGTCAGAGGCAATTACACCTTCGACAACCGTTACTCCGTGTCACTCAGCTACAGGGCAGACGGATCGGCCAATTTCGGCCCGAACAACAAGTGGGGCTTCTTCCCGGGTGCCTCGATAGGCTGGACCGTCACAAACGAGAAGTTCGCCGCAAACTGGACCAAGGTGATGAATTATATGAAAGTCAGGCTCGGCGCAGGGGCAGTGGGCAACCAGAACCTCCCCGGCGGAGCGCCTAACCCGCCCTACACCTCCAACGTTAACTTCTGGCCCGGTCCAGTTGGGTTCGGACAGGTAGGAAACGCCTCGACCAACTTCATCGCAGGTATTGCAAATCCCGACCTTGGATGGGAGTCAGTCATAACCTACAACGGGGGCATTGACTTCGGTTTCTTGAACGGCAGGATAGACATGACGGTAGACCTCTACAAGAAGGTCACCTCAAACATGCTGCTCTTCAGCACAGGTCCCGCGCTTCTTGGCGTGGGAGATGCCTGGAACGACCTGAAGGCGCCAATCGGAAACGTCGGCCAGATGACAAACACAGGTATCGACATAAGCCTGGCGACTCGAAATATTGTCAAGCCCGACTTCTCATGGAATACCACGGTCATCTTCTCACATTACAAGAATGTGCTGGACAAGCTAATAAACGAGTCCTCTGCCATAGACGGGAAGCTGTACTACGACAACTATCTTATTACTCATACGGTTCCGGGATACTCGGTCGGAACATTCTGGGGACTGGTAACCGACGGACTGTTCCGCTCCGAAGCTGACCTGGCCAGCTCCTATCCGCAGTTCGGATCGGCAGTTGCTGAGAACGAGACATGGCTTGGCGACGTCAGGTTCAAGGATGTAAGCAAAGACCAGATCATCGACTCGAAGGACCTGACCTTTATCGGAAGCCCGATACCCGATTTCACCTTCGGCTTAACAAACAACTTCCGGTACAGGAACATTGACCTGTCGGTCTTCCTGCAGGGAAGCTACGGCGCCGAGATCTTCAACTTCATGAAGTGGCAGCTCGAGAGGATGAACAACGTCTATTACAACCAGTCGAGAGCAGTCATGGACCGTTATACAGCCACCAACACTGACGGCCTGCTGCCCCGGTTCACAAACACCAACACCAACAACACGGCCATGTCAGACCGCTATGTTGAGGACGGATCATACATGCGTGTCCAGAACATCACCCTGGGCTACAGGCTGCCAAAAACCCTTGTAAACAAGGTGAAGATGAACAACCTCCGGGTGTACGTGTCGGTTCAGAACCTATACACTTTTACCAATTACACTGGGTACGATCCTGAAGTGGGCTCCTACAACAACAGCATCAGGCTCATGAACGTTGACGCAGGCCACTACCCCAATCCGCGCACTATTCTGGGCGGTGTAAGTGTTGAGTTTTAATGACTTTAAAAATATGATCATGAAAAACAGATTTATATACGTGATTTTGATCCTGGCAGCAACTCTTGTATCATGCAGCGAGTCGTTCATCGAGCGCCCCTCACTCTCCGGGCTCACAGTGAGCAACTATTACAACACTGCAGACGAGGTGAGAGCTGCGACAAGTACGATCTACTCAGGACTCGCGTGGTCAGGGTATGAGGCTCGTGCCCTTGACTGCATAGGCGAAATAATGTCCGGGAATGAGCATACCTGGAACGGTGATGACACTCCCTTCCAGGAAATGACGGTCTCAGCAACCTCGGTGCGTCTCTCCGACTCATGGAAGGCCTTTTACAAGGTCAACGGCTGGACCAGCTCTCTAATGGCTACCCTTGAACAGAAGAAGGCCGAGGGAGGCGATCCGGCAATACTCGATCCGGCTATTGCTGAATGCCATTTCCTCAGGGGAACGGTCTATTTCTATATCGCCCGCATCTTCGGTCATGCTCCCATTGTTACCGATCCGGGAGCCATTGCCCTCACAGGCGATTTCCAGATTCCCCGCTACTACCAGGAAGATGTTCTCAGGTTTGCTCTCGAGGAGCTTCAGCTTGCCGAGGCCGGACTGCCTGAGGTTGATGTCCCGGGAAGAGTCACCAGGTACTCGGCCAAGGGAATGATGGCCAAACTCTATCTATATAAAAAAGACTATGCAAATGCCAAACTAAAGGCAGGTGAGGTCATTGCCTCTGAAATGTATGACCTCTTCCCTGATTACCGTGCAATGTTCAACTCGAGCGCCAACAACAACAACATTGAGACGCTCTTCGCTGTTCAGCACCAGTGTACGATGAACCCCTGGGGATCGGGCAACCAGCTGAATCCTGACCGCGGCCCCTCAAGCCTGCAGACCGATGAGGCAAACATGTGGGAGCTCTTCAGGCCTTCAAGGGATCTTATCGCTGCCTATGAACCCAATGACAAAAGACGCGCAGGGTCAGTCATGGAGCACGGGTGGACGATGCCAACATGGAAGCCCCAGAAACTGCCTCAGAGCGACGGTTCGTTCTCGGTCAATGATGCCGCATACAATGAATTCATGAAAGACGGTTACAGGTATGACACAATCCAGGCAACCAACCAGGGAGGAAGCCTTAACGGCACCAGGTCAACCATCGCCAAATATGTGGTTGGTCCCGGCTCCAAGTACGGCGGCGAGCAGGTCATCGGGATGAATACCGGCATTAACTTCATGATGCTGCGGTATGCCGATATCCTTCTTATCTACGCTGAAGCCGCTCTTGGCGAAAGCCCTTCCACCAGTGACGCTGCGGCTCTGGATGCCTTCAACAAGGTGCGCCTGCGGGCAGGACTGCCGGTCAGGAATTCGTTGACCATTGATGATATTATGAAGGAGCGCCGCGTGGAGTTTGCGTTTGAAGGCGACTACTGGTTTGACATCACCCGCCAGGGATTCACAAAGGCCAAGGCCATTATCGAAGCCCAGAACAGAGGTACTGTCCCGAACAATCCGTTCTTCGTGACCAGTTTCACCGAGGAAAAGATGTTCCTTCCTATACCGGCTTCTGAAGTGCTTCAGGATCCGAGACTTGATGACGAGCCTGAACCCTATTATACCAAATAGTCATGTCAGATATGAAAAAGTTCAATTATAACTGGTTGTCAGTATCGCTTCTGGTGCTGGCGACCCTCTTCACCGGCCTCTTCCTCCAGTCGTGCGATGATGAGGAAGAGATGCTGATGCCCGAAATAATCTACATCCGCAAGACGGACCCCGCCAAATCCGACTCGCTTGTGGCACATGCCTTCATGGGTGAAAATATAGCCATCATTGGCAGGAACCTCAATAATGTGGATGAAGTATGGTTCAATGACCAGAGGGCAGCCCTCAACCCCAATCTCGTAACACCCACCTCAATCCTGGTCAGTGTGCCTGAAGTGATCCCCGCAACCGTTACCAACAAACTGGTGCTGGTGAACAGCGACAAGGTCAAAAGGCTGGAGTACGATTTTGGAGTTGACGTGCCTGCACCGGTGGTGACAAGAATGGTGTGCGAATATGTCGCAACAGGCGAAACTGCAGTCATCCAGGGCAATTATTTTGTCGATGACCCGGCTTCGCCGCTGAAAGTGTTCTTCCCCGGTAATGTCGAAGGGACCATTGTAAGCGCAACCATCGATGAGATACATGTGACGGTACCGGCCGGAGTGGGCCCGGGCCAGATACAGGTGAAATCGCTTTACGGCACAACACGTTCAGCCTTCTTCTTCCGTGACGACAGGAACATCATTCTTAACTTCGATGACCTGACCGCAGCCGGAGGATGGCGTTCGGGTGTCATAGGCAGCTCAAATCCTGCAGGAATTTCAGGTAACTATGTAAGGTTCTCAGGCGCCATGGCCGGCGGAGCCGGTTCCACATGGAATGAGGACGGCTTCAGTTTCAATCTCTGGCCAAGCGCCAACGGTCGCCCTGATGTCCCGATCTATACGGGAGAGATCAAGGACGGCCTTATCAAGTTCGAGGTGAACGTGGTTGCCCCATGGGAATCGTCAGCACTGCAGATGATCTTCACGCGGTACACCGTTGCCGGCTCCAACAGCTACATTGCTGATGGCACTTACCCGAGAGGACTGTGGAATCCATGGAAGGAGACTGGCACTTACCAGACCAACGGCTGGATTACGGTGTCATTCCCGTTGAGTGATTTCAACTACTCCTTTAACGGTGCCAAATCAGATAACAGTCTCACACCTGACATGATCAGCGGCCTTACATTCTACGTATGGCACGGAGGTGTGGCAGGCAAAGACTGCAATCCGCACATATGCATAGACAACATACGCGTTGTACCGAAGTAATATCAACAGAAAAAAGAATTGCGATGCATAAGATTCAAATAAAATTCCGGAACTGGATGCTGCTCCTTGCCGCGTTGTGCCTGGTCAGCACCAGTCTGCTTTTTACCTCATGTGAGGGAGAAGAGGAGGAAGACACAAAAGTGGCGCTCTATAGCTTCGGTCCGATGCCCATTGCAAGGGGAGCAGAACTGAAGTTCATCGGGGCAAATATGGACAAGGTTACGTCTGTGGTATTACCCAATAACATAACCATTACCACTTTCACCACCAGGACACCTGGCCTGCTTACACTGACTGTACCGCAGGATGCCATGCCTGGGTTTGTAGTACTGAAAACGCCTGACGGCGACATCACTACAAAAACCGAGATAGGCTATTCGGAACCCATCTCAATTGCCGGCTTCACCCCGGCCACCGTTAAGGCTGGGGATGAACTGACAATTACCGGCGACTACCTGAACCTGGTGGGCGAGGTGATACTGACAGACCGCGTTACCGTGACTGAAGACCACTTCACAAGCCACAGCCGCACGGAGATCAGGCTGGTAATTCCGGCAGAGGCACAGACAGGCAAGATCGCAGTATCAAATGCTGAAGAAGAACCCATCATTGTTTTTTCAGCTGCCAGTCTCACGGTTAAGCTTCCGGTATTCACCTCGGTGACTCCGAATCCTGTCAAGGCCGGAATGGTTCTCGCCATAACCGGAACTGACCTCGACCTGGTCAAAACAGTAACACTCGGAGGCAACAAGGTTATCCTTGCCGCTGACTTCATCACTCATACGGCTACGCAGATTACACTGAATGTGCCGGATGATACAAAAGACGGTAAGGTGACTATGAAACCTGCATCAGGCGTTGAAGTTTTGACAGCTGATGACCTGGTGATGGTTGTGCCGACGGTAACCGTAACTCCGGTGACACTTAAGAACGGCGAGGATATTACGGTTACCGGAACAAATCTGGACCTGATCAGCAGTGTGGTATTCGGAGGCAACAAGCAGGGAACAATCAAGGCAGGAGGCACTGCGACCCAGATTCTTGTTACTGTGCCCGATGATGCCGTCTCAGGTGTTGTCACCTTTGCAACAAAGGCAACCAAGGAGGTTGCCGGACCCAACCTGACAATGATCGACCCGGTATTCACCTCATTCGCACCGGTATCAGCAAGGGCTGGTACCAGCATTATCATCTCAGGCACTGACCTTGACCTGGTCACCAAGGTGATCTTTACAGGACCTATGGATGGAACCATAGGAACCAGGACCGGTACGTCGCTGGCTGTAACTATCCCTGTCGGCGCCAAAACCGGGAAGATAACCCTGGTTGCAAAGAACGGCGTCCAGGTGCAGTCGGCCATCGACTTCACCCTGCTGGCAAACCTTCCGACGTTCGGCTCGTACACCGAGCTCCGCGGTGAACCTGGCAAAATACTTACAATCAACGGCACGAACATGCTGCTGGTCAAGGAGCTCATCTTCCCCGGAAATGTTTATGCCACTGCCTACGGTGTCAAGACGGATACCCGCATCGAGGTCTATGTTCCGGTGAACGTCACCCGTGGCTACGGTACCATCAAGCTTCTCACCTATGAGGGAGAAGAGGGCCTCTTCCCGCAGGTATACTTTGGCGCAACAGACCCGGTGGTTGACCCGGCTCTTATGATCAACAACTTTGAAGTCCAGAACGGTCATGACCTCGGATGGGACAACTGGGGCGGCGCCGTTGAGCTGGGAAGCAACCCGGCAATAGCCATCTCCGGCAATTACATGCACGGTGTAAAACCCGCACAGAACGGATGGACCTGGATATGGGGATGCAACCACGACCAGATGCCTAAGGTATCTGTAACAAAGGCTGACCATTACCTCAAGATGGATGTCAATATTACCAGGCCTTTTGCACCCGGTACTGGCTCGTTCACAATGAAACTTGCCGGAACGGATATTGATATCGGTCATCTCGGCATACAGAACGGTGACGGCAGCTGGTCTACCCCGGGCTGGATCACAATCAGATTCGACCTCGCCACCTACGCGGCACTGCCGGCAGTGATTCCTGCCAGCGGCGACTGGGGAATGACCCTCTGGACAGGAGTGGATATGGATCTTACAGGGTTATATATAGATAACATTAGGTTTGAACACAAGTAATGGTGATTGATTAGGTCAGCCATTTAAGCAGAAGCAGAGGGTATCTTATTTATCATTGAATAAATTGAGGTACCCTTTCTTATTTTTCTCATATTAGTATCCCCAACAGATGAACATGTTTTTACGACTGTTATATCTTGCCCTTTCCCTGCTTCTGAGCTCACTGCCTGCTGTTGCCCGGGGCACAAAGTATGAAGCCGAAAACGGAATACCGGACGGTACGGTAACTGTTCAGATCCCTTACAGACTTTCAACACCTTCGCCCCATAATGAAACCCTGAGGCTTTGGAAATACCTGACGGACAGTTTTACCCATAAAATTCACTCCGGAGCCATGAGCCTGAATGCAAAAGAAGAGGCAGACTGGCTCTTCGCACAGACAGGCAAATACCCGGCGCTGATCGGGCTCGATTTCATGGACCATACCCGAAGCTACAGCTGGTTTGACAAGTCTGTTCTCATCAATGAAACCAGGAACTGGTACAACAGCAACGGACTGGTGGCCATCTGCTGGCACTGGCGCGATCCGTCACGGGCAACGGATGCATTCTATACGGCGGATACAGGTTTTGATGTCTCAAGGATTTCCGAGACAACTTCACCCGAATACCAGGCAATGCTCAGTGATATTGATATCATAGCAGGTTATCTGAAGCAACTTAACAATGACAGAATTCCCGTTCTGTTCCGGCCTCTTCACGAAGCCTCGGGAGGCTGGTTCTGGTGGGGTGCAAAGGGAGCTGAACCCTGCAAGGCACTCTGGAGGCTCATGTTTGACCGCCTGGTCAATTACCACGGTCTGAAGAACCTGATCTGGGTCTGGACCACCGACGCGGCGGCCGGCAACCTGGAGTGGTACCCGGGTGATGCGTATGTCGATATCCTTGGCGCGGACATCTATGCCCCGGACGGCGATTTCAGTTCACAGGTGCTGACTTACAACTCCATCAATGAAAAGTTCGGTGGGAAAAAACTCATCACACTGAGCGAAAACGGTCCTGTTCCCGATCCTGACAATCTTGTGGCGGACAAAGCCCACTGGTCGTGGTTCATGCCATGGTACGGCAATTTTATCCGTGACGGCATCAAGAACCCCCTTTCGCACTGGCAGAAGGTGATGAACCACGATTACGTGATCACCCTCGACGAGATGCCTGACCTGAAGAGCTATCCCATAAGCGACGAGCCTGATTACAGCATCTACCCGCAGGGTTTCTTCCTTGCAGAATGGGAACCGAGGACCACGGCAAGCCCTGATTACAATGAGGTTCAGCCTGTCACTGATCCGGTGACGGTTGCCATTACAGTCGATCTCAGTGATACGATCACAAGGATCCCGAAGTACCTGTTCGGTGACAACGCCAATCTCTGGACCGGAACCATGTCAGACAATGCCACCCTGATGAATAACATGAAGAATCGTCAGATGGGAGTGCTCCGCGGTCCCGGCGGGAGCATCTCCGATGTCTTCTTCTGGAACAGGAACTCCAGGCTGCCGGATGTACCGCAGGCCCTGCTCAATGATCCTTCAAACACCACCTGGCCATGGTATGGACAGAGGGCCGAAAGCTGGACAATGCATGTCGATTCCTTCTACAGCATCCTCAGCAAGACCGGCGTCACCGGTATGATCACTGTGAATTACGGTTACGCAAGGTACGGGACAAGTGCCAATCCTGTAGCCCAGGCCGCGCACATGGCCGCCGATTGGGTGCGGTATGACAACGGCAGGACCAAATTCTGGGAGATAGGCAACGAAGTCTTCGGAAGCTGGGAGGCAGGGTACCGCATAGACCGCTCCCTGAACAAGGACGATCAGCCCGAATATATAACACCCACACTGTACGGACAGCACTGCAGGGTATTCATAGACTCAATGAGGGCAGCTTCTGCGGAGAAGGGGGTTAACATCAGGATCGGTGTCGTCATGGTTGAAGCCTCCGGTACACATGCCACCTGGAACAACCTGGTGGCGGCAGAGGTAGGCGATATGGCTGACTTCTATTCGGTGCACAGCTATTATACGCCATGGAACAGCAATTCCGATGTGGCTACAGTGCTTGGTTCCTACAAAAATACGGAGGGGTACAAAACCTATGTATGGAACAGGGTGGCAGCTGCAGGAAAACCCAAACTGCCTGTTGCCCTGACAGAGTACAATATTTTTGCCGTCGGCTCCAACCAGCCTGTCTCACATGCCAACGGCATGCATGCGGTGCTGGTCACCGGCGAGCTTATAAGAACCGGATACGGTGCCGCCAACCGCTGGGATCTCGCCAACGGATGGGATGAGGGCAATGACCACGGGATGTTCTCATATAACGAACCCGGTATACAGAACTACACTCCTCATCCTGCTTTTTTCCATCTTTATTACATGCGCAGGCACACTGGCGATGTGTTGCTTAACTCTTCCATGACCGGGGCGTCTGGCGTGGTTATAACACCCACGGCCTTCAGCTCCGGACAGATCGGTGCCTCAATGGTGAATACCACCAAAGTCCGGAAAGTGGTACGTATTAATCTCAAGGATTATAAGGCGGGAGAAAGGTTTTATACCTACACCCTGACGGGAACGGAAGGAGAGGACTTCTCAAGGAAGGTCTTCGTAAACGGCACCGGTGGAACGCTTGCAGCCGGAGGCCCGGCAAACTACGAGTCTTTGAAGGCCAACGGATACCCGACCGGAGAGGAGATAAAAGTCATTCTTCCCCCTCTCTCAGCCGTATATCTTCTTGTTGAACCCGGTACAAAGGCGCTGACAGTAAATAACGTAGTAACTGCAACAGGTCCCAACGTGGAAGAGGATGCCATCAATATATATCCGAATCCATCATCCGGTTCATTCACTGTAGCGAACCTCCCTGACAATTTCAGTCACATTGAGCTCACCGATGTCCGTGGCAGTGTTGTTCTGAGGAAAGAGGCTGAGCCCGGCCGAGTTGAAACAATCCTGAATACATACCTGCCGCCGGGGATTTACCTGTTAAGTATATACATTGACAGCAAAGTGATTACAAATAAGTTAATAATTAAATAAATATCTGGTTATGAAGAATATGAAAGTGGTTTGGGCACTTGTGATGTTTCCGGGAATGATGGCGCTGATGTGCCTTTCATGTTCCACATCACCTTATGAAAGGACGGAAGACGGCGTGGTGGTGCGCCTTAACGGCAAGTCCGACTTCCCGGACCAGGCAGTCCGGTTGCAGGTCATAACTGACAGGATCATCAGGGTAACATCGGTACCATCCGGGGAATTCCCTCAGACATCGAGCCTTATCAACATCCCTCGGCCGAAAAGCGATACTGAGTTTACAATCGAGACCGGGGAAGGAAACATCACCCTTGCCACAAAGTCGCTCAGCGCCGAGGTATCGCTTAAAACAGGTGAGGTCGTCTTCACTGATACTGATGGTACGGTATACCTTGCGGAGCAAAACGGAGGGGGCCGGTCATTCACTCCGGTGACAGTCAGGGGAGAAAACTGCCTCGTGGTCCGGCAGCAGTTTGAATCAAATCCCGAAGAAGCCATTTACGGACTCGGAGCCAACCAGACCTCATTCATGAACCTGAGAGGAAAAGATGCGGATCTTTTCCAGTACAACACAATGGCCGTGGTTCCCTTCATTATCTCCAATCACAATTACGGCATACTGTGGGACAACAACTCCAGGACCAAATACGGTGATATCCGTGAATGGAGAGAGCTTTCGGCGATGAAACTGTATGATGCCGGGGGCAATGAGGGCGGCGTGGCAGCGATATATTCCGACCGCATAACCGGCAAGAACGTCTTCCTGACTCGCAGGGAGGCGGAGATTAACTATCAGTTCATTCCTGACCTCGTGAAATTCCCCGAAGGATTTAACCTGGGGGAGGGAAGGGTTTTATGGGAGGGTGAATTTGAGCCTGACACAACCGGAGAGTACAAGTTCATGTTCAATTCTGCAGGCTATGCAAAACTCTGGATCGACGGCAGGCTGATCTTCGACCGCTGGCGCCAGTGCTGGAATGCCTCCACCAACTTTTTCACGATGAACCTTGAACAGGGGAAGCGTTACCCACTGAAGATAGACTGGATCCCTGACGGAGGTGAATCATTCATAACCCTTAAATTCCTGCCACCACCTGATCCCGAGGAGCAGCAGCGGATTTCATTCTGGTCTGAGGTGGCTGACCAGGTCGACTATTATTTCATCAGCGGCGAAAGCATGGATGAGGTCATCAGCGGTTACCGCACTCTGACAGGCAAGGCCCCTGTGATGCCGAAGTGGTCTATGGGATTCTGGCAGAGCCGTCAGCGCTACACGACGCAGGAGGAGGTGCTGGGCGTGGTGCAGGAATACCGCAAGCGCAGGATTCCTTTTGACAATATTGTGCTCGACTGGCAGTACTGGCCCGCGGACAAATGGGGTGACCATCAGTTTGACTCAATCCGTTTCCCCGATCCCGATGCGATGATAAGGACCCTGCATGCTGATCTGAATGCAAACATCATGATCTCGGTTTGGCCGAAATACTATGTCGGCACAAGAAACTACGAGGCCATGAACAGCAAGGGGTACCTTTACAGGCGTAATGTGGAAAAAGGGCAGAAGGACTGGATCGGGTATGTTTCGACTTTCTATGACGCCTTCAATGCTGAAGCCCGCAAGGCTTTCTGGGATCAGATAAACACCTCGCTCTACAGCAAGGGTGTCGATGCATGGTGGCTCGATGCCACCGAGCCCGATATTTGCTCAAACCTGCCAATGGATGAACGGAAAGCTCTCATGGACCCGACAGCCCTCGGCTCTGCCGACAGGTACTTCAACGCTTATTCGCTTGTTCAGGCGGAGGGGGTATTTGAGGGACAGCGTGCCGCAGACCCGGACAACAGGGTCTTTATACTGACAAGATCGGCTTTCGCCGGGCTGCAGAGATATTCTGCCGCAAACTGGAGCGGCGACATCGCAGCAAGGTGGCATGATATGGCAGCACAGATACCGTGCGGACTCAATTTCTGCATGTCTGGCATACCTTACTGGACAATGGATATCGGGGGATTCTCCGTCGAGAGTCGATATTATAATCCAACCCCGGCAGACCTGGACGAGTGGCGTGAGCTCATGACACGCTGGCACCAGTACGGGGCTTTTGTGCCCCTCTTCAGATCGCACGGTGAGTTCCCCTTCAGGGAGATCTATAACACCTCTGCGGAGACCCACCCGGCCTACAAGACAATGGTTGCGTACAATGAGCTGAGATACAGGCTTATGCCGTATATTTACTCACTGGCAGGGCAAGCATGGCTGAATGACTACACCATCATGAGAGGACTTGCAATGGATTTCAGCCTTGACAAAAATGTTTTCGACATCACTGACCAATACATGTTCGGACCGTCACTCTTGGTAAATCCTGTTACCGGATACAAAGCCCGCTCAAGGAAGGTATACCTCCCTGCTGCCTGCGGATGGTATGATATGCGCTCAGGAAGTCACTTCACAGGGGGAGAGGTGATCATGGCCGATGCACCGTATGATTATATGCCGGTATTCGTCAGGGAGGGATCGGTAATTCCAATCGGGCCCGCAATGCAGTATACCTCGGAGAAACCGTCTGACCCTGTCACCATCTGGGTCTATGCTGGTACAGACGGCAGCTTTGTCCTCTATGAAGATGAAGGTGATAATTACAATTATGAGAGCGGGGCATATACTCTGATACCCTTCACATACAGTGAGGCAGACAATACCCTGACCGTAGGAACAAGAACAGGTGAGTTCTCAGGCATGCTTCAGAACCGCACCTTCAGTGTGGTAAAGGTCTTTGCAGGGAGAGCCGTGAAGCTCGACTTCGACAGGACTCCTGACGCGACAATCAACTACACCGGTGAGGAGGTCACAGTAAGGCTTCCGGAATAGCTCCCTGAATGCAAATAATTCCAGATCGAAAAAAATAATTAACATGATAAAGAGATTGTTTTTTGCTGCAGTGGCAGCTTTGATCGCCATCACTTCATGCTACCCGCAGAGCATCCTCCCGGCTGAGTGGAAGTTTATCACGGGTGATAAGCCTGAGTATATCGATTCGGCGATGAATGATTACTGGTGGGAGGACATCTCTCCGCTGGAGCTGTGGGAGTCGCAGGGGTTTCCGGGCTATGACGGCTTCGCATGGTACAGGGTGAAGGTGGTGGTCCCTGCCAGAATGAAGAAGAATGCCTTCAAATATGACGGGCTGATGCTTAACCTGGGTAAGATCGATGACTCCGATGTCACTTTTTTCAACGGCCACCAGGTCGGCAGTACCGGCTCTATGCCGCCTGATTATTCGAGCGCTTACGATGTGCCGCGGGCATACCTTATACCCCCAGAAATTGTACAGTGGGGTAAAAAGAACACCATCGCAGTAAGGGTCTATGACTCAGGCGGTGGCGGCGGGCTCTACGGAGGCCCGGTGGAGCTTACCAACAGGGGAAACCCCGACCTGCTTACCCTTGGAACGGAATTCAATGAAAAAGATTTGATCCTTAAGGGTTCACCTGATGTTGTGATCCCTGGCACCCTGAAGAGTGAGTTCAGAAAGAAATATCGCGGAGCCCTTACGTTGAAAATTTCCAATGACTTTGGTGAAGAGTTTGCCTCGAAGTACCAGGAGGTGGCGGTCAGGAAGAAAAGTACCGGCCATTTCTCATTCAGGATCAAGGATCTCCGTCCGGGCTTCTATAAGGCTACCCTCTCCCTCGAGAGCAAGATGGGCAACAAAAAGTACTACTTCAATTTCGGCTATGAGCCTGAAAAGATTGTGTCTCCTGCTGATCCACAACCTGATTTCACGGCATTCTGGCAGAGGGCAAAGGCAGAACTGGCAACCGTTGACCCGCAGTTCAGGATGATCCGCATCGACAGTCTCTGCACCGAAAAGAAAAATGTCTACCTGGTGGAGATGCGCTCGCTTGACAACGCCCTCATCAGGGGATGGTACCAGGTGCCGGTGGGGCCTGGCAGTTATCCGGCGATCATGCAGGTACAGGGCTACAGTTCAACCATCGTGCCCTCGTACGTCAACTACGGAGATGACATCATTGGCTTCGGACTTAATATCCGCGGCCACGGTAACAGCAAGGATGATGTCAACCCCGGATTTCCCGGATACATCCTCACCAACCTCGAAGACAAGGAGAAATATATTTACAGGGGTGCATACATGGATTGTGTCCGAGCTGTCGATTTCCTCTTCTCAAGGCCCGAGGTTGACAAATCACGCATTGCAGTCGAGGGAGCCAGCCAGGGCGGTGCGCTTACTTTTGCCACCGCTGCACTCAACAATGACCGGATAGCCGTTTGTGCGCCGCAGGTGCCATTCCTTTCTGACTTCAGGGATTATTTCAGGGTGGCAGCCTGGCCTGCCAACGAATTCGTCGATCTTGTCGAAAATCAAAAGAAGCTGACATGGGATCAGGTCTTTTACACCCTCAGCTATTTTGACATAAAGAACCTTGCACACATGATAAAGGCCCCGATGCTGATGGGGGTGGGACTGATGGACGACGTGTGCCCTCCGCACATCAACTTTGCTGCTTATAACCTCGTCACGGCTGAGAAGAAATATATCGTTTATCCGAAGGCAGGACATGGGCTTCCGGAGGATTTTTACCTTGCAAAAATTGACTGGATAAAAACCAGGTTCGGAATGAAATAACCTAAACTCTGTAACGATGTCAGGAAGAACAACTATCCGGGGCATACTGCCCCTTGCACTCATAGTAATGGCTGTCATCAGTGCATGCTCGAATCCCGAGCCGCGAGAACGGGCCAGCTTCAACGAAGGCTGGAAATTCTCTGTTGCTGCCGGCGGCGAGGAATGGCAGGGCAGCGTTGACGACAGCGGGTGGAGGCTCCTTGACCTGCCTCACGACTGGAGCATCGAGGGTGAATTCAGTGATACCAATCCTGCCTCACCAGGCGGCGGGGCCTTGCCCGGGGGAATCGGTTGGTACCGCAAGACATTCACGGTAAGTGACTCCGATAAGGAGAAACTGATATACATCGAATTTGACGGTGTGTACAAAAACAGCGATATCTGGATCAACGGTAACCACATCGGCAGATGGCCTTATGGCTATTCCTCGTTCAGGTACGACCTTACCCCGTACCTCCGCTACGGTGAAGAGGAGAATGTCGTGGCAGTCAGGGTTGACAACTCGCAGCAGCCAAACTCCCGATGGTACTCAGGCTCAGGAATCTACAGGAATGTGTGGCTCGAAAAAACGGCCATGATAGCCGTTGATCACTGGGGCACGTTCGTCACAACCCCTGAGGTAACCGGTGAAGAGGCCCTGCTACGGGTGATAACCCAGGTAAAGAACGGGACAGGCAGCGGTGCAACTGTCAGGCTTGAAACAGCCGTTTATGATGCAGACAACCGCCGCGTGGCATCTTCAGGAACTGATCCCGTAAAAATCAACGGGTCCGTCACTGCCATGACACAGGAGCTGAAGGTAAAAGACCCCGAACTCTGGTCAGTTGACAGGCCGTACATTTACCGCGTTGTCACTGAGGTATATGCAGAAAATACACTGACGGACAGGTATGAGACCGTTACCGGGATCCGGACTTTTAACTTTGACTCCGGTAAAGGCTTCTTTCTTAACGGTGAGCCGCTGAAAATACTCGGGGTATGCAACCATCATGACCTTGGCTGCCTTGGCGCTGCCGTCAATACGAGGGCTATGGAACGCCAGCTCGAAATACTGAAGGAGATGGGCTGCAACGCCATCCGGACATCCCATAACCCGCCGGCTCCGGAGCTTCTTGATCTGTGTGACCGCATGGGCTTCATCGTGATGGACGAGGCATTTGACATGTGGAAAACAAAGAAGACCGATTACGATTACCATCTCGATTTCGATGAATGGCATAAAAGAGATCTTGAGGCAATGGTACGGCGTGACCGTAATCACCCTTCAGTATTCATCTGGAGTATTGGTAACGAGGTGATGGAGCAATGGCTGAGAGACGGCAGCGGTGAGGCCATCGCCATTGAGCTGGCAGGCATTGTAAGGGCCCTTGATGACACCAGGCCGGTTACCTCAGCCTGCAATGACCCCGTTCCTCATAACCCGGTCATTGCCTCCGGCGCCCTCGACCTGGTGGGATTCAACTACCGCGACACACTCTGGACACGTTTCCCTGAAGCCTTTCCGGGAGGGAAGTTTATCGGCGCCGAGACCAACTCGGCACTGGCCACACGTGGAAGCTATGATCTGCCATCCGATATCGTGCGCCGCTGGCCTGCAAGATGGGATCAGCCCTTCAAAGACGGTAACGCTGACCTTACTTGTTCATCGTATGATAACTGTTCGGCGCCCTGGGGGGAAACCCATCGCGACGCCTGGAGACTGATCCGAGACAATGATTTCCTCTCGGGAATGTTCATCTGGACAGGCTTTGACTACCTTGGTGAGCCCACTCCCTACTGGTGGCCCGCCCGCAGCTCCTATTTCGGGATAATAGACCTTGCAGGCTTCCCGAAGGATGCTTACTGGTTTTATCAGAGCGTCTGGACTGACAAGCCCGTGCTTCATCTCTTCCCGCACTGGAACTGGAATCCGGGTCAGACTGTTGATGTGTGGGCTTATACTAACTGTGATGAGGTGGAGCTCTTCCTTAACGGAGTCTCACTTGGAAGAAAAGCTAAAGGCAGAGATGATCTGAACCTGGTGTGGAGCGTGCAGCATGAGACGGGAACGCTGACAGCCGTAGGTTACAACGACGGAAAGGAGACGATGAGAAATGAAGTCCGGACCGCCGGAGAACCTGCTGCCATCGTCCTTACACCCGACAGGTCAGAGATTACCGCCGACGGGCTGGACCTCTCATTCATAACCGTTACGGTGGTTGACAAGGATAATATACCGGTGCCCAAAGCAGACAATCTGGTGAACTTCTCGGTTGAAGGCCCTGGTTTCATAGCGGGTGTTGATAACGGTTGCCAGACAAGCATGGAGCCGTTTAAGGCTGATTACCGCAGGGCTTTCAACGGCAAGTGCCTTGTAGTGGTGCAGTCGCGGAAGGAAAAGGGGGTGATAACAGTGAAGGCCACCTCCGGCGGGCTGGCAGGTGCAGCCTGTACCGTAAGGGTCAGATGAAGAACATCTGTGTTGTTAGTTGCTGATGAAGACCCCCTGTACAATGAAGGTCAGATGAAGACCCTTGTTCCCTGGTCATAGCTCTCGCGGAGCTCCCTTGGGGTGCAGCCCTTTTTCTTTTTAAAGGTGCGGTTGAAGTTGGAGATGTTGTTGAAACCGCATGAATAAGCTATCTCAGCTATCGTCCTCGTGGAGGAGATGAGCATCCTTGAGGCATTACCCAGACGAACCTCCGTGAGACAGTCGATGAAGGTCATTCCTGTCCTGAGCCTGAAGAAACGGCTGAAAGCCGATTCTGTCATGTTTGCGATCTTTGCCGCTTCCCCCAGGGTAATAGGTTTATCGAATGAGCTGTGAATGAACTCCATCACCTTCTCGATTCGCCTGCTGTTATAGGAGAAGACCTCGGTATCATTGAATCCGGAGTCTGACAGTATACGGTAATCCCTTGATATCGATAAATCATGGAGGATGCTCATCAGTTCCAGAACAGAATCGAAACCCTGTTTCTTCCCGAGCCCGATGATACGGGGCTCAAGGCGCCTTGTTGTCTCTTCGGAAAATAGTATTCCTCGAAGCGACCGCCGCAGCATGTTGCGTATGAAATTGAGCTGGTTCTTCTGCAGGAACTTCTCATCAAAGAAATCCTTGTGAAACTGTATGGTGACCTCCTCGACCTGGTTCTTCCCGAATCCTGACCCGAACCATCCGTGAGGCAATCCCGGCCCTATAAGCGCCAGCTCGAGGTCACCCGTCTCATCCACATGATCCCCTACAATCCGTTTTGCCCCCCTTGCATTCCTGATGAAGTTGAGCTCAATCTCGTCATGGTAGTGCAAAGGGAAATCAAAATCCGACTTCGTCCTGTAGAAATAGGTAAAGCAGTCTGACTGTGTCAGCGGGGTTATCTCACGAAGAATTGAATCATGCATACTTTGCCCTCCTTCATGGTGTAATTCAAAATTACTTATTGAAGGAATAAATTGTACTTTTAGAGTGCTATTTTTTGTAGTGTATAACTCATTCAAAATTAATTATATGGGTAGCCGATGGACCTGGAGGCTTTATTTATGCCTGAATTACAGACAAAATAGTATCATAACCTGGCATACCAGAAGCAACAGAGCCACACATGATGGCATTAAAGTATCATGATTTAAAAGAATGATATTACATCTCTGCCCCGCAGTTTGTTTATTTTTGATCACGATCGTATAAAAGCACGCTATGAACAGGGTTTTGACAGGGCTGTTGCTGATTTTGGCCCTTGCCGGCTGCGGAAGCAGCGATAAAGGTGATTTTGTCACAGTCACTGACGGTATTTTCCAGCTCAGCGGGGAGCCTTACTATTACATAGGAGCCAATTACTGGTACGGCGCCATCCTGGGTACCAAGGGAGAATATGGCGACAGGGAGCGGCTCATCAGGGAGCTTGACCATATGAAGAGCATTGGCATTGAAAACCTCCGTGTGCTGGCAGGCGCCGAGGGCCCTGACAATGAGCCTTTCCGCGTAACACCTGCTCTTATCACATCCCCCGGAGAATTCAATGATGACCTGCTTGACGGGCTCGATTTCCTGCTGTCAGAGATGAAGAAAAGAGATATGCATGCCATCCTTTACCTGAACAATGCATGGGACTGGAGCGGGGGCTTTTCACAGTACCTGAACTGGAACGGCTACGGCCCCATTCCCTATCCCAATGTGCCACCAAACACGTGGCCTCAGTTCATGAGCTTCTCAGGGCAGTTCAACTCATGCGAACCGTGCATTTCAATGTTCGAGGATCATATCCGGTTCATCGTGGGCCGCACGAACAGGTACACAGGTATTAAATACACCGATGACCCGGTCATCATGACATGGGAGATAGCCAATGAGCCGAGAGCCTTTTCCGATGCAAATATCCCTGCCTTCGAGGTTATGATTAAGCGTATTGCGGCACTGCTGCAGGAGCTTGACCAAAATCACCTTGTCACCACCGGCACTGAAGGCCGTCACGGCTGCGAGCAGTCAATGGAGCTGTTCGAGCGCATACATGCCGATCCGGACATCGATTACCTGGTCATGCATATATGGCCGAAGAACTGGGGGTGGCTCGATATCACAGATATCGCAGGGAGCATCGATTCCTCCATTGTGAAGACGAACCGGTACATGGATGACCATTTTGTCGTGGCTCAGAGGCTGGGCAAGCCGATAGTGCTTGAGGAGTTCGGCCTGCCGCGTGACAACCACGGCTTCTCTCCGGCAGAGCCGACTGTTAGTCGCGATGCATATTACAGGAATGCCTTTGAGCAGGTCGTTGACCATGCCGGGAGACGCGGACCGCTGGCCGGATGCAACATATGGGCTTACTCGGGCGAGGGGAGAGCCGCCGAAGGCCGGATCCACTGGCAACCGGGTGACGCTTACCTCGGCGACCCGCCGCAGGAGGAGCAGGGACTGAACTCTGTGTTTGACACCGATTCCACAATCGAACTTATCTCCGGGTTCAGCAGGAACCTGGCAAAAATCTCAAAAAAATAAACGAATCATGCAAAAACTTATCATGCTTACCGCTGCCGTACTTCTGCTTACAGCCTGCCCGTCAGAGCAGGTTAAGAGATCCGGACCTGCTGACGCTGCAGCAACCGCTGAGACCGTAAACATGCTGGCCGGACTAAGCTCCGCGACGGAGAAGGGAATAATGTTCGGGCACCAGGATGACCTCTCCTACGGAACTGGATGGGTTTATCCCGACGGCGAATCAGATGTGAGGCGGGTCTCCGGAGACTACCCCGCTGTATACGGTATGGATCTCGGTGATATAGAACACCGGGCCCCGGTGAACCTCGATTCCGTCCCCTTTGACCATATGAAGACCTTTGTCAGCGAGATCTGGTCGCGCGGAGGGGTGATAACATTCAGCTGGCACGTTGATAATCCACTTACCGGCGGCAATGCGTGGGATGTTACTTCCGACAGGGTGGTCGCATCCGTTCTCCCCGGAGGAGAGACCCACGAGAAATTCAAAGAATGGCTGGACAACCTGGCTGAGTACCTGGGATCACTCAGGGATGAGAAAGGGGTTGCCATCCCGGTCATTTTCCGTCCCTGGCACGAGCACACGGGAAGCTGGTTCTGGTGGGGACAAAAGCTCTGCAGCGATGAAGAGTTCATCTCGCTCTGGCGGTTCACCTTCGATTACCTGTGCGGTGAAAAGAACCTTCATAATCTTTTGTTCGCCTACTCAAGCTCGGGGGATATTGCGACTGAGGAGCAATATCTTCAGCGTTACCCCGGTAACGAATATGTCGACCTGGTGGGGTTCGATTATTACCAGATGCCGGAGGCAGGAAACCAGTCGTTTGTCAGGGAGGTTGACAGGGTCCTTGGAATAGTCACCGCCGCTGCGGCTGAACGCGGCAAACTGGCTGCACTGACCGAGGCGGGTTATGAAGGGATACCCGACTCCGCATGGTGGACGGGCACTCTGTGGCCGGCGGTTAGGAATCACAAGATCTCTTACCTTCTGGTGTGGCGCAATGCCCACAATAAGCCGGGACATTTCTATGCGCCATACCCGGGTCACATCAGTGAGAAGGATTTCATTGATTTTCAAAAAATGCCTGAGACACTCTTCCAGAAGGATGTGACCGGACTGGGATTATATAAGTAAGGATTTATTTGCTCGAAGATCATATGGACGATTTCAGACTCCGCCTTGAGAGGCTTATTGAGGATCACGAGGCTCTGATTACACGAAAGAATAAGAAGACAGAACCCGGGAACGGTATCTTTTACAGGTACGAGTTCCCTGTGCTCACCGGCAGTCATGCGCCCCTGGCCTGGCGTTATGATCTGAACTATGCAACCAATCCTCACCTGATGGAGCGGTTCGGCATCAATGCCGCATTCAACGCAGGCGCCATGAAATTCAACGGCAGGTACCTGCTTGTCGCCCGTGTCGAGGGTTACGACCGCAAGTCGTTCTTCGCCATAGCCGAGAGTCCCAACGGCATTGACAACTTCCGGTTCTGGGAATATCCGATTACCATGCCTGAGACGGCTGACCCTGACATCAATGTATATGACATGAGACTCACACAGCATGAAGACGGCTGGATCTACGGAGTTTTCTGCACCGAGCGGAAGGACCCGAAGGCACCTCCCGGAGACCTCTCCTCGGCTGTGGCAGCCGCCGGCATTGCACGCACCCGCGACCTGGTCAGCTGGGAGCGGCTGCCTGACCTGGTCTCACCGAGTCAACAGCGCAATGTGGTACTCCATAATGAGTTTGTCAACGGTATGTACGCCCTCTATACCCGTCCCCAGGACGGCTTCATCGATGCCGGCAGCGGCGGGGGGATAGGATGGGCGCTGGTGAAAGATATAACCCATGCAGAAATCCTGCCGGGAGATGAGAAGATCATCAACTTCAGGCATTATCACACAATCAAGGAGCTCAAGAACGGCGAGGGGCCTCACCCGATAAAGACACCGGAGGGATGGCTCCACCTGGCACACGGGGTGAGAGGATGTGCTGCCGGACTGCGCTATGTTCTTTATCTGTACGTGACTGCGCTTGATAACCCGGCAAGGGTGATTGCGGAGCCCGGCGGATACTTCATGGCTCCCGAAGGAGAAGAGCGCGTCGGCGATGTTTCCAATGTGCTCTTCTCAAACGGCTGGATAACCGATGACGACGGAACGGTATATATCTATTATGCATCGTCAGACAGCAGGATGCACGTGGCGGTATCGACTGTGGAAAAGCTGATCGATTATTGCATGAATACCCCGGCTGACGGGTTCCGCTCCGCGGAGTCTGTCAGGTCGCTGAACCGGATCATCACAACAAACAAGGAGTTCCTGAAGAGATGACCCTGAAACCGGAACAGCTGCTTTCCGAAATGCGGACGGGAGCCCTGGATGAACTGGCCCGCAATATCCTGCCTTACTGGATCAGGCGAATGCCCGATGAAAAGCAGGGCGGTTTCTTCGGCAGGATAGACGGCCGCGATAACGTCATCGCGGATGCGCCAAAGGGAGCAATTCTCAATGCACGCATCCTCTGGAGTTTTTCGGCTGCTCATATCACCGTAAAGGATCCGGTGTACTATGAGATGGCACAACGGGCCTATGATTATATCTGCCGTCACTTCTTTGACGTGAAATTCGGCGGAACATACTGGTGCCTCACGGCTGGCGGCGAACCGCTGGAGACAAAAAAGCAGATATATTCAATAGCATTCTTTATCTATGCCCTCAGCTGGTACCACCTGGCATCGGGTGACAGGGAGGCACTTGACAATGCTGTTGAGCTCTTCAAACTGATAGAGGAGCACAGCTTCGACAGTGAGTTCAACGGTTATTTTGAGGCTTTTACCCGCGAATGGGGTGAGCTTACGGATCTGCGCCTGAGCGAGAAGGACGAGAATGAGAAGAAGACGATGAACACCCACCTTCACCTCCTCGAGGCTTACACCAGTCTGTACAGCATCTGGCCAGACAAACGGCTCAGGAAGCAGCTCACCAACCTGGTGCGCATTTTTGATGAAAGGATAATTGAAGCAGATACGGGTCATCTCAGGCTCTTCTTTGATGAGAGATGGAACTGCCGCTCTTCCCTGGTTTCATACGGTCATGACATCGAGGCATCGTGGCTGCTGCACGAGGCTGCATTGGCGCTTGGAGAAGAAGAAAGCATAAAGGGTAAGGTACTGAGGATAGCTGCGGCGGCACATGAAGGACTTGCTGACGACGGCAGCCTGTACTATGAGCGTGATGACGCGAAGAGGCTCTTCGACCGCGACAGGCACTGGTGGGTGCAGTCGGAAGCAGTTGTGGGCTTCCTGAATGCCTGGGAGCTCAGCGGCGACACAAGCTGGCTGGAGCTGGCATCGGGCGCATTTGAGTACATCCGCAGACGGCTCACCGACCCTGTGAACGGCGAATGGTTCTGGAGCATCCGTGCCGACGGCTCCGTAAACCGCGATGACGACAAGGCCGGATTTTGGAAATGCCCTTATCATAACAGCAGGATGTGCCTGGAGATCCTCCAAACCCGGTGGAGGGGCGGGCGTTAACAAATGACCCGGCGGGTCATTTGAGCGAAGCAGCCAGAATGCAGGGAGGGAGAGACAATATCGGGGGATCTGCTGTCTCAGTCTTTTGGGCGTAGCCCATAAGTATTGCAGCAGTCAGAGTCAACAGATATATATTGCTCGTAGAGCATAAAGTATTGTCTTTTTTAGTATAACTTCGTTGGTACAATCAATACGAAAGGGCTTAAACTATGACTTACTGGATTATTGCTATTGCCGTAATTCTGATCTTCTTCTGGGGTATCAGGATTGTCCGGCCGACACACCGTGCGCTGATAGAACGCCTCGGCAAGTATCACAATTTTGCCAATCCCGGCTTTCACTGGGTCATACCGGTCATCGACAAGATGTACAGGGTCAATGTGACTGAGCAGATGGTTGATGCTGAACCTCAGGAGATCATCACCAATGACAACCTGAATGCCAGCGTTGATGCACAGGTTTATTTCAGGGTAAAGGCTGATGAGGGCAGTGTCAAGGGTTCGATTTATAATGTCGCCAACTTCAGGTATCAGATTGTCAACCTAGCACGAACAACATTGCGTAACATCATAGGTACCATGACTCTGAAGTCGGCCAACAGCGAGCGTGGCAAAATCAACGCCGAATTGTATAACACCCTTCACACCGAGACGGCAGGATGGGGTATTGAGATAGTCCGGACAGAGCTGAAGCAAATCGATCCGCCCAAGGATGTACAGGAGACGATGAACAAGGTTGTCAAGGCTGAGAATGAGAAGATTGCAGCTATAGATATGGCTTCCGCCGCTGAAACAGTGGCTGACGGTATGAAGAGGGCCAAGATCAAGGAGGCCGAAGGCGCCAAGCAGGCGAAGATCCTGCAGGCCGAGGGAGAGGCCGAGTCTATCAGGCTGGTGAATGAGGCTGCTGAAAGGTATTTTATCGGTAACGCGCAGATATTAAGGAAGTTGCAGGCGCTTGAGACATCGTTACAGTCAAATACAAAGATTGTTGTTCCGACTGGCAGCGACCTGGTGAATGTCATTGGAGATATGGCCGGGATTGCGCCGTTGCCGGGGAAGAAGTAATAATTCATAAATAATTATTATTTTTGCACCCGCGTTGACTGGTTGTCTGCCAGCTGGCGGATAGGCATCGATTTTAGAACATAATGGTCGGTTGGCCGAGTGGCTAGGCATCGGTCTGCAAAACCGGGTACGGCGGTTCGAATCCGCCACCGACCTCTTTTAAAGTACAAATGCTCCTGATTTACAGGAGCTTTTGTTTTTAAGGGGGACTTATTGGGGGGCAGGAATGTGAGCATGAATCCTTTTTAAGCGATGGATAATTGCTACCCCGGACAAACAGATTGGAACACTACCCATGGGAGTCTTCATCCTGAGACGCCGTATGCCCGATGACCACAGATCCTGCAAAACATGGGGATACCCTGTTGTACCGGCACTCTTTGTGTTATTCTGCGTGGGGCTCTTCTTTAATACTATTATCACCAGGCCCAGGGAGGCCGGAACAGGACTCTCCCTCATCCTGTTGGGAATACCTGTTTATTTTCTCCTGGCAAGAAAAGGGAAGAGCAGAGATGGGCTCCCGGGGAAAGCCTCTCAGAACTGAATCTTCATCGAGAGGCCGCCATACCTGATGCGCAGATTCAGGCTTGTAATATCCTTTACAGGTAACTGGACAAACGGTTCAAACAGTAAGTGGCTGGTTTTGGTAACAGGGAAGGAATATCCCGCAGAGAAGTTGGCAAGTCCCAGAATATCGACACGGTTCAGAGGTTCCTGTTCTCTTTCAATTTTTACGGAGGTGGTCAATGACTCATAGGATACTTTACCATAGGAGTCAACTGTAGTTCTTGTGTAAGTATTGTTGAAACTGCCGGACATACGCTGGCTCAGATAAAGCATTGTAGATGCTCCTGTCGTGACAAACAGGTTTGACCGCTCACGCTTCCTGATTGAGAATACGAAATTAACCGGAACCTCCATTGACACCACTTCTATATTCGCTTCATAGGAAGTGGTTGCATCTGACATACCATTCAGTTCCGGTGCAGAGTAATCCAGGGGCATATTTCCTCCTGACATGCCTTCCATAATGTAATTATGCTTTGCCATTGAAAGACCGGGTCGAACGGAGATTCTCCGGGTAAGCTGCTGCTCCACATAAAAGCCGACGGAGACACCCGGTGAAGCTGATGTGGCATTGTCGATACTGGCCATCATACCCGATAAACCGCCCATAAAGGTTGTCGTCATCCTCTCCCGGGGTATATCAATAAAATCCTCAGCTGTTTCCCTTGGTTTCAGCTTCAGTTGTGTATCAGCATCACCAGTCAACCTCATGGCTATGGGATTATCGGGTGGCTTCATCTCCGGAGACATCTCATCAACTTCGTGGATTTCAGCTAAAAGCGGTCCTTCAACTGTAGCTGCTTCAGCCATAAGAGTTCCGGCAGGTTTACTTACCTGGTATCCGGTTTGCTCCCTGACTGTAGGCCGGGTTGGTCCGGTTTTGCTGACTGTCGTCTCAGAAGCCTGCCCAGGGTTCTCAGTGACAGGGTTTACTGTGGGAGTTACAGGTTTACCTGCAGTGAATTCAGGGTTTGCTGAAGCAGTATCCTCATTATTTATTGCAGACCCAGTCTGTTCGCTTCCGTTCTCCTTCGCTAACTGATTGCCTATTTCATCGGCTCTCCTGTGGTTTATCCGGTTTGTTAAAAGCGCTGCGAAAACAAGTATGGCAGCAACTGAGGCTACTCTGGCCCACAACGGAATAACGAATGCCCGTTTGCCTCTCCTGCCATATTTACCGGTAAAGGAGTTCCATCCTTCCTCTGCGAGGTGGTCGGCATTGTAGTTGTCAAAGGCCTCCTTCGCCTTCCGGCTGAATTCTTCGTCAAACTGCTTCATGGTCCTTTTTAACTGAGATAATATGCTTGTTATAAAGTTCCCGCAGCATCTTCTTTGCCCTGGCAAGGTTCGATCTCGATGTGGAAGCTGTAACTCCCATCATCTGGCCAATCTCCTCGTGTGAATAACCCTCTATCTCGAAGAGGTTGAAGGTTACCCTATAGTGTACTGGGAGGTGCCTGTACAGTGTCAGGATATCGTTAACGGAAAGCTCCGCTTCGATCTCAGGTTCCTTCTCCTCTGTTTCCGTTATTGTGTTGATGGAGAGGTAGTCATTATATTTAAGATTTTTCCTGTAGTTATCGATAGCGGTATTTACGAGCACTTTCCCATACCAGGGTTTAAATGGCCTTGAAGAGTCATATTCTGAGATACCCTCCAGAACTTTCATATAGCTGTCGTTCACTATTTCCATGGCCTCATTTTCATCATGGGTATACCTGATGCAGACCGACATTGCGAACGAGAAATAGCGCTTGTAAAGGATCTCCTGTGAGCGTCTGTCGCCACCGGCACATCCTTTAACAAGATCCGGGTCAGAGTATTCATGACCATCTGTGGTTCCTTTCCCCATTATACCGACCGGAATCAAGTTTCCCCGAAATAACTCAATTCGAACGATATCTTGGTTGCCAAATTCATATTTCTTCTTTTACATGAAAACAAAGCCCAGATGGACCTCCAGCCTGTAATACTGGGTTACAGTCTGCCTGACTGAGCTTCCTCCCCACCACCGGAGATTCTCGTTTAAGGTAACTTTCTGGTACCTGTATCCCATACCAACATTTATTGCAGTCCTTCGCCATGTGAACATGGAGATACCCACCCCGCTGTTGAAGAGGAACCCGCCATCATAGTAATTGTCTGGTGAAGCGTCATCCAAATATGGATCAGCCTGGTCCGTAATTGCAAAGGCGTGACCGGCTTTAAGCCAGATATATGGAGACAGGCCCGAGTTCAGAGGCGTGAATCTTAAATCTGCATAGAGCGGTACAAGAACCACTCCCATCTCTTCCATTCCCGAACCTATTCCGACAGCAATCCCATTTTTGAACTGGTAGCCGTTTGAAAGATGAAAGCTGAGACTGCTCTGGTTGCCGCTTTCGTTTTTTCCCGACAGGAAGCCGGTGGAAAACCTTACGTAGTACCCGGAGGTTCTCAGGTTTCTTTTAAGAGGGTACTTCAATGCCTCAACCGATGATACCTGTGACTTGCCAATCCTTATGACCTGGGGGGTTAAAACCTTAATATCGAGGTAGCCGGCCGTATCACCAACAATGGTTCCCGAGATCCGGGAACCATTGTCGAGTACGACAGTATATCTGCGATTCTGGGCTGTTGCAGGGAGTGTAAGCAGAACACAGACCGCAATTGCAGTAAGTCTTGGCATGAGTCTATTCTTCCTTAATTGTTATGTGGCTTATCTGGACTATATTTTCCGGGTTGCTGTAGTCATACTGGTAGATTCCCCCATCACCAACAAGCATCAGGATTCCGTTCATCGGTATTACATCGTATGTGTCAAAATCGGGGTAGTGTGCGATCTGGCTGGTTATAATTGCCAGGGGGTTTGATTTGTTGTATATTTTCAGTCCCGCCGCACCATCGCAAACAAACAGCAGGTTGCCATCCGTTCCAAGTCCGTGAGGATTGAACATCGGGTACGATTTTACAAGGTACGGGTTTGTGATGGATGATATATCGATGACTTCAAGAAGGTTCTGTCCGTTGTTGCACATATTGCCTGTTCTCAGGGTCACATAAGCATACTGGCCGTCAACCACCACCGGGTCGCAGGCCCTGATATGGTCGTACGATGATATCTGGGAAGGCTTTTTAGGATTGACAAGGTCGAAGATCAGCATTCCGGTTGTGGTTCCGATGAACAGGTTGTTCTCGAGGCGGAAGAGGGTTTCCATGTTACGCGGCACATCAATACTGTCGATAACCGCCATATTCTCCGGCGAAGTAATATCTACTGTCTTCAGCCTGATGGGAACAGCAATGACATACAGGTAGTCTTCATTCAGCATGAAGCGGGCCATGGAACCGCCGGTGCCCGCACTGCCTGTCCATTTGGCACCTGCATCAGCACTCATTACAAAGTTCATTTCGCCCCGGAATAACCATCCGCCATATTGATAATCCTCCATCTTCTCAGTTATCTTCTTTACCTCCCAGTCAACGATTACACCCTTCGATTTATCGACCATAGCGTATGGATACCATAGTTCCCCCTCCGGAACGATCTCCGGGAAGACATTTTCAATGCGGTCAATCTCGACCGGATTTTCTATGTCTGTTATGTCAATAGCCAGCAGGTCAATATAGCTGTCGGCGAACAGCACATTGCCCTTTATTGCCATGTCGACGTTGCCCATGATCTCGTAGAAAGCCACTTTTTCAGGATTTGCAGGGTTTGAGTTATCAATGACGTGTATGCCTTTACCATACTCATTGACAAAGAGATACCCGTCTTTGAAGTACATTTTCCCGGGATGGGTGATCTCAGCAGGGGCGCTCTTCTCAAAGCTGGCCCTGAATTCATCAAATGGCATGTAAACAGGCACATTGGCCTCATAGGTTATAAATTCTGTGGTTCTGTCGTTGCAGGCTGTCAGGGCAGCCATCATAACTACCAGAAGAGTTGCGGACTTGATAAGGTTTTTCATAATTGGTTTTTTCTTGACGTTTGTAAAACAGGGATCAGTTCTCAATATGGATTATTTGGGTCATTAATTCAACGGATTTAGCACCTGCCCTATAAACAGCAGAGCATTGGTAGTTCGTTCCCGTATAGCAAAGACAAATGGCTTGTCAATCACAAACTCCTGAGGCTGGGGTGGAAAACTGGTATTTACAATTCCAATGGTAGTTACGGCAGCTGCCTCTGTCCCTTTCTCGTCAACCTCCACAAATGTGTTCTGTTTTACGAAATCGACATAAATTGAGGCATCGGAAATTCCTGACAGGTTAGCCAAACCCGGAACGAATGCATCGAGCATGCCCATGCTTTGCAACTGGTCGTCAAGGTACTTCTCGTACGAGAATTTGAACTTTGGCATGTATACGGTCAATTCACCGTATTCTTCCTGATCATCAATCTCCGATGTGATGGTATTCCATTTCGCTGCGTCAAATGATGCATTGAACTCAGGGAGTGTTCCCTCCGGGACAATAACCACCATTGTAAAATTGGTCTGGCCATAGGGCAGTTCAATTGCCCTGTAATTACTCCCAAAGGTTACTTTCGAACCCACATCCCCTTTCATCGTACTGGCATCAACAGAGCCTGAGCCTGCAGTGTAAAATGCCCTGTCAGCGGTCAGCGCCTTGTCGAACTGATAGCTCCAGTCGCCCTTGAAGTAAAGGGCATTCATCAGAAACATCACCGCACCACCGGGTATTTCATCGAGCACTTTCGGGATTTTACCGTTTGTATTATCACTGGCCCATTTGTTAATGGTTGTGAGGGCGGATGGCAGATTAAAATCAAGACCTGCTATTTCAGCATCAAAATCAGAGTTCATTGTGCTGAGGAACGGGTTCTTTACGCTGAATTCCAATCTGTAGAATATTGCATTTGCTATGGCCAGCTTAACTTTTGGATCTGCCACCAGCAGCTGAGCAACAAGACTCCTGTATACCTCGTTTATTTCACTGATAGTCATCGTTTCAGGATATTTGAGTGTTTTCTTAAGCTGGTCATAGGTATCTCCATCACAGCCATTCAGCAGCATGGTCAGCGCAGCGCTGGCACTAAGAGGTGATAGCATTAAGTTTTTGTTCTCCTTCAGGGCGACTTTCGTAAAAAGCTCAATGCCAAATTCATTTCCGTTGGCAATAACTTCCGGACCCATAGCTGTCAGCTCAAGGGCTTTGGGAGTCAGGTCGGGCTCCTGTCCGGGATCCTTTGAACATGATGACAATCCGGTACAAGCCAGGAGACACAGAATTATTAATAATGGATTTTTCATACAGATCATTTTAAGTAAGAGTTCTGCGAAATTCAGGTCGTTTACTACTGATACGAAATGAGTTTATGAAACGCTGCAGCGCGAATCGCAAAACATGAATCCGGATTAATGAAAAAAGGATTATTACAGCGGGGAATCTGCTTTTTTCGAGCCTTGTCCAACCCGGGAATTACTGTTCATCCGGTTGAACGTACCTTGCCTCCGCTGAATTCAGGCTGCTTCCAATCACCTGATATTACCTCCCACAATCGGTATCGTCACCTCAGTCCCGTCAAGGTCAATTGTCAGCTCTGTTCCCGGCATCGGGTGCAGGGTGAACTCCTTGTCGCTTGAGAAGATCAGCAGGCCTATCTGTTTGCCGGCCGGGATAATCTGGTCATCCGGCTCCAGATCGAAGCTCATTTCGTAGAGCCTGCCCGGCACCAGCGGTTCACTCCCGGTCAGTGAGCGGTGATTCTGAAGGTCGGCCCACCCGCGGGTAATAATGTTATCTGTAATCTTCGTGACGCGGCCATCACTCCATGGCAGAGCCACCAGGCACACCGAGAGGTTAACAGCCGGCTTACTTGAGGCAGCCCGGACTTTCACCGTTGCCACGCCTGAAATGTGTGCGGGTTCCGTCAGCACCGGTGTCAGGTACAGAAGTCGGTGATCAGTATATTCAGCCTGCGCCAGCATCGGGCCGGTGAAGGAGAAATTGTCAACCAGGGTCTCCCTGCCCTGCGTTGACACTTTCCCGGTGACCAGGGAGCCGGCCCCCGGTGCTCCGCGGGTAAGGAAGAAAGTCAACGGAACAGCACCGGGATTGGGATAATCATCATATGGGGTGGGGCTGAACCGTTCGGCATTCTCTCGGACAATAAAGGCTTTTGGGTCATCCTCCACACCGTTCTCAACCCCGAAGAGGTAACGGGTGAACCACCTGTTCATCATCTGTAAGGGAGGCTCACCGCCGTGGCTGCCCTGATGGTAGTATATCTGCAGTGGCACGCCTTTCTCTTTTAACACTTTAATAAAGCGGTAGCTGTGGCTGGGGACAACGTTCCAGTCGTTGAATGCATGTGCCATCAGCACTGCAGCTTTGAAAGGCTCCATGAAGTTCATCAGGTCACGTTTGGCCCAGAACTCGTTATAGTCGCCTGTGACCCGGTCAATACCCGATGCCATCTCCCTGTCCCTCACCACACTATCGCAGTAATGGCAGTTGTCAGGGTTGGAATAGATAAAATCATAGAGCACGTCGGCGTCCTCTCCCAGGTATCCGCCGGGACTCCTCACCAGCCCGTTGGAACGGTAGTAATGGTAATATGAAGTGTTTGGCGCCACAGGTATGATTGCCTCGAGGCCATCCACGCCCGTTGTGGCGGCAGCAAAGGGAATGGTGCCGTTATACGATGTCCCTATCATACCCACCTTACCTGTAGTCCAGTAAGCCTTGACCTCATCATAACCGTCAGGGGTGGTATATCCTTTTGCCCGGCCGTTAAGCCAGTCTATCACCGCTTTGGGTGCCAGCGCCTCTATTCTTGTGCCGATTGTAGGGCATCCCTGAGAGAGTCCTGTGCCCGGCGCCGAGGAGTGTACCACAACAAAACCGTAAGGCACCCATGCCTTCACCTGAGAGTTGGATATTACAGGCCGTTCGCCCCTGCGTTCAATCTGCGGAGGGTGGATGTGCTTCCCGGGAGGAGTGTTGAGCTCATGCCTCACATCCCAGAAGTATTCCCTGTTGTTACCGGCAGTGCCTGCGAAATAGGGGCTCGATTCATACACAACCGGAAGCTTTATGCCTTCGCTTTCTGTCTGCTTCGGACGTGTGACATCGACATGCATCCTGTCACGCCCGCCGTCACCGTCGGTGTCAAACTCCGTCTCCACCCACAGATCTTCGCGAATCCATTCGTCCGGATTCTCAAAAGCCGGGATCTTCTGAGCTTCGCCGTTAACAATTACGGGTACCGCCACAGGCGATTGTACGGTGGACCCGGCTTTTTCTTTTATATTCTGAGCCTGAATTTCAGACTTTCCGTATATGATGAAAGAGAACAAAAGGGATAAAAGGAATATTTTTTTCATGATTCGGGTTTAGGATGTTATGCCAAAGACAAAAGAACAAAAAATTCCCAGGCAGGATTCGGATAGTTTATGAGATGAACAATGCTTACCTACTCAGGAGATAACCTGTTCTGCCCCGGAAAGTCAATAAACAGATTCCTCTTTTGATTATCAAATTCCGAAAAACCGCGGTCTACTATGACATATTCAAAGGGCAGCAAAGCCCTTTTTGGAACAGGGAGTGTTGTGCCGGTTATGTCTTCAACTGCCTTTTTCAGGAGCGGCTCTGACAGATCGCCGAGAGGAAAGGCGGGTAACAACTCATCATTAACACTGAAATCAGGTACGAAACCATCCTTGAAGTTCGTAATACCCTGTGAATTTGCATAGCGGATTACGATAGGCTGTATCCCCCAGTTTTTGAAATCTTTGTACTCGGCTTCGCTGGAGTACACGTCTTCCGGTTTGATTGTGAAGGAGGCAGTATATTTTCCATATGTTGTTTCACCAACAGTTATGACATCCATGTAGGGTTCAAGCCCGCAAATTGTAAGCTCCGAGGCACTGGCGGTACCATAACCGGTCAGGATATGCACTTTGCCGAGGCCCAGTTTAACAGGTACGGTTGGGTCAAAATTGACTCCGAGCTGATCCTGCCTGTTATTTGAGACCCAGTACGACTGGTATTTGTCGTTCCATTGATAGGTGACAAGTGTACTTGAATTGTCAACCACACTCTGAGGGGCAATGGAGCTTGTAAGATACTGGGCGGCCGTTGTGAAACCACCGGGATTGTAGCGCAGGTCAAGCACCAGATCGGTGATCTGGTTATCCTTGAAGTACTGCAGCGCCAGGTTGAGGCTGGTGCTGTTATAGACGGTAATAAACTGCAGGTAAATAAGGTACCCGATCTTATGCCCGCCGGTTTCAATAATCTTATACATGAAAACCGGGTCAAGATGCAGCTCTTCAGCTAACAGGGGTAATGTGGCTCCGGGTGCAATACCCTCACTTGTCAGAATCCCTCTGGTGACTGAAATTGAAGTGCCGGAGAGAAGATCTCTGTAATTCTCCGCAGTAATATTTCCGCCATTGAGCCTGACGATAAGGTCACCTCTTGTAAAACCAGCCTGTGAGGCAGGGGTGTTTGGGTAAACATATTCAACGATCGCGAAATAATTACCGGTGGGAGAGCCGGTACCATCTACAAACCTTCCGAATGCAAGGGAATAGCCGTAGGTTTTTTCAACGCCCTGGAGACTTCCTTCAAAAGCAGTTATATCATCTGTTATATAAGACCATCTGTCTTCACTGTAAAGAATTTTATCAAAATAGGCCTTTGGGTCAGTTTCGTATCTTATGTCGATGGCAGGTATTTTGTCATACCAGAGATAAATATCAGTCATCACCTCCTTGATGAAGCCGTTGATTTTCTGAACCAATACGGTTGCCTGTGGTCGTTCCTGTTCCTCTTCCTCCTCAGGTGGCACCTTCTTCTCGCACCCGGGAAGAATTAATGCAGCAATTAAAAATAACGGCAGCCAGTGTCTTGTCCTTTGCATCGCAACTATGGCAGTTAAATCCGATATAAAAATACTGGAAATATTTTACTTACAGCCCGCTGATTATCAAGCCTGATAATAAATTCCCCGGCCGTATAAATTAACCTATTGCTTATTTTAGCATCTTCACGTGTTCAATAATGCCTCCCCATGGGTACTCAGAGAGCTCTCGTCAAGACACTCGGATTAGGTTATGTCATAATTTTTGTCATTGCCAACATAATTGGCTCGGGTGTATTTAAAAAGATTGCACCGATGGCTGCGGAATTGCAGTCCTCATCCTGGATATTGCTTGTCTGGATTGCCGCCGGTATCATCACTCTCCTGGGCGCATTGAGTAACGCTGAGATTGCAGGAATGCTTGCAGACACGGGGGGCGAATTTGTATATCTTAAAAAAATCTATGGCCGGTTCTTTTCTTTCATTTACGGATGGTCACTGTTTACGGTGATCCAGACCGGTGCAATTGCAGGTGTGGCTTATGTTTTTACCCAATCGCTGCACAGCATTATAACAATACCTGAAATTCTCCCTTCACTTCAACATATAACAATTCTGGGTGTTTTCTTTCCTTTCCAGGATTTCGGAATCAAGCTGACCACCATTCTGGTGATCCTTCTGTTTACATTTCTCAATATGACAGGACTGAGAGGCGGAGCATGGGTGAGCAAAGTCATCCTGTTTCTTGTTGGAGCCGGGCTCCTTGTGATTGTGGTATTCGGACTGACCAGCAATGTAGCCAGGCCGGCACATTTCATGGAGGTTAAAGACCTGGCGAACGGCAGCGTCACCCTCTCTTCCTTTTATACAGCCATGCTGGCTGCTTTCTGGGCGTACCAGGGATGGGTCTCTGTGGGATTTATCGGCGGAGAAATCAAAGACCCCACCAGAAACATACCCAAAGGGATTGCCGCTGGAGTTGGAATGGTAATAATCATTTATGCGGTGGTCAATCTGACATACCTCTCCCTGCTCTCCATTCCGCAGCTCATCAGCATTGATGAGGCAGGCAATCAGATTGCCGCTGTTGAGGCAGTCAGAAGTTTCTGGGGAACAGCAGGAGTTGTGTTCATATCCCTGCTGATACTTTTATCGACCCTGGGCTGCCTCCATGCCAGTATCCTGACTGGTTCACGACCCTATTACGCTATGGCACGCGAACGGCTCTTCTTTGATGGCATCGGGAAACTCAACCGTCACAATGTGCCCGGTAACTCGCTGCTATGGCAGGGGATATGGGCCTCGGTACTGGTACTCTCAGGCACCTTTGACCAGGTGACAGATATGCTCATTTTTGCTGTTTATATTTTCTACGGTGCCACTGCAACAGGTGTATTCATTCTTCGCAGAAGGATGCCTGATGCTCACCGTCCTTACAGAGTCTGGGGATATCCTGTTGTGCCGGCCATATTCGTGATCTTCTGTATAGGTTTGTTTTTCAATACAATAATAACCCGTCCCCGGGAGGCTATGATCGGTCTGACACTGATACTGACAGGTATACCGGTATATTTTATTTTCCGGAAAAGTAATCGCGGTAAAATGCCCGACAATAACTGATCATGAAATGATTGACAGCACGGATCGTTAGCCTGGCTGCCCTCAGACTGATGGCAATCTAAATCCGGACAGACTCCTGAAATGTCAGGTATTCCAGGGAATAATTTAACTTTAATTCCAATCAAATTACAGTGCAGCTATGGAATCTATCTTTGAAAGGATAAACGAGCTCTCATTCAAATACAGGGATTTTACCGCATCATGCCTCTCTGAACTTGTAAAAATCAAGTCCCTTTCAGGCAGGGAGAAGGAGGTGCAGGTTACGCTGAGGCGTCTTATGCTGAATGCCGGTTTTGATGAGGTTCGGATTGACGGAATGGGGAATGTAATCGGCAGAATAGGTAAGGGGAAAAAGATTCTTGCCATTGACGGACATGTGGATACTGTTGACAGTGGCTCCAGGCAAAACTGGAGCTTTGAACCGTTCTGCGGGGAGATTCGCGACGGATTCGTCCTGGGCCGGGGTGCCGCTGATCAGAAGGGTGGTGTGGCATCGCTTGTGACTGCCGGGAGAATACTCAGGGAGCTGGGGTTTGATAAGGATGTCACGGTGTACTTCACAGGTACGGTCTTTGAGGAGGATTGCGAGGGATTGTGCTGGAAATATATTATCGAAGAAGAAGGGATAAAGCCTGATACTGTAATAATCACCGAGCCAACAGGGCTTAACCTGTACCTTGGGCATAGGGGCAGAATGGAGATGCAGGTGCATCTCCACGGCAGATCATCGCATGGATCTGCCCCGGGACTCGGGATGAATGCTGCCTACATGGCATCGCGGACAGCACTTGAAGTTGAAAAGCTGAACGGGAGACTGGCTGAGGATGCCTTCCTCGGGAAAGGTAGCATCACGGTGACTGATATCATCTCACGAGGCCCTTCATTATGTGCAGTGCCGGATTATTCGCGACTCCATCTTGACAGGCGGCTTACATCCGAAGAAACCAGGGAGAAAGCTGTGGAGGAGATTGAAGAGTTACTCCAAGGCATGGAGGCCGAGGTAGATATACCTGTTTCTAACGTCAGAACTTATACAGGGCTTGAATTAAGCAATGAACAATACTATCCTGCCTGGAAAACAGACGAGTCTGATGCGGTAGTCAGGAGAGCGGTTAAAGTACACCGGGTACTCACGGGCAGTCATCTCTCAACAGGAAGGTGGCTGTTTTCAACAAACGGAGTCATGACCAGCGGGATGTATGGAATAGCTACAATCGGCTTCGGTCCGGGAGAGGAATCAATGGCGCATGCACCTGATGAAAAAATCAGGATAAGTGATTTAGTGACCGCTTCAGCATTCTATGCAGCCTATGCCTATGAAATGGCTAATGACTGAATCTGACCTGATCAGGCTTCATCAAGAGCGATTTGCATGAAATGTTCCGGGCTGACAAATGTTGTAAATTAACCTGGTGGTTAATAATTAACCGATTGGTTAAAGTCTAAAATGATAATAAAAACACCCGCATGCATATGTTCGGACCCGGACCAGTTGACTAATACAGTATATCAGAAACCGGTTTATTGCTTTCGGCTACCCTTCTGCCAGGCTTGATTCATTCTGTCTGACCAGAACATTCCGGGAGATAACCTATTCAAAATGGCAGTATAATGTTATTGCATCACTCGAAGGCAGAGAAAATGACAGCTTAAGTATCGTTGGCGCTCACTATGATTATTATTCGGCGGACAGTGATCCCTTTACACTTGCGCCCGGTGCCAATGATAATGCTTCCGGGGTAGCCGGAATACTGGAGATAGCCCGCGTTTTAAAGAAAAGCAGGTTCCGGCCGAAGTATCCGGTCAGGTTCGTAGCCTTCGCGGCTGAATAACTGGGTCTTCATGGCAGTCGTTACCAGGCTGGCAGGGATGCGGCAGGGGGCTACAATATAATGATGATCAATTATGATATGATAGCATACCTTGCAGACCCGTCAGTGAATCCATGGTATGTCAATATCATTCACTATGACAATTCAGAAGGGCTCAAAAATGAGGCAGCCCAGCTTTGCGCGGCCAACAGCATTCTGGTGTCATATTCAGACAACACCGATTATAATCGCAGCGACAGCTACGCATATTACGAGAAAGGCTTCAGGGCTCTTTTCTTTAATCAGAGTGACATCGAGAGCACATATCACACTACCGGTGACCAGACATCGGTGTGCAACTTTGATTACTGCAGGGAGATTGTGAAAGCCTCCTTTGCGCTGGTAGTCGATAAAAACTACTGAATGGGGTGGTGGGACGTACTGGATTCGAACCAGTGACCTCTTGCGTGTGAAGCAAGCGCTCTAAACCGACTGAGCTAACGTCCCGGGCGGTCAAAGATAATTAAAAAAATTATCTTTGATTTCAGGGCTGTCTGCCGGCCCTGTAGCATTAATGAGCCAGAATTCAATAACGGAACGTCAGAAGAAAAATCCCTTTGACCTGATCCTTCACCTGCATCCACGGAAGCTGAAGGAGTCAACGCTGCGATTTACCCTGACATTCGGACCTGGCGGCATGGCTGCACAGCTCGTTGTGATACAGGTGGTCACCGGGCTGCTGCTTAAGTTTCACTATGCACCATCCCCGGAGAATGCCTATAACTCGATACTGAACCTGTAAGAGAGCCTGCTCTTTGGGAAGATGCTCCGCAATATCCACCACTGGAGCGCAATTGCACTGTTGTAGACAGCCTTCCTGCACACGCTCCGGGTCATCTTCACCGGCGCATACGGCAAACCCAGGCATGCCTCATGGATATTCGGACTGGCACTGCTGATTCTTGTGGTCCTTTCCAATTTTACCGGATACCTCCTGCCCTGGGACCAGCTTTCATACCGGGCCGTTACAGTAAGCACCAGCCTCCTCTCATATGTGCCACTTGCAGGTGAATTCATCAGGGAGGCGCTCCCGGAAGGCAAGGAGGTCGGACAACCGACTCTCACCAACTTCTTCAATCTTCACACCGGTGTGATACCTCTGCTGATAATCATAATTATGGGTTACCATTTCTGGCAGATCCGCAAGGCATGAGGCGTCATCGTGGCGGAGAGAGACAGGGATAGTCTCATGATTGACACAAATCCTCACCTTGTCAACAGGGAGTTTGTTGTGGCAACAGCTCTTCTCGCCGCCATTTTTCTTCTCAGCAGCCTCCTTGATACACCTCTCCGTGAGAGGGCCAATCCCTCATTCAGCCCGAATCCTGCAAAGGCTCCATGGTATTTCATGGGTTTACAGGAACTGCTGATACACTTTCATCCGGTCTCTGCCGTTGTTGTCATTCCCGTTACGGTTCTGGCCGCAGCCATCTGGTTTCCATATATAAAAAGAGTCGACGCAAACCAGGGGATATGGTTCCTCTCTGACAGGGGATTACGGTCAGCAAAAATTTCACCTGCTGCAGGAGCAGTTTTTACCGTACTTTTCATCGGCCTGAGCGAGCTGTTCCCTGATCCCGGGATGCTGATCCCGGCAGTACCTCCACTGATAACAACCGGCCTCGTTCCGTTCATAATAGTGACTTTCACCATGTGGCTGTTCCTGAAATTTATAGGAACGAAGCTTGTACTCAACGGTTCTGAGACAGTACAGTCAATAATTGTGCTGATGATTACCTCGTACACAATCCTGACAGTCGCAGGGATATTCTTAAGGGGAGAGTGGATGAATCTCATGTTGCCCTGGCGGGTTTGATCATGATACATTAAAATGGAGAGGCACAAGAATTCAATAACTTCTGCCGGTAGGGCTCCGGATGAGGGGAGGAGGAGCTTCCTGAAAAAGTTCTGGAAGATCCTGGGGCTGGTGGCTGCTGCGGAACTCCTTTTCTTCATTTTCAGTTTGCTCAAACCATCCAGGGAAATAAACAAGGGCAAGCCCGGCACAACACTAAGGGTCATCGGCAATGTTGAAGAGTTCGCGCCCGGATCAGTCACCCCTGACAGGATTAACAGGATTTACATTGTCCGGGAGTCCGACGGAGGATTCCTGGCACTGTCGCTCATATGCCCTCATCTTGGCTGTTCAGTGCTGTGGGATGAGACAAAGAAACAGTTTGACTGCCCGTGCCATTCGTCGGCATTTGACCACCATGGTGTTGTACTGAGTTCCCCGGCGCTGAGGCCTCTTGATTATTACCCGGTGATAATTGCAGAAAGGAAGGTTACGGTTGATCTCACTCAGAAGGCGAAAAGGAAAAAACCTGAACCAGGACAGATGACTTATTCCGTTTAAGGTAGCAAATAGGGGGATGGGTTCCTGGAAGATGGCAGGATTCGTGGCAACTGTGATTTTTGTTGCGGCGTTTCCTCTTTACCTGGCAAGAACAGCCCATGAAAAGCACGAAGCCGGATCTAAGGAAGGCCCTTATTTCGTTGGACGCAATGCCTGCACAGAGTGCCACAAGAGGGAGGATGACCTCTGGATCGGGTCACATCATGACCTGGCCATGGACACCGCCACCGATAAAACCGTACTCGGAGTCTTCAGCAATTATGAGTTCCGGCAGAATGGCAGCTTGCAGAAAAATTCCCCGATAATCCCGCTGGCAGGCAGCTTATCGAAGCGGCCACCAGATAGCCAATTCAGGTGGCCGGCAAATGCCTGTTTAAGTGGTCGGCAAACCACCTGGCAATTTAATCCTCAGGTCACAACATTCCACGGTCTGACCGACCATTCGGTAATGAGCCCGTTTTTTACATATGGGTCCCGGCTGACGAAATCGTGAGCAGGCTCAGGCGTGTCGCCCCTGAAGATCAGCACTGCGCCGTCGGCAGGATCGGCAAGTGCCCCGGCCATCACAAGCCGTCCGTCAGAATGGAACTCTTCGATCAGCCTGAGGTGATCAGGGCGGAAAGGAGTACGGAGCTCAACATAGTTTTCAACCGTTTTGTAAAAGAGAATGTAATACATGACCCATCCTGTTTTTCAATGACGATAAAATATTTTCAGTGCAACAAAGTAATAATAAAACAGATATATTTATCCTGCTTTTGACCTTACTACTCGTATATCACAGAGGAAAAATACTCACACAACACCAGATCTATGAATAAAACATCAGGTACGGATTATACGAAGATCTTTGTAACTGTGCTGAGAATGGCCATAGGATGGCATTTCCTGTACGAGGGTATTGCGAAAATCGTTCAGAAGGATTGGAGTGCGTTTTCATACCTCGCAAACTCCACCGGACCATTTTCAGATTTTTATCACTGGCTCGCTTCATCTGGCGGTCTGCTGGGGGCTGTGGACCTTCTAAATGTTTATGGACTGATTCTCATAGGTCTTGCCCTGGCCACCGGGCTGTTCTCAAGGCCGGCGTCGGTCTTCGGTGCAGTTTTACTTGTGCTCTATTATTTTGCTTACCCTCCTTTCGGGGATTCATTGCTTGGTTCCGAAGCGGGAAACCTCTATATCATTGACAGGAATTTTATTGAGGCAGCTGCCCTTATGGTTCTTGCCCTGCTCAGGGAAAGAGGTTATGGCCTCGAAGCACTCATCAGCCACCTGAAGGAAAAGAAGAATCCGAAAACCGAGGTACCTCACTCGGATTCCCGTCGGGAAGTGATCAGAAACCTGGCCTCAGTGCCATTTCTCGGGCTGATGGGATGGGGGGCGGTAAGCGCAAATAAAAAGTATGGAGTTGACGCTCTTTCCGGTGCAACAATTCAGATCAACCGGCAGGCTCTCGGAGAACTAAAGGGTACACTTCCAAAAGGTAAAATAGGAAACCACGAGATAAGCAGGCTCATCATGGGAGGAAACCTGATAGGAGGATGGGCTCATGCACGTGACCTTCTCTATGTCAGCTCCCTCTTCAAGGCGTACAATAACGAAAGGAAGGTTTTCGAAACCCTCATACTGGGCGAGAATGCAGGTATCAATACAATCAACATCGGTTTTCCGACCAATGCCCTGATGGCCAAATACAAGAGGAACACCGGCAGTAAACTTAAAGTTATTTCCCAGGTCGCTCCCAACATGGAGAAAGGCGACTGGTATGAGCAGATAAACCAGGCAATTGATCACGGTGCCGACATACTTCAGGTACAGGGTAACTGGTGTGACTGGCTGGCCAGGGACAAAAAAGCCGAGGTCATAGCTGCCATGCTTGAAAAAATCAGGTCACAGGGTTACACTGCAGGACTGGCCGCACATACAATCGATTCACTCATTTACTGTGAGCAGCAGAATATCATTCCTGATTACTACATGAAGGCGATGCATCACGATAATTACTGGTCTGCACATCCACGCGAGAACAGGATAGCGTTTGAGGTTGACGGTATGAAGTATCCGGATCACAATAAATTCCACGACAATATTTTTGACCTCTTCCCTGACCGCACTGTTGAGTTCATCAACAGGGCAAAGATCCCGGTAATGGGGTTCAAGGTGCTTGCGGCCGGTGCCATCACACCAGAAGACGGCATCAGGTACGCCTTTGAGAACGGTGCTGACTTCGTTTGCCTCGGTATGTTCGATTTCCAGGTAGTACAGGATATCAACGTCTGTCTTGACGTCCTGGCAGATCTAAGCAAGCGCCACAGGGAATTTTACGGGTGAGGTCCTTTTCACACGCTCCGGGGCCGTCTTAGTTTTACCTTGCCGGCTATCACTATTCCCCTGTCGTGGAACTCCTTAACGTGCTGCCAGGAGGGCGATCTCTTTTCCGTAAATGGTCTCTTTCGGAAAGTCATTCCTGACGATTTTGATCATTGACAATCCCAACTCCTCCATGGTGTTGAAATGATCGGGACTGAGTTTTTTGCCGATTGGGAAGAACCAGTTGATATAGTTGTAGAAGGCGTGTGCTTTCTTTTGCCCTTTATAAGGTTTGATGACACCGGGCCGATAGCCGTAGACCCTTTTGAAGGGCAGCTTCCGAAGGTCATTCTCTGTCTTACCCTTGATACGGGCCCATTCAACCCTGCCTTTTTCAGTACCGTCAGTACCTGCCCCTGCAACATAAATGAACACCATATCCCTGTTGAGCCTGCTTACCGTCTCGCCGAAGTGCATCGTCAGGTCATAGGTCACTTTGCGGTACTTATCCATCTTCATTCCAACCGAGGATACCCCGAGGCAGAAGAAGCAGGCGTCATAACCAACAAGCTGGTCAGCCACCGGCGAGAGATCATGGAAATCCTCATGGATGATCTCCTTAAGTTTGGGGTGTGTGATACCGAGTGGTTTCCTGTTGATGATCAGCACGTTGCTTATTTCCGGGTTTTCAAGACAGACCAGAAGCACGCCTTCTCCGACCATCCCTGTTGCTCCGGTGATGATGACTTTTAATCCCTGTTCCATGACTGAGAATATTATTTCAGGAACAAAGTAACAACAATATGGCCGTACTGAGATGGTCATGTAAATATTTACTTGAGAATCATTGTTGGAATTGCTGAAAAGTTACTTTTACAGACTGATCCCGGTTTTCAGAAGCCGGGATAATCAACCCGGACCACCAAACAGAACAGTAATCATGCAGGAAACGGAATTCAGGGTTTACGGCTACCGCTGGGTAATGCTGAGCGTGTACATGTTGGCCATACTGATCAACCAGATAATGTGGATCACCTTTGCACCCATCACAATTGATGCTGCGGGGTATTATGGGGTTTCCGATCTTAAGATAGGGATACTTTCAATGTGTTTCATGATCGTCTACCTGGTGGTATCTGTTCCTGCATCGTGGATTATAGATACTTACGGTATCAGAGTTGGTGTAGGTGCCGGGGTGGTGCTGACAGCCGTTTTCGGAGTGATGCGGGGGTTTGCCTCAGACAACTACAGTCTGCTGTTGCTGGCACAGGTCGGAATTGCAGCCGGCCAGCCTTTCCTCCTGAATTCCATCACCAAGGTTGCTGCACGATGGTTTCCGATAAAAGAGAGGGCGACAGCCTCTGGACTTGGCACCCTTGCCATGTATCTCGGTATCCTGGCTGGAATAAGCCTGACCCCCTTCCTGGTAAACGGTCACGGGATAAACGGGATGCTTTACATATACGGGATTGCCTCCCTGGTGATCGGGTTTATCTTTTTCATATTCGCAAGGGAGCGGCCACTCACGGCGCCATGTCTTCCGGAGCAGGAGGAACGGGCCCTGGCTGTCGACGGGATGAAGCTCCTCTTCAGGAACAGGGATTTTCTGCGGCTTATGATAATCTTCTTTATAGGGCTGGGGGTTTTCAATTCTGTAACCACATGGATTGAAAATATCCTCAGTCCCAGGGGCTTTACTGCCGAGCAGGCAGGAATCACCGGAGGCCTTATGATTGTTGGCGGCCTGGTGGGAGCTGTTATAATGCCATTCCTGTCAGATCGTTACAAAAAACGGGTACCTTTCATAATATTAGCACTGGCAGGTGCTACTGCAGGTCTTGCTGGAGTAACATACGCCACAAACTATGCCATGCTTCTTTTTTCGGCAGCCGCTTTTGGATTCTTCCTTCTCAGTTCGGGTCCGATCGGGTTCCAGTACGGTGCCGAAGTGACCTTTCCTGTTTCAGAAGGAACGTCAAACGGATTTCTCCTGCTCATGGGACAGATCTCCGGGATAGCATTCATTTTCGGTATGGACAGCTTCAAGTCTCCGATGACCGGATCTATGACCGTACCTTTGTTTGTGATGATCATTCTGATGCTGATCAGCTTCATTTTTTCTTACACGCTGAGGGAATCTGCCCTGTTGAGCGGCACTGACAAAAAGGACAAACCATGAAAGGAAGATGCTCAGGATCAATATTCTTACCCATCCTTCTTTCACTTATTTTTCTTTTGCAGGCGGTTTCGCTTCAGGGACACGATGCATCAGCAGACTCAGTAAAGGATAATCAGATCCGGGATATTCAGCTGACAGCTCTGCATGACATGAAGAATGCACAGACCTGGTGGTACGGATGGCTGGGCGGGTACAGCGCTGCCACCGCAGGTCAGGCTGTCGTTGCTGCCACGACTGATAATACGGCCACACGCCAGGATATGGCCCTGGGAGCAACAACGACCCTCCTCGGAGCGCTGGGCCAGCTTATCGCACCCATTGTCCCGGGGAAGGCGAAAACAGATTATCCCTCTTATCGTGATTATGTCGCAGGAGAACAACCGTTATTGGAAGAACAGGCGGCTGAACTGCTGAAGACCCTGGCATTAAGGGAAAAGGAGGGAAGGTCATGGAAGACACATGCCATTGCAGGGGCAGTAAATCTCAGTAGTGGCCTGGTCACATGGCTGGGATTCAAGCGAACAGTATGGGACGGGCTGGCGAATTTTGCCCTCAACACCGCGGTGACGGAAGCCCAGATCTGGACTCAGCCTGCCAGGGCGATAAAAGATTATGAGAGGTACCTCCTTGAAGGTGATCCGGGAGCAGACGCGGCTCCGGCCAGACCTGAGAGTGAATGGACCGTGAACGTGTTTCCCGGCGGTATTGCCATAAGGTTTGATTTCTGAGTCCGGAAATCGTCAGTTCCAAAATTTACTACATCCAGACCGTCGGGATAAAACCACTGTTTGTCGGTAAAACAGTGACTTCAGTCTAAACAATTTTTTACCGGGCCTTAGCCAGGGTAGTTTTGTCTCATCATGATTCAAAAAATGAAAAGAATGAGAACAAAACAATTACTTGCAGTTATTGTAGTCTATACCCTGGCGGTTCTGGCTGGCTCTTCCCAGGAAAGGCAGTGGACTCTGACAGAATGCATCGATTATGCCCTGAATGAAAATATCCAGGTTCGTAAGTCAGAGGTGTCGGTCAGTATGGGGGAGATCAGCCTGCAACAGGCGAAGGACAACCGTTTGCCTAATATAAGTGCCTCTCTCGGGGAGAACCTGGGCTGGAAGCAGGAGACCGGCACTGACGGCGGGACCTCGTTTGAAGGATCCGCACGCACGAGTGCATCAGTCAGCAGCAATGTCACCCTGTTCAGCGGTTTCCAGACCCGGAATGAGATCAGGCAGGCCGGGCTTGACTACAAAAGCCTTCAGTACAGCACTGAGGAAACCAGGGAGAAGATCTCCCTGAACATAATGAGCGCTTACCTGCAGGTCCTCTACGCTGAGGAACAGGTTGCCAACAGCCGCAACCAGGCTGATGCCACGCGTGAAGAGCTGTCACTGGCAAAAGAAAGGCTGAGCCTTGGAGCCATCGCCAACAGTGATTACCTGCAGGTGAAGACACAGCTTGCCAGCGAGGAACTGACCCTGGCAAATGCTGTCAATAGCCTTAAAATGGCAAAGGTGACGCTGATGCAGCTTATGGAATATCCTGTTGATGAGTCATTTGAAATTGCCAGACCAGATATTGATGCCATTATCTCAACTGTACCCGCTTCCGATGCTGTTACCGTATATGAAGAGGCGCTGGAGATTAAACCACAGATCAAAAATGCTGAGATAAACCGCGAGAGTGCACTGGTGAACCTTGAGCTGGCAAGGGGCGGTTTTTATCCTTCCGTTTCGATGAACGCCGGACTTAGCACAGGATTCACCCAGGCGGCTGAGATGGGGGCACAACTTAAAAACGGTTTCTCGCCCTCTGTGGGTTTATCAGTCTCCATACCCATTTTCAGGAACAACCAGAACAAGTCATCAGTGGCCAGAGCCAGGTATGGGATAACTACTGCCGAGCTCGATGAGCTCAATACGAAGAACCAGTTACGCAAGGAGGTTGAACAGGCAGTCCTTGATGCCCGGTCGGCCGCCATCAGTTACGAGGCCGCAATCAACCAGCATGCCGCGTCCCTGGAATCGTACAGTGTTGCTGAGGAGAAGTTCAAACTCGGGGCCATGAACTCAGTGGATTTCCTTATACAAAAGACCAACCTGACATCGGCTGAGAGCAAGCTCCTGCAGGCAAAATATGAGCTTGTTTACAGCAGCAAGATCATCGACTTCTTCAGGGGAGTACAGCTCTCATTTTAAAGAACAGATAACATTTAAATAAGATATCAATGAAAGGTAAGAGAATTTTAATAGGTGCAGCAATGCTGGCGGCAGTCGCGATAACGCTTCTGACTGTTCACAGCTGCAAGAAAAGCAAGACATACGTCTTTGAGACCTCAATGGCCACGACGGGCTCAATAGTGAATACTGTGACCGCCACAGGAACCATAGAGGCCATCACTTCGGTGGTAGTGGGAACACAGGTCTCAGGGATCGTTGAAAAGCTTCATGTCGACTTCAATTCACCGGTAAAAAAGGGCCAGGTCCTTGCCGAGCTTGACAAGACCTCATTAAGATCCAGCGTGCAGCAGTCGCTGGCTACGCTTGACAATGCAAAGGCAGAAATGGATTACCAGGCCTCAAATTATGAGAGGAGCAAGGCTCTGTTTGAAAAGAACCTGATTGCTCAGGCCGATTATGACCAGGCCAGGTATAACTATGAGAAATCAAAGGCCACGCTTAAGAACTCGCAGGCCCAGTATGACAAAGCCGTGGTTCAGCTTGGCTATGCCACAATCTACTCGCCCATTGACGGCGTGGTGATGAACAGGGCTGTCGATGAAGGCCAGACGGTGGCTGCCAGTTTCAACACGCCGGAGATCTTTACGATAGCGCAGGATCTTACTCAGATGCAGGTTGAGGCTGACATAGACGAATCGGATATCGGCATGATCAGAAAGGGACAGCGGGTAGAGTTTGATGTCGATGCTTTCCCTGATGAGAAATTCGCCGGTACCGTTGAGCAGATAAGGCTGGCGCCTGTCACCACTTCGAGCGTGGTTACCTATACTGTCATTATCAATGCTCCAAATCCTGACCAGAAGCTTCTCCCGGGAATGACAGCAAATATTATAATCTATGTGGAGGAGACCAAAGATGTGCTCACCATTCCGTACAAAGCAACGAAGTTCACTCCTGAGGCTGACTACCTGGCAAGTTTGGGTAAGGAGATGTTTTCCGGAGGGGACAAAGGGGGCATTCCCGGAGGCTCTGACCGGCCCGCAGGAGACTTTGGCGGTATGGGAGCCGGCATGGGATCCGGCGCAGGTGCAGGCAGAGGAGCAGGTAGCGGAGTGCAGGACATGGCTGGCGGCCGGATGCCTGAGGGCTTCACTCCGCCCGAGGGCTTTACCCTGCCGGAGGGCTTCAAAATGCCAACGATGGTATGGGTAAAGGATGAGAAGGGTATTCACCCGGTACGGGTAGAGCTCGGATCGAATGACGGTGACAATGCAGAGGTAAAATCCGGGCTGGAAGAAGGCGCCGAGGTGGTAATAAAGATGACGACAGCCTCGACGAAAGAGAAGAAAGAGCAACAGGCGGCCTCAAATCCTTTTATGCCGACGCCTCCCGGCAGAAGGAATACGCAGAGTTCCTCATCCGGATCAAGGACAAACTCCTCAACACGCAACTGACGATGAAGGCAATTATTGACATATCCTCATTAAAAAAGGACTATTACGTGGGTGAGGTAACGGTGCATGCCCTTAGGGGGGTCGACCTGAAGATCAACGAGGGTGAGTTTGTGGCGATAATGGGTGCCAGCGGCTCAGGCAAGTCGACCATGCTGAATATTATAGGCTGTCTTGACAGGCCAACAGCAGGAACGTATATCCTCGACGGAGTGAATGTAGCCGGGATGTCGAAGAACGAAAGGGCTGCCATCCGTAACCTGAAGGTAGGTTTCGTCTTTCAGTCGTATAACCTTCTCTCCCGCACTTCGGCTCTCGAAAATGTGGAGCTGCCACTTATGTACAATCCTTTGATTAAAGCCAGGGAGCGCAGGGAGAGGGCGATGGCCGCGCTCGAAGCTGTAGGCCTGGCTGACAGAATAGATCACATGCCCAACCAGCTCTCCGGCGGACAGCAGCAGAGGGTGGCCATAGCACGGTCACTGGTGAATGACCCCGTGGTGATCCTGGCTGATGAGGCTACAGGAAACCTTGATACCCGGACATCATATGAGATCATGTCATTGTTCCAGGATCTGAACGCTAAAGGTAAAACCATAGCCTTCGTGACGCATGAGCCTGACATAGCCCGCTGCATGACACGCAGCATAGTGTTCCGCGACGGGCACATCATAAGGGAGGAAGAGGTAAAGAACCGTATAGTTGCCGGAGAGGTGCTTCACGCATTGCCGGTTGAAGAAGAATAAAAGGAGGATGAGATGAATATCGGAAATCTATTGAAGGTAGCACTGAACGCGCTGAAACGCAATAAGATGCGTTCATTCCTGACAATGCTCGGAATAATCATAGGCGTGGCTTCAGTTATCACCATGCTTGCCATCGGCCAGGGGTCTAAGAAGAGCATCCAGGACCAGATAGCAAGCATGGGCTCAAACATGCTATTCGTGATGCCCGCCAACATGAGGATGGGAGGCGTTCAGCAGGGTAACACCAGTTCGCAGAGACTGACAGTGAAGGATGTCACCGCCATAAAAACGGAGTGTGATGCCGTGATTGCAGTCTCACCCGAGGTGAGAAGCAGCGGACAGGCCGTATACGGCAACTCAAACTGGCCCACGACGATATACGGCGGCAATGAGGACTATCTGGAGATAAAGAGCTGGAAGGTCATCAGCGGACGCAATATAACCGACAATGAGGCGAAGGGCTCTGCCAAGGTGTGCTTGATAGGACGCACCGTGGCTGACGAGCTGTTTGGCGAAGGTATAGATCCCACGGGAGAGACAATACGTTTTAAGAACATCCCCTTCAAAATAATAGGAGTGCTTGAAGAAAAGGGGCAGAACAGCTTCGGCCAGGACCAGGACGATGTGCTGATAGCGCCCTATACAACCGTTCAGAAGAGAATTCTTGCCCAGACCCACATACAGTCAATACAGATGTCGGCACGCAGCGCGGAAGAATCAGCCCTGGCACAGGAACAGGTGGAGGAGGTGCTCAGGCTGAGCCACAGGCTGCGTGAGAATGAGGATAACGACTTTGAGGTCAGAAGCCAGGAGGAGCTTTCAACAACAATGACTTCCGTGACTGAGATACTCACCATACTCCTTGGAGCTATAGCAGGTATCTCCCTGCTGGTGGGAGGCATCGGTATCATGAATATCATGTATGTCTCGGTAACCGAAAGGACACGCGAGATCGGGCTGAGGATGTCAATTGGCGGCAGGAGCACGGATATCCTATTGCAGTTCCTGATTGAATCCATCATGCTCAGTGTCTTCGGTGGCATTGTCGGCATCATGCTTGGATTTGCGGCTTCACAGATAGTTGCGGCGCTTACTTCATGGCCTATCAGCGTAATGTGGAGCTCGGCGATACTTTCATTTGTCGTTTGTACAGTAATAGGTATCTTCTTCGGTTGGTATCCTGCCAGAAGGGCTGCTGAACTGGACCCGATCGATGCACTGAGATATGAGTGATTATTCAGGGAGATTCATTAGCTTTGATGGTGGTATGAATATCAAAGAAGCAATAAGAAAGAGAAAAGGATTACCTGTACTTCTGCACGCCACAGGATGGATAGTACTTTTCATACTGCCTCAGTTCCTGATAGCCGGCGGACTGTTCAGGGATAACCGTACCACCACCATTATTTTGTTCAACACCTTTGTCTTTTTTATTCTGTTCTACGTCAATTACCTGTGGCTGGTCCCGAGACTGGCCGAAAAAGGTAAATGGCTGAGCTTCATCATACTGGCAGCATCACTGATAGTGGTCATGGGTCTGGCTTCAGGCAAGTTTTATGAACGGCTCTTTACTCCGCCCCCGGAGGTCATTGAAAGGATGAGGCAGGATGATCAGAGGCAACCCCTTGACGATGATCGAGGCAGACGCAGGGGCGGAGGAATGGCACTCTACAACTTCTTCATAACCTCATTCCTTGTATCCGGGTTTGCTGTCGGATTAAGGTATGCTGAAAGCGCACTGAAGAAGGAAGAGGAGATCAAGGAGCTTGAACATGAGAAGCTGAACTCAGAGCTGGCGCTTCTCAAGAACCAGGTCAGCCCGCACTTTTTTTTCAACACCCTTAACAATATCTATTCGCTCATTGAAATAAACCGGAAAGATGCGCAGGAGGCCGTTCTCAGTCTCTCGAAGATGATGCGGTACATGCTCTATGAATCGGAGCAGGGGAATACAAAACTCAGCCATGAGATAGAGTTTATGAAGGGGTATATCGATCTGATGAGACTGAGGATGAGTGACAGGGTAAGACTTACAGTCGACTGGCCATCGGAGTACGAGGACCTTGATCTGCCTCCTCTGCTTTTCATACCGTTCATCGAGAACGCATTCAAGCACGGTGTCAGCTACCAGGGAAAAGCATTCATTGAGATATCCCTGAAACAGCAGGAGGGTATGCTGATCTTTGTTGCCAGGAACAACATGAACCCGGTGAAGGCCGACGTGCCTCAGGCCGCCTCGGGCATCGGGCTTGAAAATGTCCGGAAGAGGCTTGCCCTGTTATATCCTGACCGTCATGAACTGACAATTGATGAGAAGGATTCTGTCTTCAATGTCAGACTGGTAATAAAGACTTAACATCACGGCTATGCTCAGGGTTGTTGCCATTGATGATGAGCCGCTGGCACTGCAGCTGGTAAGGGGTTACGTTGAGAAGACACCCTTTCTGGAGATGGCCGGTGCTTTTGATAACCCTCTTGAGGCGGTGGCCTTCATCGGGTCATCTGATGTCGACCTGGTGCTTCTTGATGTTCAGATGCCCGACCTGACAGGTACCGAACTTGCCAGGGTCATCAGCGGCGGACCGAAAGTCATCTTCACCACGGCATATGAGAAGTATGCACTGGAAGGATTCAGGCTTGATGCAGTGGATTATCTGCTGAAACCCTTCAGCTATGCCGAGTTCCTTAAGGCTGCACAGAAAGCGGAAAAGCTCATCGAACTTGAGAGGAAGGAACTTCCGGAGCTGGAAGTCAAGAATGATTTCCTCTTTATCAAGTCAGACTACAAGATCAGACGTATTAATTTTTCGGAGATACATTACATTGAGGGACTGAAGGATTATGTCAAGATTTTCCTGAACGGGGAGAAGAAGCCTGTGCTGTCACTTTCTACCCTGAAGGCGCTGGAAGCCAGGCTTCCCGCTGACAAATTCATGCGTGTGCACCGCTCTTTCATCGTCAACCTTGAAACCGTCAGGGTCATTGAGCGCAACCGCATTGTCTACGGTGAAGTCCGCATTCCCGTTACCGACCAGTACAGGGTGAATTTCCAGAAATTCCTCGATAGGAATTTCATCTAGACCTGCCCGTTTCAATTGCTCTATACCCGGGATTTCGTAATTTAACAGATTTTAACAATTATGGTATAATTTTTGATGATTGTATAGTAAGAGGCGCCTCTTCATTAACAACAGTAATTAATACTTATCGTTATGAAGAGGAATGAAAAAAAGGTTCCCGGGTTTGATGACATCATCTTCCGGGACCGCAACAAGGAGTATGGGGCTTATGACCTCAGGAGGAGCTATGGCTCAACAATGAGCATCTCAATCGTGGCTGGACTGACATTCAGTATTTCCCTGGTTCTTGTGCCTTTTTTTACATCAGATCGCCATGAAAATCAAACCGGGCAGAGAATTATGATCTCTGCCGTTGCTGACCCGGACCTGGCAAACCTGCAGGCTCCCCCTGAACCCCCCAAACCCCCGGCAATCCCGGTTGACATGATGAAGAAGCTGCAGTTTGCGCCACCGGAGATTGTTGCTGATGAACTGTTGAAAACCGGCTCTTTGATGACTGCCGATGAACTGGCTGCAGAGATAACCGATGGTCTTGCGACGGAGATTATGCCGGCAATCTCAGAAGATCCGGACCCTGTTATTCCAGTTGAAGAGAAACCACAGGTAATCGTTAAGGAGATGCCATCGTTCCCCGGAGGGGAATCAGCCCTGATGGAGTATCTCTATGGTCAGATAAAGTATCCGGAAGATGCACTGATGAACCGGATCCAGGGGACTGTCATCCTGAGGTTTGTTGTAAGCTCCACCGGTGACATAAAAGATGTGGAACTGATAAGAGGTATTGATCCGTTGCTCGATAATGAGGCAATAAAGGTTATTTCAGGGATGCCTCGCTGGAGGCCCGGGAAGCAGGATGGCCGTGCCGTACCGGTATATTTCACCATTCCTGTAGTATTCAGGATCAAATGAAAACACTCATCTGACCTGTAAACCGCTGACGCTTCCGGCACCGGTTACAAGGGACTCTGTCTCACACGGCACCCTTGTAGGAAGGATGCCGGAAGCAATCAGTCAGGTGATCATTGACAATACCGGCCGCCTGCAGGAATGCGTAACATATGGTTGATCCCACAAATGTAAAACCTCTCTTTTTCAGGTCTATACTAATTGAATCTGAGAGCGGTGACCGTGCCGGTATCTCGTTCAGGTTCTTCCAGTGATTCACTACCGGCTTGCCCCCTGTGAAACCCCAGATATAGTTGTCAAAGCTGCCGAACTCCTTTTGTATCTGCAGGAAAGCTTTCGCATTGGTGATTGCTGATTTGATTTTCAGCCTGTTGCGGATGATCCGGTCATCATTCAGCAGTTCCGTATATTTCTTTTCGTCATATAGTGCAACCCTCGAAGGGTCAAATCCGTCGAAGGTCATCCGGTATCCTTCACGTCTGTATAGAATGGTTTTCCAGCTCAGTCCGGCCTGGGCTCCGTCAAGGACGATATGCTCAAACCACTTGATATCATCATGCACGGGAACTCCCCATTCAAGGTCATGGTAGCTTATCATAAGGGGATCGCCTGACGGCCACTCGCAGCTATTTTTCATCTCAGTCCGAACCTGTATGAGAATTTCACAAGAAAGACGTTATGTGGTTTGGTTTCAGTGAAGAGATAATCTGCCTGCGAGTTGAAGTCAAGCATACCGTTACCCGTATAATATTCCCTTGTCTGTGACCAGACAAGGTAAGCTGTTGAGCCGGGAAGGAACTCCCAGCGCACCACCAGGTTATGAAGGTATTCACTGACAGTGAAATCAGGATTTTCGAACATGTAGTCAAGCATTCCGTCATTGTTTTCGTCAATAAGATACGAACCATCCGAATAACTTATCTCACCACCCCGGAATGTGTGGTATCTGTCTGACAGATCATCGGCAACAGGATCTGTAATCTGTTTGAAGTTACTGTACCTGCCTGAACCGAAAAAAGGCTGGCCCCAATACTGTATGGTCAGGTCAGGAGTGATGTTGTAATCGACCCTCAGCGACATGCTCAGGATCCTCTGATCGATAGCTCCGAAGATATATCTTGGAGTATATACTCCGCTTGTTGCCGATACCGAAGTTATATATTGCATCTCATTCAGTGTCCTGCTCCATTCTGGTTCGGCGCTGATGGTGAGGGTGTTGATTGGCCTGTAATTAAGCTCAAAACTCAGATCGTAACTTGTCCGTACATCCTGAAATGTCCTGTGAAAACTTATGTCGAATTCACCACTGAGCTTTTTCCGTGAGTTGGAGTTGATGCCTCCTCCCACATATATTTGGCCGGGCATCTTCATCGATGGTCCGCCTCTCAGCAGGAGATTGTCTGTTTCAGAACTGTTTAGCTGGCTGCTGATAAATGAGCTCCAGAGATTTTTGTATTGTGCTGACCATGACTGGGAGATGCCAACCACGTTTGTATTTCCTCCGAAGTCCAACAGATGGATAAGGTTGGTTCCGAAATACATGCTGTTGAAGATGCCGAAAGGCTTGTAGATGTTGTAGTTGATCACACCCACACCCAGATACTGGTCGGCCACCTGCATATAACCGATATCATTCAGTTCAAGTCCGGGTGATTTCCATGCCGAGAGATAGAGGAACTGCCAGTTTCCGCCTATCTTTCCGGCCATCAGGTTGCCGCCGGTGCCGCTCAGGGAGGTGCGGGACGGGTCATACTCAGTGTATGTGGCATCCGGTCTCCTGAAGTTATGTATCACTGAGCGCTGGGTACGTGCTATTGCATCCTCGGTCCCGGTGATGTTACTGAAAACGGTCCGGAGCTGAAAGATGTAATTCATTTCGCCGAAATACTGTGTGAAGTCAAGTCCGGCGGTGGTGGCCGATTTATGAAAGTAATTCTCTGTTGTTCCGTCCAGTTGCCTTATGGTACTGGTAATCATTCCCCCGATGATTGTTTTTCCATCGTTGAGGTCCTGCTGGAGCCTGCCGACTGTAAAATTTGTCAGTGGTTCAGCTGTAAGGTATGATGTCTCGCCCGACAGATCATTGTATATCCTGGTATTTACCTGTGCCGTTACTGCCTCAATGACACCGACAGACAGCCCCCCGGCCGATTTGCCTGTCAGCTTCGCAGCCCCGATGATAGGTGTGAACGAGGGAGTCCATGCGAATTCACCGGCATTTGCTGAATGGCCCAGCGATGGCTTTCTCCCGATTCGTCTTGAATAGAAGAGGTTGTCGTTTCCCTCATCACCATCGCCAATGCCGAGGTTGTATAAGGTGATATTCTTTCCCTCGATGAAGAAAGGCCTCTTCTCCCGGAAATAGGTCTCGAAGGCGGTCAGGTTAACCTCAGAAGGGTCAGCTTCAACCTGCCCGAAATCGGGATTCAGGGAGAGACTCAATATCATATTGTTGGTAATCCCTATCTTGGCGTCAATGCCTGCATTGGCTCCTATCCCGGTTCCGTCATACCAGGGATTACCCTCTTCTCCCTCATAGGTCTCGAGTTTGGCCACACCATACGGTGTCAGGTCAAATAATGTCCGTGGTTTGATATCGCTCAGTCCCTGCAGAAGTCCGGCGTTATGAACAAGGCCCGATGCATTTCTGGCGATGGGCTGCCACATGTCAGTCTCATTGTGCCGGTATATCTCCCTTATGACTTCAAGACCCCAGACCTGGTTTCCTGAGGCGGAGAAACGAAGCTGGGTGAGGGGGATTCTCATCTCGGCTGCCCATCCCCAGTCATAAATGGCTGTTTTCACATACCAGATCGGGTCAAATGACTCATCCTCGTTCATACCGTCATCGGTCCAGATGAGGTCGCCCTTGACTCCGGCGGCGCTTACCCCGAAGCCGAAGGCCGTACGCTGGTCAAAGTAAGAGTCAATTGCCACTGTCACTTCGTCGCCGTCAGTGTCGTCACGCCGCGTCATTCTTGAGACAATGCTGTCAGGGGCGGTATCCCATGCTTTTATGGCGACGTAGATATTATTGTTGTCATAGATGAGTTTGAACTCCGTCTTCTGTGTTGGCTGAGCTCCCTCAAGGGGCTCAAACTGCACGAAACCGCCTCCCCACTCACCCTCCTGCCAGGCCTCGTCGTTGAGCTCACCGTTGATAGCCGGGGGAATCGTTATACGGGTGGCAGTGTATATTCGCTTTTCATATTCCTGGCCATCTGCCACCAGGGGCAGTATAACCAACAGCATGAGGAGGTATTTCTTCATGAAGGCAGGATTACAGACTTGCAGTTTAAGGCATATCAAATGTATGAAAATAATTTTTCCGGAAGCAGGCGGAATTTCTGACAGATAAAAAAAGAGCGCAGAAGAATTTTCCCCGCCCTTCAGGACCTGCATGTGCAGACTCTTACCTTAGCCCGAACCTGTAGGTGAATTTTATCAGGAAGACATCATATGGTTTCTTTTCGGTATAGAGGTTATTCAGGTTTTCCTCAAGCGAGAAGGAGCCCGAACTGTCATAGTAATCGCGTGTCTGTGACCATACGAGGTAGATGGTTGACCCGGGACGGAATTCCCAGCGTGCCACGAGGTTCGACAAAAACTGGTCGAAATTACCGTCAGGGTTACTGAAACTGTAATCGTCCGTACCGTCTCCGTTTTCGTCTATATTGAAACTGCCTCCATCCTCATTGTAACTTATTTCATTGCCTTCAAATGTGTGGAAACGGTTGGTAAACTCGTCGGCCCCGGGGGCAGTTACATGCTTGAATTCACTGTAGTCCATTGCTGCAAGAAATGGCTGACCCCAGTATTGTATCGTGAGGTCAGGAGTGATATTATAGTTGAGCCTCAGTGACATTTTTACAATCTGCTGGTCTATGCGGCTCAGAATATAGCGATCCTCGCCATTGTACGATGTGCGTGTCACGTATTGTATCATATCCGTTGTCTTGTTGTATGACGGAGAAAGCGTCACTGAAAATGACTTTCCCGGCTTTGCCGTCAGGTTTACACCTGCACCGATATACCTGTTTGCGTTGTCACTGGAACCACCCTGGTTGAACCAGAGAGTCCCATAGATCATTTTTGATGAACTGGTACTTATGCTTGCATTAAAAAATGTGCCAGATGGCATAAGCATTGACGGTCCGCCGCGCAGGACCGTGTTGGAGACCGACCTGCCCTCATAATTTATCCCCATGCTTGCCGACCAGAGGTTTTTAAATTCGGTATAAACGCTGACGTTGCCACCGGTGAACAGATGTTTGCCTCCGAAATCCCAAGCTCTCCAGATGTTGGCGTTTGGCCTTATTCTTCTGAAGATGCTGAATGGTTCGGTAAAATTATAGGCAGACCATAATACACTCATCACCCTGTCGGAATACTGCATGTATCCCAGGTCATTGACGTCAAATCCGGGTGATTTCCAGAGAGTGAACAGCATAAAGTTCCAATGCCCTCCCACCTTTCCTGCCTGAATGTTGCCACCATGGCCGTTAAGTGAGGTGCGCGCAGGGTCTACCTCAACATAATCAGCATCAGGGCGCTGGAAGTAATGGGCCGGTGAGGTTTGCAGGCGTTCAATGGCATCTGCACTGCCTGTGAGGTTGCTGATGGCGGCCGATGCAGAGAGCAGCCATTTGCGGTCTTCATCAAAATAGCGGGTGAAGTCAATTCCGGCCGTATTTGCATTGCTGATCAGCCCCTCAATGCCGGTGCCGTCAAGGAACCTGTGGGTGTTGGTATAAGCACCGCCGATTAAGGTACGGCCTCCGCCAAAATCCTTCATTACCCTGGTTACAAGATAGTTGGTAAGAGGCTCGACTGCCTGAGTTCTCCTTTCACCCAACGAATCAATCACGGCATTTCCTGTTGCAGTTACGGCTTCAATAAGTCCGATTGAAAGCCCCCCTGAAGTTTTCCCGGTGACCTTGGCGGCACTGATAATTGGCACATTACGGGGGGAGTCGGCATACTCATTCTCTTCCGTATCGGGAGAGACATGGGGGCTGCGGCCTATCCTTCTGGAGTAGAAAAGATTGTCGTATCCGATGTCCCCGTCGCCAATACCCAGCTTAAAGCTGGTGATGTTGTTTCCTTCAATAAAGAATGGCCTCTTCTCCTCAAAAAAGGTTTCATAAGCCGTAAGGTTGACCTGTGAGGGGTCAGCCTCCACCTGCCCAAAGTCAGGGTTGACTGTGAGGTCGAGTGTGATGTCGTTGGTGAGCCCTATCTTGGCATCCAGCCCGGCATTGTACTTATAGTCATAGCCTTTGGCAAACGGATTGCCATCCTGCTTTTCGTATCTCTCATAGCTGCCGACGGCAAATGGAGTGATATCAGCCTGTTTCCTCGGTTTGATGCCACTAAGGCCTGTGACCTCACCCATGCTGTGTACAATACCTGAGGTGTTCCGGTCAATAAACTGCCAGGTAGACATCTCCTGTCTGCGGAACAGCCTTCTTATAGGGAGCATGCCCCAGATGCCTTCGTCGGAGATCTTAAATCTCAGCTGCGAAAGAGGGATCCTCAATTCAGCCGCCCATCCCCATTCATAAACGCCGGTTTTTGTGAACCATATCGGGTCCCAGGTGTCATCCTCAATCTGCCCGTCATTGATCCACATGAAATCGTTTTTGACACCTGCGGCATTGACAACGAACACAAACCCGGTACGCAGGTCGTGATAGCTGTCAAAGGCAATGCCCACGAAGTCGCCGTCACCGTTATCCCGCCTTGAGATCCGGCTGACAATACTGTCCGGTGAGTTGTCAAGGGCTTTGATGCCGACATAAATATTATTGTCGTCAAACAATACCTGGAACTCTGTCTTCTGAGATGGATGTGAGCCGTTGTGCGGTTCGAACTGGATGAAGTCGCCCTCCCAGGTGCCACTGTTCCATGTCTCATCGTCAAGAACTCCGTCAATAACCGGAGGAGTACCGGCGAATTTTGTGACGTAGCTCTTTTTTGCTTTCTGTGTCTGCGCGGCTGCCAGGCTGCACACCAGCAGCGCCGTAATAACAGCAGATACTGTTCTTTTCATGGAGTTAAGGTTAAAAGTCCAAAATGCAAGTCCGCTATAAAGACCGGTATCAGGGGGATATCGCTGCATTTGCCGGATTTATTTGGAATGAATCCGGATAACAGGTCGGCAGTCCTCGGTCGGCAGTCATCAGTCGCCGAAGGTTGGTCATAGATCATAAAGTACTGTAGATCAGAATGGTATATTAACCAGTTGGTCGTAGACGATTAAGCATTGGTGTGCCGGAAGCAGCGAAAAACTAGAAGAATTCGTAGGAATTGCCGGTGTGGGCAAGGAACCTGAAGAGCCCTTCACGGGGTATGATGATCGATGCGGTGTTGGTGTTGGGATGGAATGAGAGTCTCTCATATGACAGCAGGCTTCTGTCAATGAAGAGATGAACGTGGTGAGTCTGGTCATTGATCAGGCCGAAGGGCGACACGGAACCAGGAGTAAGTCCCATGTACTGCATGAGCCTCCGGTCGGAAGCAAACGAGAGCTTCCCCTGGCGGAGTTTCTGTTCAAGCTCCTTTATGTTGAGCTTTGAGCTGTAATGAAGTATCACCAGGTAATGCCTGTCGCCCTTGTGGTTACGGAAGAAGATGTTCTTGCAATGGCCTGAGTCGATGCCAGTCCAGTACTTCATCGCCTCCTCCACGGTAGGGACAGGGGGGTGTTCAATATACTCAAAGGTTATTTGAAGATGACCAAGCAGAGCATATAGTTCTGCCGGGCCCCTCATTGACCCTCTCTTGTTTTCGGGAAGTATTTAAAGGGCAGATCACAGAGCAGCGAAAGATCCTCACCTGCCTCACGGAGATCGGTATCCTCCTCGTCGTAATACCATTCGATGTCAACGGGAACACCGTCGTTGTTCAGATCCTTGAGGTGAGAAAATATGTCGAACAGGAACTTTGCCGATGAAGAGTTGAAGTATTCGAGATCAAGCCGGAAACGAAGGTGATTTTTGTCAGAATAGGGACTGCTCTTTCGGATGGTGGCAACGTACTCCTCCATCCATTCAAGCACCGGGTAATACAGTCCGCGCACATCTTCAGGGGCCGACTTGCCCGAGATGATGAATTTATTCTCATCTGGTAAGAGGTTTATTTCCGGAGTAAGATCAGTGGCTTTGCGTATGAAGCTTTTCATTTCTCCCCATTTTATGCAAAAATTGCATTTTTTTTGTTAAAGTCAAAACTTGTTTTTTTCACAGTATCCCTCTCTCGTCATTTTCGGGAATATAGCCTGTGTCCTCATTAAGGAGCGGTCCTTTTGAGGCGGCGACGGCCAGCGTGTCGCACCGCTCGTTCCCGGGATCATTATTATGTCCCTTCACCCAGATGAGTGTGACCCTGTGGCGTCGATAGACCTCGAGAAAACGGATCCAGAGATCAGAATTTTTCTTTTTGGCAAACCGTTTCAACTCCCAGTTGAAAAGCCATCCCTTATTGACGGCGTTTACCAGGTACTGTGAATCTGTGTGCAGCCTTACAGCGGTGCCGTCGCGTTTCAGAGCCTCGAGGCCGGTGATGGCTGCAAGGAGCTCCATCCGGTTGTTGGTTGTCAGACGGAATCCTCCGGATATCTCTTTGCGGTGTCTTCCTGAGATGAGCACCACGCCGAATCCCCCGGGGCCCGGGTTTCTGCTGCAGGCTCCGTCGGTATAGATGGTAACCTCATCAGTCATTGGGAAGTATTATGCCCGTGTTGTTCAGGAAGAGCCTTACTGCAATGGCAATAAGAATGATACCGAAGAATTTCTTAAGAATATGCATGCCGGTGGGGCCGAGAAACCGTTCAATTTTTGATGTCAGCTTCAGGACGAAATAAACGATCGTCATGTTCAGCAGCAGGGCAATGAGTATGTTTATGGTCTCGTACTCTGCCCTGAGTGAAAGGATGGTGGTGATTGATCCCGCTCCTGCGATGAGAGGAAATGCTATCGGAACAATAGTACCTCCGCCCGGGGAGTCATGCTTGAAGAACTCAGCGCCGAGCACCATCTCCATCCCGAGGAGGAAGATAATGAATGCACCTGCGATGGCAAACGAACCTACATCAATGCCAAAAATGCCAAGCAGCGGAGCCCCGAATATCAGGAAGGCAAGAAATATTGACAGTGAAACCAGAGTTGCCTTCCAGGCGTGTACGGTGCCGGTTTTCGCCTTGATATCCAGTATTATCGGGATGGATCCAGGGATGTCAATGATTGCGAAAAGGACCATGAAGCTGGCGACTATTTCCAGAAAACTGAGGTGCATTTGTTGAATTTATGCAAAGATAGTTAAATCCAGTCAGCAGTCAAAGACAGTCCCCAGTCTGCAGTCGGTAGTTGGCAGTCCGCAATCGGCAGTCAAAAACAGTCAGCAGTCTGCAGTCGGTAGTTGGCAGTCAAAGACAGTCAGCAGTCTGCAGTCGGTAGTTGGCAGTCAAAGACAGTCCCCAGTCTGCAGTCTCTAAATTGTTGATTATCTGAAGACTGAAGACTGAGGACTGATGACTGAGGATTGAAGGCTACTGCCTTATATCCATCTCCTTCAGGAGGTGGCCGGCGCCGGAGTAGATATCCATGACCCAGAGCACGTATCGAATGTCAACGCAGATGCAGCGCTGAAAATCAGGTTCGTATGCAATGTCACCTGTCATGGCTTCCCAGTTGCCGTCAAAGGCCAGTCCGATAAGTTCACCGTTGCCGTTAATCACGGGGCTTCCCGAGTTCCCGCCTGTTATGTCATTGTTGGTGATGAAACATACAGGCATGTGGCCATCCGAAGCAGCGTAACGGCCGTACTCCTTCTTATTGTTAAGGTCAATCAGTCTCTGCGGGAGATCAAACTCATAATCACCGGGCTTGAACTTCTGCACGACTCCATCGAGGGTTGTATACCAGTTGTAATGAACAGCATCATACGGGTAATAATCCTGCACCTTGCCATATGAAAGCCTCATGGTGGAGTTGGCGTCAGGGTACTGCGTTTTGTCAGGCTGGTATTCCATCACACCTGCCATATATGTCCGTTGTCCCTTTGACAGGTCGGCGTTGAATCCCGCGAGATCATTCTGAATGGCTGACCTCACTGCGTCAATCGATCTGGCAACGACATATGCCGGATCCTTCTGCAGCATCTTGAGACTGGGTTTTGCTAAAAATGCTTTGATCTTTTCAGGTGATGTGAAAATTGATTTTGCAAACATGTCATCGACGAATGCATCGACGTTACCCTTGAATTTTTTATCAATAAGTGCATAGAAATCGGGCTGGAATTTCGGATCAATATCCTCCCGGTACAGTTTGATCATGGCTTTCGTGGCCCTTACATCAGTCGGCATGTTGTAGTTGCCGTAGAAACTATCGAGGTTCCTTTTAAGCCTTTCGATCATGCCGTTTGTTCTTTCCGCATCGCTGCCGGAGAGGGCCTCTTCGAGCACGGTCATCTGGCTGGCAAAACCTATCAGTTCAGTCGAGCTGCGGAAGACCTCGGTGAGGTACTGCTGGACATTCAGTTTTTCAGCCCTGCCTTTGACTGCATTCTCTATCAGGGTCAGGGCGTTGCCGTATTTTGCGGTGCGTGATGGATCTGCCTTCACCCATTTCATGAAGTCAGATTCGAATGCGGCTTTTTTCTCTGCTGTGCGGAGGCGGGTCAGTCCTTCGTTCTGGCCGATTGAGAATTTCCAGTAGTTTGACGAGCCTGAGTATTTTGATGCGTACTGTATATTGACCTTCGGATCGGCCATCATATCTTTCATCCAGATCTCCTGTCGGATGCCGCGAATCTTGATACGGTTGGCGTTGGTGATCTTCGTTGCTTCATTCACCTCAAAGGAGGTCATATAGCGTGTTGTGCCGCCGGGGTACCCCATGACCATGGAGAAGTCATTCTTCTGAAGGTTTTTTATCGACACCGGCAGAAAATGCTTCGGTTTGAGGGGAACATTATCCTTTGAGTATTGTGCCGGTTTGCCGTCGGGGCTCATGTAGACCCTGAAGACGCTGAAGTCGCCGGTATGGCGCGGCCACATCCAGTTGTCGGTGTCATGGCCGTACTTGCCGATAGAGTTGGGAGGGGTTCCTACGAGCCTGACGTCTGAATAGGTCTCATAAACCAGGAGGAAGTACTGGTTACCGCTATAGAAGGGCGCCACGCGTGCACTGTAATGTGTACCCTTTATCGCGTCTGCAGTGATGGCAGAGCTTTCTGCGGTGACCGCCTCGCGGCGTGCGGCTTCGGTCATGTCAGGGCTGGTCTTTGCAAGCACTCTTCCTGTTACGTCTTCAATACGCACGAGAAAGGTGACGCTGAGGCCCTGGCTTGGCAGCTCCTCTTCGTTGTTCATGGCCCAGAAACCGTTGTTCAGGTAGTCATGCTCGACGCTGCTGAGTCTCTGGATTGCCCCGTAACCGCAGTGATGGTTGGTGAGCAGGAGGCCGTGGGGTGAGACTATCTCGCCGGTGCAGCCGCCCCCGAAGATGACGATTGCATCTTTCAGGCTTGCCCGGTTGATGCTGTAGATGTCTTCGGCGGTGAGCTTCAGACCCATCTCTGTCATAGTGCCGATATTCAGCTTTTCAATAAGCGGCAGCAGCCACATTCCTTCGTCAGCCTTAGCCCTTGAGGTTGAAAAGGCTAAAAGGATAACGATGATGAATAATAATTTTCTCATTGGATATTCAGATTTAGAATTTTTCGAAGGGCCAAAGATATCAAAAACCTGCTCTGCGAAACCTGATTAATTCCGATTTTAACATTTTATAAGAAAGGCAGTTCCTGCTGCATGTTGATGAGGTTGAATGAGAGGCGGTGCCAAGGGGTGGTGCCGTATTCGGCAATGGCCCTGCGGTGCTCGCGGGTTGGGTAGCCCATGTTATGACGCCAGCCGTATTGAGGGAACAGTGCGTCGAGTTCCTCCATGAAGCGGTCACGTTCGGTCTTGGCGAGCACTGATGCCGCTGCTATAGACAGGTAGGTGGCGTCGCCGCGTACTATTGTCTGATGGGGTATATCTCCGTAGGTATAGAACCTGTTGCCGTCTATCAGCAGCAGGAGTGGTGTCACCTTCAGGGCAGCGATAGCTCTGTGCATGGCGGTTATTGAAGCACGGAGGATATTCATTGTATCTATCTCCGCATTGCTGCATGATGCTATGCTCCATGCCACTGCGCGGGAGGTTATCTCGTCGCGCAGTCGCTCGCGCTGCCGGCGGGTAAGCTGTTTGGAGTCATTCAGTTCCCTGTTGCGGTATTTCCCGGGCAGTATCACTGCAGCTGCGTATACCGGTCCTGCCAGGCAACCCCGTCCTGCCTCATCGCAGCCCGCCTCCCTTATGCCGTCGTGAAAGTAAGGTCTGAGTGTCATGTCCTTTCGCTGATTGCCCTGGTGATGCATTTCCACATGGCGGAGGCGGTGTTTTCCCAGTTGTATCTAAGGGAGTTTTCGTAGCC
>JBAQCQ010000072.1:0-11208 GCA_049294275.1 Bacteroidales bacterium
GTAAGGACTTTTTGTTCTCAATTTTAAATACCCTTCTTGAGCCATTTATTCTGGCCAGGTTGAACCTGGTGATCGAAAGGATGGAATTACAGGCAAGAAAATAAAAGACTTATTCACCAAACCCTAATTAACAAGCCACTCGGGATCAGGGTTGATGCGTGACAGAATAAGCGTATCAACCTTTTTTATATCTTTGAAATGCCCGGACTAACTGATTTAATCGTGGAAAGAATATGATACTATTTGAAGCTCAAAACGTAACCAAACGCTTTGCGACACAGACTGCCCTTGACGAGGTCAGCATAAGAGTCCCGGAGCAAAGCATCTACGGCCTTCTCGGGCCAAACGGAGCCGGCAAGACCACTCTGATCCGTATAATTAACCAGATAACCGCTCCCGACAGCGGTGCCATATTTCTCAACGGCCGCCCGATAAAGCCCGACGATGTTCACAACATCGGCTACCTGCCTGAAGAGCGCGGCCTCTACAAGAAAATGAAGGTGGGTGAACAGGCCCTCTACCTGGCACAGCTGAAGGGGCTCAGCCACTCCGAGGCGATGCGCCGCCTGAAGTACTGGTTCAAAAAACTGGAGATAACCGGATGGTGGGACAAGAAGGTGGAGGAGCTGTCAAAGGGAATGCAGCAGAAGGTACAGTTCGTTACTACCGTACTCCATGAGCCTAAACTGCTTATCTTCGATGAACCTTTTACCGGGTTTGACCCTATCAACGTCAAGCAGGTAAAGGATGAGATCCTCTTCCTCAGGGAGAAAGGTGCAACAATCATCTTCTCCACTCATAACATGAGCTCGGTTGAGGAGCTGTGCGACAATATCACCCTGATCAACAAGGCTCACACTATACTCGAGGGAAGCGTTGACAAGATCCGCAGCGACTGGGCAGCCAGTGAATATGACATTGTCTTTGACGGCAACGTGACCCCGGCAGGCAACGGCCACTTTTCCGTCCTGAGCTCCGCCTTCGAGGGCGGAAAGAACGCTGTGCGCATCAGGGCAACGGAGACGGGAGACACCAATGAAATCATACAGACCATGATGACGGCCGGAAAAGTCGTATCATTCAATCCGGCGCTCCCGTCAATGAATGAGATATTCATCAGGGTGGTGGAAGCCAAAAACAAGGAAGCTGCAAAAAACTGAGCCATGAACAAGATAGCTTTAATAATCCGCAGGGAATACATCACAAGGGTCCGCAAGAAGTCGTTTATCATAATGACGTTGCTGACACCTTTGCTATTTGCACTCATCTTTGTCATACCGGCCCTGGTAATGTCAAGCGATGACAAGGAATTCAAAAAGATAGCCGTCATCGAGGATGGCTCCGATCTCTTCAACAATGTCATTCCTGACACCAAGGACACCGATTTCGAATATCTTTCAGGTGTACAGCTCGATGACATTAAGACCAGCTTCGCTGACAAGGGCTATTACGGGGTCCTCTATATTTCTTCCCAGATCATCACCACACCCAATGCCATCCAGCTGATCTCAAAGAAACAGCCGCCAATAGGTCTCCTCGATCATATCTCAGGCTCACTCGAGAAGGAGATAGAGAAGCAGAAGCTGCTGGCATACAACATCGAGAACCTTGATGAGATACTCAAGTCGATCAACACCAGCGTCAAGGTTCAGACCATTAAGATTGACGAAGCAGGCGGTGCGACCCAGACCAGTACCGGTATATCGATGGGGCTGGCATACCTGAGCGGGTTCCTGATGTACATGCTCGTCTTCATGTTCGGATCGATGGTAATGCGCGGGGTTATAGAAGAGAAGACCAATCGCATCGTTGAGGTGATTGTTTCTTCGGTCAAACCTGTTCAGTTGATGCTTGGCAAGATCATTGGCGTCGCCCTTGTAGGCCTGACGCAGTTCAGCATCTGGATAATCCTGACACTCGCGATAGTTACTGTTGTCAAGGCAAACGTGCTTCCCGACGGCACTATGGAACAGATCCAGCAGCTGCCGAAGAGCTTCGCCGAAGCCGACCAGTCGATGGCCGGCACGCAGACAACGACTATTTCACCGGAACAGATAACCGAGTTCCAGTCGCTCTTCGCCAATGCAATGAACCAGCCGTGGGGACTGATCATTTTCAGCTTCATATTTTACTTCATCACCGGATACCTGCTCTATGCATCCCTGTTCGCGGCAATCGGATCGGCGGTTGACAACGAGACGGAGACGCAGCAGTTTATGCTGCCTGTCACCATACCAATTATTCTGGGACTGATTGTCGCAATGGGCACAATGCAGAACCCCGATAGCTCACTCTCATTCTGGTTTTCCATGATCCCGTTCACCTCTCCAATAGTGATGGTGGCCCGCATACCGTTTGACGTACCTCCATGGGAGATAGCACTGTCGATGGGCCTGATGTTGCTCACGCTCGTCGGGGCAGTCTGGATGGCGGCAAAAATATACCGGACCGGTATACTCATGTACGGGAAGAAGAGCTCCTACAAGGAATTGTGGAAGTGGCTGACATATAAAGGATAAACGAACACTGAAATGCCGAAGATACTGGTCATCGATGACGAGAGGTCCATCAGGAACACCCTGAAGGATGTGCTTGAATATGAAAAATATGAGGTCGATCTTGCGGAAGATGGCAATGCAGGAATAGAGCTTTTCACCGAGGGAACATATGAGGTAGTTCTCTGTGACATCAAGATGGCGAAGATGGACGGCATAGAGGTCCTCCAGAAACTGCAGGAGCATTCGTCAGACGTGCCTGTGATAATGATCTCCGGGCATGGCAACATCGACACCGCAGTGGATGCGATCAGGAAGGGCGCGTTTGATTTTCTTGAGAAGCCGCTCGATCTCAACCGGTTGCTTATCACAATCCGCAATGCGCTCGAGAGAGGGTCGCTGATCACCCAGACCAGGGTCCTTAAGAAGCAGGTAAGCAAGAAGTTCGAAATAATCGGCTCCTCCCCTTCCATCATGATGGTAAAGGAGATGAGCGACAGGGTGGCTCCGACGGAGGCCCGCGTGCTTATAACCGGAGCCAACGGCACCGGCAAGGAGCTTGTAGCTCACCAGATTCATGAAAAGAGCAACCGTGCCAGGGGACCATTTGTTGAGGTCAACTGCGCCGCGATACCGTCAGAACTGATTGAGAGCGAGCTGTTCGGTCATGAGAAGGGATCATTCACGTCGGCCATCAAGCAGCATATAGGCAAATTTGAACAGGCCACCGGGGGAACAATCTTCCTTGACGAGGTTGGAGATATGAGCCTGGCAGCCCAGGCCAAGGTGCTGAGGGCATTGCAGGAGAACAAGATAACGCGTGTCGGGTCCGACAAGGACATCCATGTTGATGTCAGGGTCATTGCAGCAACAAACAAGAATATCAGGGATGAGATTGACCGCAACACCTTCCGCGAGGACCTCTATCATCGCCTCAGCGTCATCCTCATCCACGTGCCCACTCTCAACGAGAGAAGTGAGGATATCCCCATCCTGGCTGATCACTTCAACACTCTCATCTGCGGCGAATACGGCATGGGCAGGAAGAAGATAAAACCTGACGCCATCACCGAGCTGCAAAAGATAAAGTGGACCGGCAATATCAGGGAGTTCAGGAATGTTCTCGAACGCCTCATCATACTCTGTCCTGATGAGATAACTGGCAGGGATGTGGTCGCCTATGCTCATCCGGTTTCAGGATTCGGAGAGATATGAGCAACAGGAACGGTATAGTATCCTCTCTTGCACTTCTGACAGTGCTTGCCTTTTCTCCGGGATGCGACAGAGGTGACAGGGCGGGTATCCCCGTCTCATTCAATGACGGATGGATGTTCATCAGGCAGGACTCGGCTAGTTATGACAAGATCCTGCCCGGGATCATTCCCAATCACAAGTGGGAGGAAGTTACCCTTCCTCATACGGCTTTTATTGAACCCCTGGTTGTATCAGGAAACCAGTGGACCGGGATATGCTGGTACAAGAAGGTTTTCAGGGCGGATAAGCGGCAGAGGCATAAACATACAGGGCTTCTCTTTGACGGTGCGATGAATGACGCCATAGTCTACCTCAACGGAGCCGAGGTGGCCCGGCATTCAGGGGGTTACGTTCCGTTCTACATAAACCTTACCGATGACCTTGAGTACGGAAGTGATAATGAAATTCTTGTCAGGCTTGACAACAGGGAGAATCCTGATATCCCTCCAGGCAAGCCGCTTTCAGAGCTTGATTTTCTGTGGTACAGCGGTCTCTACCGTAACGTGAGCATCTATGTGACGGACAAGCTGCACATAACTTCACCCCCTGAGGTTCATTCGGTTCTGGGCGGCGGCATTATAACCGGGGCGCATAACATTAGCCGCGAGGCGGCCACCCTCACCGTCTCGGTTCATGTGACCAATGATGACCGCATTCCGCGCTCTTTTCATATGAAGAACACGCTTCTTGATGCTGCCGGTCTTGATATTGCCGCATCCCGGTCGGAACGCGTGGAGCTTGAGCCCGGGCAGAGCCGGCGACTCATGACGAAGATAATTGTAATGCAACCTGCCCTGTGGTCTCCTGAACAGCCGTTCCTCTATACGCTGGTTACCGAGCTGCAGTCAGAGAAGGGAGTCATTGACAGGCGGGAGACACGTACCGGCATACGGTCGGTGAAGATAACCGCTGACAGGGGAATGATACTGAATGGTGAACCGGTTCGGCTGACAGGCACCAACAGGCACCAGGAGTATCCCTATATCGGGTATGCCCTCTCTGACGAAGCCAGCTACCGTGATGCCGTCAAGGTCAGGGAGGCAGGATTCAATATCGTGCGCTGTTCTCACTACCCTCCCTCACCGGCATTCCTCGACGCGTGTGATGAGATAGGGCTGCTGGTCATTGATGCCATCCCCGGGTGGCAGTTCATCGGAGACTCACTCTTCTTCGAGGCCTCTGTTCGTGACACCCGCCTGATGTGCCGCCGTGACCGGAACCATCCGTCGGTGGTGATGTGGGAGGCATCGCTCTACGAAACCGTCATGCCCTATGGCTTCCTCCGGCGTCTTCATGAGACCGTCAGGGAAGAGCTGCCCTACGGAAACAATTATACATGCAGCTGGATGGATACCATCTGCGACGTATTCATCCCTGCCAGGCAGCATGCACAGCCGCCTGATTACTGGAAGAGGTACGGCACCCGCAAGCCTCTCTTCATCTCCGGGTATGGCGACTGGGAGTACTATGCGCAAAACGCCGGGTTAAGCCAGACCGCTTTCAGTGACCTGGAGCCGGCAGTGCGAAACTCGAGGCAGCTTCGCGGTGCCGGGGAACGACGGCTACTGCAGCAGGCATACAATTTCCAGGAGGCTCACAATGACAACCTTGCCGGACCGTGCATAGGAGACGCCAACTGGCTGATGTTCGACTACAACAGGGGTTATGCACCGGATATAGAAGCTTCGGGCATCATGGACATCTTCAGGATTCCGAAGTTCGCCTACTGGTTTTACCGGAGCCAGGCCGATGACGGTCCGGTATGCTTCATAGCCAATTATAACCTTCCAGCATCGGGAAACACAGTGAAGGTATTCAGCAACGCCGACAGTGTAATGTTGTTCCGAAATGACACGCTTATAGCCTTTCAGGGGCCTGACCGGGATCCTTCTGCGGTGAACCTTACACATCCTCCCTTTACCTTCATCCTCCCCGGGTATGCCCCGGGCACCCTGCGGGCTTCGGGTCTGAAAAACGGCGCTGAGTTCGTCTCCAGCACCGTCACCACCCCAGGTCCGCCGGCAGCACTGCGCCTGACGGCAGACTTCAGCAACAAATCTCTGCGGGCTGTGGGTTCGGATGTCATATTTGTCTATGCAGCCATTGTCGATTCCCTTGGCAACCAGGTTCATGACGCCGACTCCCCGGTGGAATTCTCGGTGAGGGGCAATGCAGTACTGATTGGTGATAATCCTGCAAGGGCTGAAGCCGGGATAGCTGCAATCCTTCTCAGGGCAGGCACCAACCCCGGAAAGATAATGATCAGGGCAGTATCACCCGGGATGGCGGAAGCTGAGATAATGACAGAGTCAAGAAAATAGACCTGCCAGAGTGGTATCTTTTCAGAACCTGAAGTAGATGAAGGGCTGAACCACATCGGTTCCGACCTTGTGGAGCAGCAGAACAACTCCTGTTGCAACCAGTAACTTCACAACCAACGGGAGCCTGATAAATAGTCCCCTGTATGCCTCCTTTGTCGTAACGGGGAGGAAATGAAGGATATATCCTGAGGCAATCAGAACCATAACGGGGAGATAGGACATGATAACTCTGCCGTAGTCTCCCGGTGTGAATGATTTGAAAATCTGATTCAGCATAACCCCGGCCTCCTCCGTTGTACCCGCACGGAAGAATATCCATGCGAAGCTGACGAAGTTGAAAGTCAGGATGATTCCTGCGATGCGCGCAGCACGGGATTTTCCGCGCACCCCCCTGAAGATCCACTGCCAGATCTTATCTGCAACGAGTGCTATCCCATGCAGACCGCCCCAGATAACAAAGCGTATGTCAGCTCCGTGCCAGAGACCCCCGAGCAGCATTGTTATCATCAGGTTGATACCCGTTCTGACAGAGCCTTTCCTGTTGCCTCCGAGAGGGATATAGAGATAATCCTTCAGCCACCTTGAGAGAGAGATATGCCACCGCCTCCAGAAGTCAGCTATGTTGGCAGCCTTGTACGGAGAGTTGAAGTTGAGTGGCAGCCTGAAGCCCATCAGCATTGCCACGCCGATTGCTATGTCAGTGTATCCGGAGAAATCACAATATATCTGAAGACCGTAACCGTAAACAGCCATGAGATTTTCAAAACCAGAAAAGAGAGCCGGCGTCTCAAACACCCTGTCGATGAACCCTGCAGAGATGAAATCTGATATCAGCATCTTCTTGATAAGTCCCTGCAGTATCAGGAAGAGGCCGTAACCGAATTCATTGCGGCTGATGGTGTACTCTCGCCTCATCTGCGGGATGAACTCGGAGGCCCTGACGATTGGGCCGGCCACAAGCTGGGGGAAGAAGGTAAGGTAAAAGGCAAAATCTATAAAGTTCCTTTCAGGCGCTATCCGCCCCCGGTATACGTCGATGCTGTAGCTCAGCGCCTGGAAGGTGAAGAACGAAATTCCTACCGGCAGCACTATAGTGTTAATGTCAAAAGATGTTCCGAAGAGGCCGTTCGACATGGCTGAGAAGATGTCATGGGCGACAAGTGAGGTGTTGAAGAGTGAGTTAATCGTCTCCGTGATGAACCCCGCGTACTTGAAGTATGAAAGAAATCCCAGCAGCAGAACTACATTGGTTATAAGCCAGAAGCGCCTGCCGGCCCTTCTTTCTGCCCTGACTTCCATCAGGGCAGTATAGTAAGTCAGCGTCGTGGTAATCAGCAGCAGTATTATGAACAGGCCACCGGCACGGTAATAGAAGTACAGGCTCACCAGCAGCAGCCAGGTGTGGCACATGGCTCTCTTTTTGTGCATCAGGGCAAATCCTGCCATAACCACCAGGAAGAAGATCCAGAAACCTGCAGTAGTGAATATGAAAGACTGTCTCGGATTGTACTTCAGCATAGAGGCGACCAAGCCGTCTCCCTCATCCTCAGTGCCTTCAGGTGTGGTCTGGCTGGTATCCATCGCCTCACCATTGATGGCCTGACCGTCATCACCGCCGACAGTCTCTGCTGTCAGCAGGGTGTCAATCACCGCCTCAAAGTCAGCGGTTCCGGCTGCTTCCCCGGAAAAGGAATCCATATCCCCGGTCGTTTTAAATTCAGCCGTGGCCGGAACGGTGCGGGCAACCAGCAGGTCTGCCATTATCCTGGAAGCGATAGTGTCAGCTCCGGCGTTGGAAAGGTGTGTCAGGTCCTTTGATGCCAGCGGCGGCATATGATTAAACCAGTGGATGACTGAACCCGCACCGCCCATCGACTGCCAGGCATCCCAGAATATTGCTCCGCTTCTCTCTGCGGCTTTTTTCTGGGCATCGCGTATTGCCCTGATGTTGGGGAAGTACCTGATGGTGTCACCGGCCCTCAGTGCCATATCCGTGACGCTGACCAGTACCACCGGGACGCCTCCGGTTGCCTGCTTCAGGTATTCGATCTGCCTGACAAGGCCCTCCTCATAATAATGATACTCGCTTCTCACGTTCCTGACCACATTCAGGCCGAACTGCAGGAAGATGATGTCAGGGGCAAGCTTCGAGAGGCACTCTTCCATGCCACGCATGTCTGTCATCACAAACTCAAGGCCGGCGCTTCCGCGTAAAGGTACATTGTCAATGATCACGCCCTTGTCGCTTTCAAGACTGAGTCCGTATATATCGGGTGAGCTGCGGCCGGTGAATTCAACGGTGACATCTGAGATCCCGGGAAGGGGCACGGAATACTCCAGCGGCCCTTCGCCCATCTGCAGCATGGCGAAGTCGACCAGGGTGCTGCCTGACCTTATGCCGACCAGTATTGTATCAAAATTATTCCCATAAAATATCCTCAGCTTATCGTATTCCGAAACTGATTCCCCGGCACCGGGAACGGGATTTATCTTAACCGAGGCAAATGACCTGGTGTCAGGTTCTGTGACAGGCGGAGTAAAGCGGCATATGGCCAGCATGGGTCCAAGCCTGTTGTGTGGCAGGGAGCCGTTCCTGTAGTCGAGAAGTGTGTATCTCTTCCAGTTTGATGATGATCTTACAACGTATGACCTGGTGTACATCACCGGCATGACCGGGGCGATGAGGCCTGGTCCTGTTCCTCCCGCTGCGGCTCTCAACTGCTGCCTGAGCAGCGAGGTCACACGGTCACCCTCTACCTGTGAGTCGCCATAGTAGAGTATTCTTACCTGGCGCCCCTCAGAGAGTGAGTCCCTCAGGGCATCACCGGGATAATAGGGCGCAACCGCTTCAGCCGGAGGCAGATCGGCTTCAGTGGCAGTAGCCGGTGGCAGGCCGGCTCTGGCGCCGGCATAATCAGCTGCCCGTGAGGTGCCTTCAGCAGAATTGTCTGAAGCAGGCTGTTCACCTGAGGCTGCGTCGCTGTCATTCGGGTCACGAACTGATGCATTCCGAGCTGCTGTGTCGGCATTTGTCTCGTGTAAAACAGGGCTCCTTCCCGATCGCTGTTGCCTGATCACAAGACTCAGGGTGAAGAGCGTCACAACGACGGCAAGCAGAAAAAGCAGTATTCTGCCGGGGCGCATATTCAAGTTTTAATCAGCCTTTTCTTTTGATCCTCAGCTTCTGACCCACCTGGATCCGGGAAGCGTCGGAGATGTTGTTCAGCCTGAGTATGTCAGTGGCGGATACCCCGTCAAACTTTTTGGCAATATCCCAGACTGTGTCACCATACCTGACGGTATAGAACTCATATTCACCTTCTGACGATGCTGAAACAGCGGCAGCTGAAGCAGATGCCTGTGAGGCTCCTGACACTGATGCAGTGACCCTCCCTTCAAGCTTCTGCTTATCGGTGAAGCTCATTGAGTTGATCTTGCTGTACCGTTCAGCTTTGGCCGGATCGACATAGACAGTGAGTTTTTGCCCGATCTTTATCGTATTGCGGTATATATTGTTCCAGTATCTCAGGTCTGAAAGACCTACGTCATACCACTCGGAGATGAACCCAAGGTTGTCGCCGTCCTTGACCACATAGGTCAGGGCTGTCTTTCCCTTGATGTCAGGCGGGCTAAAGGTCGAATGTGTCTGGCTCGGTGTCGGGGTGGAGGTCTGATTCACGCGGGTGAGGTACTGATCTTTCCGGTAGCCTGTGATGGTGTCAGTCATCGAGATGAAATCTCCCAGCCTGTCGACGGGAAGAGTGATGGCACTGGGTTTGCTCCTGCCCGGAACCAATCCGGTCCGGTACTGGGGGTTCATCGCCCTGATCTCCTCGAGCGGCAGATCGAGCACTGCTGCAATCTGCTCAAGATGAATGTCTTGTGATATCATCACAGTGTCAATCGCCAGGGGAAGATTAATCTGCACGGGATTGATATTATGCTCGCGGAAATAGTTCATTGCATAAGTGGCAGCCACGTACTGTGGAATATAACCGCGGGTCTCGCGGGGCAGGCGATAGTAAATCTCCCAGTAATCCTTGCGGTTGCCGGAACGGCGGATCGCCTTGTTGACATTGCCCGGACCGCAATTGTAGGCGGCAATGACCAGTATCCAGTCGTTGTAAATTCCATATAGGTCCCTGAGGTACCTGGCTGCGGCATGAGTGGCCTTCACTGGGTCACGGCGTTCGTCCACCACCGAGTTGATGGTTAGTCCGTACATGCGGCCCGTGCTGTACATGAACTGCCACAGGCCCGTGGCTCCTGCCCGGCTCACAGCATTGGGATTAAGTGCAGATTCAATGACCGCCATATACTTCAGCTCAACCGGCAGTCCGTAGAAATCAAAGATATCCTCTATCATGGGGAAATAGTAATCCTGCAGCCCCAGCATTACCTGGAACCTGTCTACCTTCCTGTTGGTGTAGACGTGAATATGATTTCTTATGATATTGTTGTACGGCAGGAGGATAACGGAATTAATCCTTCCCAGGCGGTCCTTGTAAACAGAGTCGCTGAACTCGGCAATGATCGAGTCAGCCGAGGAAATCCCGGAACCGGCAACAGACATCTGGATGAACCATTCATTCAGCAGGCCATCCAGATCACGCTCAATACGCTCGGTGGAATCGTCATTTCTGATAATAATCGTATCATTCACTGCAGAAACGGAAACAGTGAAAAGTGTCATAGAGAGCGAGAGGATTAATGTTTTCAGGGTCATACAGATCGTTTTTTAAAAAGTCTTTATAAGGGAAAACGTAATTCCGGGTGATAATCTTGCATAGGAATTGCTTACAGGCAGAATATAAGCTTTCAGGTCATCACTGATATCGTAATCGAACAGGCTCGCATCAACGTGCGCATCAATGATGGTGAAGAGGTACCACGCCGCTATGCCTATGTAGGAGAGGTCGCGGTAATTGCGGTAGTAATCGATGCCGTTAAGCAGCTGAGTCTTGACCCACGCCTCGTTTGACTGACTGTATGTTGTGGGGTGGAGAACCGGATCATACGTGGTCGGGTCTATATTTTCGAGCAGAACAAGATAGCTGTCAGTCTCGGGGATTATGTCGATGAAATCCTGGTAGGCGTTAATGAATGTATTGTAATTCTGAGTGTTGAAGGTAACTGCA
>JBAQCQ010000073.1:0-3741 GCA_049294275.1 Bacteroidales bacterium
CATACCAGCCGTTCTTAAGGTCTGCAAGCGCCTCCTTCTCCTTTTCGCCCATCCGGATACCTCCTTTGCGGAGGAGGATCTCGAGCGACTCCATGCGGCTCACTCCCTTCAGCGCCTCATTGTCCTCTTCGGTGAATTCAAAGCCCAGTTCAGCTGCAAGCCGTTGCCAGGCTTTGAAATGATACTTAGCCGTATCAACTATAACACCATCGAGGTCAAAGATGCATCCCTTCAGATCCATAATCACCTCCTGTCGTCAAGGTCCTTTACGAACTTCACACACAGCGCGGCAATTATCATGGAGATACCGCCCGACACCAGAGCCAGCATCGTATTGCCCGAGAAAAGGTGTTTGACCATGCTTCCGAGGATGCTTGCTGCAAGTATCTGCGGAATCACTATGAAGAAGTTGAAGATGCCCATGTAGATGCCCATCTTGTTATGGGGCAGTGAGCCTGTCAGTATTGCGTAGGGCATCGACAGAATGCTTGCCCATGCCAGGCCGATTCCCAGCATTGGTACGATTAACAATCCAGGGGTATTTATGAAACTGATCGATATCAGACTCAGACCGCCCGCAAGAAGGCAGACTGCGTGGGTTATCTTCCGTGAAGTTGCTTTGGCCAGCACCGGCAGGAGGAAGGCCACGACAGCGGCAAAACCGTTATAGACGCCGAAGAGGACCCCCACCCAGTTGGCTCCCTCGTTATAGGCAAGCGAGGCAGTGTCTGAAGTTCCGTATATTTTTGAGGTTACCGCGGAGGTTGTGTATATCCAGAGAGAGAAGAGAGCAAACCATGTAAAGAATTGAACCACTGCAAGCTGACCCATGGTTGATGGCATGCGCCTGAGGTCTGTGAGGATGCTGTTAAGGCCGTTTCCGCCTTTCCCGTTCGACCTGAGAAGCCCTGCAATTACCTGCAGAAGTCCGAATACGGAAATACCCCCGGTGACTACATAAAGCTCCTTTTCGAGCTTCACCTTCGAGAGGATGAAGGTAAGCACAAGACCCACAGCCAGCCAGATGATCCCGGGACGGTAGAAATTGATTTCACTGCCTGCATTCTCATGAACACCGGAAGCATATTTCTCGTCCGCGGGCTCCCCGCGGGCTATCCTTTCTCCTTTTTCGAACTCTTCCAGCTCGGCAGGAGTATACTCCTTTGTCCGGATAATGGTCCACAGGACTGCAAGCAGCAGTACCACGGCCCCGATATAAAATGAAAGCTTCACATTAAATGGCAGCAGCTCTCCCTCTGCAGGCACTTCAGGCACATTGAACCAGTTGGCCAGAATCCATGGCAGGAAACTGCCGATAACGGCTCCCACACCAATGAAGAAACTCTGCATGGCAAACCCGTAGGTCCGTTGTTCCGAAGAAAGCATGTCGCCCACAAAAGCCCTGAATGGTTCCATAGATATATTTATCGAGGCATCCATTATCCAGAGCATCACCGTGGCAAATATCCATGTTGGCGAGTTGGTGATGATTGCCAGGGCAAGGGAAGCCAATATTGCTCCTGTGAGGAAGTAAGGACGGCGGCGTCCGAGACGGTTCCAGGTACGGTCGCTCATGTGGCCGATTATAGGCTGAACGAGAAGACCTGTAACCGGTGCCGCTATCCATAGTATCGGTATATTGTCGATCTCTGCGCCGAGAGTCTGAAAGATACGGCTCACATTGCCGTTCTGAAGGGCAAACCCAAACTGGATGCCCAGAAAACCAAAACTCATGTTCCATATCTGCCACCGGGAGAGCCTCGGCTTGCGTCTGTAAATCACATTCATGGTATGGTGATGTTAGTTTTCAGTTAACCTACTCAAAATTAATTGAAAATACGGTTCCGCAATACCCTTTGGGAGCTTCTAAATGCCCATTTTTCAAGCGCTTGCGTTAGTCCGTATATTTCAAACGTTTTCGGCCTGATGAATAATTTTTAACCTTACTCATTATTTAGACAGATTATAAATAATTAATTTTGCCTTTGCCTCTTGCCTTCTGCCTTCCGCCTTCTTATATTTGATCTGTAATGCCCTAAAAAAGGAACAGCCATGGCAGAATTCATCTATGAAAAGCCTTTCCAGCACGGGAAAGATGTCACAAGTTACCGCCGGATCACCGCTGATCATGTCACTACGACTGAGCTCTGCGGGAGAACGATAATGCAGGTTGAGCCTGAGGCGTTGAGGATGCTTGCCAGGCAGGCTTTCATCGACGTCAACTTTTATCTGCGCACCTCGCATCTTGAGAAGCTGGCAAGGATACTGAGCGATCCGGAGGCCACCGACAACGACCGCTTTGTTGCATGGGTGATGCTCCGCAACTCGGTTATCTCTGCCGAGGGGAAGCTGCCCTGGTGCCAGGACACCGGAACGGCCATCGTGATGGCGTGGAAGGGTGAAAATGTATTCACCGGAACCGATGACGGCCTTCATCTCAGTCAGGGTATATGGGAGTCATATAATGAAAAGAACCTCCGTTATTCGCAGATAGTACCCTCGTCGATGTTTGAGGAAAAGAACACCGGCAGCAACCTGCCCGCGCAGATCGACATTAATGCATGTGAGGGAGGTGAATACAATTTTCTGTTCGTTGCCAAGGGCGGAGGCTCAGCCAACAAGAGCTTCCTGTATCAGCAGTCGAAGTCGCTTCTCAACGAAGCGTCGCTGAAAAAATTTGTACGGGAGAAGATCGAGGAGCTTGGCACCTCGGCCTGTCCGCCCTATCATCTGGCGCTTGTAATAGGCGGCACCTCGGCGGAGATGACTCTCAAGACTGTGAAGCTTGCCTCCACCGGGTATCTTGATGATCTTCCATTCACCGGCAATGAAGCCGGCAGGGCTTTCCGCGACCGGGAGTGGGAGGAGAAGATTGAGGAGATATGCCGGGAGTATGGAGTTGGAGCTCAGTTCGGAGGTAAATACTTTGTACATGATGTCAGGGTTATAAGGCTTCCGCGTCATGCTGCTTCGTGCCCGGTGGGAATGGGTGTCAGCTGCAGCGCCGACCGCAACATAAGGGGGAAGATCACCTCTGAAGGAATATTTATCGAGCAGCTTGAGACCGATCCCGGGAGATTCATGCCCGAAAAGGCTCCGGAACTCGAAAAACCCGTTGAGATCGATCTCGACAGGCCGATGAGGGAGATACTCGGCGAGCTGACCAGATACCCTGTAAAGACAAGGCTCAATCTTAGGGGAACACTCATAGTTGCCCGTGATATTGCCCATGCAAGGATCCAAAAGATGCTGGATGAAGGTAAGCCTATGCCTGAATATTTCCTTAACCACCCGGTCTATTATGCAGGTCCTGCCAAGACGCCCGAAGGCATGCCCTCGGGAAGCTTCGGTCCCACAACCGCGGGAAGGATGGATAACTACGTTCCGCTTTTCCAGAGTCTGGGGGGATCGCTGATTATGGTTGCAAAGGGGAACCGCGGCAGGGAGGTAATCGAGTCGTGCAGGAAGCATGGCGGGTTCTATCTCGGATCGATAGGAGGTCCGGCGGCAATTCTCGCGGCGGAAAACATAAAATCGGTGGAGCTTGTTGATTTCGAAGATCTTGGAATGGAAGCCGTGAGGAAGATCAGGGTGGAGAACATGGCCACGTTCATCCTGACGGATGATAAGGGGAACGATTTCTTTGATGAATACAATGGGTGATCACTGCTACCCCAACCCTTCTGAAGATTGCTTGTCATCCTGGCTTGTTCCACCCCCCATCCCGAAAGCTTTCGGGAC
>JBAQCQ010000074.1:0-22780 GCA_049294275.1 Bacteroidales bacterium
GTAAGGACTTTTTGTTCTCAATTTTAAATACCCTTCTTGAGCCATTTATTCTGGCCAGGTTGAACCTGGTGATCGAAAGGATGGAATTACAGGCAAGAAAATAAAAGACTTATTCACCAAACCCTAAATTGCTTGAAAAGCCAGAATATTTTGAAGCTGAATTGTTCGAAATTTCAAAAAAAGCAATAGAATCAATGTTAAGAGTTTTATACTCAAATCAACTTATTTAGACAGATGTGACACAAATGCGCATTTTTTGTGATAATATTCCTTAATTGTTGAAAAAATGTTGTAACCAATAACCTGCTTTAAGTACTTTTGAACCATGTTTTATAGAAGGAAAATACTACTTTCTTTACTTCAAATATTTGGAAGCGAACTTGATAAACTAAGTTTCCAGAAGCTGTTAATGCTTTTTTCCAAGATTCAGACCAATCCTGATTTTAACTTCGTGCCTTATAAATTTGGCTGTTTTTCCTTTCAGGCAAATGCCGATATGTCAACCATGATAAAGTATGGGCAGGTTAGTGAAAATGACAGGAAGTGGCAGAAACTTGACAAAGAAGACTATTTATCTCTGTTAAAGGAAACTGATAGAAAGTCATTTGTTAAACTCAAAAGCTTATATTCCGGAAAATCCAAAGATGACTTAATACGATATACATACATCGAGTACCCGTATTATGCCATAAATAGCACCATCGCAAAGAATGTATTGAATACCAATGATTATTTTGCTGTTGAATCCGCAAAACCTGTGTTTGAAAGCACAGTGCTGTTTACTATCGGTTATGAAGGCATAAGTCTTGAAGAATATCTGAACAAGCTAATTCTTAATGGGGTAAAACTGTTATGTGATGTTCGAAAGAACTCACTGAGCATGAAATATGGTTTCAGTAAGTCCCAGTTAAAAAAAGCTTGTGAAGGGGTCGGAATTGACTATGAGCACATACCAGATTTGGGTATTGATTCAGATAAGAGGCAGGAACTTAAAACGCAATCAGATTACGATAAACTTTTCAAGCAATATAAAAGTGAAACACTGACTCACACTTATTCACAGCAAGAACATATTCTTGAGCTCCTGAAAAAGCATAAGCGCATTGCCTTAACCTGTTTTGAAGCAAATATCTTTCAGTGCCACAGGAAACATTTAGCTGAAGCTGTGACCATGTTACCGGGATTTGATTATGAACTGAAGCACATTTGATATGGCAATGACGAGAGTTCTAATCACTGTTAAAACTTATCCCAGCATATCAAAAAAGTATGAAGAACTTGTATGTACTGCCGGATTTCTTGAAAATGGCAGTTGGGTAAGATTGTATCCAATACAATTTCGGAAAAAATCTTATGCTGAACAGTATAAGAAGTACCAGTGGATTGAACTTGATATCGTAAAGAATACCAGTGATTTCAGACCTGAAAGTTTTCGTCCGGTTTCACATGATACACCTATTGAAATTATAGGGGAAATTCCACCGGATGGTAATACTTGGGCAGAAAGACGAAAAATTGCCCTTAGTAAGGTTTATACCAGTCTTGCCACCTTGACTGCCGAGGCAAAAGATAAATCAATTTGTACATCGCTTGCGGTTTTCAAACCAACCCGAGTAATCGATTTCGTCTGGGAAGAAGAAAAAGAACGGCAATGGTCAAAAGAAAAGCTTGCACAATTTGACCAGCTTAATTTATTTGAATCTAAGAATGACAAAGAATTTCAAGTCGTCAGAAAGCTTCCATATAAGTTTTCGTTTATTTTCGAGGATGATTCTGGTCAGCGCAGTAAGCTTATGATAGAGGATTGGGAGACGGGGGAGTTATTTTGGAACTGTTTATATCGAAAAGGGGGAGATGAAAAGCTGGCATGTGCTGATGTGAGGAAAAAATATTTTGATGATTTCGCTCAGACAAAGGATTTGCACTTCTTTTTGGGAACGACTCAGGTGCATCACTATGTTGCCCCGAATCCTTTTATCATTATTGGTACATTTCACCCCAAAAGGATAGTGCAGTATGATTTATTCAATCAATTACCAGAATAAATTTTCTACCACTTTTTCTACTACAAATAAAAATGCCGTTGTAATTGATTGATTTACAACGGCATTCTTTTAAACTCAGTCGGGGTGAGAAGACTCGAACTTCCGGCCCCTACGTCCCGAACGTAGTACGCTACCAACTGCGCTACACCCCGTAGCCCTGAAAGAATTCAGGTTCGCAAAATTAATAATTTTATTTTCCTGACAGAACTTTTTGACCTTTAAACAGTCAGCTCCGCTATTTTCCTATGTAGATCATTGCTACTCACAGGCTTGGGGAGATAGTCGGTGCATCCGGCCTCAAGAGCCCGGCGTTTGTCGTCAGGAAAGGCATATGCCGTGACAGCAACTATCGGCAGCTTGCTGAAAGACTCCTCCGAACGCAGGCGGCGTGTCAGTGAAAGACCGTCCTCATCACCCTTGAGCGAGATATCCATCAGCACAAGGTCAAAGTCCCTGTCATGCAGCAGATCCCATGCCTCTCTTGCCGAGGCGGCGACCGCAGTGTCATACAGACCCGAAAGAAGCTTGGTGAAATAGAGCTGGCTGTGGGGGTCATCTTCCACTATCAGTATTGCCAGTCGTTTCAGCGATGAGGGTTCTTTCATATCCTGATCAGTTTGTACGATAAAGATCCCGCCTCGATTTTCTCGGCGTGAAGAAGTGCAGTGTTCCAGTCGGTGCTGCCGTGTGCCATCCTGAACTTGTCAGCCCCGCGGAGGTCACTGCCGTTAGCCTTGTCCCACAAATGCCATGCCGCAGGTGCAGCAACAACCATGTCGGCACAGGCCTTGTCCAGAGCTACGGGGTCAGTAGAGGCCGCAATCCCAATGTCAGCCACCAACGGAATGTCATTATGCCCCCAGCAGTCGCAGTCGGGCGAGACATCCATTATGAAGTTGACATGAAGACAGGGTTTGTCTTTTATGACCGCCCATGCGTACTCGGCTACCTTCTTGCTCAGCGTATCACCCTGTGAGTCCCAGTTTGCACTGGCTGCATCATACTGGCATACCGCAATGCACTGGCCGCAGCCGGTGCATTTGCTGACATCGATCACGGCCTTCCTGTTTTCCATGAGATGCACCGCATCATGGGCGCAGTTGATGATGCACAGGTTGCAGCCGGTGCAGTTCTTTTCATCTATGACCGGAGGATTGCCTGAATGAAGGAACAGCTTACCACCCACAGATGCACATCCCATTCCAAGGTTCTTGAGCGCTCCGCCGAACCCGGTCTGCTCGTGACCCTTGAAATGGCTCAGGGAGATTATTATATCGGCATCGGCAACAGCCGTGCCGATCATTGCCTTGCCGGTATACTCGAGGTTTACCTCTATCTCGCGATAGTCAGTGCCCTTGATGCCGTCGCCGATGACCACATGGCAGCCGGCGCTGAGAGGGTTGTATCCGTTAGTGAAGGCAGCTTCCAGGTGATCGGGTCCGTTGCCGCGTTCCCCGAAGTAGAGAGTGTTGCAGTCGGTGAGGTAGGGCTTTCCTCCCTTCTCCCGTACCATCCGTGCAATGCGTGCCGCGTAATTGGGCCTCAGGTAGGCCATATTGCCCGGCTCTCCGAAATGGACCTTCAGGGCAGTCATTTTCCGGTCGAAGTCGATCTTCTCAAAACCGGCAACCCTCACAAGCCTCTCCAGCTTTTTCAGCAGGTTGAGCGAGGGGGTGCTATGCATATCGGTGAAATATACCTCAGAAGGTTCCATAAACAGATAAACGTTATTCGTCAGACGTTCAGTATGTCAATGATGTCAACAAGGTGCTGGTTCAGCCCCTTGTGCTGCTTGACGGCTTTCTTGAAGGGAACAAGCACGATCTCATTGTTTTGCAGTCCCACCATGACGCTCTGCTGTCCGTCGAGGAGGGCCTCAACGGCGGCGTTGCCCAGCCTGCTGGCGTTGACACGGTCGAGGGCTGACGGTGATCCGCCGCGCTGGAGATGACCAAGCACCGCGACTCTGACCTCATAACCTTTCAGCTCGGGCTTTAGTCTTTCTGCAATGGCTATCGCGCCTCCCTCTTCATCGCCTTCGGCCACAATAATGATATTGCTTGATTTCTTTCTCTTGTTGCCTGTCTCGATCATCTTTGAGATGTTGCGTGCATCGCCCTTAATCTCAGGCATTATTATGGCCTCAGCCCCGCTGGCAATGCCGCTGTACAGGGCAATGTGACCTGCTTCGGCCCCCATCACCTCGACAAAGAACATACGGTTCATTGCACTGGCAGTATCGCGTATCTTGTCAACAGCTTCCACAACGGTATTCAGAGCCGTGTCATAACCGATGGTGTATTCAGTGCCGAATATGTCATTGTCAATTGTTCCGGGTACGCCGACAAACGGGATACTGTACTCTTCATTGAATACGCTGGCGCCCTTGAATGACCCGTCACCGCCTATCACCACCACTCCGTCAATGCCTGCAGCCCTTAGGTTCTCGTAGGCTGTCTTCCTTCCCTCAGGTGTCCTGAAGGCGTCGCAGCGTGCCGTCTTGAGAATGGTGCCGCCACGCTGGATTGTATCTGAAACACTATGGGCATAAAGCGGCTTGAAATTGGCATTGACCATACCCAGGTAACCATGCCTTATACCGATGACATCAAGGCCGTTGTAAATTGCCGTCCGGGTTACAGCCCGGATGGCTGCATTCATCCCCGGAGCGTCACCACCCGATGTGAGAACGCCGATCTTGTTGATTTTACCCATTGATAGAGATAATTTAATGTCAGCGCGAAATTACTAATATTTTATGCATTAGCAATCTGCGTCGTCAACAATATCAGATCTTCGAGACAGCTACAGCAACCTCATGGATAAGCCATTTGGGAGTGGATGTGGCGCCGCATACACCTGCAGTCTGAACATCCCTGAACCATGCCGGGTTGATCTCCTCCGGTGAGGAGACAAAGTATGAGCGGCTGTTCTCCGTCAGGCACACGTCATAAAGCATCCGGCCGTTCGAGCTTTTTTTCCCGCTTACGAAGATGATGACGTCATTTTTTCTGGCAAAGTCCCTCAGCCGCGGTTCACGATCAGAGACCTGCCTGCAGATGGTTTTGTAAACCTTAAGGTGGTTTCCAGGGTGATCCGGTGCAGCGTTCTCCAGGTTCAGTCTTATGATCTCTGCCACGAGTTCATATTCTTCCTTGTTCCTGGTTGTCTGGGCGAACAGCCATACCGGCCTGGTGAAGTCTATATTGCCGATATCTTGTTTCCCGGTCACAAGGATGCCCTTCTCTCCGGCAGCACCCATCAGACCGATTACCTCTGCATGATCCTGTTTTCCAAAGATAACTATCTGACCATTCTCTTCCGTCGATAACAGCCTGACCTTTTTAATCTTCTCCTGCATCGAGTGAACGATGGGGCAAGTGGCATCGATGATTGTGATGTTGTTCTCAAGTGCCATCTCATAAGTCGAGGGTGGCTCACCGTGCGCCCTGACCATCACCTTGCAGTCGTGCAGATGAGCGAATTCATCATAGGTGATGGTCACCAGCCCAAGTCCCTTAAGCCGGGCCACCTCGATATCATTGTGCACTATCTCGCCGAGGCAATAGACATGTTCCCCTGCCTGAAGCGCCTTTTCTGCTATCCTCACGGCGTTCTCGACACCGAAACAGAATCCTGATCCCGGCTCAATTTCAACTTTCATTCATCCTCTTTTTAAACAGTTTCCTGAACCATCTCATCTGTTCTTCAGGAGTCATGTCACTGTTATCAAGCACTACCGCGTCCTCTGCCTGTCTCAGAGGGCTCACATCCCTTGAGGAATCGATCCGGTCGCGGTCGGTGATATTCTTCACGACGGCATCGAAATCGGCCGGCAGGCCCTTGCTCACAAGCTCGAGGTATCTTCTCCGTGCTCTTATCTCAGGCCTGGCTGTCATGTAAATTTTCAGTTCAGCCCCGGGAAAGACCACGGTGCCGATATCGCGCCCGTCCATCACAATCCCTCCGCCGGCGCCCATTTCGCGTTGCAGTTCAACCAGCTTGGTTCTTACTCCGGCGATCGTACTGACAGCGCTTACATTGTCAGAGACAGCCCGGTCACGTATTTCACGCTCCACCGGTTCCCCGTTGAGGAGAGTCTCAAAATACCCTGTCTCCCTGTTTGGACGGAAGGTAATATGTATTTCAGGGAGGGCACTGATAATACGACCTGCGTCAGCCGTGCCACCGGCAACAAGTCCCTTGCGGAGACAGAAGAGGGTCACAGCCCTGTACATGGCGCCTGAGTCGATGTAGAGATATCCCAGTTCCGAGGCGATGGCCTTTGCGAAGGTGCTCTTTCCGCACGACGAGTAACCGTCGAGGGTGATTATAATTCTTTTCCTTTTCTTCATTCAGTCTCCTAAGTTAAAACGAAACGGGTGTCATATGGTTCAGAGGGCACTAATTTTTAAAATATCAGTTCAGGCCTGATTGTGATTGTCAGGTGGTTGGACCCTCCGGCCTGGTGAAAGACTTCATGCCCGTATGAGAACTCAAAGGCTTTTGTCCTGAACCCGAATCCTGCCGAGAAGCCGGCCACGCCTGTCCGCTGTTCAGTACGCATCTCCGCCCGACGCTGGTAGTTCATTCCTGCTCCGATCCAGAAGGCATCTGCCGGGAGTAACTCAACTCCGAATACTATATGTCTAAGGACATTTTCGCCGAAACCCCCTGCCGGAATCTCGTCACCTGTGTCATAGTCATGGGTCATATCAGGCTTCTCGAGGTGTCTGACTGTCACCGAGAAACTGAAAGGAGCGTGGGCAAGGCGCTTTGTCGCACCGGCTGTTATCTCAAAAGGAAGAGGCTCTCCGTCCTGCCCGGTGTAGCTTTTCACCTGAAAACCCAGATTCCTGATGACGAGGCCGGCATCGAGCAGCAGCTTTTCATTGTGCCAGGCGATCCCAATGTCTGTGCATACCCCGGCTGAGAAATAACGCTCGAGGTGTGACAGTACAGGCTTCAGGTTGATGCCCACAGTGAATGAGGTATCAATCCGGTATGACCATAATATATTGAAGGCATATTCCGCAGCTGTGAATGTTCCGGTTATGTTCCCGGCCTGGTCGGCCTCAGTGAAGGTGCCGTAACTGATGAAGCTCAGCCCTCCGGCGAAGGTCCCCGTGGTACCTCGGTCCCGGGCATATGAGGCATAGCCGTATCTTATACCTGCGAAGTACGTGGAAAAACTGAGCGAGATATCATTGTCCATTGATGCGCTGAGGAGGGCGGGATTGAAATACGGCAGGCTGAGGTCGTTGCGGCCCTGCGAGACTGTTATTCCACCTGTTGCCGCAGCGAAGGCGGAGTGACTGAGGTTCAGGAACTCATAGGTGTTGTCACCGCCGGTCTGGCCCCTGACCGGCAGAAGAGAAAAGAGAAGAAGGAGTGAGAGAGCCTGATGCCTCATGTCATTGTTGCTTGAAAACAAAGATAACACTATCGGTAAATCCGCATGGAGGGCAAGTATTATCAACCTGCCTATGCAGTCCGGCCGGCAAAATCGGTGTCAACGACAGGCGCCTGCTTCTTGCGTGCCTGGGAGAGGAAGAGCCCGGCGATGACAATGATCATCCCTGTGCCGTTGCGCAGGGTGATGGTGTCACCGACTATTAAAAAGGCAAAGAGAGCCGTGAAGACCGGGATGAGGTTGCTGAAGATGTTTGCCCGTGCAATCCCCAGGTGCCTGACGGAATAGGCGAAGAGAACAAATGCCCCGCATGAGGCGAAGACGGCAAGGAGCACGATGGCACCGAAGCTCTCCGCCACAATCCCTGTTGCCAGAAGGTCCTGAAGATCGAATATTAGGAAGAGCGGCAGGAAAAGAATTGAGCCGATTATATTCTGGGTGTTAACAATGGTGACCGGGTCATAGTCTGAGGCAAGCCTGTGCAGGACCATGTTGTATCCTGTTGCTGACACCACAGCCAGAAACATAAGTGCCAGCCCCTTCGGATTCAGTGTTATGCTGCCCGTACTGTTTGTTATGAAAATCAGTACGCCTGCAAATGATACAATCACACCCAGGTAGTTGATCAGCTTCAGTTTTTCGCGGTAGATGACAAAGGCGAAAATGACAGCAAAGACCGGTATGGTAGATATTATTACGGATCCGACTGTGGAAGAGACATATGTCAGCCCGAAGCTCTCGCCGAGGAAGTAGAGAAAAGGCTCGAAGAGAGACAAAAGGAAAAAGTATTTGCGGTCACCTTTCCGGATGCGCGTAAAGCGTTTGGTCACCCACAGAAAGGCCGAGAGGAACACTATCGACATGCAGAGCCTTAAAAAGACTATCGCGATAGGGTCATAATTCCTGTTGGCAATCTTGAACCAGACAAAAGAGAATGACCAGAAGATCATAGCCAGGACGAGGGCGAAGTAGGGTTTACCTTTCATACGGGGAATCAGAAGAGGACTTGTTTTGGCGGCCGAAGTTAACCTATTTTTCAATATCCTGTCACAGTGATGCACATAGGAATTTGCAAATTCGAACGGCCACGTTCAGCGGTAGGGAATGTGCTGTTAAATGTCAGGTAAACAGAATTATATAATGTCAGTGACTTTCGACCGGTTTTGACAGGCCGGTCGCCGGCAGTTTGGAGATATTGTTTTATTATTATATTTGCCCGTTCAAAAGTGAGACAAAGATGAACGGACTTAAGATCGTTGTACTTGCAAAGCAGGTGCCTGACACACGCAACGTGGGGCCTGACGCCATGAAGGCTGACGGCACAGTGAACAGGAGTGTGCTTCCTGCCATCTTCAATCCGGAGGATCTGAATGCACTCGAGCAGGCCCTGCGGCTCAGGGAGCAGTATCCGGGCACGACTGTAACAGTGCTGACCATGGGCCCCGGCAGGGCTGCCGAGATTATACGCGAGGGGCTTTACCGCGGAGCCGATGACGGGGTGCTGCTCACCGACCGCGCTTTTGCCGGTTCTGACACACTGGCAACATCATACGCTCTTGCCCTGGCAGTGCGCAGACTCTCACCCGACCTGGTCATCGGCGGCCGTCAGGCTATTGACGGTGACACGGCGCAGGTGGGCCCGCAGATAGCGGAGAAGCTTGGCTGGCCGCAGGTGACATACGCCGAGGAGATGCATTTTGAAAATGAGCGGCTGGTTATCCGCAGGAGACTGGAACGGGGCGTGGAGACAGTTTCAGCGCCGCTACCGCTGGTCGTAACCGTAAACGGCACGGCCCCGGCTTGTCGTTACCGCCATGCCCGCCTGGTGATGAGATACAAGTACGCCAGAACCGACACCGAGCTGCAGACAGAGAGCTCCGATTACATCGCTGCCAGCCGACCGTCAATCAAAATAACCGAGTGGGGCGTTGATGCCATCGGAGCAGACCCTGAACAGCTGGGACTGTCAGGTTCACCTACCAAGGTAAAGGAGATTGACAATGTCATCCTTCAGTCAAAGGAGACGAAACACCTTACTGCCTCCGACAAGGAAATTGAGTCGCTCGTCAGAGAGTTGCTCGAGAGTCATACAATTGGTTGATTAACAGATTAAACGAACCTGAAGTGAATAATCTATTCGTCTTTTGTGAGCTTGATGAAGGAAAACCGGCCGATGTCAGCCTCGAGCTTCTGACCAAAGGCAGATCGCTGGCAAACACCCTGGGCTGTAAGCTCGAGGCTGTTGTACTGGGCAACGGATTGGAGGGCATTGAGAAAGAGCTCTATCCTTACGGAACAGATGTCGTGCATGTGGCTGATGACCCGGCTCTTGAGAATTACCGGACCCTTCCCTACACATCGGTCATAGTTGGGCTTTTCAGGCAGGAACAGCCGCAGATAGCCCTCATGGGTGCTACCACCACAGGCCGCGACCTGGGCCCGAGAGTCTCTTCAGCCCTTCACAGCGGCCTGACGGCAGACTGTACTGCCCTCGAGATTGGTGACCATTATATAAAAAAGAGTGATACCACATATAAAAACCTGCTTTACCAGATAAGGCCCGCTTTCGGCGGAAACATCATTGCCACAATCATCAATCCTGATCACCGCCCGCAGATGGCAACGGTCCGCGAAGGTGTCATGAAGCGTGAAATCGTAAATCGGAACTTCAAAGGTGAACTGAAAAAGATCAATGTGGCTGACTTCCTGAGGCCTGAAGACCTCGCAGTGGAGATTATCGAGCGACACATGGAGGCACGCAAGGTAGATATAAAGTCTGCTCAGATAGTCGTCTCCGGAGGTTACGGGATGGGCTCGAAGGAAAACTTCAACCTCCTTTATGAACTTGCCTCCGTCCTGGGAGGCGAGGTAGCCGCTTCCCGGGCTGCGGTCGATGCCGGTTTCGCAGGCCATGAGCGCCAGGTGGGACAGACAGGCGTGACGGTAAGACCCAAGCTTTACATTGCCTGCGGTATCTCAGGCCAGATACAGCATACAGCGGGGATGGACCAGAGCGGTAAGATTATCGCAATCAACAATGACGCGATGGCTCCGATAAACACCATAGCCGATTATGTGATCAACGGAGATGTTGCGGAGATAGTCCCAAAACTCATTAAATACTATAAGGCCAACGCAAGGTAGAAAACAGCAGTCTGACAGAAAAAATCAATCCGATGGCAAACTTTTATACAGACAACAAAGATCTCAGGTTCCACCTAACTCATCCGATGATGGAGAAGATTGTCCGTCTGAAGGAGATGGATTACAGAGATAAGGATCAGTTTGATTATGCTCCTCACGATTTTGAGGATGCCATGGACAATTACGACAAGGTCCTTGAGATAATCGGTGCCATCTGTGCCGATGTCATTGCCCCCAACGCGGAGGATGTTGACCATGAGGGCCCGAAGATTGTCGGCGGACGGGTGAGGTATGCCCGGGGTACGCAGGAGAATCATGAGGCTCTGACGAAGGCGGGCGTGATCGGGATGAACTTTCCCCGGAAATTTGAGGGGCTGAATTTTCCGATGGTGCCTTATGTCATGGCTGAGGAACTGGTCGCAAGGGCAGATGCCGGTTTTGCAAATATATGGGGGTTACAGGACTGCGGAGAGACAATCCTTGAGTTTGCTTCGGAGGAGATAAAAGAGGATTTTCTGCCCCGCTTCAACAAGGGAGCCACGGCAGCGATGGACCTCACTGAGCCTGATGCCGGATCGGATCTGCAGGCAGTGCAGCTCAAGGCTCATTATGACGAGGAGAAAGGGGTTTGGCTTCTCAACGGAGTCAAACGCTTCATCACCAACGGTGATGCCGAGATATCGCTTGTGCTTGCACGTTCCGAAGATGGTACGACAGACGGCAGGGGGCTCTCACTCTTTGTTTATGACAAGTCTGCGGGAGCCGTTAAGGTAAGGCGCATCGAGAACAAGATGGGCATAAAGGGATCACCCACATGCGAACTGGTGTTCCGCAATGCACCTGCAAAACTGATTGGTGAACGGCGTATGGGGCTGATCAAGTATGTCATGTCACTGATGAACGGAGCCCGCCTGGGTGTGGGCGCACAGTCGGTGGGCATAGCACAGGCAGCCTACGAGGAGGCAGTCAGGTACGCATCACAGAGGAAACAGTTCGGCAAAACCATTGACCAGTTCCCGGCTGTGTACGAGATGCTGACAACTATGCGCGTCAGGCTTGAAGCTATGAGGTCACTGCTTTACGAAACGGCAAGATTCGTCGACATTTACAAGTCGTGGTCATTCATAGGTGGCGAACGCACTCTCACAAAGGAGGAGCGTGAAGACATGAAGGCCAACACACGGCTTGCTGACATATTTACCCCGATGGTGAAACTCATCAGCAGCGAGTGGTGCAATATCATAGCATATGACGCGCTCCAGATTCACGGCGGTGCGGGGTTCATCAAGGATTTTCCGGTGGAACGGCTGTACCGTGACGCCCGCATCACGACCATCTATGAAGGCACATCACAGCTGCAGGTCGTGGCTGCCATAAGGGGAGTCACCACGGGCGGGTACCTCACCCAGATACGTGAGTATGAGCAGAAGGATATCAGACCCGAGCTGGAGCACCTGCGCAAAACGCTGATAAACCTTACAGACGATTTTGAGAAAAGAGTGGCCGGAGTTGTCACTGCCGGAAATAATGAGCTGACTGATTTTCATGCCCGCCGGCTGGTGGAGATGGCTGCCGTCATCATCATGGGATACCTGTTGCTCCATGACGCACAGCGCGATGCGGCCTATATTTCTTCTGCCGAACTGTTCATATCACTTGCCGTTTCAGAAAACAGCATGAGATCAGGCTATATCGCCGGGTTTGATGAGAAGATGCTGGGCCTGTTCAAGGTAAACTGAAATACACGCTGACCGATGGCGCCGTCACCAGGACAGGCCAAAATATTTGGCACTCCGGCAAATGACAAATGTCAACCTGTCTGTTGATAAGAAACATTTATATATCAATTAAATAAGTACCCGTTGAAAAAAATGGGTAACCTTATTGCAATATATTTGTGATTAACATAACAATCTACGCAAGATGGATCGCAAGCAAAGGATTTTGAGGGTATTACTCCCGTCTCTTTTAATGGCTGGTATCTTTATCATGTCATCGTGTGAGCAGTATTCCTGGGCAAAGGAGGAGGTGCCGGAAGATCTTGTTGTCAGTTTCTCGCAGAACATCTATCCCTTCTGCCAGGGTTGCCACGGGTCATGGAGCGCCGAAAGGGCATATGATGAGCTGTCTGAGAATGTTGATACCATAACTCCGGCTTCAAGCAGGGTGTTGTCGATACATTCATCGATAACCTCATTCGGGGCACAGATGATTCAGGTTGACACCGTACTGATTTCAGCTCCTGATTTGATAAAACTGTGGGCATCGCAGGGAGCCGAAAATAATTAACCGAAAGAACCTATAAACCAATAAAACCATGAGAAAGATCGCAGCATCAGTTATTCTCGCCCTGTTATTCATTCCGTTATTCAGCCAGGAAAGCGAAGATTTTCCGATAAGAGTATTTGAAACGAGCATACTTATTGATAACCAGACTGTGGCAACTCCTTTCAAGGGGATGCTGGAGTTTGAGATACATCACAGGTTCGGCACTGCAACAAACGGTCTTGACGACCTCCTCGGTCTGTGGGCGCCGGCAAACATCAGGCTGGGACTCAATTACGGCATCACTGACAGGCTGATGATTGCCGCCGGCACGGCTAAAAACTACAAAGCCCAGGACCTCGCGTTCAAGTACGCCATCCTTCGGCAGACAAGCTCGGGGTCGGTTCCTGTATCCCTTGCATTTTACGGGAATATGGGTCTGAACCTTCTTAACCAGAATACTTTCGGACCGGCGCACGACTGGAAGGAGATTCACCGTCTATCTTATTTCAGCCAGATCCTTCTGGCCCGCCAGTTCGGCGGCAAGTTCTCGCTTCAGCTTGCTCCCACATTCATCTGGCTTAATGCAGTGGAGGTCGGTTACAAGAACTTCAACTACGGCCTTTCCGCCGGCGCCAGGTATAATTTCACAGGCTCCCACAGCATCATAGCCGAGTATGATCAGCTGTTCAACAATCAGGAGAACGAGGAGTTTAATCCGAAGCCGCAGCTGGCATTGGGATGGGAGATAGGAACGGCAACACATGCATTTCAGCTCTTTGTTGCAAACTACAAGGACATCCTCGGACAGTATAATTTTGTCTACAATCAGAACAGCATCAGTGACGGAGAAGTACTCATCGGACTTAACGTCACTGTAAGGTTTTAAGGATAAATGATAAAAATGTTTTGCAGGAATCTGGCTCTTTGCCTTGCGCTGGCTGCTGCCCTGACCTCCCCTGCCGGAGCGGTGCAGCAGCAGGAAGAAGCAGTGAAGAATGAAACCCGGAAAGGCATGGCCTTCAGTCAGTACGCTGAGGAAAATGAACAGAACTGCCTGAGGTGTCACGGCAAGCTTGTGTTTATTATTACGGACACCCTAAGCGGATTGTCGAGGAAGGAGCTGATGGCTGAACACAATTTTATCAGCCCTGATGCATTTTACGGCTCAGTCCACTGGAGCTTCAACTGCCTCGACTGCCACAGTGAGGGATTCAGGAGCTTCCCACATGCAATCGAGACCCGTTTTGAAACAGGCTGGGGTTGCCTCGACTGTCACGGTAATGATCCGACCTATGCTCAGTACAAGTTCGAGGAAATAGACGCCGAATACCAGAAAAGCATTCACTATACTGCCACCGACGGTGCTTTTACCTGCTGGCAGTGCCATGATGCTCATTATTACACACCGCTAGCACGCGAGACCGGCAGCGGACGCGACAATATCTTTAAATCCAATGAGATGTGCCTTCATTGTCACGGTAATCCCGATGTAATGGGACTGGTGACTGAGAAGGAGCTTACCATGGTGCTGCCACGGCATGAGTGGCTTCCTGATTCCGACAGGCATCTTGCTGCAGTAAGGTGCATCGACTGTCACACCCGTATGAACGATAGCGTCCTGGTGGCTCATGAAGTGATGTCCGCCGACAGTGCAGTGAAAGCCTGTGCCGACTGCCACAGCCAGAACTCCATTCTGATGGGAACTCTCTACAAGTATGCATCGAAAGAGAGCAGGGACCAGAAGGGTTTTATAAACGGGGTGATTTTCAGTAATGAGTCTTACGTGATCGGTGCAAACAGAAGCAAATTCATTTCGGTCACGGGTATGGTGCTGATTTTACTGGTTCTGGCCTTTGCAGGTGTGCATACAGTATTCAGAATATTAATCAAGCCAGTAAAGAGATATTATGAGTCATAATTTCTATCACTATCCGGGTTGGGTAAGATTATGGCACGCCACAAATGCAATCTTATGTCTTTTCCTTATCGTGACCGGATTCAGCATGCTCTATTCCGATCCGGAAAATGCACTCGTGGTAAGGTTCCAGAGAGCCGTCGCAATACATAACGTCTGCGGTGTGCTTCTGACCATAAGTTATACCCTCTTTTTCTTTGGCAACCTGTTTACCGCAAACGGGCGCCATTATCTGCTAAGTCTTAAGGGACTGGGAGAAAGGCTCTGGAAGCAGGGATACTTTTATGCCTACGGATATTTCAAGGGCGAAAAGGCACCATTCCCCGTGGACGGCGAACGCAAATTCAATCCCCTGCAGCAGGTATCATATGTGGGGGTTATGTATTTTGTACTGCCTATGCTTTTCATAACAGGCTGGGCCCTGATGTTCCCGGAATTCATCCTGAAGAAGTTCCTGGGGCTCAGCGGAATCTTTCTGACTGATCAGTTCCATGTCATACTCGGCTTCCTGGTAGTCATATTTCTGTTTATACATCTCTATGTCAGCACTATGGGCAAGTCGCCCGTGAGCAACTTCAGAAGTATAATCACTGGCTGGCAGGAGAGTCACTGATAAGGCCGGTTGCACCGGTTCAGTAATGGGTTCCGCGGAGAGATCGTGTCAAACGCTGATTTTCAATGATGCATATGGAAATGCAAGAGCATGATTCTTCATCCCGCAGAAAGTTTATCAGGAGGTTTGGACTAGGCCTCGGATCAGTTGCAGTGGTGGGAACTGCTGCAGCGGCAGGAGGATCAACCGATACCGGATCAGGTGAAACGGTCAGGCTCCTCTCTCCTGACGGCACACTTGTGGAGGTAGACAGGTCTGCAATAAAAAAAGCAAAGACAGAGACCAGGAAACTGATCAGGAAATCATACAAAGGGATTCCCGACAGGAAGTTTGTGATGGTCATTGACCTGGCTAAATGCAAGAATGCCCGCAAATTTGTTGATGCCTGCCAGTAGGGTCACATGCTTCCGTCAGACCACGAGTGGATAAAGATCCAGTTGCTTCAGGATTCTGAAATGACCAGCAAATACTGGTTCCCGAAGCCATGTTACCACTGCGACAGTCCCCTGTGCGTAAGTGTCTGCCCCGTAGGAGCCACCTATAAGCGCGAAGACGGCATTGTTCTGGTTGACAACAAGAGATGTATCGGGTGCAGGTTCTGCATGACAGCCTGTCCCTATTCGGCCCGTGTTTTTAACTGGAAGGACCCGGAAGTCGATCTGCCCAAAGACCACGTTTATGACCCGGAGCTGAACGTGCCGTCTGTCGAGGGTACAGTGGGGAAATGCGTTTTCTGTGCTGACAAACTGAGAAACAATGAGCTTCCAAGATGTGTCAAAGCCTGCCCGATGGGAGTAATCTACTTCGGCGATGTGAATGAAGACGCTGTCACAAACGGCGTGGAGACACTGAGGTTCTCTTCCCTGATGGTTGACAGGCACGGCTACAGGCACATGGAAGAGCTGGGGACGATGCCAGGTGTCTATTACCTCCCCCCTGTAAACAGGATGTACCCTGTGAATATTGGATTTGAGGGTCTCGACGACTCGATCTCTGACCGCTATAAACCGGTTGATTTCAAAAAATCAGGAAAGGCTGAAAAATGACCCTGAACAACAGAGAGTCGTTCCTCAGAGACCTGACCCCTGAGATAGCAAAGACCGGCAGAAGCTGGTATATCGTCTTCGGAGCCCTGCTGCTGGTCTTCATAATCGGTATTTACGGACTGATACGGCAGATAGACAAGGGACATATTGTCACAGGCATGAGAGACACTGTTGTCTGGGGTGTCTACATCGTGAAATTCATCTTCTTCATGGGGCTCAGCTATGCCGGCGCACTTGTCTCAGGCACGCTCCACCTGTTCAAGACTCCATGGAGGGCACCCGTTATAAGGCTTGCCGAGCTGATCACCGTAACATCACTGGCGATATGGCCGTTCCTTATCTTTTTCTGTGTCGGACGGCTTGAACGGATACCCTGTATCCTGGCATTCCCGCGTATTCAGTCGCCTATTGTGTGGGACGTTATTGCAATACTCACGGACGTAGTTGGCGCGGCCATATTCCTCTATGTCTCCTTTATTGAAGATTTTGCCATACTCCGGGATGCTGAGGACTTACAGATTGCCCAGTGGAAAAAGAAGATGTTCAGGATCAGGAGAGAGGGTTTGAAAAACAAGAAATAAAAATATGCTGTTCTGTTTTTGGCATGAAAAATGATATATTTAAGTGAAATTTAAAACGAAAGGTTATGAAATTGAAAGTTTTATTTGCTGGTACTGTTCTTATGGCATTTTCTTTTGCCCAGGTGATGAATGCTCAGCAGGCAAAAGGGGGTCCGTGGACCATTCCTGCCGAGTATAAGAAAATGGCTAATCCCGTGGCAAAAGATGACGCCACTGTAAAGGCCGGTCAGATGGCCTATGCAAAGAACTGCGCTTCCTGTCACGGGAAGACCGGACTGGGTGACGGCCCCAAGGGCAGGATGTGCAAAACATTCCCGGGCGACTTCTCAGGCGCCGCATTCCAGGGTTATACCGATGGAGAGATGTTTTACCAGACCAAGTTCGGAAGAGGCGAGATGCCTGCTTATGACAAGAAAATTCCCGATACGGAAATCTGGAGCATGATTAATTACATGAGAACGCTTAAGAAATAAGCTTCAGCGTAAGAAAAAAAGAGGGTGTCTCACGGGGCACCCTCTTTTTATGCGCTGTATTTTTCTTTGGTCCTAGGGAGCCGGGTAACCTAGAGTCGTCATGGCAGCTATCGAGTTGTCAAGCAGCACGGTGATGTATTCCGGGTTGTGAAGACCATTGCTGCGGTCTTCCTTTACAGTATTGTAGTTAAGGTATGCAAGAACGGCATTTGCCTTGAATGTACCAGTATTGGCAAGGCCGGTTGTTGCATTGTAGATCCCTGCAGCAATGAGCTGAGCCTCGAGGTCAGCCATCTTCTCGTTCACGCTGGCCGTCAGTGAGTTGATCATTGCGGTCAGTGTGGTTGCGTTCGTGTGGCAGGTGGTGCATCCGGTCGTCAGCATGGTCTCAGTACCGTGGCTGTCATACCATACGCCCATGTTATGACCGCCGGCAAGGTAGCCGTAAGGCGCTGACATGTGACATGTGACGCAGCCTTTGCCGGTAGAGTGAGGATTTGTTGTCGGAACGGCAGCTCCGGGGATTTCGAACGGGGTTTTGCCAAGTATCAGGTTGGCATTCGGTCCGTGGTGGGGTCCCATGCGGCTGCTGGTGATTGCAAAGTCCGCGCCGCCTGCCGTCGGAGCCGGTGAAACCGGGCGCGACTGATGACAGAAGACGCACTGGTTGCTTGTGCCTTTGTCCCAGATGACATCTGCACCGGCATACCTGACATCAAGTGTCTGTGCTGTGGGTTTGGTAAGTGCCCAGTCACCGTCGGTGTAGGTCTCATGAATATTGTGGCAGGTGTAACAGGTGATCTGACTGGGGTTCTCGGGCAGCGATATTGCCGCTACTGATCCTTCAGCCACATACTCGAGGAATCCCTGGCTGGTGTGACACTGCACGCAGCCTGTGCGGTTTGCATAGGCTGCATTCTCACCCATAGCATGCGTTGACATACTCCACTGGGAAGAGACGAGCGCAACCTGACCGGTGCTGTTATGACATTCCGAACAAGCCAGTGTGGTTCCCGGATCTCCCTTATCACCCTTGTCACCCTTGGCTCCATCAGCGCCAGTAGGGCCCATCGGACCTTCACATGACGTCATCGCCAGCGCAGCAGAAACAAGCAGTGCTCCAATCTTAAGATTATTTTTCATATGGTTGTTCATTAGGTTTTTTTGTGTAGTGAAAGGTAACAAGACGGTTAATCCCGACACCCTGTTTTTCATTGATATTTCAATCACATGAGGTTGATAAGTACTAGCCCCGAAGTTGATATAAATCAAAAAATAGTATGATATTTGTTATGTTTTCGGAATTTCATTACCTCGGTTCAATACATTTGGCCTCAAATCAAACTGTAAATGTATAGCGAAAATCAGATCTCAAGTTGTGAAGCCTGTAACAGCTGCTGGTCAAACTTTCAGAATCTTTCTAAAGAGGAGCTTGAACTGGTTAATCAGCACAGGTATGAAGCCAGTTTCAACCCGTCGGAAATAATTATCAAGCAGGGTTCACCGGCATCAAACGCAATTTTCCTCATCTCCGGGATTGCGAAAGTTTATATGGAGGGTTATTCGGGAAGGAACCTGATAATAAACCTGGCCGAACATTCAACCCTGCTGGCAGGCCCGGGGGTACATGTCAATTCACGCTACTGCTATTCCGTTGCAGCAATAACCCACGTCCAGGCATGCTTCATCAGTTTTGACTTGATCCGAAAGATTATTTCGGGAAATCCCGGATTCGCCGTAGGATTCATTGAAGATCTGAGCGCCAAGGCATACCTGATGCACAACAAGGTTCTGAACCTTACCCAGAAAAAGATGCACGGAAGACTCGCAGAGGCGCTTCTCTATTTTGCCGACGATGTATTTCATTCTGACGACTATGAGATGATCCTGACAAGGCAGGAGCTTGGTGAGATGACAAACATGGCCAAGGAGAGCGTGGTAAGGATAATGGGCGAGCTGGAGAACGAGAATATCATAAAGGCCACCCCGCGCACAGTCAAAATTCTTAATCGTGAAAAATTGCACGTAATCTCCGAAAAGGGATAGTTTTGCATTCAAACCTGTTTCCATGAAAATTGTAAAGCTTTTGTTTTCACCCACCGTGATGGGTGTTCTGCTCATTGTAATGGCCGCCGCAATGGCCGCCGCCACATTCATTGAAAACGACTTCGGTGCAGAGAGTGCCAGATCAGTGGTTTACAACACCCGCTGGTTCGAGCTGCTTTTCCTGTTGCTTGTCATTAACCTTGCAGGTCAGATTGTGACACGAAAGCTCTACCGCAGGGATAAGTTTACCGTGATGCTGTTCCACATTGCTTTTATCGTGATGGTAGCCGGCGCTGCCATAACAAGGTATTCCGGGTATGATGGCATGATACATATCAGGGCGGGGGAGACCAGTTCACTTACATGGTCTCCGGGAAACAGCCTGACATTTGAACTTTATGACAGCCAGGGGAAGGTTCTTGCAAGTCACACCGGAGCCATCATCCTTGACGGCAGCCGCAAAAGCCAATACAGAAAGAGACTGGAAGCCGGGGGTGAAGAGGTGACCCTCACGCTTGACAGGTATATCCCCGGAGCCGTCAGACAGGTGACGGAATCTCCCGAAGGTGTCCCCATGGTCTCATTCCTTGCAACACCCGACATGGTCACCAGTGATGTCATCGCTCTGGCAGAGGGCGAAACCGGCATGATAGGAGAGATGACAATAGGCTTCGGCACCGCATCGGATCTGACGGTTTTCAACGAAGGGTCATCCTTCATGCTCAGGTCTGGTATCGAGATCAAGGCAACCAGCATGCAGAACATGCAATCGGTTGTCTATCCTCCCGATTCGCTGATTGTGCTTGCCAGGGGCACAGTTTACACTGCGGGCAGGTACAGGATTATGCCGCAGGTACTTACGCTGAACGGCTTAATGGTGCCGGCTTCAGATCCGGGTAAAGAGGGAGAGGGCGGAGCAATTGAATGCACCCTGACCGCACCGGACGGTGAAAAGAAAATCTACTTCTGGGAAAGGTCAGACGAAGCAAGGTCGGTCTGGCAGGGCAAAACCGGAAACCTCGAAGCCCGGGTCAGCTTCGGCAAAAAAGTGCTGAACCTGCCATTCAGCCTGAAGCTCGATCAGTTCATCGTTGAACGCTACCCGGGATCGAACAGTCCGTCAGGATTTAAAAGCAGGGTCACCCTTAATGACCCTGAACATAAAAAAGAGTTCCAGTATGATATTTATATGAACCATATCCTGAAATACAGGGGATTCAGGTTCTACCAGTCGTCATACGACAATGACGAACTCGGAACGATACTGTCGGTGAACCATGATCCCGCCGGGATGTACACCACCTATGCCGGTTACGGATTGCTTTTCCTCTTCATAATACTTTCGATTGCCAACAGGAGGTCTTCATTCAGGACTATAAGGCCGGGGTACTGGAGCTCAAGGTACCGCAAGCCCGCCGCAGTGGCGGTGCTGTTTGCCCTTTTCTCGCTGCTGCCGCTGAATGGACAGCAACTTGTCATTGACAGGGGAGCGGCTGACCGTTTCGGGGAGGTGCTGGCACAGGATCAGAAGGGCCGCACAAAACCTCTCTACACCATCAGCAGTGACATTCTCCGTAAAGTTGCACGTGAGAACAGTTTTGACGGATTGACTCCGATGCAGGTATTCCTTGGCTGTTCACTCGATTTTACGCACTGGCAGGATGTGCCCATGATTAAAGTCTCGAATGATGAGGTGCGTCAGGTCCTGAACCTTAAGGGCGAAAGAGCTGCATTCTCTGATATTGTAACCTTTGGCGCGGGTGGCGGCTATAAACTCACTGAACTTGTTGAAAAAGCCTATGCGAAGGCAGAGAGTGAGCGCACCAGGTTCGACAAGGAAGTGATCAAGGTTGACGAGCGCGTGAACATATTCTATATGATGTCGAGAGGCGACTTCATGCGCATTTTCCCCCTGAGGGACGGTACTGATCACTGGGGCATGGCCGCTGATGCCGTCAGGCATGATGTCACAATGGAAGACTCGCTGTTCGTGCTGAGTGTGGTACCGATGTGGGCACAGGCGGTAACCGCCGTCGGAAAGACAGAGGTAAACCCGGATGAGTTTCTTTCAGCGCTGAAACAGTACCAGCGAATCCATGCCGGATATGAGCTGCCTTCACAGACAAAGGTAAAGGCAGAGCTCTTTTATTATAAGGCGAAAATATTCGAGAAACTGTTTCCATATTACGCAACGGTGGGTCTGATAATGATCTTCACCATAATTACGGTTATAATCAGGGGAAAGGGAAAGGCCGGCCTGCTGCTGAAGGTCCTTACAGGGCTTGTTGCCGCAGGATTCCTTTTTCACACCCTTGGTCTTGCCATAAGGTGGTATATCTCCGGGCACTCACCGATGAGCAACGGCTACGAGTCGATGCTCTTCATCTCGTGGGTCACGGTGCTTGCCGGATTCATCTTCAGCAGAAAGTCGCTGCTCACCCTGGCGGCTACCTCTGTTCTGGCAGGACTGACACTGATGGTGGCTCATCTCAGCTTCATGGATCCGGAGATAACCAACCTGGTACCTGTGTTAAGGTCATACTGGCTCACACTGCATGTATCAGTGATCACGGGCAGTTACGGTTTTCTGGGCCTTGGCGCGATTCTCGGGCTGATTGTTCTTGTGATGATGCTTTTTGTCAGCGATGCCAGCAGGGAGAGGATTGGGTCCGTAATAGATGAGGTTACGGTCATCAATTACAGGGCGGTGACACTGGGTCTCTATTTCCTCACAATCGGCACCTTCCTGGGTGCGATCTGGGCCAATGAATCGTGGGGCCGTTACTGGGGATGGGATCCGAAGGAGACATGGTCACTTATAACCATCATTGTCTACACCCTTGTGACTCACTCGCGGATGATTCCGGGCATGAAGGATGTGTACCTGTTCAATCTCCTGTCGCTCTTTGCCTTCTCTTCGGTTCTGATGACCTATTTCGGTGTCAATTATTACCTGTCAGGACTGCACTCTTACGCCGGCGGGGACCCGGTGCCGGTGCCGGTGTTCGTTTATGTGGCAATCGGGCTGGTTATTTCACTGGCTGTGGCAGCGAAGTACAGGTATAACCGCTACGCGGTGACTTCCGGAGGAAAAGGCTAAAAAGCGTGGTAGAGCCGGTGTGCCAAATTCGCAGAACCCGGGTAGAGAGCCGGGTTACCGCCATTGCAGTGTTTCCTTGACGGACCAGGTTGCCGTTTTCGCTTCGCGCAAACAGCGAACCGGAACCAGGGAACCT
>JBAQCQ010000075.1:0-26402 GCA_049294275.1 Bacteroidales bacterium
CGGATACAGTGTGGGGACTGGGGTGCGACGCCACGAACGGTGAGGCAGTAAAAAGGATTTTTTCGATAAAGAAGCGTGCTGAAAGCAAAAGCCTGATAATCCTGGTCAACTCGCCGGAGATGTTGACCAGATACGTTGACAACCCTCCCGAGGTGGCACTCCAGATGGCAGAGCTGGCTGATAGCCCGCTCACCATCGTTTATGACAGGGGGCGGAACCTGGCTGAAGGTGTAGCCTCGGCCGACGGGTCAGTGGGTATCAGGGTCTGTGCCGATCCGTTCTGTGATGAGCTCATCACCGCGCTGCGCAAGCCCCTGGTATCAACCTCTGCAAACATCAGCGGCAGTGATGCCTCTGCAGTATTTGACGAGATCAGCGAAGAGCTGAAAGAAGCAGTCGATTATGTATGCCTCTGGAGACAGGATGACCGAAGCAGGGCTAAAGCCTCTTCGGTCATCAGGGTGTCCGGAAACGGTGTCGTAAAGATCCTGCGCGACTGATTACTTCATCCTCACCTTGCCTGATCCGGAGACGGAGGCATCAATCTTAGGGTTACCTGAGTAACTGATGTTGCCGCTGCCGGAAATGGAGGCTTTAATCATGCCCGTAACATAGCAGTCGCAGCTTCCGCTTCCGGAGATCTGTGCCTCCAGTGTTCCCACCCTTGTGGCTTCCCCCACATAGTTACCTGATCCTGAAATATTTATATGCAGCTGTTCAACGGTGCCTGCGCCGGCAATGTTGAGGCTTCCCAAACCAGATATGGAACACTCGACTTCACTGAGTGCCACATCCCGGAGCAAAGCCTTGCCGCTGCCACTGATGCTGACATCAAGGTCACCTCCCCTGAGAGGATCATTTACCGTGACCTTCCCTGAACCTGATACACTTACACCCCTGAGTTCCGGCATGGTGATCCTCACAACGACTTTCCTGTTTCCCGTATCAAACCATTTATCTCTTTTGATCCTGAGCTCGCCGTCATAGACCTTCGTTTCAATCTCCCTGATATAGTCCCTGTCACCCTCAAGAACGACGCTGTACTGAGTTCCAAGGCTGATGATGACCTCGCCTGACACGCCAAAGCCCACCTTACTGAAACCTGAAACGTCTCTCCTCTCTGTATAGGGATCCTGGGCCTTTGAAGCCTGTAAGGCAAATAAAAATACCACTGCTAAAGCAAGATTTTTTTTCATGACTGCACCTGTTTAAGTTGTGAGAATTACACCTGAAAGACGGAATAAAAACCGCCACGCTGCATCATGATTGTCAAAAAGTGGGGCGGGGCTGTCAGTCGTTCAGCCGTATCAGCCCTTCCGGCAGGGACATTTCAATGGTCTTCTTCTTTCTGTCAATGGTGGTGATAAGGTCCGGGTGCAGGGGAACGAGTATCTCCCTGGCTGGAGTACTGACAACGGCCAGCAACTGGCCGGGATTCTGCAAAACTGATTTGACGGTTCCCCTGAAGCCGCTGTTGCTGTCAGTCAAAACATAACCGTCAAGGCCGGCCAGCTCATCGTTCTCCTTCGTCTCACCGGGAATACGCACCTCGCATCCCTTCAGGGATGAGACCGACTCAGAGGTCAGGTAGTCGTCAAATGATATAACAAGTGTATCGGGTGAAGGAGAAAATGCTTCCCGTGTAAAAAAGGGAACCGGTATCCCGTCTAAAACGACTAATACCGGTTCTCCCTGTTCAGGTTCCGCTGTGATGCCGCTTTCACTCCTCACAACCACGGCGCCTTCGAAGCCGTAAGTTTTTGTTATTCTGCCTATTGTTTTCACTTTGCGGCGGCAGGAGACAAAAGACTGTTATTCAGCCTTTTCAGTTTCTTCTGCAGTATCTTCCTTCGTATCGGTTGCCGGAGTTTCTGTCTCAGCCACCGGTTCGGCTGCCTCGGCTGTCTCTTCTGCGGCGGCTTCGGTCACTGCTTCCTCAACAGCCTCCGGTGCTGCAGCTGCTTTTGCTGCTGCCTCTGCCTCAGCGGCGAGTGCGGCAAGCTTTTTGGCATATTCAGCTGCCCTTGCTTCCTTGATCGCTTTCTCTGCCTCAAGCCTCTTCTTGCGGACGTCTTCGCCCAGCTTCTCGAGACCTGATTTCTTCATTTCGATCTGCTCTTCCTTGCCCTTAAGCCATTCATTAAAACGACGGTCGGCTTCAGCCTCGTCAAAGGCACCCCTCTTCACACCCTCAATGAGGTGCTTCTTCATCATAACGCCCTTGTACTTAAGGATCGCCCTGCATGTATCCGTAGGTTGCGCACCCTTCTGCAGCCAACCCAATGCCTTCTCGAAATTGATGTCGATTGTTGCCGGGTCAGTGATCGGATTGTAAATACCGATCTTCTCAATGAATCTGCCATCACGTGGCGACCTGCTATCCGCTACCACCACGTGGTAGTAGGCCTGCTTCTTGCGGCCTTTCCTAGCTAATCTGATCTTTACTGACATGTAAAATTTACTGTTTAAATGATTTATGAAATTTTAAGAGGGTGCAAATATATCACATTTCCCCGAAGTAACAAAAATTATCGACCGCCCCTTGTTAATAAATAAATTGAGGGATCCCGCACCTTTTTGATATTTTTGTCTCCGGAGCCGTAGCTGGCTTAAATCCCGAGATCATGTCCTCATTCACTCATTTACACGTACATACACAATACTCCATTCTTGACGGGGCATCGGGAGTGAAGGCGCTTGTGCGCAGGGCGAAGGAGCTGGGCATGGATGCCCTTGCCATCACTGATCACGGGAACATGTTCGGGGTAAAGGAGTTTCATGACGCAGCCACCGCCGCCTCTTTAAAGCCTGTTATCGGGTGCGAGATCTATGTCGCCCGCACCACCCTTGAAGACAAAACCACCGTCGAGGACCGGTCAGGTGACCATCTTATTTTACTTGCAAAGAATCTCACCGGCTATCACAACCTGGTCAAACTCGTCTCACAGGCCTGGATAAAAGGGTTTTATTATAAGCCACGCATTGACAAGGATCTGCTCCGCAAGCACCATGAGGGACTGATAGCCTCATCAGCATGTATTGCAGGCGAGGCGGCCCAGGAGATCCTCTCGGGTAACATCAGGGGCGCAGAGGAGGCGATCCTTTCATACAAAGAGATATTCGGCGATGACTATTATCTCGAGGTCCAGAGGCATGAGACCACCGACCCCACCGCCGACAGCACCGTCTTCCCGATGCAGCAGCGTGTCATTGCCGCTTACCGCGAGCTGGCTGCAAAGAACAACATAAAGATCATTGCTTCCAACGACGTTCACTTCATAATGCAGGATGAGGCCGAAGCCCACGACCGGCTCATCTGCCTCAACACCGGCAAGGACATCGATGACCAGAAGAGACTCCGCTATACAAAGCAGGAATACCTCAAGAGCGAAGAGGAGATGCTCAGGATCTTTCCTGACATGACGGAGGCAGTACTGAACACGAAGGAGATAGCTGACAAGGTCGAATACTATTCTCTTGCCAGCGAGCCTATCATGCCTGATTTTGCCATCCCGGAGGAGTTCTCCGACAAGGATGAGTACCTCCGTCACCTGACGATGAGGGGGGCTGAGGAAAGATGGAAGACCATCTCACCCGAGTTGCAGGCACGGATTGACTTTGAGCTCTCAGTCATAAAAAACATGGGCTTCCCCGGCTACTTCCTGATTGTGCAGGATTTCCTGAGGGCGGCACGCGAGATGGGTGTCTGGGTCGGTCCCGGCAGGGGCTCTGCCGCAGGAAGCGTTGTGGCTTACTGCCTCAGGATAACAGACATCGATCCGATCAAATACAACCTCCTGTTCGAGAGGTTCCTCAATCCTGACCGTATCTCGATGCCTGATATCGATATCGACTTCGACGAGGACGGGCGGGAGAAGGTGCTCAGGTATGTGGTTGACAAGTACGGCCACGACAGGGTGGCGCATATCATCACATTCGGCACCATGGCCGCCAAGATGGCCATCAGGGATGTCGCCCGGGTCCAGAAACTGCCTCTGCCTGAAGCCATCAGGCTGACCAAGCTGGTGCCGGAGAGGCCGGGTATGACCCTGGCAACGGCATACGAGGAGGTGCCTGAGCTGCTTAAGGAGAGAGAATCAAAGGAACCGCTGGTGGCCCAGACCCTCAAGTACGCCGAGGTGCTGGAGGGTAGCATTAGGCAGACCGGGGTGCACGCCTGCGGCATCATCATAAGCAAGGACAACCTCTGCGAACACATCCCGATATGTACCGCAAAGGACACCAACCTCTATGTTACGCAGTATGAAGGCAACCACGTGGAGTCGGTAGGGCTGCTCAAGATGGACTTCCTCGGACTGAAGACACTCTCGATCCTGAAGGATGCGGTTGAGAACATCAAAAAATCAAAGGGGGTAACGATAGAGCTTGAGACTCTGTCGCTGGACGACAAGCCCACATGGGAGCTCTTCAGCAACGCCGAGACTACGGGTGTGTTCCAGTTTGAATCGGTCGGTATGAAGCGCTATCTGCGCGATCTGAAGCCCAACCAGTTCGGTGACCTCATTGCCATGAACGCCCTCTACCGGCCGGGTCCGATGGATTACATTCCACAGTTTATCAGGCGCAAGCACGGCAAGGACAAGATCTCCTACCAGGTGCCGGTGATGGAAAAATACCTGAAGGAGACCTACGGCATCACAGTCTACCAGGAGCAGGTGATGCTCCTCTCACAGGAGCTGGGAGGGTTCACCAAGGGCCAGGCCGACTCTCTTCGCAAGGCGATGGGTAAGAAGAAGCGCAACATCATGGACCGTCTTAAGGAGGAGTTCATTGATGGCTGCAAAAGAAACGGTTATGACCAGAACACGGTTAACAAGATCTGGTCTGACTGGGAATCCTTCGCAGAGTATGCTTTCAACAAGTCGCACTCGACCTGCTACGCCCTGATAGCGTACCAGACCGGGTACCTCAAGGCGAACTACCCGGCAGAATTCATGGCAGCAGTACTCAGCCGCAACATCAGTGACATCAAGAAGATCACCGTGATGATGGAGGAGACCAAGCGCATGGGGATAGAGGTGCTGGGACCCGATGTCAACGAGAGCCTCCTCCAGTTCACTGTCAACCGCAAAGGAAACATCAGGTTTGGCCTTGGCGCCATCAAGGGAGTGGGCGAGAACGCCGTGCTCCACCTGATTGAGGAGCGCGAGAAGAACGGCCCGTTCAGAGATATATATGACTTTGCCGAAAGGCTGAACATGAACACCGTCAACAAGAAGATGCTCGAGGCGATGGTTGTCTCCGGCGCCCTCGACGGGTTGCCGGGCTTGACCAGGGCACAGTACTTCTCAGCTGACAGCAAGGGGGCGAGCTTCCTCGAAAGCCTCATCCGCTACGGCACCAGCGTAAAAAACATTAAGAACAGCAGCCAGCAGTCGCTCTTCGGCGATGCCGGCGGCTTCGAGCTCGTGAAACCCGAGCCTGCACCCTGTCCCGACTGGACAAAGCTGGAGAAACTGAACAAGGAGAAGCAGGTGATAGGGATATACCTGTCATCACACCCCCTCGACGACTATAAGCTTGAAATGAACACCTTCTGCAACGCCACTCTGGCTGACCTGCAGAACCTCAGCGAGTTTGCGAACCGCGACGTCTGCGTGGCGGGCATCGTGACCGACACAAGAAGCGGCGTGACCAAGAACGGCAAACCCTTCGGCGGATTCACGCTGCAGGATTACTCCGACTCATTCTCCTTCCTCCTCTTCGACAAGGATTACGTGGCCTTCAGCAATTATTTCAACACCGACTACCAGCTCCTGATCAAGGGCAAGGTGCAGGGAAGACATTTCAATCCTGATGAACTCGAATTCAAAATCAAGGAGATCCACCTTCTTTCAGCTGTAAGGGACGACCTGATCAGCTCCATCACAATAAAACTAAAGGCGGAGCTTATCAATCCGGAATTCATAAAGAACCTCAGGACAATCATTTCCGAGAACCCAGGGAACAAAGCGCTGAAATTTCTGTTAATAGATCATGATGACAAGATTACCATACCTCTCTTTTCTCGCAGTATAAAGGCAGGCATAACGAACGAGCTGATCGGGTGGCTTGAAGACAACCCGGAGCTGGATTTTAAAGTTAATTAGGTATCTTTGCGGCGGGAAATAAACATAATAATATAATATATAATACTATGGCACAACAAGTTAACGACAGTAATTTTGATGAGATTGTTCTGAAGTCAGACAAGCCGGTGATTGTGGATTTCTGGGCTGAGTGGTGCGGGCCCTGCAGGATGATAGCTCCTTACATGGAACAGATCTCAGAGGCATACAGGGACAAGGCGCTTGTCGTTAAGTGTGACGTAGACAATTCACCTGATGTTGCAAGGAGGTTTGGGATAAGGAACATCCCCACGGTTCTCTATTTCAAAGGCGGAGAGGTAGTCGACAAGCAGGTGGGCGCTGCTGCCAGGTCTGCTTTCGAGGCCAAGCTCACACCGCTGCTCTGATAAGCTTATGAAAGTATGTGTTTTTGCAGCATCCAGCAGCCGTATTGATGTTGCATATAATAAGGTTGCCGCGGAACTCGGCACCGTGTTTGCACGTGAGGGTGTGCATGCCATCTTCGGAGGTGGCGGCATCGGCCTAATGGGCATCTTCGCCGATGCACTGATGGCAGGCGGCGGAACTGTCACGGGTGTCATCCCGGGTTTCATGATGGATGAGGGCTGGGGCCATCCCGGGGTGAAGGATATGATTGTTACCTCAGACATGTCAGACAGGAAGAAGACCATCTTTGCCATGTCTGATGCCGCGGTGGCGCTGCCGGGAGGTGTCGGAACCCTGGAGGAGCTGACAGAGGTCATCACCCTGAAGCAGCTGGGGCAGTTCAACAAGCCGATCATTATAGTAAATGTCAACGGCTTCTACGATCATCTGATTGAATTCTTTGACCACATGGTAAGGGGCCATTTCATGAGACTTGAGCATAAGGACATATGGCAGATCGTCACCACTGCCGGAGAGGTGGTGCCGGCACTTCTGAACTACACCGGCTGGTATGCCGATCCGAAGGTGATTGCGAGGATCTGATCTGCAGTTGCCGCGATCACACGGCACATGACCGCGGCTGATTTATGGTATGCGGGTGCCGATAAAGAGGATGTCATCTACCTGTGACACATCCCCCATCCAGTCCCTGATTGCCTTTTCGAGTATACGCTTCTGCTCGTCCACGGGGAGCATATAGATCTCAGCGAGGATCGACCTGATATTTATGGTCTTGAACTTCTTGTCATCCTCACCGCCGAACTGGTCTCCGTATCCGTCAGTGAAGATGTAAAGCATGTCACCCTTCATCACATCGACTCTGCGGTTGGTGAAGCTCTTCTTCGCCTGACCGTCAATCATGCCAATCGGGAAGCGGTCACCCCTGTAAATGGTCACCTTCCCGTCCCTCACATGATAGAGCGGCTGGTAGGCGCCTGCATATTCGACGTTATGTTCCAGGATGTCATAGGAGATGAGTGATATGACCAATCCGTCACGTACCGCCTTCTCGCTCCTCTGCAAGAGGGCATGGACAATCTCGATATTCAGGTGGTCGAGGATCTCTGACGGTCTGCTGATACCGCTCTCCCTTACTATCTTGTTGAGCGAGTTGTGACCGATGATCGACATGAAGGCGCCCGGAACGCCGTGCCCGGTGCAGTCGACCGCGGCAATATACTGTTTGAAGCCGCTGTCATGCATCCAGTAAAAGTCGCCGCTGACTATGTCCTTCGGCATGAACAGCACAAAGGTGTCATTGAAGAAGTTCTCAGGAGGAAGCATCGCGGCCTGTATCCTCTCGGCATACCTGATGCTGGCGGTGGTATCCCGGCTCTTCTCTTCAAGCTCGATGCTCTTGGTGACCACCTCTGCCGTCCGCTCCTCCACCTTCTGCTCAAGCAGTTCCTTCTCCCTGCGGAGGTTTTTTTCCCTGAGGCTTATATAGGCGTAGATGGCGGCCGCCAGTGCGGTAATGCAGAGGATAATGAACCAGGGTGTCTTATATACCGGGCCGCTTATGGAGAATGAGAGCTCAACGGGCTCCTCGTTCCAGTAGCCGTAGTTGTTTGATGCACGTACTTTGAAGACATACTTTCCCGGACTGAGTGACGAATACATGGCTCTTGTCTGGTCAGTGGTGACCCAGTCCTCATCGGCGCCGACAAGCATGAACTGGTATCTGACAGCCTCGGGGTTGACCAGGCAGATGCTGAGAAAATCAAAGATGATCCTGTTCTGGTTATGCGACAGGCGTATGCCGTCATGCATAGGGAATGTTTCATAGTTGACCAGAGTCCGCCAAATGTGTGTCGCCGGTTCGGTCATCACCGGCGGCAGCTTCGCAGGGCTGAGCCTGATGGCTCCGTTGGCCGTCCCGAACCAGAGGTCACCCCTGTTATCGGCGAAGGAGGCATTGTTCCTGGTCTCAATGCCCGTAAAACCGCTTCTTTCTGTGAATGATGAGACACGACCGGTGTTTATGTCATATCTGTTCAGCCCCAGGTTGGTGCCTATGAAGAGATTACCGGTGGCGTCAGGTTGTAAGAGGTTGACGGAGTTCATCAGCAGCCCGTCGCTCTCGGTCAGTTTCTTCCATACCGTGTCATTCCTGAGACCGTACAGTCCGTCAATCGTGCCCACCCATAATGTGCCGTCTGCCGTCTCATTAATTGTGGTCGGATTGACATCGGCCCCGAAGCTGACTGCAGTAAATATCCCGCTGCCGGGCATGTGTTTTGTCAGGCCGTTCCGCTCCTCCGTCCCTATCCACATGTACCCGCGGCTGTCGCAGAAGAGCGATGTGATATTGTTCCCGGTCATCCCGTTGATCTGGGTATACGTCCGGCTTGCCTTGCTGCTCTCGTCCCAAAAGATGAGAGCACGGTCAGTGCCGACCCAGAGGTTATAGTTCCTGTCTGATACCATTGATGAGATCCTCAGTGAACGGAGGCTGGAGTTAAGTTCGAGGTCATACCTGTAATTCTCCTCATCAAGGTCATACCTGAAAACTTCATCGCCAGAGGTGGCGATCCAGACATGGCCATTGTTGTCAGGCCTGATGATGTTGATCTGCCTTCCCTCCAACGCAGAGGGGAAATCGGTCAGCTTGACCCTGTCAGCCGGATTTTTCGAGGGATTGTAAAGAGCGAGACCCTTGCTTGTGCCGAACCAGTAGCGCCCTGTCGGATCCTGCGCGAGGGACGATACGTCATTTGATGGGAGGAACTCAGGGGCAGGGAAAGCGGAGAAATGATCGCCCTTGTAAATAAAAAACCCCGCATCCCTGTCGGCGATAAGGATATTCTTTTCCTTGTCTTCAATCATCCAGAGAACATGCTGGGCCATCAGCCCGTTGGAGGTATTGAAGACGACTGTTCCTTCGGGCGTAAAAACGGTTATGCCACCCCTACTCTCCCAGTCTTCCATTGAGGCCACCCAGATATTTCCGCGGTAGTCCTCAAGGATATATGTCACGAAGTTACCCCAGAGCCCGTTGCGCGTATCAAAGAAGCTCATCTCCCCGCTCTCCCTCTCCTGCCTGTAGAGTCCTCCGTTGAAGGTGCCGAACCAGAGGTTGCCGCGCGAGTCTTCAAAGATGGTGGTCGTAAGGAAGTATCTTGTGAGTCCTTCGGGGTTAAATGGGATGAACCTGTCACTGGCATGGTCATACATCTTGATGCCCATGTCAGTGATGCAGTAGAGGTTTCCCCGGCTGTCCGGGTAGAAGCCGAAGGCGTCATTGCTGAGCCCCTGTCTTCCCATGTACTGCTGTCCTGTCAGCATGGTCACACCGTGTTCCGGCATGTCGAGACGTAATGCACCTCCGAGCGAGGTGGCCACCCAGAGTGAACCTTCATACTCCACGATGCCAGTAATGTCGCCGGTGAGGCTCATTACCGGGCTGAGCGGGTCGGTTATCCGGGCGGAGTCAATCCCGATGAAAGCCGAGGAAGAGAATGAAACACGCTTGATGACATTGTCCTCGATCAGCGACATCCCTCCGCCGATGTGGCCCAGCCATAACCTTCCCCGGCTGTCCTCGCAGATGCTTTTAACCCCTCCCGGAGCAAGGTTGTCAGAGGTGGAGAAATTTTCAAACCGCAGTCCTTCAAAACGGGTCACGCCGCTGCCTGTGCCTAGCCATATGAAGTCATTGGCATCCTGGATGATGGTATAGACCTTGGAAGCACTCAGGCCCTCCTTGGAGCCGTACTGTTCAAAATAGTAATTCTGCCCCCGGGCAGAGAGGGGAATCAGACACAGCAAAAGATACAGGAATCCCGGGTTAAGAAAGGAACGGGGCCCGTAGTTACCGCATCTCACCCGCATCAGGCTATTTCTTTATGAAGAAGAACGTACCGTCTTCGTCCTTGAGCCCGGTTATTTTTCCGAATTTTGGCTTCTGCTGGTTGTTCTGCGTTACGGCTTTGGTGACCTGGGTCACTATCTCGTCGATGGCTATGCAGGTTTTTGGATTGCCGCGCAGGGTGTTGGCAAAGGTGCGGGTGAACTGGGAGTCATCAACGGCCAGTTCATACCCTGCCGATGAGAATATCTGGCTCGACTTGAACTGTGTTGCCCTCCAGTCGGTGCAGTTGCGCGACTTAATGTCGGACCTCATGGCCTGATAGAAACTGGGGCCTGATTCGCAGGCATCAGTGATTACAAGCACATGGGTCAGGTAATTCATGTAGGCCTCCATTGAAGCCCTGAGGGAGTTCAGGCTGTAGTAGGTGAATTCCTCATCGCGACGGGCATCGATGGGTATCCAGTACCCGACGTCGTTGATGAACTTGCCGTGCCCTGCAAACCAGATGACAAGCGATTTGATCTGTTTTGCCCTGACCTCGTCGCGAAGGTCGATGGAAAAGAACTTCTCCATCTCCTGCTTCGTCTGGTTCCGGAGCCTGCGCACCGGGAGTACCTGGTAGTTATCCTCCAGGACCGTCGTGATCAGGTTGGCATCCTTGGGAGGTCCCTGAAGAGCCGCGAAGTTCTGGTAATCACTGTTCTCAATGAATACAACAAGGGTGTTTCCCATCGGGTTCGATTCCGATATTGTTGTGCCGCGGCGGCTGAGGATATAGTCCTTTGTTGTCCTGTTGCCGTATTTGTCTTCAACAAGGATGGTGACCTTGTCACTGTTCCGGACATCGATTCCCTTGGCAATAAATGCGGGATTAAGATTGTCATGTGAGAACTGCGCGCTGATGTTTTCAATCCTGACCGAGCTTATCAGGTTCTGGTCGAGCACCTTGCCTTCAATGTCAATTCGTGACGCAATACTGTCTATCACCAGCACATTGTCACCCGTAAGGTAAGGAGCGAGGATCTGAATCTCCGGAGGATCGACCTCGGTGCGTATGACCCGGTATGTGATCACACTCTCGTTGTCATAGACGTCGCGGGCGACGATCTTCAGCATCCCGTCCGGTGCGATCTCCACCTCCGCGGCAAAAGGTATAATGCCCCTGCCCTCGTACTTCACGGGTACATCATTGATGGAGAACTCCGCAAGCAGGCTCCTGTCGCTGATCTTGCCGGTGATCATCAGGCTCTTTTTGTCAAGCCCTACCTCGATCTCACGGCCGCCTGCAACAGCAGGGTAATCGATGAAGATCTCCGGGCTGTTCGACTCGCGGTTTATGGCGAAGAGCCTGTCATTGGCCTCGCTCATCATCCTTTTTGCACTTGAACTGTCCTCGTTCATGGCGAGGACCCTGGCATAGTCGGCTGACGCCTTCTCGAAATCGTTCACCTCTTCGTACGATTGTGCCCTGAGAAGGTAAACCTCAGTCTGGTACGGGTCAATGGCAAGCGCCTTTGTGAAGTCGCTGATGGCTGCAATATGCTGGTTGAACTTCTGATAATAGGTACCCCTCTGAATATAGTGTGCCTGTTTGGCCGGCTCAAGGAGAATGGCCGTCGAAATGTCATTGATGGCTGAAGGATAGTCGAGCCTGGCTTCGTGAACCAGTGCCCGGGTAAGGTAAGCATCCACATTCTTTTCATCCTGCTGCATCACCATCGTGCACTGGCCCAGCGCGCTGTTAATGTCGCCCTGGCGTACCAGGACGCGTGCCAGCTCGAGACGGGCGGCAGAAAGCATTTTGTCTTTTGTAACGGCCTTCTCAAGCTGCCTCCTGGCCGTGTTGTCATCATTCAGCTTCTGGTAAATGATCCCCTGGTAGTAGTAGTTGACGGCATCATCCCTCATCTGAATGGCAGTGTCGGATGCTCCGAGAGCCTTATCCCACAGCTCCATCCCCATCAGCGAAACCACCTTCTCGGTGTAGAGTTTGCCATTGCGGTATTCGGTTCTGATTGCCTGCTGAAGGTAGCTGACTGCTTCGGCAAAGAATTTATTCCTCTCCCCGGGGGCGGTCTTCTCTGCTGCACCCAGCTTGTTGCACATGCGGCCCAGGTTGTAGAGGATGCCGGTATCGTTGGAGAGAAAATTATTGGCCCTCTTGTAATCTACATAGGCAGCCGCATAATTGCCCGTCATCTCATATGCCCTTGCCCTCCTGAGGTAGCCCTCTTCCGATGCCGGAGCCTCATCGATAGCCCGGGAGAACTGCTCAATGGCATCTTCCAACATGTCATTCCTGATGAACTCCTCGCCGGCTTTGATGTACTTGCGTGACGACTGACCGCTAACAGTCAGTACGGCAGCAATAAACACCATTACAAGAACTGAGAATCCTCGCTTCATGACTTTAGCTCCTTTTTAATAATTGGGATTCAAAAATACGAATATTTATTTATTAACAACCACTAAAAATTATTAACATTCAATATACGGATTTTCAGCGAAAATGATACATGATTTCGAGGATACTTTTTTCAAATTTTTCAGATTTCCTGGGAGTAAAATCCGGGAAGGGGTCCGGCACGCCTCCGCCGAACTTCATCATGCCGGTGAACCGGCGGGCTTCATCCCATAGTCCGGCCTCAACGAAATGGCTCATGATGAAGGCCCCTCCCTCGACGAAGAGCGACTGTATCCCCATGGCATGCAGTGCGTTAACAACCTCTTCGATAAAATACTGATTACCCGCCAGTTTGATGATCCTGACTCCCGGAAGGATGACCTTATCGTTACAGGTAAAGAGGACTGTTTCCACGGCTCCGTCGAACACCTTTGACCGTGGGTCCATGCTGGCGCTGCGGCTGATGATAACCCTGAGAGGGTTTTTTCCTCTCCAGAGGCGGACGTCGAGTGAAGGATTGTCGGAACGAACCGTGCCTCCTCCCGCGAGGATGGCATCCTCGGCGGCGCGCCATCGGTGCACCAGTATTCGTTCGGTATTGCCGGTTATCCAGTGTGGCTCTGCCGTGTCGGCCTTCTTCCTCTCAAAATCGATGAAGCCGTCGGCGCTGCGGGCCCACTTCAGTATCACGTATGGCCTCAGCTGCTCATGCGTGGTAAAAAAACGCCTGTTTATGTGGCGGCACTCCTCCTCCAAAACCCCTGATATAACATCAATACCCGCTTCCCTGAGGCGGGCAATGCCTCTTCCAGCCACCTTCAGGCTTGTGTCAGCTGTCCCGACAACCACCCTCCGTATACCGCTGCTGATGATCAGGTCGGCGCATGGCGGTGTCCGGCCGTGATGAGAGCATGGCTCAAGGCTTACATAGATGGTTGAGCGGGGTAACAGGTTTTTGTCCTTAACGGAGTTGATTGCATGAACCTCGGCATGGGGTGTCCCGGCTCTCAGATGAAACCCCTCTCCTATGATGAAGCCGTCGTGCACCACCACTGCTCCCACCATGGGGTTTGGGGCTGTGTTGCCCTCCGCCCGTCCTGCAAGCTCAAGGCAGCGGCGCATATAGATCAGGTGAACGGGATTGGCCATGGATGCAATTTCCTATCTTTGAATCATGGCCCAAAAGGTACAAACAATAAGCGAAATCCGCGCTCTGGTTTCGGGAATGCTCAGGCGGCTCTGGCCGGCTGAGGAGGCTGAGGCCCTTACCGCAGCCATCATCCGTGAATACACCGGAATGAACCGTGCCTCGCAGCTAGCCTTCGGTGAAAGGCAAACCGGGGCTGATGACTCAGAGAAGATCCTCGCCGCTGCTGCCCGGGCCTCTGCGGGTGAGCCGCTGCAATATGTTCTCGGTTATACGGAATTCTGCGGGCTGCGTATCGAAGTAGAACCGGGCGTGCTGATACCAAGGCCTGAGACGGAAGAGATGGTCTCGATGATCATAGCAGGGTTCAAGGGTATAGAAGAGACGGCCATGGTGAGCAACACGGGGAGAAAGAGTTTCAAGGGGACAGTCACCGACCTCTGCACCGGCTCCGGATGCATTGCGATAGCGCTGTCAAAGGCCTTTCCCGGGGCGACCATTGTCGCCACCGACAACTCTCCCGCCGCACTCAGGGTGGCCACCCGGAATATTGCCCTGAACGGAGCACAGGTGACCCTTGCCGAAGCCGACATTTTCTCTGACCACCAGCCAGCCATTACCCTGAGCGACATCATCGTCAGCAATCCTCCCTATGTTACCGGGAGAGAAAAGAAGGCGATGCACCCCAATGTTCTCGATCATGAGCCGCCTGAGGCGCTGTTTGTACCTGACCACGATCCGCTGGTGTATTACAGGCGGATTGCTGAAATAGCTGCCATGCAGCTGGCACCCGGAGGAACCCTGTGGCTGGAGGTGAATGAGAATCATGCACCTTCGACGGCAGCGCTGTTCAGCGCAGACATTTACAGGGAGGTACGCATCATAAAAGATATCAGGGGAAAAGAGAGATTCATAAGGGCTGAACGAAATGGCTGAAAAGAATGAAAAGGAGGAACTCCTGCAGAGGGCAATGAGAGAATGCTCCGCACGAGAGTACTGCATCAGCGACATAAGCTCGCTGCTGGAGAGATGGGGTGCCCGTGATTCCGGGACAAAGGAATGGATAATCAACAGGCTCATCACCGAAAACTTCATCGACGAGCACCGGTACAGCCGTGCATTTGTGATTGACCACTTCAGGCACAGCCACTGGGGAAAGGTGAAGATAACCATGGGACTGAAAGGCAAAAAGGTTGATCCGGCGGCAATTGCCTCAGGACTCGAAGCCATAGACGACGGGGAATATCATGACCTGCTGAAAAAGATCCTTGAGGAACAAAAGAAAAAGATCAGTGCTAAGAACAGGATGGACCTGAAGGGCAAGCTCCTGAGGCATGCCCTTGGAAAGGGATTTGAAAGCCACCTTGTCTACGAGGCAGTCAATGCGGTCTGTAACGACTGACCGTTTAAAAGAGTGTCAGCCATAGCGACCGCAGGAAGGGAAAGAAGGCCACCAGGGCCATGGCTGAAGAGACAGCCGCATCTGTTATGGCTATCTTCCTCAGTCCGCTCACTGTCACCAGCGTCCTTATTCCGAGTGAGACGCGCATCACCAGCTGCAGGGCGAAGAAGAGAAAGACCCTCATCGACTGGCTGTTCCACTGCAGTGCCTCATCGATCCTGCCCCTGACAATCAGCGAGAATGCATGTGACAACCCGCATGACGGACAGGGTTCCCCGGTAATCATCTCATGTACACACGGTACCGGATATCTCTCCTCATCAGGGGAATAAAAAAAGGAGTAACCCATTATCAACAGGATCACTCCGGTAAGTATGACATTCAGAATGAAATATGGCCTGCCGGAAGGATTCGGTATCACCACTGCCCTGAGGTAGTATCCTTCTTAAGGCTGTCGGTTTTGCCCTCGAGCTCGTCAAGCTTGCCTTTCATCTCGTCTTTCTTTGCAGAGGCTTTGATCTCGACGGCCTCGTCTCCATCATTGATCTTGATGGTCACCTCCTTGTCGCCGAATTCTTTCTCCAGGTCTTCCGTGACATCCTTTATCACTTTTTCGACGTCTGTGGCCCAGCTGCCTGACTTGTTGGCAATCTTGCCGATGACAAAGCTCTGCGATACGGAGATCATAAGGGCGATTATCGCCACCACAAGTCCGCCGACAAGCATCCCCTGGTTGCTGTGCGGACGTGAAAGGCCTATTATAGCCAGGACTATGGCTATCACTGCCGGTATGATTGCTATGAGTCCGAGGCAGGGCACCACTGCCAGCAGGAACGCTATTATGGCTGTCACGAGGGCTCCCACACCCACTCCCGACTGGTTACTGCTTTTTACTTCTTCCATTGGTTCAAGTATTAGATTTTCTTTATTTTCCTTTCAGGATATTCTGCGTATCCTGTTCTAAAGACGTAACCGGAACCTCAATGATGCGTCCCTTCTCTGAATTGTTTTCATAAAAAATAAAAGTTGGAACTCTCTCAATACCCAGTTCATTATAGTCAGCAAGGGGTGCGATTTTATTGATATCGACCCCGATGAACCTGATCTTTCCTTCCGGGAATCCCCACAGGTCAACAATCTTCATGAACCTCGGCACCTCTCTCCTGCTGTCGGGGCACCATGTTCCCATGACGATGGTGATTGTCAGGTTGCTGATATCAAGCTTCTTCAGTTCGTCGATGAACGCCTGGTCAGGCTGATACTCACTGAACCCGTTAACATACCACGTGGAATGGGGTGGGCTGAAGAATCTTGCAGGCGGAAAGTCGCCCAGGATCCAAGTTGTTGCATCACGGAAATCCCAGACGTGATCCGCTGCCTCTTCCTCATTCTCCGGCTTGCCGGCAAGAGCGGCATTGCCAAATGGGGCTGTCTCCGGGACAGCCTCGTCAGGTGAAGGCTGCTCCTTCGCCGTCACAGGTGCAGGATTATCTGCCGCAGTCCTGGTTTTCTGTGCGGTGCCGCATCCGGTCATAACGGCCAGGGCGGTTATTACGGTTATTGTCGGAATTATTCTCATACTGTCTCCAGCAGTAAAGATAATATCTGTTTTGCAGTTTTCGACACTGAGGTGCCCGGACCGAAAATTGCAGCCACACCGGCGTCGTACAGGAACTGGTAGTCCTGGGGGGGTATCACGCCCCCGGCGATCACCAGTATATCTTCGCGACCGAGCTTCTTCAGCTCGGCAATCACCTGCGGGATGAGAGTCTTATGTCCGGCGGCCAGGCTTGAAACCCCGAGGAGATGAACGTCGTTCTCCACTGCCTGCCTGGCTGCCTCGGCGGGTGTCTGGAACAACGGCCCGATGTCTACGTCGAACCCTATGTCTGCATATCCCGTTGAAATAACCTTGGCGCCGCGGTCATGGCCGTCCTGCCCCATCTTGGCTATCATTATGCGGGGCTGCCTGCCTGCCCTCGAGGCAAATTCAGCCGCCAGGACCTTTGCCTCCCCGAAATCAGAGTCTGACTTGTACTCTGATGAATATACTCCTGAAATTGTCCTTATCACTGCTTTGTATCTCCCGACTACTTTTTCACATGCGTATGATATCTCACCGAGGGTTGCTCTCTTTGAGGCGGCGTCGACGGCCAGTTCAAGGAGATTACCCTCTCCTGTTTCGGCGGCCCTGGTAATGGCGTCAAGCGCCTTACTGACCTCCTCTTCATTGCGCGAGGCCCTTAGCTGCTCCAGTCTTTTTATCTGTGAGTCGCGGACTGCGCTGTTGTCTACTGTCAGGATCTCGAGCGGATCCTCTTTTTCGAGCCTGTATTTATTCAGACCTACTATCGTCTGGGCACCGGAGTCGATCCGTGCCTGTGCCCTGGCGGCAGCCTCCTCAATCCTCATCTTGGGTATGCCTGACTCGATGGCTTTGGCCATCCCGCCGAGACTTTCAACCTCCTGTATCAGTTCCCATGCCTTATGGGTTATCTCATCAGTGAGTGTCTCAACGTAGTAAGAACCTGCCCACGGGTCGACCGCCCTGCATATGCTTGTCTCCTCCTGCAGGAATATCTGGGTGTTGCGTGCTATCCTGGCAGAGAATTCTGTTGGCAGAGCGATGGCCTCGTCGAGGGCGTTGGTATGCAGGCTCTGGGTATGCCCCAGCACCGCCGCCATGGCCTCAATGCAGGTGCGCCCCACGTTGTTGAACGGATCCTGTTCTGTCAGGCTCCAGCCCGAGGTCTGGGTGTGGGTGCGAAGCGCCAGCGACTTCGGGTTCTTCGGGTTGAACTCGCTTACGATCTTTGCCCAGAGCATGCGGGCAGCCCTCATCTTGGCTATCTCCATGAAGAAGTTCAGTCCGCTGGCCCAGAAGAAGGAGAGCCGCGGGGCAAAATCGTCAATGTTCATCCCTGAATTCACACCGGTGCGCAGGTACTCAAGCCCGTCAGCCAGCGTGTATGCCAGCTCTATGTCGGCCGTCGCGCCGGCTTCCTGCATGTGGTACCCCGAGATGGATATACTGTTGAATTTTGGCATCTTCTCCGAGGTGTACCTGAATATGTCTGCGATGATACGCATCGAGAAGTCAGGAGGATAGATGTAGGTGTTGCGCACCATGAACTCCTTGAGTATGTCATTCTGAATTGTTCCCTGCAGCTCCTCAAGCTTCGCCCCCTGCTCCAGCCCGGCGACGATGTAGAACGCCATGACAGGCAACACCGCTCCGTTCATTGTCATTGAAACGGACATCTGGTTCAGCGGTATCTGGTCAAACAGGATCTTCATGTCAAGGACGGAGTCGACGGCCACACCTGCCTTGCCCACGTCACCCTGAACGCGCTCATGATCGGAGTCATAGCCGCGGTGTGTGGCCAGGTCGAAGGCAACTGACAGTCCCTTCTGCCCTGCCGCGAGGTTCCTGCGGTAGAAAGCATTCGACTCCTCTGCGGTGGAGAAGCCGGCATACTGCCTGATGGTCCATGGCAGCATGGCATACATGGCCGAGTAGGGCCCGCGCAGATAGGGTGGCAGGCCTGCCGCATAGTCAAGGTGCTCCATGCCGCGCAGGTCGTCACGCGAATAGACGCTCTTCAGATGGATTCGTTCCGGGGTCTCCCAGACGGGGACGATGCCGTTCTCCCTCTCCCACTTCTGGATGTTCCTTGAGGGTGCTGTTGCCCTGAAGGGGTCTCTGTCCGTGAATTTTGGTCTCTTGCTCATCTCCGATCAGTTTATTCCCAGTATCCTGTTGAACATCTGCAGCGTCTCAAGCACATTCGAGCGGATGCTGATGAAATGCTCAATTCCTTCAGTCTTCAGCGCCTCTGTTGACGGTGGATTACCGGCCACTACAACGACGGCTCGTCCTGCAGCCAGCCTGAATATCTCAGGTGCAATAACGGGGTATTCGTCATCCGAGCTGCAGATGACGATGATGTCAGATTTGGCTTCCAGTGCCGCCCTGACACCTTCAGATGCGCTCTCAAAGCCGTTGTTGTTCCTCACCTCGTAACCTGCCACGGCGAAGAAGTTAGAGGAGAACTGTGCACGGGCGCTGCGCATTGCCGGGTTACCGACGGGTAACATAAAAGTCAGGGGTCTGTGCTGAGCCTTTTCTGTTGCCAGCCTGAGCTTCTCGAATTCCTCACCGCCGCGGGCGGGTCTGATGGGAGCCACTTCCGTATCTTTTTCAGGAATCGCTTCAGGGAAGAGTATTTCCAGGTTGTGCTCCGGTGCGGCCGTTTCCCTGAAATTTGGATACTGGTTGGTGCCGAGCAGTATCTCACGTCTTTTTGCGGCGTCCTCTTTTCGCGAGGCAGTTGCTGTCGCGATCCTCTTCTGAATGGTACCGTTCTGCAATGCTCTCAGGAAGCCACCCTCGTTTTCGATCTCAAGGAACAGCTTCCATGCCGCGCGTGCCATCATCGCAGTCATTTCCTCAATGTAATAGGAGCCTGCTCCCGGGTCAGCCACCTTGTCGAGGTGTGACTCCTCCATCAGGAGCAGCTGCTGGTTGCGGGCTATCCTCTCGGAGAACTCGCCGGCGCTGCGGAATACAGTGTCAAAGGGCTCGACGGTTATCGATTCTGCTCCGCCCAGCACAGCGGACATTGCTTCGGTCTGGGTACGCAGCATGTTGACATACGGGTCATACAGGGTCTTGTTCCACCTGCCGGTCACGGAGTGGATGTGCATCAGTGTGGCGTCATCCGACTTTGGTTCATAGCCCTTTACTATCGTTGCCCACAGCATCCTCGCAGCGCGCAGCTTGGCGATCTCGGGGAAGAAGTCGGGTCCGATGCCGAAGGTAAATTTCATTGCCCGTGCTGCTATATCGGGTATGATGCCCCTGGCGGTCAGTGCTGCCATATATTCGTTGCCGAGCGACAGGGTGTATGCAAGTTCAGCCACGGGCCCTGCACCTGCATTGCTGAAGATGGCACCTGATGGTTCCACGCACTTCAGTCCCTGTATCCCTGCCGTCTCCTTTACCAGGTCGGCAAGGTAATCGAGTCCCTCGTCAACCGGTATGCAGAGTATGCCGTTCGTTGCAAGCTTTCCGAGAGGATCTGCGGCGATGCAAATTCTTATTTTTTTGCTGTCTGCGCCTGAGGACCAGAGTACCGATTCGAGGGCTGAGAAGAGCTCCTTTGCCATACCCCTGGTTGCAAAGTTCAGTTCCACGCTCTCAAGGTGTATTCCGCTGAGAAGCTGAGATATGTTATCAACGGTTATTGACTGAGGTTCTTCGATCACAAAGCCAAGTGATGATACGCCCCGCATGAGTATGTCGAGGGCTTTGGTATTGACGGCCTTATAATCCTTAACGCTGATGTTCTGCCTGACCAGCCAGGTGTTGTCAGAGACACGGACGCCCCTCACAAATGGGAAGTCGCCCGGGAGAAACCCCGTGTGGTGCAGCTTCTCCAGATCCTCCTGCCTGTAGAATGGCATGACCTCCATTCCGTCGCGTGTTGTCCACACCAGTTTCTTATTAAAGTCGGCACCCTTCAGGTCGGCCTTGATCTTCTCCATCCATTTTTCGGTGGATACTGGCGGAAACTTCTCAAATAACCTTTCTTTCTTGTCCATCGGATTTGCTGTTCCTGTAAGCGTAAATAAAAGGATTGTCAGGTGTTTAAACCATGCTTTTTATCATATGGCCTCAGTGGCTTGCGCCGAACTCCATGAGGTATGATTTGATGAACTCGTCGAGGTTACCGTCGAGGATTGCCTGCGCGTTGCCTGTCTCGTATCCCGTGCGCAGGTCCTTTACCAGCTTGTAGGGGTGAAGCGTATAGGAGCGTATCTGGGAGCCCCACTCTATTTTCTTTTTTGCCCCCTCGATCTTAGCTATCTCCTCCTGCCTTTTTCTCAGTTCCATCTCATAGAGGTGCGATCTGAGCAGACGGAGGGCGTTCTCCTTGTTCTGTCCCTGTGAGCGCGACTCCTGGTTTTCGATGACGATGCCCGTGGGTGCGTGGCGGAGGCGCACGGCCGTCTCCACCTTGTTGACGTTCTGGCCGCCGGCGCCCGACGAACGGAATGTCTCCCATGTTATGTCAGCCGGGTTTATATCGATCTCAATGTCATCGTCAACAAGGGGTGCCACATATACCGAGGCGAATGTTGTCTGTCTCTTGCCCTGGGCGTTGAAGGGGGATATGCGTACCAGGCGGTGCACCCCGTTCTCGCTCTTGAGGTAGCCGTAGGCGTTCTCCCCCTCGAACTCGAGAGTAACGGTCTTGATGCCGGCCTCATCGCCTGCCTGGTAGTAAGCCTCTGTGATTTTGTATCCGCTCTTCTCTCCCCACATGAGGTACATCCTCATGAGCATCTGTGCCCAGTCGTTGCTCTCGGTGCCTCCGGCGCCGGCGTTGATCTTCAGGACGGCTCCGAGCTGGTCTTCCTCACGCCTGAGCATGTTACGCAGCTCGAGCTTCTCAACGGCGGTCAGTGTCTTGTGGTACTGCTGGGTGATTTCTTCGTCAGTGGATTCTCCTTCCTTATAGAAGTCGAAGAGGACGATCAGGTCCTCGACGGCGGTGTCGACGGTTGCAAAGGCATTGGTCCAGCTTTTGACGGAGGATATCTCCTTCATCAGCTCCTCGGCTTTTTTGGGGTCATTCCAGAACCCGGGAGCGTGAGTCAGCTCCTCTTTTTCCTTAATCTCCTTCAGCCGGTTATCGACGTCAAAGATACCTCCTTAACGCATCCCGGCGTTCAACGAGGTCTTTTATCTGGTCATTGGTTATCATGGTATGTTGTTTGCGGCAAATATACGAAAAAGGCAGGAGGCAGGAGGCAGGAGGCAATAGTCAATAGTGTCAGTCAGCAGTCTTCAGTCACCAGGTGAGGCTCTAATACGGGAGGAGGCTCAAACCCGCACACGAAGTGTCGGGAAGGCAGTAGTGAGGTGAGCGGGCAACCCACAAAAACCCATAGCTCGTAGAGCTTATAGTGTTGTAGGGCCGGTGCGGCACCCAAAACCAATAGTTCGTAGAGCTTAAAGTATTGTGGCCCGGCCAACTACCACAAATTCCTTACTCCGCAGGGGTTAAAGTATTGTAAAACAATAATCTAGTACACCCTGAAGCCCGATAAACAGCCTCCGACCGGCAAAGGAATATCATAATTATTTGTCTGAACAACCCAAACTGTAACAATGTTGGATGAAGAAAGCCTTAAGGTTATATTTCCCCTGTAAATACCTGATGCCGTGAAAGTATTTATTATTACTTCTTCTCGATTATCAACTTTCACTAAAGCAGTTGCGTTGGTTGGCAGCTCCAGAGAAACATTAAATGTGTAAATTCCATCAGTTGGTGGCTTAAACTCTCCTAAGGAGGTGCTGTAATGATCTCCAATATTGAAATTAGGCGATGTTATGCAATCATCAAATACAAGTTTGACCTCTTGCTTGCTAACAAGATTAATTTGAGATGAATTGATCGCCCTGAATGCCACCTCATTATCAAGGGGAACTATGTTACCCCCGGTGATAGACAACTCCCTCGAATTTCTATTGTAATCCAGTTCCTGGTTATCAGTTGCCGGGTCACCCGGATCACCCTTTGGCCCGGGAGGTCCCTGCGGGCCGGGCTCAAGCGACTTGGCGGCATAGAGAGCATAGGGTACGGCCATGAACTGCATCGTGCCCATATCCATGAAGAGATTCTCAAACTTCACCTCCACCTGCAGGTAATGGTTTGTTGTCGACCAGTCTATCCCGGCAAAGGTGCCGAGGACAGGTTCGCCCCTGCCGATGATAAGGGAGAAGACGCCGTACCTCGAGGTGGTAACACCTGTAAATACCTCCTGGTAGACTACGGGGCCGGCAGGAGAACCGGTCCTTATGGAGAACCTGACCTCAATATCGGTATTGACCAGCTCATCACCGTTATTGTCGCGTGCCACCGCCTGGTAATTGATGCCGCCTGGCAGGACAGCCTGCGCACCAGCAAACTGCGTTGCCGAAATAGCCGCAATCACGATCATCAACACTGACTGATACATTCTTTTCATACCCTTCGCTTTACAGTTTTTCAATCTTGAATGACCTGTTAATAACACCGTCTGCACTCATCACAGTTGCAATGAATATTCCGTTCCCGAAACGTGCTATGTTTATCTCCAGGATATAGTCATGATCAGGAGAAAGATCGAGCTCCTCAGTGTACATCAGTGAGCCGATGAGACTGATGATGGTTATCTTGTAGTGACGTGCCAGTACACCGTACATCCTTACATGGAACATATTGTTGTTCTCTGCCGTGACAGGGTTGGGGAAGAAGTCAACCCCGTTCCCTTCACGGACCGGGAGTGTCTTCTTCGGGATGAACCTTGGCTGCTGAAATCCCTGTGAAAGATTATAGAACGATGGCAGTGATACCTCCACGGCCGTTTCACCTATTGTCTGCTGGTATGTTTTCCCGGTCAGGGTCACCAGGTTACCCGCCGGCACCAGCACCTGGTGCGACAGGTTGTACGCTTTCTGAGCAAATGAGAGCGGACAAATCAACATGAGGACAACACCGGTAAACAATCCTTTCATACCACAGACCATTGTATAATCAATGCCAAAAATAACACTTTTTAAATAGAATCAGGCCTCTCAACGATCAGTTTAAGGCTTTTGAGAGGCGCAATCATCCTGAAGGCCAGGGCTGCCGCCATGCCTGTGATAAGCTGGAGCACAGCAGCCGTGATCCATGACATTCCGGTCGGTTTGAGCAACTGCCCGGCAGCATACGTCACCAGGAGCATGAGAAAGTATAACAATACCCGTTTCGCATCAACCATCCTGAACATAGTTTTCTCCGCTGCTGCCATGCAGGCCAGAGCCACAAGCGCCTGCGTGCATAAAGCAGCAAAGGCCGAACCGGTGGCCTGGTACGGCGGAATAAGCATGACGTTCAGGACAATGTTGACAACCATCCCGGAAAGGGATATCACTCCGAGCAGTCTGAAGCTTCCGGCCGCAGTGAGAAGCGTGCTGAAAATATATACCAGGCCGACTGGCACAAGTGTCAGCATGAGTATTGTGAAGGCATTTACAGCTCCCCCGGCCGGAGTAAGATAAAGCAGCTCAAGTATTTCGCCCGGGAATGTGGCAAGTGTCACGGCTCCCACTCCCAGGGGAGCCAGAAGCATTCTCCCGGCCATCGATGCCAGGGGCTTTATGTCGTTGCCTGCCGCAAGCTCCCTGGACATGATAGGCAGGAGAAGGCCTCCGAACATTACGGGTATCATGGCAAAGGCATCAAAGAGCCTGAAGGCCTGGGCATATATGCCTGCCTCCATGGCGCCGTTGGGAAGAAGTCTCTCCAGCAGCACCGCGTCGATGCGCCAGTAGATTGTCATGGCAAAGACAACGGCGGCATAAGGCAGCCCGGTGACGATGATGCTTCTGAGCACCCTTGCATCCGGCTTCAGCCCTGAGACCTCGCCCCTGCGGATCACTATGGCCAGCGCCAGGCACATCACAACGAAATATGCAGCTGTCTGAGCCAGTACAAACCATTTTACCTGAAACGGTCCCTCCGTTACTCCTCCCCAGAGAAGAACAGAGCAGATGACGATCATCACCAGCCTGTCGGCCACCGAAAGAAGGCTGTCGAGGAAGAGGTACTGCATGCCGCTGATGTTCGAACGCAGCCACAGTATCATGGATGCCATCACCTGGTTCAGCATCAGCACAAGCAGCATCGACAGCTGCCCCTCGCGGTAACCCATCGCCAGCGCAACCGTGACGGTTATGAAAAAATAGGCTGCAGTCAGTAGGAGCCTGAGCAGCAGGACATTCCCGAACCAGGTCTTTACCCTTGAAGGGTCAGCGGCGACAGCTCTGTTGTTGAATCCAGAGAGCCCCATGTCAAGGAGCAGGGTAAAGAGTACTGAGAAGCTGAAGAGGGAGAAATAGCTGCCGTAAGCTGTCTCCCCAGCTACGTTCTGCACGGTGCGGTCAATGCCGAGCACCCAGAAGGCCTTGACAAGGATACTCACTGTCAGCAGGAACGCAATATTTACAAGGAATTTTCGCCTCAAGATGATCTTCTGTTCACTTTATCCAAAAGAACAACAATTTATAAATTAATTGCCACATTTGTAATTCAGAACAGGCAACCGGAAATGATAATTGCCATTAACGCGCGCACCCTCAGGGCGGTGCCTCACGACGGCATAGGGTGGTTCACCCTTGAGGTCGTCAGGGGCATTGCAGGCACCCATCCCGGGCACCGTTTTGTGCTGATAGGCGACAGGAGGTACACCAAGCTGCCGGTTGACGGGGCCAATGTCGAATATGTTACGATACCGTTGCGGACGGTTCACCCCATTTTATGGTATTTATGGCACGAGCTGTTTCTTCCGCGGGTGCTGAAAAAGACCGGTGCAGAGGTTTTCATAGCTCCTGACGGGATTATGCCTCTGAGGACTGATGTGCCCTGCATCCCCGTGATCCATGATCTGAACCATGAGCACCGCCCGGGAGACATTCCGCGAAGTGAGCGGATCTATTACAGGCACTTCTTCCCCCGCTTTGCCCGCAAGGCTGCGAGGGTGGCGACCGTCTCAGGGTTTTCGGCAGATGATATCTCGAAAACTTATGGGATCAGTCGCGATAAAATTGATGTTGTGCCCAACGGGGTTGCAGATCTCTTTTCACCTCCCCTGACGGGTGAAGCCGTAGCAACACGCCGGGAATACACTGGCGGGAGGCCCTACTTCCTTTTTGTAAGCAATTTCTCTCCGCGCAAAAATGTGGAGGCAGTTATAAAGGCGTTCAATCTCTTCAGGGAGTCAGGCAAAGGCGACTATGTGCTGCTGCTTGCCGGCAAAAGGCTTTATCTGACCCGCGCGATAGACCGGGCTGTGGAGTCGTCGCCCTACAGCAGAGACATCCTCTTCACGGGTTCCGTCACGCGTGATGTTCTGCGCAGGCTCTACGGGGCGGCTGAGGCGCTGAACTTTGTGCCATGGTTTGAGGGGTTTGGCATACCTGTGGTTGAGGCGCAGAGGTGCGGTACGCCGTGCATCCTCTCTGACAGCTCGTCGCTGCCGGAGGTGAGCGGCGGCGCGGCGCTCTGCGTCAGCCCCGCTGACGCAGGTGC
>JBAQCQ010000076.1:0-79203 GCA_049294275.1 Bacteroidales bacterium
TCCATAATCTGGGGAGAAAAACTACATGTTTTGTGGCAATCATAGCCTGTCCCGCTTTAGCGGGAATGCGGCAGAGAATGCGGCCACAATGTACTCACTGCCCGGAAGCTGTGCTGCCCTGGATGTAAATACACGTGAATGGCTGACAGATGTGCTGACACGGATACATTACTACAACAAAGATTACAGCCTTGACCTGACAGAACTCCTGCCTCATAACTGGAAGGCCAGTCGTGAGCTCCAAGACGCTCCATTGGAAATCCAATGATTATTGGAGTACCTTGGAAAAAGTCGAACACTCCATCTACTTCTTACAGAATATCAAAGGACTCCGGAAAAGTCGTATTGGAACCTAACCGCGGCAATATAGCCCATGGTCAGGCCGCTGTCAACATGTAGCAGGCCGAATGCTTACCGTTAATTATGCTGAAAATATGTTTATTAGTTGTAACTTTGATGTTATGAAGATTGCATACATTGGTACCTATCCTCCAAGGGAATGTGGTATCGGGACTTTTACCCGGAATCTTTACAATTCCATGGTAGGGAATAATGAAACAACGCGAGATTCAAGGGAAGGATTCATTGTAGCAATGAATGATCATGAACTAACCTATGATTATCCTGAAGAAGTAAAACTAACCATTGGACAGGAGCACCAGAGGGATTATTTATCGGCAGCAAGATTCATTAATCTAAGTGGTGCTGACCTATGTATACTAGAACATGAATTTGGAATTTATGGCGGACAAAATGGTGTATATATTCTGCCTTTGCTTCACCGGCTGGAGATTCCGCTCATTGTCACCCTTCACACAATTATCAGAAATCCATCCTATGATCAGAGAGCCGTATTGGTAGAGATTTGCAAAATGGCAAAAAAACTGGTTGTAATGAGCCATAAAGCCATTGAGCTTCTGACAACCGTATATGATATTGATAAAAGAAAGATTGTATATATTGAGCACGGGGTGCCGGATATTCAATTTAACCGGCAAAAATCCAGAAAGGAATTCAATCTCCAGAATAAAAAGGTCTTACTTACCTTTGGTTTTATCAGCCGGAATAAAGGGGTTGAGACAGTATTAAAGGCACTGCCACAGGTTATTGCAAAGTATCCTGAAGTTTTATATTTAATTTTAGGAAAGACCCACCCCAATGTTTTAAGGTATTCCGGTGAAGAATATCGTATTTACCTTCAACAAATAGTCAACAAACTGGACCTGACCAAGCATGTTTTTTTCCTGAATGAGTTTCTTAGTCAGAAAGAGTTATTTAAATACCTGTCTGCATCTGATATTTATATTACTCCTTACCTGAATGAAGATCAGATTACCAGCGGAACACTTTCTTACGCAATAGGTACTGGTTCAGCTGTTGTTTCAACACCTTACTGGCATGCCACAGAACTGTTGGCTGATGGCAGGGGAAAGCTTTTCAATTTCAATGATTCAGACGGACTTTCAGCAATTCTCCTGGAATTATTTGATAAGCCTGATGTCATTTTGGCGATGCGGCAAAAGGCATTCGAATATGGTAAAGAAATAACATGGCCTAAAACAGGGAGAAAATATATTACTGTCGCGAAAAAAGTCATTGCCGACAGGACTGTTGTATATGCAAAGAAGGAAACCAATCTTGATCCGCTTATTCTGCCTCCATTTTCGCTTGTTCATATAACTCATTTAACAGATGATACCGGGATCATCCAGCATGCAAAATTTGGAATTCCAAATCTGAAAGAAGGCTACTGTCTGGATGATAATTCGAGAGCATTACTGATGGTACTGATGGCATACAGGCAAAAAAAGGATATGCTGGCTCTTAAATTGGCTCCCATATACCTGAGCTATATCCATTATATGCAAAACAAAGACGGGACATTCAGGAATTTTCTCAGTTTCAACCGTAGTTTTCTTGATGAGGTAGGGTCAGAAGATTCTTTTGGAAGAACTATCTGGGCACTGGGATACCTGATTGCCAACGCACCTAACGACTCCTACTTCCAGACCGGCAGATTTATTTTTTCAGCTGCAGCCGGAAACTTCGGGAAGCTTAATTCTATCAGAGGGATTGCCAATACAATGATAGGTATAAGCTATTACCTCCGGAGTAATCCATCGGATGATTCAATGGCTGAGACATTAAGAAATCTGACTTATAAGCTGATCAGACATTATGATGAAAACAGGTCTTCTGGCTGGAAATGGTTTGAAGCTTTGCTGGCATATGATAATGGTATTTTACCTCTGGCTCTTCTACTCTCGGCAGAGATATTTAAAGATGATAAAATAACCGAAACTGCCCTGGAGTCAATGGACTTTTTAACAGAACATACAATCAAGGATGGCTATTTATCAATCATTGGTAATGAAAAATGGTATAGAAAAGATGGTGAGCGTTCTGTGTATGCGCAACAGCCGATTGATGCTCTGGCGATGGTCTTAATGTATCACCAGGCTTTTCATCTGACAAAGGATCAGGAATATCTTAATAAATTATTTGCCTGTTTCATGTGGTTTCTCGGAGAAAACGATCTCAGGATGAGTTTGTTCGATTTTGAAACCAAAGGGTGTTGCGATGGTTTTGAGAGTTATGGCGTTAACCGAAATCAGGGGGCGGAGAGTTCCCTGGCCTATCTGATTGCTCATTTAACAGTTCTTCAGGCATTTGAGGAATCTGAAAAGTATGTTGACAAGAACCCGGGCAAAAGTTGAACCAGGGATTATACTATAAATTGTGTTGATAGAAAGATATCATAATAACCCCATCCTGACAAAGGATGATGTGCCATATCCGGTAGCCACAATTCATAATGCCGGTGTTGTAAAGTACAACAACCGGTACATAATGATTTTCAGGTCTCATAAGCTTAATGGAAGAAGTATTCTGGGCAAAGCAGAAAGTGATGATGGGTTTAGTTTTAAAGTTGAGCAAGAACCTTTCATGGTACCTGCTGCTGAAGGTATATTCAAAGAATATGAGGAGTATGGTCTTGAAGACCCCCGGATTATTCTTCTCGATGGTGAATATCTCATAACCTACAGTGCCTATTCCAGGCATGGCGTACGTATTGGCCTGGCAAAGACCGGGGATTTTAAGTCTGTCCGGCGGTTTTCCCTTATCACAGAGGCTGATTACCGTAATGTTGTAATCTTTCCGGGAAAATTTAACGGCCTTTACGCGCGACTCGACCGTCCCCATTCTGAAATATCACCATGGTCAATCTGGATCTCCTATTCTCCTGACCTCAGGTATTGGGGCGAATCAAAGTTAATAATGAAACCTGTTCACTATCACTGGGATGAAATGAAAATAGGGCCGGGAGCGCCTCCGGTAAAAACTGCTCGGGGATGGTTATGCATTTATCACGGTGTGTTTCCTACCATGGACGGATGCGTTTACAGATTGGGTGTTGCTTTGCATGATCTTGAAGATCCTTCCCGGATAATTGCTGTAGGTGATGAATGGATTTTGCAACCCGAAGAAACTTATGAGACAACTGGTTATGTGCATAATGTCGTGTTCACATGCGGAGCCGTCCCCGAAGATGATGGCAGTATTAAAATCTATTGGGGGGGGGCCGACAAGGTGATGTGTGTGGGTACCGCAATTATAGAAGATCTTGTTGATCATTGTTTGAATAATCCAAGAATGGCGTTATAGTTGTCATTAGTGATTGGCAGGTTGAAGGTTATAACATCATTAATGTGAAGATAGCCGTATTGTCACCTGTTGCCTGGCGAACACCTCCCAGAAAGTATGGCCCGTGGGAACAGGTTTCTTCAAATATTGCAGAAGGGCTGGTGGAAAACGGAGTTGATGTCACTCTGTTTGCCACTGCTGATTCCATTACCAAAGGCAAAATGGAGTTCGTATGTGATCATCCCTATGCGGAATATCCTGATGTTGACCCTAAAGTATGTGAGTGTCTGCATATAAGTAACCTGATGGAGCAGGCGGATAAGTTCGATTTGATTCATAATAATTTCGATTTCCTTCCACTGACTTATTCACGGTTGATAAGAGTACCTATGGTAACCACAATTCACGGCTTCTCTTCTCAGAAAATATTACCTGTTTATAAAAAGTATAATGATACCGGCTATTACGTTTCCATTAGTGATTCTGACCGAAGTCCTGAGCTTGATTACGTTGCAACGGTTTACAATGGGATTAATACCGATGAATTTACATTTTGTCCGGAGCCAGATGATTATCTGTTGTTTTTCGGCAGGATCCATCCTGAAAAGGGTACTTATGAATCCATTCAGATAGCTAAACTATCCGGAAGGAGACTAATCATTTCCGGCTTAATCCAGGATCAGGAATATTTTGAAAGTAAGATTAAACCATTTGTCAATGATGATGACATTATATATGTGGGCAATTCAGGACCAAAGGAAAGAGATAAACTCATGGGGGAGGCTTATGCGCTTTTGCACCCGATAAGTTTTGAGGAGCCCTTTGGATTAAGTGTTGCAGAATCAATGGTTTGTGGAACACCCGTTATTGCATTCAGTAAGGGTGCCATGACGGAACTGATCCTTGACAGTAAGACCGGATTTTTAGTGAGCACTTTAAATGATGCTGTAGAAGCGGTAAATCATATAAGTTCTATTGACAGAAAATATTGCAGGGATTATGCTGTCTCAAAATTCAGTCGTCAGAAAATGATAGAAGGATACCTGGCGGTTTATCAGGATGTTTTAAAAATACATAATCGGAAGTCGGATCGATAGCTGCTGCAAATGTTACTCACACGTTGATCCATCCGGACAGTGTCGTATCTTATCAAAGAAAGGGGTACTTTTTTCTTCAACACATTTTACAGCATAAAGATAAAGCGCTGCAGACCATGTTTGCCAGTTCTGTCCCATGGCTTTGCCGTCCTGGGCTTTCAGCCATTCATTAAACCCAAAATCAATATCTCTGTTATTGGAGGCTTTTATAATACGGGTGAGTGCCATGAGCTTGTTCTCGGCAAGTTTGTATCTTTTTGCTGCAACTAATGCTGCTACATAAAGGCCACAAATGAATGGCCATATACCTCCATTATGATATTCTCCGGGGTTGTTATACAACTCATATCGTGCATGCCAGTCAGGATCTTCAGGTTTAACAAAGGGGAAGAAATTAGGTGGGAGATCAACGGCCAGTTCACCTCTTTCTCTCATGCCTGAACACTCCTCTTCAATCCAGGAGATCATTTCTTCAGACCGGGAGGGGGATGCTATTCCTGAAAGAATGGCAAGACTGTTACCAAGCAGGTCGAACCGTTCGCTGCTGAATATTTTATAGGACCACAAAGCATAGTAGGGCTTATGTTTTACGACTAGGCCTTCGTGGACATGTTTGTGCATAACATCACCGGTAATGGTGAACCTGCTCATTTCATGGCGTACGATGTTTGCTGTGTTGTCTTTTCCCAGGAGTCGAAGATAGCTATAGATCAGGGTGTTCACAAACAATCCATATCCCAGTACCCATTGTTCATCGCGCCAGTCGCTTGTCGGTTGCTGGGTAACCAGGTATCGATCGGAGGGACTTTGATACGTCATCCAGGTCAGAGCTTTATTGACAGCTTCATGAAGAAAATCATGCTCACCTGATAATTCCCGGAAAATAGCAGCACCCAATAAAAACAGAGGAGTTGAATCACTTGATCCACGGTCTTCCCTGTCATGAACAAGTGAAGGGATATGGCCATGTTCCGTCTGGTTTTCGGCCAGAGTTTCAAGTACTCTGCGGATGTTCATTATCAGTTCATGATTCCCGGAGACAGCAATCCCCAGGATGGAAAACATCAGATCCCTTGTATATGGCTCCGGATAACCCCAGCCTGCCGTACGTGGAAGCCCCTGATATGGTCCGTGGGCATTATGGATAAGCACTTCAAGAGCTGCATTCTTTGCAGCTCTTATTTCCTCCCAGTCAGTAATTTGCATGGATTTGATGGTTTATACTATCCCCAATTTATCGTTAATTATCTGAACAAAACGTTTCGCTACTACCCGGTAGTCGAAATTTTCAACTACCCGCCTACGTCCGGCTTTACCCATTTTCCGGCATAAACCCGGATCAGTCATAAGATCCATCAGGTAGTTGGCAATATCATGCACACTCGCACGGTAATCTACTGTCCGTGGCTCTTTAAATACAATTTTGTGGTTGTTTCTGAAACCAGATTCATCACCAAGGGTTACTTCTTTAACATCGATTTTCTGTGCCACATCTGCCAGGAATGCTGTTTCTCCATGGACAAGAGTATCAAGCATTCCCATGGCATTAATACTTATTACCGGTTTTTCGCAAGCTCCTGCTTCAACTTGCGGCATTCCAAAACCCTCAAGCCGCGAAGGTGCCGCATATATGTCGCAAGCGCCAATCAGGTAAGGCATGAAATTACGTGAAATTATATTTGTTGTATATATGACATTTTTATCGATCCCTAAGTGTTTTGCCAATTCCAGATCAGCCAGATTCTGAAGTTTGGTTCTTGCCTGTGGCCATACTTTGCATACATATTTCCAATCCGGGGCTTTAGAATCAATTATGGCAAGGGCCTGCATTACTTCCTGTGAACCTTTTGATGCAGCATCGCCACCGACAGTCAGAATCATTTTTTGGTCCGGTGAAACTCCCAACGATTCGCGAACGGTTAAAATTTTCGGATCATCTTTTTCAAAAGGGGAGAAAGCGTCTGTATCGCATCCAACGGGCAACACCTCAATTATTTCGCTGTCAATTCCGTCGCGGACATACATTTCCTTTACCCAGTTCGATGTTACCAGAATGAGTGGAAGGGCATTAAGTACCTCCTGGTAGTTCGCAATATATCCGTCAGCAACCAGCCAGGGTACCGCCTGAACTCCATATCGCTGCGGGTGGAGTACCAGATGGGGTGTATGTCCCCAATAACCGACACCAACAACGACATCAGGCTCAAACCAGCGATAATACCATTCCTTCTCCTGTGCTGATTCTAAATTTACTGCATGGGCATCAATTCCCATTTTAAGAAGTCCCTTGTATAACAAGTCTCCCTGAGTTGCCAGACCTCCGGGGGCAGCAGGGTAGTCATATAATAAAAGCACTTTCATGGTAGAACCCCTCCATTATAAAGCCATTTATCTGCATCGTATGGATTAGTAAATTGCCAGAATGATTCAGCTTTTGGTGTTGTTTTTGCTTCAAAGCTTTCTTTTTCAAACCCGTACGTTTCTGTTATGATACTCTTTTTCTTCAGCCATATTTGCTCCGTAAGTATCTGGAAGTAAGAAGAGTTTTCTAAAGGTCTGGGATAATATTTTTTACCGCCATCTTCATAGGCAAAGACCCAAAGTTCACTTGCATTTATCTTATCTGCATGCCAGAGCTTTATAACTGATTTGCCAGTTTCCTCATGCCGGACATGTCTTGTATATTCACCGCGTGGATTGTGTGATATAATCAGATCAAAATGAACAGGAGGCAATAGCTTAAGTATTGTGTGCTCCAACTCAATCTCATCCAGAGGTTTTTGTTCCGGGCCATCGTCCATATCCCCCATTATTCCTTCAGACCCTAAAATCTGTAATGTTTTAAAGAACCTGGGAGCACGGTCATTATCGTTCCCCCTGCAAAGACTGACTATGAAACATTTCCATGACGGATTACTCAGTATAGTTCCTCCGGCCCATAATGTTTCATCATCAGGATGAGCTACAATAACTGCGACGGATTTTGAGTTTTTATTGTCCATTGTTGCTGCTATCCTGAGTTTTTAAGTGCAGTCAGGAGTTCAGTCAGATTAATAGATGCGTAAGTTGATGCATAGTCTGACATGCCGTAAGGAATAATCAGATTGCCATTGTGGATGATAGAACCACAGGAGTAAACTACATTGGGCACATATCCTTCCCTCTCTTCAGTGTTGGGAGTCAACAGAGGTGTTTTTAGCCTGCCAATCTCTTTTTCCGGATCATCAAGATCAAATAATGATGCTCCTATAGCGTATTCTCTCATGGATCCAACGCCGTGTGTAATTACCAGCCAGCCCTCTTTCGTCTCAATAGGCGAACCGCAGTTTCCAACCTGAATCAGCTCCCATGGAAATTTGGGCTTCTGGATAATTTTGGCCTCACGCCAGATATTTATGTTATCAGAATAGGCTATATAATTATTCACTCCATCTATACGGCACAGCAAAGCATATTTACCTTTTATCTTCCTGGGAAACAATGCCATACCCTTATTATAGGCAATTTCACCATTAATAGTCAATGCTTTGAAATGATAAAAGTTTTTGGTCTCAAGTAACTTTGGCATGATAGTACTGCCATCATAAGCAGTATAAGTAGCATAATAAGTTATTTCGCCGTTTTCATCTGTGAACTTAACGAAACGTGCATCCTCAATACCATTTTTTTCAGCTTCGGAGGTAGGGAAAATAACTCTTTCAGAAATTGACGAATCGAGTGAAAAGTCTAGTTCGTAATGAGATTTTGCCAGCCACATCATTTGATTAACGATTAATACTTTATTTGGAGAAAGGTCATGCGTTTTCCTGGTTTCTTCCACTGCCCTTTTCAATTCTCCATAAGTGAACCTGTCGCCCAGTTTTTCCAACACAAACACCGGAGAAATCTTATTATCGAAATATCTCATTTCTTCCAGCTTCTTAATAAATGTGTTTTTATTGTAAATGTGCCTTTTTATCCGTTCTGCTTCTGCCAACATTTTGCCCACAGGTTCGATGACCAGATTACAGTTTTTATCGATAACTGCTGAACGAAAAACAATTGATGAAATATGCCCTTCTCCCGTTGCCCTGAAACTAATAATCAGTCTCTTTTCATCAGGCCCTGTTTCCGACTGGTCAGGATCTTCAACTATTGATGGATTAAAAAATGCTGCTGATTCAATTGAATATTCCATCGTGAAATATGAGCCTATCAGCGTTTTACGTGCTTTATTATTATTTCCGGGACTTATTTTCAGTTCTTTCAGCAGACCATCCAGTTTTTTATAATGTGTTTCAAATATTAATGAGATATTCCTATGACGTCTGGCGTAACTTCTCAATACCTTATTTAATGCTGTATTTACCTCATCATCAGACATAGACATCACGTTCCGGATAATATTTTTGCTTCTTTCATCGGATGTATAAAGGAAGCGGGCGATCACCCTGCTGGAATCAGGGGAAAATATAGTATCCTTTCTGGTCACTGTAACCTGCATAGTCGAAATTTGTGATTTATTATTTTTCTGCAAATATAATATATTGATTAAGAATAAATTAGAAAATCTGTCTTCTAATGAGTTTTTATTGACCAGATAATCTATATTGTTGATCAGATACCAAATAAGTTGCATTTATGGTATCTGATCATCATTATTCAACACAGGGGAGTAAATCTCGTTTTTCTGCATGCACAACACCTTGATGCAGGAACTGATATAGCAATGCAGAGCGCTGAAATCACCCTGGTCAGGGGAGACCTCCGGGGAATAGTCAGGGCAAAGGAACTGAGTGCCAAAGTCATGAAGAATATAAAACAAAACCTGTCCTTTGCCTTTGTGTACAATTCCATTGGTGTCCCTGTTGCCGCAGGGATCCTTTACCAGTTTTTCGGGTTGTTGCTTAGTCCTGTTATAGCTGCAGCCGCAATGAGCTTCAGTTCAGTTTCGGTAATCTCCAATGCTTTACGTTTGAGGAAGCAGTAATTATAAAATTAAAATTGTAATAGCAATGGCACAAAAAAGTTACCAGTGATAATGCATTTCAATTTTGACTATAACTAATCACAAATTCCCTGAACTATTAAAAACATTGTAGTTGTTTTTACTGCACTCACCTCTTATGTCATCCTGGTTACAGGATGCGACGGGCAGGGTAACAATGGGAACTATGATGGAACAGCCCGGGAGAACGGCTCATTTTCATCAAATGTGCAACATATTTATTTCACCGGCACCAGCGAAAGTAACACAGAAATTACCTGCACAGAAGGACCTGTAATAGGTATGATGATGATGGGTGGAAGACTGGCATGTATATCCTGTCATGGAATTAATGCAGAAGGCGGGAGGCATATTATGCATATGGAAATTATGGATGCACCGGATATCCGGTGAAGTGCCCTGGCATCCGGACACCATGATGAAGAAGTGTAAACCTTAAAGATAAAATGGCCGAATATGAAGCAGCCTCTCTTTTAATCTCAGTAAACTGTTATTCTCTTAATTTCATTGTTTGAATAAATCACCGGGAAGTACATCAGCGAGACCCTGGCCGGGTTCATTGCAAACCTGCCGGTGAAACGGGGCATGAGACTTATCTCAAAGGTTCTTATGCCCGGAGAAGCACGGCGGATGAATATTGCCACATGGTCACGGTAAAACTCACGGTGGACCTCACCGGGCCAGTAACCCTTTTTGTCATTATATGCGAATCCTGACGGCACCGGGATCTCAATCACGACAAACTCCGCGGATTTATAGAACCCGACCTCAGCTGTCAGTGTCACCGGAATCCCCGACTTCACCTCGTTGCCAGGCACTGACCACCGGGTCGTTACCCGGAAGTCGGTGGTGTCTTTCTCCGGACAGGCAATAAAGAGCTTGGTTCCAAGGCTGAGGAAGAGGGGCATGTAACTACTGTTGCGGATGATCACAGGCTTGGTTTCACGTGACAGGGTAACCCTGTAAGGGAACGAATCAACTACCGCCTCCAAGGCTCCGCTAATGATCATTTCTGCCCTGTCCTCATTTTTACGTTCCGGTTCGGTATAAAGTGCAAGCGCATTCAGTACCGACGCTGTCTGGAAGGTGTTAAGCGGACTATTCATGGAGAGGTATTCATAAAAATACCTTCTGACCAGGTCTGGCCGTGCTATTTTCTGAAGTGTGTCGCGGCAGAGGAGGTCATAGGTGAGGAGGGTGGTCTGCATGTCTGTCTTCATGATATCCCATCTCTCTGATCCGGTGGTGAAGTATACTCCCCCCAGAACGGTCTCGCGCCTCGCTTTTTCAAGGAAGGAGAGATCGGCAGGAATGTTGTGCCTGAGTCTCAGGCTGGCAATCCGGATACTGTCTGTCAGAGAAAGGCTGTCTTTGTCGGAGATGATTTTCAGGTAATGGGTATAATCAGCCTTTGCACCGATATCAGAAAGTATCTCCAGGAGTGACAGGCCGGTGGCTGGTGCAGGGTTCTTTTCCAGAGCCAGGACGGCGAAATCAGTAATACCAGAAATCCCGATGTTAACGGTGTAGCCCAGCCTGCCTGCCCTCAAGAGTGTTCTTATTACATGCTGCGAGATCCAGTCCTCGGTCCGGGACCGTCCCCACCAGCCCCACAAACCGTCCTCATTACGATTATCGAGGAGCTTGCCGATAAGGCTTTTTATCTCTCTTTCGTCGCTTCGGCTGACTTTACCCAGGTGCCTGTCAGTCTCAACTGCGGAGAGATAGCCTGCAAGTCGCGATGCCATCTGTTCATTGCAGCCATAGACATATCTTATTAACCTGTGGCTTGCTGTTCTCCTGATGTCCGACAATCCTGCCACTGCTGTCAGGTTCACCTCTCCGGGCCAGCGGCTGAGGTCAACGGTCAGGGATGAGTCTTTCTCAATAAAGGCAACCATCCCGGAATCGACTTCCACGCCGGCTCTTATTACCGGGAGGGGACGATACTCACCGTCTTTCAGGCCGGTCTCGGTGGTGAAGGAGTATTCAAGCCGCAGGCTGTCTGATCCGCCAGCCATCACTGGCAGGGTGTCAACCACCGCCTCGGCGAGGTCACGCTTCCGGTCAACCAGTGTGTCTGTGTTACAGATGAATCTTTCTGTCAATGACACAGGCACGCCGGTATGATTCATTATCCGGCCGATAAGGTTAAGGGAGTCGCCCTCAACCACATAATGGGGTGCTGACAGCAGGCCTGTCACCGGCATGAATGCCCTGATGGTTCCTTTGGCCGAGCCTGCCTGACGGTTACCATTGATGGCAACGGCAAATGTCTCCCATGAAGTGATGTCATCAGGGAACTTAACGGTGAATGTAGCTTTCCCCGAGTCGTCTGTGCGAAGGTCAGGCTTCCAGTAGCCGTAGTCGCGGAAGTTCCTGCGCAATGTCCCGGCAGTCATAGCCTCTTCCAGGAACTGTTCATCCACCAGCGGGTCACTTTCCGCAGCAGCAGCGATGACACCTCCGGGCTTCATGGTCAGCATGATGACTCCTCCTGCGGCCCTTGATCCGTAGAGAGCGGTCATGGCCGGGTCCTTAACCACCGTGATGTTCTTAAGCAGTTCAGGATCAATAAGACTCATGTCGCCGCTCCATGGCACACCGTCTATGATAATAAGCGGAGGAGTCGCGTCAACTGATGAGACGCCTCTTATCATGATGGAACGGCCGTCTGACACCTCCACACCTGCTGCTCTTCCGGCCAGCGAATTGACAGTCACAACAGATGCAGAGAGGTTTTCCCTCCGCGAGATGCCGTAGCCCACCACCACAACTTCGTCCATGTGCAAAACCTCTTCCTCCAGGACCACCTCCAACTGGTTTTCATATGATACGTCGATCTCATAGGGCTTCATCCCTATAAAGTTGAAAGTCAGTTTGTGATTTCCGAAGGGAAGCCGGATTAAGTATTTACCGTCTATATCGGTTATTGTACCGAAGCCATTCTCCCGGCAATAGACGGTGACACCAGGCAGTTTTTCCCCGTCTGACAGACAGGTAACCACTCCGGATACTGCGAATCCCGGTCCGTCATAGGCGTTTACATCCTGCCTTGTAAACTCCTGCATTAGTTGCCGTTCCAGCGAGGTTGCGGTTCCCGGCCGGGCTCCGGGGGCATTGATCATCTCAATGATCTTCCTGTATAATTCCGGGTCATCTGACATTTCTGCCCGGGCCATATCGATGAAGGTGGCGCTGTTGCTCCTGACTTCGACGGAGTCAATAACTGACTGGCGCCCACCCGAAAAGAAGGAGATGAACCTGTAAAAACCAGGTTCGATATTGGTTAAAGCCTTATCATGTCCCTGCCTGTCATAGACGGCCCTTCCTGCAACTGAGACCAGGAAGTTGACAACCGGGTTGGCATTCTCCTCTGTAGAGCTGTTTATTATCTGTACGGATCCGTTCCCGGGAAGTGTTTTTTCACTGCGTGAATACCTGTACCTCGGGGCAGTCCTCTTTTCCGTGATCTCGCTCCTGACCTTCTCAAGATAAGCAGGCGTCAGGACACTGCTGCGCCAGTCCTGCATGGTGTTACCGGCCGCATAGTATGGAGGGATCCTTTTTGCAGGGTCGAATGACCTCATTCTCAGTAATCCTTTTTCAAAATCATATTCATAAAAAGGCTCGAACCTGAAATCCGTGGTAAATCTTCCGGGAAGAACGAACCGTGCGTTGGACGGCATCACCGGTCCTGCCATACGTGTACCGTGAGAAGAAAATACCCTGTCAGGGAATGCCAGCTGCTGATTCACATCGCTCATCAGCAGAAGATTGCTGCCCTGCTGCAGGTATGCCACGTTGTTCTCAAACAATGTCCTGTAGGGCATCACGTAATTGGCGATCATACGTTGCTCTAGAGCCGTCATTTTCCCGGGGACTTCTTTTCTTGTATAGCCGGAGGGCTTTTCATTATCCCTGATTGAAAGGACCGTCTTTTTGCCATTCAGAAACCTGATGCTGTCAGCTTCGTATACTGCCCTGGGAGTCCTGATGCTGATGAAATGATAGCCGGTGTCAACCCTGAAGGACCAGGGCTGGTTGGCTGAGGCAAAATCAATGTACACAGGTCTGTGGTCAATGTGTACCTGGTTTATCCTTACCGGAAGGCCGTCGCGGAAGATGAACGGGGCGAACTGCGTAATACTGTCACCCATGTCAGAGAGAAAGAATGCTGTCTCCTCCGGGTGATACCGGAATCTGAAGTATTCAAGGGTATCAAGTCCCGCCATGGAGTTCCACCAGTCATAATCAAGGGGATGGGTAAGCCAGGGGGCAGAGGCTGTGGCTGACCGGAATGAGTTGATATGTTCCTTGTTTTTACCGGGTTTTGCAAGATTTGGTAGCGCCGGCAGGTTATATCCGAACTTGCGGGTCAGAGAGAAAGCCGTTATATCGGTATTACGTACGGGTCTTCCGTCCGTATCCGTTACAGTAAGGGTGATCGCAGTCTCTCTGCCCGGTATGATTTTTTCCGGTTGCTCCGCAACTATTTTCAGCCTGCTTTTATCCCTGGAGATCTCATAAATATTATTGTTCATTACTCCTCCCCACAGGTAGCTGAGCGAGAGGTACCATTTCCTGTCAGAGGTTACTCTTTTCCTGAATTCAAGGGTCTCAGCGGTTCCACGGGCAACTTCGCGGTTAAGGTCATAGATGAAGTAACTGAACGCCAGTCCTGTATTGCTTGTGACGCTGATAAAGACGGAATCGGCTGTCCTGGAAGTCCGTGGTAAGATGCCGTGCGGAAGTTCTTGTGTTTCGACCGTGCGCCGGGCATTTCCGGAGACGACTGTATAGGCGGTGATGAACGGGTCAGTTTTCATCTGCCAGGGGAGGCTTATTTTCAGTGCAGGCTGTTTGTTCCCGAATGCATCAGAGGTAATGAGTTCAGCATCCCTCTCGGTTTCTGCTCCATTGACTATCAGGTTAAACTTTATTGAGTCTCCTTTAGTGCTGAAGCCGATCTCCTCTTTCCTGTCGATGAAGGTCATGGTTTTGGTCTCAGTGACAGATTCATTGTCCGAAGTATTGGCGACGGCAACAATTTTGCAGGTCATGTTTGCTTCCGGGAAGAGAGTGTCAGGAATCATAACCACTGTCTCGCCTGACGGACGGAGGGTCTCGCGGATCACTGCAATAGTATCTTTCACCGGAAGAAAGGGCCCCGGAATCTCATTGACTCTTTCGCGAAGGATATGGAGAGTTACCCTGACATCAGGAAGGATCATATCATTTTCGTTAAGGGCTTTAAGTCCGATGATAAACGGGCGCCCCCTGTACTTCACACTGTCAGGTGTCCTCATTACTAGCTTCATACTCCTGAGGTCATAATACTCATACCTGAATTCCCCGGAAACCAGATCCCTTGATCTTCCGGAAGGTGTGAGTGTAAGCCGGTAACGGGTATCAAGCCGTAATCCGAGGGTATCTGCCAGGACAAATGAGTGGGTATAGCCTCCCGGAGCGTAGGGTTTGAGTGTGGCGAGGGTAACCTGCCGGTAGGGGTTTGTCAGGTCAATCCTGAGGGCTGTCTCTCCCTGAAACGGCTTTTTGTTCTTTCCGGTGAGGATATAGGCTTTCATCATCACGGTATCACCAGGCATGTAGCTCGGTTTGCTGAAAAGCATGAATCCGTCGGATGGCCCGGGTTCAAACAATCTTTTCATCCCCCACCAGACACTTCGTGCCGTGTTGAATCCGTAACCCCTGATGGCCGAGCGGGCTGCGTCATAGGGGAGGAGAACAACGGTTTTAACAGGCACCCACACATACCTGACAGGGGTAGCATACGCAAGTTTCCGCGCGTTTCTGCGTAGCGTGGAATTGTTAAGGGTCCTGTCAAGCCTGTAGAGACTGGAAATGCCTTCATGGGTCACTGTAAGAATGCCCTTGATGTTGCTCTTTGCCAGACGGTATGCCCCTGTTGAAGGATCATAAGGAACAGACCTGATACCTCTCTTGATCAGAGCGTTTTCAATGACAAGTCCGGTGGTGTCGCGAACCTGAATGACAAGATCAGTCTTGTTGTCAACCACTGCCAGATGAACATTGGGGATGGAGCTAAACAACACCCTCACCTTGTCGTTGTCAACATATGCCGTGACATAATTGCCGGGTTGCAGTTTTCCGGGATAAGTTGTTCCGGTAGGAAATGAATCGACCACCTCCCTGAATAAACTCTCATCCTTACCGGTTGAGCCCTTGCAGATAAGGTTGAGAGCCTGCTTTTCCGTTATTGAGAAGATGTAAGTATACGGGCTGGTAGTACGGCTTTTAGCCAGGTCCTGCGATCCCAATGTGCCGGTGATCATCAGGGCCAGCAGGAAAATAAGCGGCCTGGTCATGCAGTGACAGTTTTTTATGTGATTAATCATAAAAGTAGCAAATTTTGGAAAGAAATGTTTCGCAGATGCCTGTTAAACATCATGCTGTACATATGATTGTGTTCCCGGTGCGGGCGTTAGGTTTAGGGTGCAAGTGCCAGGCAACTTGACCACATTCTGCCTGAATTTTTGACATTTTGCGCTGGCCTGAGTTGTCATTCGATGAGTCTCAGACTGAGGGCGGTTTCTTCACTTTCATTGAAAAAGCAGGTATGGTCAGCGGCATAATCAGGGCCATCCCGGAAAATCTCCAGCAGGAGACACTGATTGACATAATTGTATCAGAAGACATAAAAACATCTGAAATCGAGGGAGAGATTTTATGCCGTGATGATGTCATGTCATCTGTCAGGAAAAACCCGGGGATTTCCCCGGCAGGGCTGGTGAAGGATAAATGTGTACAGGGAATAAGTTCCGTGATGGTCAGGACCGGGAGCACCTTCACAAGACCTCTTTCTGAGGAGATGCTTTTTGAATGGCATTCTTTGTTAATGTGTCACAGAAAGGACATAAATCCCGGGGAATGGCGCACAGGAACTGACCCTGTGCAGGTTGTATCAGGGGCCGAAGATCATATCACAGTTCACTTTGAAGCGCCGCCTTCTCAGATTGTGCCATCTGAAATGGGAAGATTTATCACATGGTTTAACGAGTCGGCACCCGGAGCTGAAGGAGAGATAGAAAAAGCACCTGTCCGTGCTGCAATCGCTCATCTCCGGTTCGGATCAATTCATCCTTTTGAAGACGGGAACGGAAGAATCAGTCGTGCAATTTCAGAAAAAGCACTCTCCCGGGCACAGGTAGAACTGTGGGAAGACAGGCGTTTCAAAATAGTTTTCACCGGAATTGCCGTAAGCTCTTTTTCTGGATCCCCGGTGGTATATGCCAGGCTCCTGAAATGCAGACCGCCGCCTATACCTGCCCGGCGGGTATCGTATTTAATAAATGGAATAAGGCCAAAAAGCGTTTTTTCAGTCTTCATACTTTTAACCTCCCTTGTCTGGCTGTAATTGCCAAAATAACCGGTACCGCCCCAGGTGATTACCTTTTATCCCAATTGATATTAGCCGCGGGTATTGGCTATTCAACGTCAAGGCCGGCCAGGGTGAGGTGGATTACATTGGTTAAGGAGTCCCAAACAGACGTGATGTCAGTCGCTCACATCAGGGCCATTCCCGGGTAAACAAGCATGTACCCTTTCTCTGAGTTCTCCCTTATTATCCTTTTCAGGAAAGCATCATAGTTTTGCCTGTATAAAACACTTCCCTTCTGAGGTGAAACAACAATCAGGAGATCATTATTCCCTATTGCCAGCCGGGCTTCGGGTAATTCCTTTTCGTCGTTGAAAGTAAAAGGTTTATACAAAACCAGGCTCCTGACTTTCTTAAGATGTTTTTCTATGTGGAATGATGTCCGGTAAAACGACCAGGATTCGACCGACATTGAGTTTCCTTCAGCCAGGCCGATGATCTTATCAAGTATATGTATGAAATTGGATTCCTTCTCGGCCTGGGGAGGCATGAGGAGATGTACTTTCCTGTACAGATTCAGGGGATGGACCGGATTGAAAACATATATATTCTGCAGGGAGCCTGTAATCAGCTGCTCAAGAGACCTGCCGAAAAGCAGGTCGGCCAGGTTAGGCTTACCCGGCAGTCCGACTATAATGTCCGTTGCGCTCTTTTCCCTTGCCACTCTTTTGATCCCTGACGAAACATTATTATCGATTGTGACCAGGGGCTCTATTTTTCTTTCAGCAGCCAGAGCTCTGCCGGCTGCGAGATCGAGTGTTGACCGTGCCAGTGCAAGTTTCTCGTTGGCTTTCTCATCATCATCCACTACAAAAAGACCGTAAAGTATGTTGCTGTGGTTCTTCTTTTTAAGCGCAAAGGCCAGATCGAGTAACCTCTCCATGTTCCGGGGGTTCGAAAGAGATACGATTATAGTTTCATGCAACCGGTCGTGCGGCGGCCCTGTGCTGTCGTTGACACTGAGGGCAATTCTTCTGCCGGCAGATTCCGTTACAACAGATGAGACGAGACATGTGACAAGTATGAGAATGATAGTACCGTTAATCACATTTTCATCGACTATGCCAATCCGGTATCCGACCATGATTACGGCGAGTATTGCAGCAGCATGTGAGCTGGTAAGGCCGAAAAGAAGCTTTCGCTGATCAGCCGTAAATCCGAGTATGCGGGAGGCAATTTCAGAGGCTGCAAATTTTCCGGCAAGGGCCACAATTGTCAGAACGGCAGCAATAATAATCGCATTAGGGCCTGCGAATATTATGCGAAGATCAACTATCGTGCCCACACTGATGAGGAAAAAAGGTATGAACAGGGCGTTCCCCGAAAAGTCTATCCTGTTTCTGAGGATTGATTCTGACGGAATGAGACGGTTCAGCGCAAATCCTGCAGCAAAAGCACCGATTATTGGTTCTAGCCCGGCCACCCTTGCAAGCACTGCACTGATGAATACTATAAGGATTACATATACAAACTGGGAATAGTTGTCATCCTCAAGCCGGCGAAATGCCCATCGCGAAACGGGAGGGATGACAAAGACCATAAGGAGAAGGAACAGGACGAAAGAGAGGAACAGTTTACCATAAAGGTCAAGTCCGTTCCCTCCGTTGACACTTCCCGTGATTGCTGCCAGGACCAGAAGTACCAGGGTATCGGTGATGACCGTGCCGCCGGTGGCCACCGCAACAGCCTCATTCCGAGTCAGCCTCAGTCTCGTCACAACCGGGTATGAAACCATCGTGTGCGTTGCAAACATATTGGAGATCATCAGGCTGGTTATCAGGTTATAATCAAGGAGATAATGACAAACCGGAAGTCCGGTTCCAAAAGGTATCGTGTATGTGAGGAATCCGAAAAGGAGACTTTTATACCTGGTCCGGCGGAACTGTTGCTGATCAAGATCAAGACCCGTTATAAACATCAGGAAGAGCATGCCTATTGTGGCAAACAGGTCTATTGCATGGCTCTTTTCAATGATATTAAATCCGTTGGGACCTATAATGATACCAGATACTATCAGTCCGAGTATCCCGGGGATCTTGAATTTTCTGAAAACGACAGGTGATACAAGTATCACGAGGAGGATAATTGCAAATTCCAGGACTGGGTCATTTACAGGCAATCCCGTAATGTTTCCGATATGTTCACCCATGAGGTACGATGATCAGGTCCTGTCTTTCATGACCGGTCACGCAATTTAGTAAAAAGAGCAAGCCGGCACAATGACCGGAGACACGGAATGAAGTCAGGGGTTTGTCTGCATTGGCGTTTTCTTTTTGTTTTTGACCATGTAAATTATTTTGGCCAGCCTGTTATTTCTAGTCTCCTCACGCTTTGCCTCAACTATCCACCTGATATATTCCTTGCGGTGCGTGTATGACAGTCTGTTGAACAGATCAAGCGCTTCAGGTTCTTTTTGCAGGAGACTCTTCAGGTCATCAGGTATCTGGACTGTTCTCTCTTCGCTATCTTACTCAATTACAACATGAACAGTGTCACCCGGGTTTTTCCCGGTGGCCTTTCTCACCTCCTTTGTTATTCCGAGCCAGTGGCAGTTGCCACCCATTTTCACCAGTGAACCGGCATATGGAAACCCGTCAATTAGTGCCTTTACCTTGACCCTGCTTTTGCCGCCGAATCCATTCCTGACATCATAGGGGAAGTCAATGAATCCGGCATTAAGGCTTTCATGCTTCTTCATGAGAGCATCAAATTCAAATTTCTTCTTCACCATATAAGATTTTTTAAATTAGTACTTTCGTCAGTCCGGGCAACTTTAAGATTATAAAATTACAGATATGATACGACACACAGTGGTTTTTAAACTGAAACATCCCAAAGATTCGCCGAAAGAAAAGATTTTTCTGGATTCTATTGCCAAATTATCAGCTGTACCCGGAGTTGAAAAATTTGAACTCTTAAGGCAGACCGGCAGAAAGAACAACTTTGATTATGGGGTATCAATGGAGTTCGCAACACCACAGGCATATGAAGCTTACAATCAGCATCCTGATCATGTTGCATTCGTCAGGACTAAATGGGTACCTGAAGTCAGTGACTTTCTTGAGACGGACTATGAGCCGCTGGTTTGAAATTAACGGTTAGCTGGCTACAAATGAAGATTTCATGGAAGGATGGGAGTCGCAATAGTAAGAATAGCTTTCCGCAGCAGTGAACGTATGGCTGAAAGTACCGTTGGTGTCTATGGTTCCGCTGTTGAAAACACCGCCATTGCTCGTCACCGTATGAGGTGCACTGTCTTTGTTCGTCCAGGTAACTGTAGTGTTTGCCGCAACAGTAATTGTTGAAGGTGTAAATGCATTACCCTGGATGTATGCCTCATTTTCCCTCGGACCGGCTGATCATCCGGGACCACCACCTGTATGATTCATGACCGGTTCTTTTTGACAACTGCCAGGGAGACTGAATACCACTGTCAACAAAACGAGGCTGCTTGCCACCCTGACCTATGATACTGTTGACTTTTCATATCCCGCGCATTTTGATAAGGCAAACACCCGGAGATCCTTTTTGTTCAGTTTATATGATATTGGACACTTAAGTTTTATTTGAGCAAGGATTTAATATATTTACAGAGAAAATATCATTCTAGAACTCAACAGGTATGAAACTTAGCAGGATTTATTTTCTTCCGCTTCACTTCATTCTGGCGGTTGCCTGTTTAAACTTTATATCATGCAGGCACGAGTTAATCCTACCTGAAAATATTCCCGAAATCTGTTTTGAGCATGAGGTGCTGCCCATTTTCAGGAACAGTTGCGGTATTACCGGCTGTCATGACGGAAGCGGTGAGGATGATTATATTCTCACTGATTACCTTGGGATAAGTCATTCCGTGATAAGCGGGAAGCCATATGAAAGTCCGGTTTACAAAGCCATCATTGCCAGAACCGGGGAAGACCGGATGCCGCCTGACAAGCCTCTTTCCCGGGAGAGCCGGATGATCATCAGGTTGTGGATTGAACAGGGAGCCAGGCTCACATCCTGCCCTGACACAACATCCCGGCCTTCGGATTTTGTCAACCCTCGTGCCTGCTTTTCGCGCGACATACTGCCTGTGCTGGTCTCCAGCTGTGCTATGACCGGATGTCATGACGCAGCAACGCATGAGGAGGGTTATATTTTTGCAGGATATTCAACTACCATGCAGGCTGTAAGACCTGGGAATCCGTCAGAAAGCAAGCTATATGAGGTGATAACTGAGCCAGACGGTGAGGACAGGATGCCGCCTTCCCCACTCCCCAGGCTTAGCTCTGCCCAGATTGATTCGATTGCAGCATGGATAGGGTACGGCGCCCTGGATGAATTCTGCGGCGAAGCCTGCGATACTATTAATCCGGTGACATATTCGGCTACCATAAGGCCGGCTGTTAATACATATTGTACAGGATGTCACAGCGGTACGGCTCCCGGCGGAGGAGTAAGACTTGAGACCTATGCAAATGTTTCTTCTGTTGCTGCCAGCGGAGTACTCATGAATGCACTCAGGGGGAACGGTGTGCCGAAAATGCCTCCAGCCGGATCTCTCTCCACATGCAGGATACGTCAGTTTGAACTCTGGATAAATAACGGATACCCGAATAATTAGTAATTCCAGTCATATGATGCGTTTGCTTCTGCTGTTTGTGATAACCCTGATCGCCCTGCTGGCCTCCTGTTTCTATGACAATGAAGAGGCAATGTATCCTTCAAACAGCACTCTCTGCGATACGACGAATGTTACCTTCAGCGGGACAATTGCACCAATACTGGCCGGCAACTGCCTCTCATGCCACTCCAATGCCACAGCGGCCGGTTTTGGCAACAATATCCGGCTCGAGGCCTATGCAGATGTTCAGTTAAAAGCCGCCGCCGTTGCCGGATCAATAAAGCATACCGGCAGCTATTCACCTATGCCCAAGAACGGAGGGAAGCTGAAGGATTGTGCAATAAAACAGTTTGATATCTGGGTAAGACAGGGAATGCCGAATATTTAACACTGAACATTTTATGAGACGAGCTATACCAGCAGTCCTGATTTTTATGCTGTCTGTCAGCCTGTCAGCCCAGGATGACCTGATGGATCTGCTGAATGAAGACAGCGCCGGGGAGGTCAGCTTTGCCACTGCTACATTCAAGTCGACCCGCATTATGAACGGCCACTCGATCGAGAGAATGCCTTCAGGACAGCTTGATTTCAGGATTTCACACCGTTTCGGGAGATTGAATTCAGGGGCTTATGAGTTCTTCGGACTCGATCAGTCAAATATCCACTTCGGTCTCGAATACGGGATAACCGACTGGCTGATGATCGGAGTCGGAAGGGGTTCCTTTGAGAAGACCTTCGACGGATTTGTCAGGTTCTCCGCCTTGCGCCAGTCGTCGGGGGCTAAAACAATGCCGGTCTCAGTCTCTTTTTTCTCCGCAACCGCTCTGGAAACCGTGAAATGGGCTGATCCGGAACGGACCAATTACTTCTCGTCGCGACTTTCATACTGCAGTCAGTTATTGATTGCCAGGAAGATAAACCAGGCATTTTCTTTTCAGCTGACTCCCTCGTACGTGCACCGCAATCTCGTTGCCACTGAGATAGATCCCAATGATTTATGGGCCATCGGGGCAGGAGGGAGAATGAAACTCACAAAACGGATTAGCCTGAACGCCGAGTATTACTATGTCATCAATGCAAACAACACCTACATGAGCCAGCCTGTTTATAACCCGCTCTCAGTCGGATTTGACGTTGAGACCGGCGGTCATGTATTCCAGCTTATCTTCACCAACTCGCTTTCAATGATAGAAAAGGGATTTATCGGGGAGACTACGGGTCAGTGGCTAAAGGGTGATATACATTTCGGTTTTAATATTTCAAGGGTGTTCACCCTGAAGAGAAGGCCGGCCGGACCTGAAGCACGATAGGCCTTCCTGAGATTATTGCAACGTAAACATTAAAAGCTTTCGGTTGTTTAAGAATTGTTAAACATGATTACTGAAAAAATAAAATATAGAAGATGAAACGTCTTACCATACTTTTATTGCTGACGATCATTACACTTTCTGTCAGTGCACAGAAGTTCATGACCAAAAACGGTTTTATCAGTTTCTTCTCTCACACGCCCATGGAGGATATAAAGGCAGAAAACAACCAGGTTGCCGGAGTCATTGACAGTTCGACTGGTGAGTTGGTTTTCCAGGTCCTGATAAAATCCTTTCATTTTGACCGCACCCTTATGGAGGAGCATTTCAACGAGAACTATATGGAGTCAGACAAGTTCCCGAAAGCGACCTTCAGGGGAAAAATAACGGACCTGAAGTCGGTCGACTTTACAAAGAATGGCAGCTATGAGGTTCTGGTTGAAGGAGATCTGACTATTCGTGATGTGACTAAAAAGATATCTGTAAAGGGAACAGTTGAAGTGATCAGCGGCGGGTTGAATGCCGGTACGAAATTCACCATTGCACCGGAAGATTACAATATTAAAATTCCTCCTGTGGTAAGAGACAATATTGCAAAGACCTTCGAGGTTACGGTAGCCATGAAATATGCTCCCGTTCAATAATAAGGAATGCCAGGTATGAAAAAGAATCTGAGAATTGCACTGATAGCAATAGCCGTACTGGCTGTAGCTGGTGCTGCCACCGGGTATTATTTATACAACCTGACGCCAAAAGATCTGGGCAGGGAGAAGCCAGATTTCATAGTTACCTCTGATGACTTACTGAAGTCATTTGAGGAGAACGAAACCGCCGCAGCCGTAAAATATGTCAACAGAATAATTGAGGTAAGCGGGGAGGTGAGTTCTGTTGAGATTGGTGAGAACAATTCAGTGAATATATCCCTGAAGACGAACAGTGATTTTTCTTCCGTCATCTGTACTTTTCCCTCAGAAGTCAATACTGAACAAATCAGGGAAGGATCCCGGATTTCTGTCAGGGGGCAGTGTTCGGGATATCTTATGGATGTCCTTCTCAACAACTGTGTGCTTGCAGGGAATCCATAACCGGCACCTCATTCCAAAGATTACAAGTTCAGAGACGGGTCAGTGTACCAGCTCTGTTATCTGTCGTCGAAGACACGCTGCAGGCAGCCGGGCAGCTCTCTGGGGTCATCTGCCATCTGATCGGGAGAGAGGGAAGCAAGCAGCTCTCGCCGGTTCATTCCCCATGACACCGAAACAACCGGTATTCCCGCACTTTTGGATGCCACGATATCCCTCGCTTCATCACCGACATAAATGACTTTGTCAGCTGTGAGGTTTTCATGCATGAGTAATCGCCTGATAACCTTATCCTTTCCAAAGAGGCTTTTGCCGCTGTAAATGAAATCAAAGAGACCGGACAGGTTATTAATATCCAGAAACTTACCGACATTGTTCACGGAGTTTGAGGTGAGGATTCCCATCCTGTAACCTCTCCCGCGGATCTCCCGGAGGGAATCGTCCATACCCCTTATAAATTTTATTTCAGGAATGTAACTGTTTAATTCTCTTCTGATCCTCAGCATAAGTGAAAGCAGTTTCAGCCGTGAGACGCCGTATATTTTCAGCAGCTCCTGCGGCTTTTTTGTCCGGAACAGATCAAGGTCCTCAGGGCCTGCACGCCTGCAGTTATATTCAGGTGCAATCGTGTTGTAGATCTCAAGCGTCAGGTCAAACGTGTCGGCGATCGTTCCGTCAAAATCGAATATAATGTATCTTGAATCATTCATCAGTTCAGCAGTTCCTCACCAGGTCCGCAAAATAAATCATTTTTTGGTCAGTCCGGGGCGGATAATAAAAAAAGTACCCGGTCACAGGCCGGGTACCTTTGAATTTAAATCTTTTTCAGAAATCTCTCTGACTACGGAGCAGGCGGAGCAGGTTTGAACACCCACACCCAGCCGGTACCATGTCCGCTGGCAGAGACAAACAAGGTTAGGCGGTCAGAGGTAAATTCCTTAATTTCAAAAACCTTACCGTCACCCTCTGTAAAACCCAGAATATTGGCGTCACCTTTTATTGTAAGTTTTGTAAAATCGGCATTAAAGGCCCATGAGCTTCCGGTGACCGGAGTTGCAGTAGGAGATGCATAGTATGTGTAATTTGCTCCACCATTCAGGTCAAACTTCATCATGCCTGAAGCGTCAGGCGGAGGGCAGCATGTGCCTCCTGCATTCCACCACAGTCCCCCCCAGTTGCCCGGGTCTGTCATGTACCACCATAGTCCGTTATCTCCTCCTACGCCGTCAAAAACCCATGTCTTCCCTTCGAGGTTTGCACCTACGAGCTTATAGTAAGCCTCAGGGAGTTCATGGTCAAGCTGGGTAATAGTGACATCAACGCTCTTGGATATGTAGCTGACAGCATCCACCTGGTTGTTATCCATGTAGGGAGTGGTGACATAGAATGTAAAAGTGCTCGTTCCCGGGATGGGGAAAATAACATCCACCCTGTCTGAGAACTTCTTGTCTATCACATAATCCCAGTATCCGACGATGCCCGGTGTTTTCATCCGGATCGAAAGCTCATTTCCGCCGGTTGTGGACTGCACAACCTCGAGCTGGATATCATCCGGATCGAAGCTGTTTGTGAGAACATCCCTGTTCTCGATCGGTTCGCATGCTGCAAAGAAGACCATCAGCGCTCCGAAGATCAGGCTTATTGTTTTATTCATTTTCATATCTGTATGAATTTCATGTTATTACTATAACTGTTACCATCCGGGATTCTGTTCATAGACCCCGTTGGAGAGGCGGATTTCGGATTCCGGTATCGGAACCAGTCCCTTTATTTCAGGGCGGTAGGTGGCAGTGTAAGTGCCTGCTACCCCTGAGTTCATCACGTTACATTGGGTAGCAAAGTAGCTCTTGGTCGGGTCATCAACATCGCCCCATCTTACCAGGTCAAACCATCTCAGTCCTTCGAATGCAAGTTCATAAAGTCTTTCCTTCTTGAGGTTGTCAAGAGAGTAAGTCACCGGAGGAAGGTCAGCCCTGGCCCTGACGGCATTGATACCATCTGCTGTCTCGGTAAGTTCGGAATGCATGAGGAGAACGTCAGCATACCTGAGGTAGTAGTAGTCCTGGGCATGCCACAGCTGCATGTCTTTATTTGTATAATTATAAATATAGTAGAACATGCCTGCTACATCATCTTCGCCCGAATGCTGCAGACTTACATATTTCTTGTTGAAGAGGCCTGTTTCATGGTCACCCTTGTTTGGCTGATAACCGCCGGTGCCCTGTTCTGCCTTGCCCATTTCAAGGACTGAGCCGAGTTTCCTCGGGTCTTCGTTGGGCCATGCATTGAAGAATACAGGATGGATCGGTCCCCATCCCCAGCCTTCGCCGAAGGGCACCAGTGAATTGCCCCTTATACCGAAGAAGAGAGATACACGGTTATTGTATTTCGGACCTTCATTCCATCCCCAGTTGCCGAAAGCAAACCTTTTGGCAAACATAACCTCTTTGTTTCCCGTACCCACGGTAGAGTTCGGACCATCCTGGCCAACCCAGTCAAGTCCTTCGGTAGCAGCCCAAGGCAGTACTGTATTGCTGCCGGCGCTTTTGTTCACATAAGAGTAGGGCCAGAGATTCCTGAAGTCAGGAGTAAGTTCATAGTGGCTGTTGGTAATCACATCATTAAGAGCGTCTATTGCATCTGTCTTGGTCAGGCTGCCGCCTTCCGGAAGAGGAAGGTCAGTAGTAGCCTGGTTCTCGATGTTTGTCATATAACCGGTATAGAAAAGGTATGTACGGGCGAGATAGGCCTGTGCAACCCACCTGTTGGTATGACCGTATTCAGCCAGTGGAACAGTCATGGGATTTATTGCCGGCATTGTTTCAGCAGCTTTTTTAAAGTCAGCCGCGATCTGTCCGAATGTTTCGGTGAAGGTTGCACGTGCAACATCACGCGGAGAATCCGATTTGGGAATCAGCGGCATGCCACCGAAGAACCTTGCGGCCCGGTACATGAAGAAGCCTCTCATGAAATAGGCCTCACCAAGGGCTGTGTTTTTAAAGGTTTCTGCTTCTGAGGCAGTATTGAAATAGCTTGAGTAATCGGCCTCAGCGACAGCCTCAATGATGGCATTTGTACGGTATACACCGTTGTAGGTCTGCTTCCAGAGGTCACGGTAGGTATCCTCTGTCGGGTCAAGGAAGTTATCGCAGTTTTTTGCTGTAATATCATCCGGACCGCCGCCTCCGAGCATATAGTCGCTCATGAGGTTTGCAGCCAGATGTTCTTCGCCGAAGACTCCGTTGACATACAGAGCATTGTAGGCACCAGCCATTGCTTCAGTGATATCCGTCGGTGTTTTGTAAAAGTTCGTAAGATCCTTCTGATACAGGTTCCGTGTATCGAGAAAATCCTCACAGCCGCTTACCAGAAGGGCCGTTGCAGCAATTATTATAAAGATAAATTTTTTCATCATTTGGCTTTATTTAGAATGTAACACTTGCACCAAACATTACCGTTCTCGGCAGCGGATAGAGACCAAGGTCTACACCTGAAGCCCAGCTGTCAGGGGCATAACCCACATCAGGATCCATTCCGTCATACTTTGTAAACGTATGGAGGTTATTCACAGAGGCATATACTGATGCGCCCTTCAGCCAGGTGAGGTTCTTGAAGAGATTACCAAACCTGTAGCCCAGCACAACGTTGCTGATTCTGACAAAATCGGCATCATGCATATAGATATCTGAGATCAGGTTGATGTTGCGGGTAGAGGCATATCCCAGTCTCGGGATTCTGTCTGAGGTACCCTCACCATGCCAGCGGCCGAAAATCTGTGTGGTATAGTTCTGGGTGAAGTTGTCGGCAAATGACCTGTATGACTGCATTATCTGCATGCCGAACTTTCCGGTCAGGGTAGCATTGGCATAAATGCCCTTGTACTCCGCGTTCAGCTGGAGACCCATTTCAAAGTCAGGAAGCGGGCTGCCAAGCATAACCTTGTCATCATCATTGATCAGACCGTCAAGGTTCTGGTCGATGAACTTCACATCACCCGGGCGGAGGTCTTCGAAATATGGCAGACCTTCCGGAGTGACATATTTGTCAACATCGTCCTGGTTCTGCAGCAGGCCATCGGTTTTCAATCCGTAGAAGAAGCCGATGGGAAATCCGACCTCTACTCTTGAAATGGAGGCAGTTCCCTGTGACAGTACGTCACCCGAGCCGTTTATAATGCCTTCCGCATTTGCAAGGCGGGTTACTTCGTTGCGGTTCATTGTTCCGCTGAAAGAAGCGCCGTAGATGAAGTCTGAGACTTCGCCTTTCCAGTTGATGGTGAACTCAATTCCGGAGTTCTTGATGTCACCGCCGTTAATCCAGGGTGCGCCTGCGCCTGCAGTGCCGAGGATCGGTGCCAGAACCAGCCAGTCTTTGGTTATCTTGTTGTAGTAGTCGAATGACAACCCGAGAGCTGAATTAAAGAAGCGGGCGTCAATACCTATGTTGAGCTGTTCGGAGGTTTCCCATGTCACGTCCGGATTGGGTACGTTTGCAGGAATTGCGGTGGGTGAAGTAACAACCTTATCGGGTCCGAAATAATATCCCTGGTCAAGATAAGAGATATTCGAGCTGTAGATGAAGTTATCGATGCTCTGGTTGCCGTTCTGTCCCCAGCTGGCGCGAAGTTTACCGAAGTTGATCAGGGAGTTGCCTTTCATGAAATCTTCCTCCGTGAATATCCAGCCGGCAGATACTGACGGGAAAAAGCCCCAGCGGTTACCTTTGGCGAAGTTCGAAGAGCCGTCAGCGCGGAATACAGCATCAAGGATATATTTCTCCCTGAAGTTGTACGACAGACGTCCGTAATAGGAGAGCAATCCGCCGCCCTGGGCAGCCCAGTCAGCGCCCCAGGTATTAATACCAGCGAGTGATTCTGCAACCACATTATCAAGGTAGGCGTAATCAGGGTCACCGAAGATTGAATTTGACTTGCTTCCTCCAACATTGGAATTGAGGATATTTTTAAGGATCTCATTTCCGGCGAGAACGCTGATCTTATGCTGGTTCACGTTGAATTCATAAGATACAGTGTTTGTCAGGGTAAAGTTAATTCCCTGGTACATTGACTGCTCCACTCTGTCAGTGGTATTATTATACTGTGTGCCAAGCTTGTAGGTGGGAGCCCAGATTCTGTTATGTCCGAACCATGAGTTTATTCCGAATGATGACCTGATCCTCAGGTTCTTCATAGGCTCGATGTTGACGTATGCATTGCCTGTAACAGTATTCCCTTTGCCCCACTGGAAGTTTGAGCGGTTGTAAAACAGCTGTGCAAGCGGGTTGGCCTGGCCAAGGGAGATACCCTCAAGGGTGGGGGTAAACCCGTACTGGTCAGGAGACTTATCCCAGTATGCGGGTAACAGAGGATTGGTTATAAGGGCATTGTGGAGGTCATTCCAGTAAATGTTTCCTGTTCCCAGCCACTTGTTCTTTGAGTTGGTCAGGGTGAAGTTCTCGCCGACGGTGATGATGTCACGGTTGCTGCCTTTGACGAGCACCATTTCAGTGTTCAGGCGTGCCGTGAACCGAGTGAATCCGGCGTTGATCAGGTCACCGCCGAGAATACCTGCCTGGTCGAAGTAGGAGACCCCCAGAGCGTAGATTACGTCTTTAGCAGAACCCGTGATATTGATAGAATGATTCTGCACCGGGGCGTTCTTCATAGACATTTCCTCAACCCAGTCGGTGCCTTCCCAGCCGGCCTGCAGATTCGCCCAGATCTCTTCACCGAGTTGTGTTCCGAGGTTACCGGGGAAATTTGCATTGATGTATGAGTTGTTCTTCAGCAATGTTTCCCAGTCATTTGGAGCAAGCCCGTCGTTTACACGGCCTTCATCCATGATGAACATGTACTCCTGGGCATTGAGTGCAGGCAGTTTTTTGTAAATATTCTGCAACCCGTAATAGAAGTCGTAGGAAATGACAGGGCCGGCTCCCCTGACACCTTTTTTGGTTGTCACGAGAATAACCCCGTTGGCAGCTCTTGACCCGTAAATGGCCGAGGAAGCTGCATCCTTAAGCACGTCGATTGATTCGATGTCCGATGCGTTCAGGTAGTCTATGTTTCCGACAGATACTCCGTCAACAATGTAGAGTGGGTTCGAATTACCGATTGTGCCGAGGCCCCTGATGGTAGCCTTTGTTCCGGCACCGGGGGCGCCGCTGTTCCTGGTGACGCTTATACCGGTTGCAATACCCTGCAGTGCCTCCATTGCAGTGGAGGTATTGAGTTCCGCGATCTGGTCACCTTTCACATTCAGGTTGGCACCCGTCACCAGCGCCTTCTTCTGGACGCCGTAACCGATTACCACCACCTCATCGAGGTCAGTGGGCGCATCGGCCATTGTAATGTTGACGGTTGTTGATGTAACGGTCACCTCCACCGGTGTCATGCCGATAAAGGAAAACCTTAGTGTTGCCCCCATTTTTGCAGGGAGGGAGTAGGTGCCGTCAGCTCCGGAGAGAACCCCGGTATTGGTTCCGGCAACCATAATCGTCACCCCGGGAAGCGGACTTCCGTCTGCCTGGTAGGTTACGCGTCCTTGTACCGTAACGTCTTGAGCAACCAGGACCTGGGCAAACACTGCAAGGACAAATAGCATTACAGCTTTTTTCATAGAATCAGGTTTTAGAATTGGTTAAAAAGGTAATAATTGGGTTGATAGTGTCAATAAGGCACTAAGGTATTTATTTCCATTGATTATTTCGAATATATCAGATAAAATGTAACTGTTAAAATTACCTAAAGGAAATGAACCTCTTACAGAATGGTGCCTGCAGCTTACGCAACGGCTGCAGCCAGAATCCTACTTTTTAAATAAAAAAAGGCAAAATATGATAAATATGCCATTTTCAGTCTGCGTTGTATGATGGTTTCCAAGGCCTTAAGCCAGCTCCTTAGCCAGGTTCAATTGTCTTAAAAGGGCCGGCATAACGTAACCAATCGGGCATTACTCACGTTTAACAGATTGCAGTACAACCCGGCGAGGGGGATGTAGTCACAGGTTCATGAACAAATGGATCCTATATATTATTGTCATATTGCTTACTGACAGCCTGTACGGTCAGGATTGCACTATTTTCTCCAAGGCAAACAACATTACGCCTGACAAGCTCTGTTCGCCCGTCACGGCCACATGGAATGTAAGCTACACGGGTGTCAATGATGCCGGCACTCCCGTTCACATCAGGTTTGACTGGAATAACGGTGTTGTTGAAACGGTACCGGCTATACGCACGGCTCCCGGTGTTTTTGAGGCCACGGCAATAGTAACATATACATCTGCGGGCAGTATATGCAATTATCATCCGCAGGCCACGCTGATAGTGAACGGTGTGCTCTGCACCTCGTCTTCACAGGAACAAATTGTTACAGTCTGGGATGATGATGATCATAACGGGGGTTATATGCATATAAGCCCCGAGGTATATCCCATCTGTTTCGGGAACAGCGCCAATGTCCGTTTCCAGGACCTGACGCAGTTCAACTGTGTTCCTCCGCAGGAAAGTGATAATCCCAATGTCGGCACAAGGTGGATTCAGTGGATTTACGGTACGGATATTACAATGACCGGTACTCCTGTCACTGTTGACGGCAGGGCAAGGACTTTTCCCTATACGGACAACGTCATTACGCTTACCGGTCCGGTCACCGGTTCAGGTGTATGGTCTGATGTCATTTTTGTAGACTCTGACAAGCTGATAGGGCAGTATTTCGAAGTGACCCTCCGGAACTGGAACTACTGCAACCCCTATGATGATCCGGCCATACCCGGCGGTCCGCACGATCGTGTTAACGGCGATCATCCGCCTGTTGTGACAACTGCAATAATACTTATTGTTCCATACCCTGACGCAACTATTACCCCGGTGGCCTCCATGTGTGCAAATGCCCCTCCCGTCACCCTCTCCGCTCATGATCCCGGAGGAACATGGTCAGGCGCCGGGATTTCGGGAAATATTTTCGATCCAGCTATCTCCGGGCCCGGCAACCACACCGTCAGGTATGAGATTGTCAATGCCAGCGGTTGCTGCGATTTTGATGAAACAATAATTACGGTTGCGCCGGTACCCGATGCCACGATACTTACCGAGGGTATAGTATGCTCCACAGATCCTGTTGTGGTTCTGCAGGCCCGTGATCCGGGAGGCATTTGGTCTGGAACAGGTGTTTCAGGGAATATTTTTTACCCTGCTGTTGCTAATACCGGCAATCATTTCATATCATATTCCATTACTGACGCCAGCGGATGTTCGGACACGGACGATGCTACAATTACCGTGGCCACACCGGATGCCACAATAACACCGGTTGACACTCTCTGCGAAGACAGTCCTGCGGTTACTCTTCTGGCTCATGACCTGGGAGGCATCTGGTCGGGCCCGGGAGTTGTGGGCAACCAGTTCGTACCGGCTCTTGCGGGTGTGGGCAACCATAAGATCCGCTACAACATCATCAATACTGACTGCAGTGACAATGACAGCACGGTCATCACTGTCATGCCCCTTCCGAGCATTATCATTGCAGAGCCCGGCACTGTCTTTCTCAACGGACCGGCGGTGCCCGTAACTGCATATCCCACAGGAGGTACCTGGACAGGCACGGGAATGACGGGAGACATATTCAACCCTGCTGAGGCCGGTCTGGGAACGCATATCCTGACCTATTCAATGACCCCTCAGAGCTGGGGCTGCGCCGCCTCTCGCTCTGTACTGGTTACTGTGATCCTGCCTCCACCGCCTGTGGCTGATTTTGAAGGCGACGCCGCCGGATGCGCACCGCTGACAGTAAGGTTCATTAACAAAAGTGTACACGGGGAGAGTTATACCTGGGACTTTGGCGACAGGCAGTATTCAGCCGAGAAGGAACCGGTACATACATATTTTGTGCCGGGAGATTATGTTATAAAGCTGACTGTCAGAAACCTTGCCGGCGAATCAGTGCGTAACGGAATCGTAAGAGTCTATCAGAATCCGTCAGCAATCTTTGATGCATATCCTGTAAATGTGATCAACAATGAGCAGATCGTGATTTTTTACAGCTACTCATATTTTGCCGATAACTATTTATGGAGGTTTGGCGATGGTGAAACCTCTACTGAAGAGAATCCTTATCACAAATACGAAAAGGAGGGAACCTATAATGTGTCACTGATGGTAACCACCAGCGAGGGCTGTGTTGATTCTGCATCCATGGCGACACCGGTATTGGTGGAATGGAAGACCGGAGATATTAAGTTCCCCAATGTTTTCAAATGGAACGAAACAGGTCCTACCGGCGGGCAATGGGATGAGGGTGTCTACCCGGGGATGGATAATGTCTTCAGGCCATTCTTTGAAAATGTAATTGAGTACAGGCTGCAGATATTCAACAGGTGGGGCAATCTCATTTACGAGAGTCATGACCTTCAGAAGGGATGGGACGGGTACTTCGGTAACGGGAACCTGGCGCCCCAGGGGGTCTATGTCTGGAAGGTAAACGGCCGGTATGCTGACGGCGAATACTTTGACATGGTGGGTGATGTGACCTTCCTGCATTAAAATGCAGGTGGTTTCATTACCACTCCGAGTTTCTTCCGTCCGTCGATCCTGATGGTCAGAGGCTCCGGGAACCTCACATGCCTCAGGAAGGTGTCTTCATACACAGCCTCCGTCCCTGAGAGGAAGTCATAATCGACAAATCCGTCGCTGATATACGGGTTGACGGTAAAATAGCCTACCCTGAAAGCAGTAAGATTCTGAAAAAAGTGAGTGCCCTGGCTCGGGTCGATGCGGTAGTTCTCAAGTCCCGACTCGACTATAAGCCTGGCTGCGGAGATCTGCGGCCATTTAACGGGTATCCCGAGCCACGGATCACTGGACCCCCATCTGCCGGGTCCGACAAGGATATAATGGTTATCCTCCTTCAGAAACCGGTCATTCAGTTCATTAAGCCTGGCTGCAGTATCCATATTCTTTGAGGCATCGAAGTTTTCTGTCCGGATATAGATCAGATCACGGATTCCTTCGATGGTCCCGTTCCCCAGGGCTGATTTTGAGGAGATTATTGTTTCGCTCTGCGCGATATTTTCCAGTCTGAACCTGACGGTCTCAAAATATTCAACTATCGGTCTTATCTGCAGCAGGTTGAAAAGGTTTGGCTTCTTCCTTGCAGGGTCAATATTTACGGCGAATTCTATTTCTACCGGGTTGTTCAGCTGTTGCTGGCCGATCTGAAGAATAGTCCTGAGGATTTCAGGAAGGGGCAGGAGATCATATTTCAGTATATTCGAGAAGGTGATCACTTTTTTCTCTCCCCCGATAAACTCGTCTCTGAGGATATCATCCTGGTAATCGTAGGTCGATGCCACGAATTTAAGCGAATCGTCATTTTCAGCGTCACTGATCTTCAGCCTGAGGAGGTTTACCGTATCATCAGTGCTTGGAACAAAGCTTGCCGGGTTGAGATCGAGGGCATAGAACTCCTGCTGGGTCTCGCGGAGAGCCATCTTCGTATCAGAGAGCTGGATGATCTTCCTGGGGTGTCCGGGCGAAAATCTGAGGGAAATGCCACCGTCGACGATGTATTTTCCCAGGCCGAAGGCCAGGCTGACAAATCCCTCTTCGGATTTCTCCGGTTCGATGGGGTAGAAATTTACGGATCTGGCAACACCCGAAACAGTAGGGTAAAACCGGTTTTCATACTGCTCTCCGCAGACCTCCTGAAGGACGATCCCCATTTTTTCTTCCTCGATGAGGTTTTCAGTCGCCTTCATGTAGTCTTTACTTCCCTTGTAGAATACCGATGCATACACGCTTTTGATCGCGGTGCTGAGCAGTTCGAGCATGACAGCGTCATCGGAAGCCTTCGGGATCATGTAGGTGGAATAGACACCGGCGAATGGCTGGAAGTGAGAATCCTCAAGCAGGCTCGAGGAACGTACTGCCACCGGGCCGTTTATTATCGAGATGAAGACGAAAAGATCCTTATGAATTCTCACCGGGAGTCTTGCACTGACGAAGGCGTCAAGTATCTGCCTGTCACTTAGGTCTGAGAGACCAATCTGGTAAAGATTGTTCGAGGACATGAACTCATCGAAGACATCGGTGCACAGGGCCACGGTGCGCGGTATCGAAACGACAGTCTCTTCAAGGTTTTCAAAGTACCGGTTCTGCTTGATCAGGTAATCGAGAAAAGCCAGACCTCGGGCCTTTCCTCCCATGGAACCCTCTCCGATTCGCGTGAAAGCCAGGTATTCGTCAAAGTGCTCACGGTAAAAATCGGCTACGATGCCATGGCCTTTGTTAAGCCTGAAGTTGGCAATTGTATCAAAGATAAAGCGACGGGCCTGGTCGATGCTGGCAAAATCGTCAAGCCGGACCTCTTTGAGAAACTCTGCCAGGGAAAATAGAGCGCGGGCATAGAGCCATTTTGAGAGATGGTTTCTTGAGAGGTGATAACGCAAAGAATTATCAGGTATGTCAAACAGCCTGCGCTGAAAACCCTGGAGGTCTGCAATCCTGGCAATCTCCTGGCCTGTATCAGGGTCTGTGAAAACAAAATCCCCGAATGAGCAGTGTTTCTTGAGAAGTGATTTCAGCTCAAGGGGAAGGGCTCTGGAGGCGCTGTTCAGAAATGCATCGCCATATTCGGCAGCAAGCTTTTCATTTTCAGGATTGGCAGATTTTATTATAACGGGCAGGTTGGAGTCATAGTTTTTTATCTCCCTGCAGAAGCCGGCCAGAATGGCTGTGCCATCAGAGGTACCCGTCCTGAAGTCTGCATCCGCGATGACACCCAGGAGCAGACTCTTGTGTTTTCCGAAGAGTCGTCCTGCCTCTTCGAAGCCTGCGGCAAGCAGGATCCTGGGCCTTCCTCTCATCTGCATCATTTTCTGGTGCTCGTTGAGGCCTTCGATCATGTATTCGCGCGACTGTTCCAGGATTATTGAGTAGAGATGGCGGAGCGACAGGGAAGCCGTTTTAAAGGAACTTTCAACCAGCAGAATCGACTGTACTCCTTCATGCCTGCTGTCTTCGTCGATATTCATTTTATCCTCTGCAAGGCTGATTATCGGCAGAAGGATATCCGTGTTTCCCGGCCACGTGAAAACATAATCGACATTTGAGAGGTCCTCGCTGTTGAGCCTCAGGGTAATTTCACGCGAGTCAGGTGCAAGAATGACGAGAGGTTTTTCAGGATAGGCTTTTTTTATTTCAAGTGAGAGTTCAAACGGATCCTGATCGCTGATACTGAGCATGTTTATGATCAGGTCAATCTGTTTTGAGCCCAGGGCCTGCATTGCTTCCCGGGCGGATGTTACGTGGACAAACCGCGGGGGGTAGCGCAAATTGAACGATACATAGTCATTGAAAACCTTTTCATCTATTTTCCCGTCCTCCTCCATTATGAATGCATCGTACCTGCTGCAGATCAGGAGGACATACTGAACCCTTTTCTGCATCAGAAGCTCAAAGGAGGTTTCCCTGAAAATACTCTTCCTGGGCTTGTGCATCGTCACGGTTTTAAACAGAAGAAAATGCCTGTACCTGCCCCGTGTGTCAGTGGGTTGGGTACAGGCAGATATCAGGGTTTAAACAAGACCCTGTGCGAGCATGGCTTCGGCAACCTTGACAAAGCCGCCGATATTGGCGCCATTGACATAGTTGATGTAACCGTCTTTCTGTGTCCCGTATTTGACACAGGTTGCATGGATATCTCTCATAATGCGGTGCAGCCTGGTATCAACCTCTTCCCTTGACCATGAAAGGCGCATTGAATTCTGCGTCATTTCAAGTCCTGAAGTGGCTACCCCGCCGGCATTTGCAGCCTTACCGGGGCCGAACAGGATTTTATGATGGAGGAAGACGTTGACAGCGTCGGGAGTAGATGGCATGTTGGCTCCTTCCGAGACGACGAAGCACCCGTTTTTGACGAGAAGTTCGGCATCGGCTCCAGTGATTTCATTCTGTGTGGCAGAAGGCAGGGCTACCTGGCAGGGCACCTCCCACGGTGTTGCCTTACCCTCAACGTACCGGCACTTGTATTTATCGGCATACTCCTTGATTCTGCCTCTCTTGACATTCTTCAGGTTCTTGACGAAGGCAAGTTTTTCCTCATTAAAACCATCAGGGTCATGGATATAGCCATTGGAGTCAGACATGGTGACCACTTTGGCACCCATCTGTATGGCTTTTTCAGTTGCGAACTGAGCCACATTGCCTGAGCCCGAGACGGTGCAGATCTTGTTTTTAAGACTGTCACCTCTTGTATTGAGCATCTCTTCGGCGAAATAGACCTGGCCGTAGCCGGTTGCCTCAAGCCGGATAAGGCTGCCGCCCCAGTCAAGCCCTTTCCCGGTCAGCACACCGGTAAACTCATTGCGCAGCCTCTTGTACTGTCCGAACAGGAAGCCGATCTCCCTGCCGCCAACGCCTATATCACCGGCCGGGACGTCGGTGTCTGCACCGACATGCCTGAAGAGTTCACTCATGAACGACTGGCAGAAGCGCATTACTTCGTTGTCTGACTTTTCCTTGGGATCAAAGTCGGAACCGCCCTTACCTCCGCCCATTGGCAGGGTTGTAAGGCTGTTTTTAAGTACTTGCTCGAAAGCAAGGAATTTCAGGATACCCAGGTTCACAGTCGGGTGGAAGCGTAAGCCGCCTTTATAGGGGCCTATTGCGCTGTTCATCTCTATCCTGTACCCCCTGTTGATCTGGATTTCTCCCTTATCGTCCATCCAGGGGACTCTGAAGATTATGATTCTTTCAGGCTCAGACATCCTTTCCAGGATCTTCGCAGAGCGGTACTTCGGATTTTCGAGTATAAAAGGCATCAGGGACTCCGTCACCTCTCTGACTGCCTGGTGAAATTCAACCTCACCGGGGTTTTTGGCAATAACTTTCGCCATGAAATCTTCTACAGGGTTCGACATAGTAATAGGTTTTTGGGATTAGTGGATCTTAAGGAACAAATTTATATAATAAAATTTCCATATTTTCCGACAGGTTTAAAAAAATAATCGGGTTATTATTAACTTTCAAAAGAAATTACATCGGGCAGCAAATCCCGACAATGGAGAACTGACAAGACAATGGAAGACATATCCCGGTGGCAGAAGGAGATACAGAAGCTTCTGGCAGAGAAAATCCAGAGTCAGAAGGGATTATCCATTATTTACACGATAAACAAGATTATCAGCAGGAAGGACAGTGTTGAAGCAACACTGCTTGAAATTGTTAAGGAGATACCGAAGGCATGGCAGTTTTCTGAATATGCATATGCCCGCATAAAGTATGACGGCAGGGAATACCGTCCTGATGATTTCAGGGAGTCACGCTGGATTCAGAAGCAGGTATTTGAGACTTATGAAAAAAAATGGGGGGCTATTGATGTATTCTATACCAAACAGTTTCCCAGGGCTGACGAGGGACCGTTCCTTCATGAGGAGAGGCAATTGCTTGAGAACATTGCGACAATTGTCTCGAACTTCCTGAATTCCCGTCTGGCGGAGGGCCGGACTGAAGAAGTTGAGGAGGAAAGCGCACTGAGGCTTGAACAGTCGCGGAAACAGAGCGAGGAAAAGAATATTCATGACACATTGACCCAGATTTGCAGGAATATGCCCAGGTCTTGGAACTATCCTGAGTATGCGGTTGCAAGGATTGTTTACGGAGGCAGGGAGTACCTCAGTTCTGACAAGGACTTTGAAGATCACAAATGGTGCCTGAAGGAGGAGTTTACCACAATTGACAGGAGGTCAGGCAAGATAGAGTTCTATTACCTGAAGGGTTTTCCGGTTACAGATGAGGAGACCTACCTGAAGTCCGAGGCCGTGTTACTGAGCAACATGGCAAACCTTATCACCGGTTTTTTGAATATTATCAAGGGCAATGAAATCATAAATCCTGCTGAAAGGGGTGAGGCACAACCCGACGAAACTGAAGGCAACACAAGGATAATTGTCACAATCAATGAAATCTCAAATCGGCTCAGGAACGGGCTTTCGATTGACACCACCCTGGGCGAGATAGTCAATATAATTCCGGGAGCGTTCCGCTCTCCGGGGCAGATAAAATGCCGGATTAAATACGACGAAAAGGAGTACTCCTCATCAGGTATGGCTGAAACTCCGGTTTTCCTTAATGCCCGTTTCAAGACGATTTCGGCCAGGATGGGGTCAGTGCAGGTATTTTACCAGGCTGACAGCCCCACCGCTGATGAAGAGCCGTTTCTGGAGGAGGAAAAACAATTTGTGGAGACCGTGGCGCTGCTTGTCTCGGGATTCATCAACCTGATTTACGGGCTTGACACCGTCATTGCGACGGAGATCGGCATGAAGAAGATCATGTACGAAAAAACGGAGCGTCTCAAGGAATTATCATGCATAAACCAGACAACCTCAATTCTTCAGGCCGAAAAATCTGTTGAAAATGCACTGAAGCAGATAGTCTATATCATTCCTGATGCCTGGCAGTACCCTGAACACACGGTCGCCAGGATCAGCTATGACGGTCAGGAATATACATCTCCGGGCTTTATGGTTACCAAGTGGAGGCAGAGGCAGCCGTTCCTGACAATCGACGACAAAATGGGGGAGATCGAGGTATATTACACAAAGGACTTTCCCGACATGCATGAGGGCCCCTTCATGAAGGAAGAGAGGGACCTGATCAACAATATCTCGTCACTCATCTGCAACTACCTGAACTCCAGGCAGGGCGAAGTGGCAATAAGGAAGTACAGGTCGGACGAGGAGCTCAAGCAGAAGTTCGAGGCAGCAAAGGATTTTCTTCTTAACAAACGCAAACTGCTTCAGAATTTTCTGGAGAAGAACAACTATGACCGCGACATTTTTCATGATCTCATGAAATTCAAGGTCAAGGAGATACTGATAATCGCAAACCTTTACGATGCCTACAGTCTTGAGCGTGAAGGCAAATTCTCGGATTACATCCTGGGTGTCTATTACCAGCTGAATCTCACCACCATTCCCCGAATTACGGGTGTTTCATCATTTGAGGAGGCACTTGAGAAGCTTTACCTTAAGCACTTTGACCTGATAATCATCATGGTGGGTGTTGACAAGAAGTCGCCCATGGAGATTGCACAGAAGCTAAAATCACTTTACCAGTATATACCTATTTACCTGCTTCTAAACAACAATGAGTACATAGCCTTCTTTCAGAGCGAACAGAAACGCACCAGCCTGATTGATAATGTTTTTGTCTGGAACGGAGATTCGCGGATCTTTTTTGCAATGGTAAAGCAACTGGAGGACTATGTCAATGTTGAGAATGACACAAAGGTGGGCTACAGCCGGATAATACTCCTGGTTGAAGACTCTGCCAAATATTACTCGCGATATATTCCCCTGCTTTACCACTGCGTGATGGAGCAGACAAGGCGCATCATCGATGATGTCAGCACCATGGATGAACTGTACAAGGTCCTCCGCCTGAGGGTGCGTCCCAAGATCCTTATGGCTTCGAATTATGAAGAAGCCATGCGTATTTTCAAAAAGTACAACGAGTTCTTTCTGTGCCTCATAACGGATGTGAAGTTCCAGAAGGACGGCCTGTTTGATGAGAACGCCGGATTTGAACTTGTCAGGGCCATCAAAGCGGAAATCCCCGACCTGCCCACAATCATCCAGTCATCTGACAGGGAGAATGAGAAACAGGCAAAGGAGCTTAACTGTGTCTTTATCTACAAGAACTCTGATACCCTGGCCCAGGACATAAGGAACTTCATCAGTTTCCATCTCGGGTTTGGCGATTTCATCTACAAGGATGAAACCGGGAGGACCATCGGTACAGCCAAGAACATGAATGAGTTTGAGATTCAGCTTCAGTCCATTCCCACAGAGACCCTGTTGTACCATGCCCGCAAGAATCATTTCTCGCTGTGGCTTACCGCCCGTGGTGAGATTCAGCTTGCCAGGGAGATAGCTCCCAAGAAAATCAGCGATTTCAGGAATGCCGAATCGCTGAGAGACTACCTGGTTGACGCTGTAAAGAGGCTCAAATACGAGAAGAACAAAGGCAAGATTGTAGAGTTTGATGAAACGCTGATCCTTGAAGAGAGCAATATCATCCAGCTCTCTCCCGGGGCATTGGGGGGCAAGGGACGTGGGCTGGCATTCATCCATACCCTGATCTACAATTTCGATATTGCAAATTACGTCCCCGGCATCAATATCAAGGCGCCGCGCACCTTTATCATCGGCACCAATGAGTTTGAGGATTTCCTCGATAACAACAAGCTCAGAAGCAGGATCTATTCTGAGACCAGTTACGAAACCATCAAGAGGCTGTTCATCGGAGGCGAGCTCTCTCAGTCCCTGATCGGGAATCTCCGGATAATCCTCGGGAAAATAACAAAGCCGCTGGCAGTCCGTTCTTCGGGCCTCTTTGAGGACTCGCTGATGCAGCCTTTCGCAGGGATTTTCGAAACCTACCTGCTTCCCAATATCAATGAGGAAATTGAAGTACGGCTCACCCAGCTCATGGATGCAATCAAGCTGGTATATGCATCCATTTACTCCGATACGGCCCGGGGTTATATCAGCGCCATCAACTACAAGATTGAAGAGGAAAAGATGGCTGTCATTATCCAGGAGGTGGTGGGCGAGCAGTATGAAAACACCTATTATCCGCACATCAGCGGTGTCAGCCAGTCATACAATTATTACCCCTACGGTCACATGCAGCCGGAGGACGGGTTTGCCGTGCTTGCCGTGGGCCTCGGGACCTATGTTGTTGAAGGCGAAAAGGCCTTCAGATTTTCGCCAAAATACCCCAACCTGGAAAACAATTCCCCCAAGGACCAGTTTCTGAATTCCCAGGTTGAACTGTATGCAGTTGACCTCACCAAGAAGGAGCTGAACCTGCTGGAAGGCGACACGGCAGGGCTGGTCAGGTTAAGTATCGAAGACGCAGAGCGTCACGGGGTGATAAGGCACTGTGCATCGGTTTATTCAGCCGGGAGCAGGACTATTTACCCCGGGATAGACAGGCCCGGTCCGCGTATAATCAACTTCGCAGATATCCTGAAGTATGATTACATACCGCTGGCCAGGTCTCTGACCGAGATCCTGGATATTGTAAAGGAGGCTTTGGGCACCCCGGTTGAGATCGAGTTTGCAATTGACCTGACCAGGGACAGCGATTACAAGGCATCATTCTACCTGTTGCAGATCAAACCCATCATAGGGGCCACCCTGGACTATGAAGTGAACATGGATGAGATTGACAGATCACACATTCTGCTCTACACTGAAAAGAGCATGGGGAATGGCATGATCGGAAGTATTCAGGATGTCATTTATGTTGACCGCGACCTGTTTGACAAGTCAAAAACCCTGGAAATTGCAGCGGAGATAGATGAGTTCAACGACGAGATGATCAAAAACTGCAGGCAGTATATTTTACTGGGGCCGGGCAGATGGGGCTCGCGCGACAGGTGGATCGGCATTCCTGTGACATGGCCTCAGATATGCAATGCAAAAGTGATCATTGAGACCAGCCTGGAGGATTTTCCGCTTGACGCCTCGTCAGGGTCTCATTTCTTCCACAATGTCACATCGATGAATGTGGGCTATTTTTCAGTTCAGCATAATCAGAAGGGCTCCATACTGAACTGGGACATCCTGAGGGAGCAGAAGGTCATCAGGCAGGGGAAATATGTTGTACATGTACGGTTTGAGAAGAACCTGACTGTGAAAATGGACGGGAAGAAACGTATTTCTGTGATTACCTGGGAATAATGGTCTGAAGGCCGGAAGGTCTATTGTATGAAGGTCTTGCGGTTACAGGTCCTTCTGATAGATACGGAATTTCTTGACCACTTTGCAGCCGATTCTTTCGTATTCCCCTCTCATCCTGACATTATCTTCGAGAACAAGGTGACTGTCCAGGCTTTTCATACGGCTGTTTATACCGTCCTGGAGTATCTTGACACCCATCAGTACATCGATGCCCTTTCCCCTGAACTCCTTCTTCACTCCTCCCAGCATCATTATGAGTTTCTTTGATCTTTTTGACTCCCTGAGAACCCGGAGAATGCCGAAGGGAAGCAGCCTCCCGCGGCAGGCTTTAATGCCCGCGCTGAGGTCCGGCATGCCGATGGCGAAGCCGATGAGCCGGCCATCCTTTTCGACAACCTTGATGAATTTAGGATCGAGAATGGGAAGATATCGTGCCGCAAAATCGGATTTCTCCCTGTCAGTAAGCGGAACAAAGCCGTAAATCTCCGAGAACGTTTCATTCATGAGCTCCAGAATGCTCAGAATGTAAGGTTTGAGTTTCTTTTTGGTCGGGAATTCTGTGATTGTAAATTCTCCGGTTCTGTTTATTCTTTCCAGCACTCTTTCATAGACTTCCGGGAACTCCTTTGGCATATCACCGAGGTAATTCACGAGGTCAACCTTTTTTACATAGCCCTCCTTTTCGATCAGGTCTGGCATGTATGGGGAATTGTTTGAGCTGGTAATGAACTGCGGATATTCAAACCCTTCGATCTGAAATCCCTGCGGATCCTTGTCGGAGAAGCCCAGCGGTCCTATCATTTTTATCATCCCGTTCTGCCTGGCCCAGTCTTCAACCCTTCCAATCAGAGTTTGGAACACCTCCCTGTCATCGTAGCATTCCATGAAGCAGAAGCGGCCATGCTGCTCATTGTGGATATCATTGTATCTCCTGTTTATGAGCCCCATGATCCTTCCCACCGGTTTGCCGTCCCTGTAAGCAAGCAGGATCAGGGCATCGGCGTAGCTAAAAGACTTGTTTTTCTTCCTGTCATAAATCTCCCACTCATCCATGTAGATTGGCGGCAGCCAGTCAGACTCATTGCGGTGAACATTCTCAGGCAGGTAGATGAAATCACGCAGATCTTTCCGAGTGACGACTTCTTTAACGGTTATTTCTCCCATGGTGGTCAGGTTGGCTTGGAACAAATATATACTATGATTTTAATTGAGCTTCCTTTTTGTCAATTTCATCAGCCACCCGCAGCAGTTTCCTGGTGTCAATGATGTTGACGACAAAGATGGCTGCTACCAGAAGGATTGCCGAGAATATGATTGATCCGGGAAGCAGCACCTCTGCCACCATGATTGCGCCGACCATTATCCTTACTTCCGTGGGACCCAGTTTGCCGATGTCAATCGCATATTTACCCGTAATTTTATATCTTATAAGGGCAAGTATGATTTCCCAGGCGTACATTGTGACAAATCCATAGCCGAACACCTCCCAGATGCCATCGGCATAAATGATATAACCCAGGCCAATAAGGATAATGCTTAACCAGTCAATCGTTATGTCAAGGGTAAATCCATACTGCTTCCTTGGCTTGTTACGGTAATAGGCCAGTCTTCCGTCAAGTGAATCTCCGAACCAGTTTATAATGAACCCCGGCAGACCGAGAAATAGCCAGGCTCTTCCGAAATAGCTGGCCAGAACGAAACCTGCGAGCACGATTATATACCCGAAAAATCCCACCCCCGTCAGGAAGTTCGAGGTGATCCGTTGGGGAATGCGCTGAACGAGCCAGGAAATAAGCTGTTGCTCATATTTTTTCAGAAGGTTTGTGCGGGCCCTGTCACTGAAAACAGCACTCAGGACCTCGCTTGTTTTCAGCGGCTTTCTGATTTTGACTTCCTTTTTACTGTCAGGCATATGAGTTGGATTTTTGGAACTATGGTGTAATCATTTTTCGGGAAACGAAATTTTCAGGCAGGGGCATTTCGTAGACCTTTTTTCTCAGGAATTCACCAAGGGATTCATGATCAGCAAATTGCTGCTGTTCTTCAACGGTTATCATACTGCCGATGCCGATTCGCGGCTGATGCTCCTTTTTATTGAACACCTCTGACGGAAGTCTGAGCAGGCGCACCCTCCAGTTGATCAGTCCCAGGAAATAGAAGAAAGCTGAGTTTTTGTCGAAGAACCTGATCGGGATGACCGGTACTTTGACCGAGTGTATCAGGTGCAGTATGCCTGACTGCCACTTCCTGTCCCTGATCCTCAGATCCCTCAGGCTGAAGTCGGAGACGGCTCCTGAGGGGAAAAAGCCCATCGGGTGTCCGTTCCGGAGATGCTCTAGTGATTCGCGGATTCCCCTGAGGCTGGCGGCTTTTATGGCTGTCATTTTGTTGCCTGTCGGCACCACTGAAACAAAATTGTCATTCAGCGTCTTTACCATGGAAATAATCCGGTTGACCATGAATTTATAATCGGGGCGCAGCCTGGCAAAGATATCAATTGACATTATCCCGTCGAGACCGCCGTAAGGATGGTTAGAAACCGTGATGAACGGCCCTCCGGGCAGGTTCTCCAGCCGTTCTGCGTTTCCTACAAAATAGTTCACCCCGAGGTCATCGAGGAGCCTCGAAGTGAAATCAACACCGGTCCAGGCCCCTGAATGATCATATACCTGATTGATCTTGTCAATGGCCAGTAGCCGCATTACGAGTGTGGCCAGGCGGTGACCTCTTTCGCCCCTGAAGAGGAAAGAGAGTGCTTCGAAATCCTTTAGATCAACTACTTTCATAGCGGTGCCCACAAATTTACTAATATTCCCGTACATCTGCAGGAAGGGATAATATTTGAGCAACCTGGTACATGGGATCGGTTTGCACGGCCGTACATTTCATGGTTAACAATATTACCGAAAATGAATATATTTAACCCCTGATACCGGGATGATAACCAAAAATCAAACTCAAGAATACCTGCACATGAAAAAAACAAACCTCGTCACGATTGCACTGTCTGCTTTTGCAATACTAAGCATAACAGCCTGTTCCACAACCCCGACAGACATGACAAAGGCGAATCTTATCCCGAAACCGGTGTCAGTAACAGCCACCGGCGAAACATTCAGCCTGACCCGCAACAGCGACATCTTCGTTTCGGATGAGTCAGATGAGCTTAACCGGATTGGACAGATCCTAGCAGATAAGCTCAATCCTTCAACAGGTCTCGGCCTGAAGGTCCTTACTGATGGGAGCAAACCCGGAAAGGGAGATATCCTTCTTACTCTTTCGGGGGGTGATGAAGAGCTTGGCGATGAAGGATATGAGCTGGAAGTCACGGGCAAACTATTGAAAATTTCTGCAAATAAACCGGCAGGTCTGTTTTACGGAGCTCAGACCGTCAGGCAGCTTTTGACCGCCAGTGTTGAAATGACGACGCTTCAGGAAGGTCCGTGGAAAATTCCCACCGGAACGATACGTGATTACCCCGTTTATTCATACCGCGGTATGATGCGCGATGTTGCACGCCATTTCTTCAGTGCGGAGGATATTAAGATCTTTATTGACCAGATGGCAGCTTACAAGATGAATGTACTGCACCTTCACCTTGCTGATGATCAGGGCTGGCGGATTGAGATAAGCTCCTGGCCCAACCTGGCCATCCACGGAGGAAGCACCCAGGTCGGAGGCGGCGACGGAGGCTATTACACCAGGGAACAGTATGCCGATATGGTGAAATATGCTGCAGAGAGATATGTCACAATCATCCCCGAGATTGACATGCCGGGCCACACAAATGCCGCCCTGGCTTCATATCCCGAGCTGAACATAAGCAGGAAAGCCACGGAATTGTACACTGGAACTGACGTGGGATTCAGCACTCTTGACACGAAGTCCGAGACTACCTGCAAATTTGTGGATGATGTCTTCCGCGAGCTCACCGCCCTGACCCCCGGGCCTTACCTTCACATCGGGGGCGACGAATCTCATTCCACAAAGCTTGAGGATTACATTCCGTTTGTCAACAGGGTTCAGGATATAGTTGCCGCTCACGGCAAGTTGGTGATCGGATGGGACGAGATTGCGCTGGCCACACTGAAGCCCAACACTGTGGTCCAGTACTGGGCAAAAGCTGAAAATGCCATAAAAGGTGTACAGCAGGGCGCAAAGGTGCTGATGTCGCCCTCGAAATACGCATACATCGACATGCAGTATGATTCGACCAGTATTTACGGGTTGCATTGGGCCGGGTACATCGAAGTGGATCATGGTTACAACTGGGATCCCGCCACACTCGTGCCTGAAATAAAAAGGGAAAATATCATCGGGATCGAAGCTCCGCTGTGGGCTGAAACTATTTCGAACCGTACGGAAGCTGAGTACCTACTCTTCCCGAGGCTGCTGGGTTACGCCGAGATCGGATGGACACCTGCAGCACAGCGCAGCTGGGATGAGTACAGGGTACGTCTTGCATCTCACGGCGCACGTATGGAAAACATGGGCATAGGCTTTTACCGGTCAAACAAGGTGGAGTGGGGGAAGCAGGAATAAAAGCCTGGCATTGCGGCCGGGGGTGACGCCCTGGCATATTTTAAACATTTGTATATTTTTATTGCGAAAAAACTTCAAGGATGAGAAACGGGTTACTTCTTATTGTTGTGGCGTTGCTGGCGGCCTGTACCGGCAACAGGGGTTCCGATAAGCCCTCGGGTGCGGTGGCAGAGGAGCCGGCGTTCAGTGCAGCTTCCGGAAAGGTTGTTGTCTATACCACGGCCGAATCGACTTCATTCCGGCTTTCGGCTACCGATACGCTGACATTCACCGACTTTGGACAGCCGCTGGAGACCCAGCCTTCGCTTTTTGTTGATCCTTCAAAAAGGTTTCAGACTTTCCTGGGTATAGGCGGCGCCTTCACCGATGCTGCAGCCGAGACATGGGCAAAGCTGCCACAGGCCCGCCAGGATGAGCTTATTAACGCATATTTTGACTCTTCGGCGGGTATTGGGTATTCATTCGGCAGGACCAACATGAACAGCTGCGATTTTTCGAGCGACATGTACACCTATGTTGAGGATGGCGACATTGAGCTTAAGACATTCAGCATTGCCCACGACGAGAAGTACAAGATACCCCTTATCAAAAAAGCAATGGAGAAGGCCGGGGGAAACCTTCCTCTCTTTGTCAGCCCGTGGAGTCCTCCGGCATGGATGAAGGACAATAACAACATGCTGCAGGGAGGCAGGCTGCTGCCGGATTATTACCAGCCGTGGGCAAATTACTATGTTAAGTACATACAGGCTCTTGAGCAGAGCGGCGTGCCGGTCTGGGGTCTTTCGGTTCAGAATGAGCCTATGGCAAAACAGACATGGGAAAGCTGTATTTACACTGCAGAAGAAGAGCGGGACTTCATCAGCGATTACCTTGGTCCTACACTTCACGGCAGTGGTCTTGCCGGCAAAAAACTAATCGCCTGGGATCATAACCGCGACCTGATCTATCACAGGGCATCATCAATACTGAGTGATTCCGCAGCTGCAAGATATGTATGGGGTATAGGCTTTCACTGGTACGAGGTATGGAATGGCGGCAGACAGTATGAAAATGTAAAACGCGTAGCGGAGGCATTTCCCGGGATGAACCTTCTTCTTACCGAGGCCTGCAATTACCCGTTCAGTTGGAAGACAATGGATCAGTGGCAGTGGGGAGAGCAGTACGGTGAGAATATGATCCACGACTTCAACAACGGCGCAGTGGCGTGGACTGACTGGAACATTCTTCTTGATGAGACCGGAGGCCCGAACCATGTCGGCAATTTCTGTTTTGCGCCTGTTCATGCCAGGACGAGTGACGGCAGCCTGCATTACATGAACTCGTATTATTACATAGGCCATTTTTCGAAGTTCATCAGGCCGGGTGCAGTCAGGATCATAAGCTCATCGAGCAGGGCACAGCTGCTGACAACAGCCTTCATGAATACTGACAGCACCCTTGTAGTTGTGGTAATGAATCCTACGGAAGAGGAGATCAGCTACAGGCTGTACATAGGGGGTAAGGCTGCTGTCACCGTCAGCCTTCCGCATTCGATCTGTACAATGGTCACACAATAAAAAAACTCATGGAAAATCGGAGAAAATGGGTTTTCATTGTCAACCCGTGGCCGGTAACGGCCATGCACTGATTCTTGTCGATAAGATCAGGCAGATGGCTGACCTCCACAGCTGGAGGCAGATATAGTAAACACCGAAAGGAAATCTCACGCCACCGAACTGGCCGAGCAGTTTGCATCCAGAGGATATAACTGCATCATAGGTGTAAGTGGAGACGGAACCATGAACGAAATAGCGGCTCCGCCAGTCAACCGTAAAGACATTGTCATCGGGCTGATTGCCGGCGGCACCGGGAATGATCTTATACAGGTAACCGGGTTTCCCGACAGCTTCCGGGAGGAAGACCGGGAGATGTTTTTCAGGATGAATGTAACGCCCATGAATGCCGGCACCTGTAACGGGAAGATCATTTTGAACGGCATGGGACTGGGTTTCGATGCGCAGGTGGCGTCAGAGAATTACACTGAATCAAGGGAGGTGAAGCCTGGAGGCAAGGGGAAATATATTTGGCACATATTGAAAACGCTCTTCTTTTACCGGGAGAAAACGATGAAAGTGATTTGCAACGTCTCAACCTATGAAACTGACTGTTTCATGAATACGGTAGCAAACGGAAGGAGATTTGCAGGATCATTCTACCTGACACCGAGAGCCATGGCTAATGAATCTCTGCCGGACATCTGCGCAATAAAAAGGCTTAATCTGTTTCAGAGGCTCAGAATTCTGCTCATGGTGCCGTCCGGAACACATGTCAACAATGAGCATGTCAACTATTACCAGACTGCCATGCTGGGGCTTATCTCCGGAAAGAGTTTCCTCTTTCCCGGGAGCTGGCCGGTCACCTGGCTGAATCCGTCAAAGATGACAGAGTTAGATAGGAGAAGAGTATAAGTCCATGCTCCATTACTGAAAAGAAAAAAATCCTGCTGACAGCGCGGCAGGAACGAACATTGATACGGCAAAGAAGAGGGTATGACGGTTTCCTGATTTGACCCGGAGATTGGCAAGTTCCAGGAATCCGGCAATGATTACAACAATCGCAAAATATCTGAACAGGATGACTTTTATGGCGATGCTGAAAAAGACCAGGCTGATTTCATGGGAGTGGCACAGGTGATTTCAATGCATATGCACTGATTATCATGATTATTCCAAACAGGATCATTCCAATGGCAAACCAGAATCGAATCGGGCCGTCAAGATGGTCCAGCCTGGCGTCTTTTATAACTTTAGGGCCGATCAGGGCTCCTGCAATTGTGCCTGCAGTAAGAAATGCAACCAGGGTGAGGTCGATGTTTCCTACGAGAAAGTGTGCACCGAGGGCTGAAGCCGTGTTAACCATAACCACAAGAAGGGATGTTCCGATCACCACTTTTACCGGCTTTCGCATCGCGAATAATCCTGCCTGCACCGGTGTTGCACCAGTGGCTCCTGATGTTGAGGTTATCAGTCCTGCCAGGAAGCCGTACGATGTCCCTTTGGCAATCCTTTGCAGCTTTGTCTCTTCAAACCTCTCAACGCCGTTGGCCTTATCTCTTTTCTCCCTTTGTATACCCCTTAGAACAACCAGTGACAGGATGACGGAGTACAGTCCATAGAGGGTTATTAGCTGCTGGTGCGTTATGAGGCTTGTAAATGATGCTCCTCCCAGGGCACCCAGGATGCCGCCTGCTGACATCAGGAGCCCAAGACGGAGATCAACCAGACCTTTGCGGTAACAGCTTATTGATCCTATCAGGCAGATCGGCATTGTTGCTGCAAGGGAAGTGGTAATAGCGACATGTGCAGGCACTCTGAACAGAAACACAAGAACCGGGATAAAGAAAAAGCCACCGCCACCCCCGCCGATCAGGGTACTTATCAGCCCCACCAGAAATCCGATAAGGGGCAGCCAGAGATAGGCATTTTCAAATGAGGAGTGAAAAATCATTCAGAAATCTTCTTACAGGCACTTCTCTCTTTGATCACCCAGTACAGACCTTTTATGTCGGACCGCATTTCGGGTATCATCAGATTTATTATGATGCATTCAATGGCTCCCATGATGACCCACGCCACAACGAGGTAATAATACGGGGTGATGAAGCCGATTGTGAAAAGACAGATGAAAAGGCCTCCCTCTATGTATCCGGCGGCTTTTGTTGTACAGAGATGGTAACTGGAGAATTTCCTGAATTTTATAAGAGAAACAATGACAGTTGGCACCAGCATGGTGATCATCACGGTGAAGCTTAGAAGGTGTGGTCTGATTTCATCCATTTTGAAAACGAAGATTCCGATGAAAGCAAGCACATATTTAAAGTTGTCGGTAAATCCGTCAAGCTTAGCGCCTGTCTCTGTCTCCTGCTTTAATCTGCGGGCCAGGAAACCGTCAAGAGCATCGGAAAGAAGGTTTATTATCAGGAAAACCGAGAACAGAATCTCCTTATCTGCAATAATAAAATAGATGATAACCGGATCGATCACCAGCCGGTATAGGGTGATAATGTCGGGAATGGTTAATAATTCACTTTTTTTCATCAGAGAATTATTCTTTTTGAACCCTTTTCACTCGGTAACTGAATTATAATTCTGACAAAGCTTAGGCAAATATGTAGAAAAATCTGATCTTGCTTTACAGGGTCCGGGAAATTAAGTAATTTTATATTGCACTTCCCGGAGGTTAAGGGATGCAACGTCTAAAGCCGGAATAACCATAATCTGAATGAAAAGACTGCTATTTCTGATATTAATGGTTCTGACCGTCTCCTGCAGTTCACTCAGGAAATCCTCCTCTGCAATAGGGGAGGACGAGCTCATCATAACCCGTAAATATGTCGGTGAATTCATTGAGCACCGCCAGACCGGTCCGGAGAACTATGACGGTCCAAATATGATTTGGATAAAGACTTCAATGGAGAATATTTATGGCAAGATATCAGCTTACGGAAGAAAATGCGAGTTTGCCGAGGGTGACAGGTTGTACCTTAGAAGGACTTTCTACAGTCCGGGGATTGTCTCAGGGTACTGGGTATATACAATAGAGAATGACGCTTCCGTCTCATACAGGGCAACTGACCTGCAGCATGACCGCGGTGTTTTCATAAAGACCTGGTTTGAGTGATTGTGCCCTCCGGGTAAAGTGTAAGTATGAGAAGCATTATAGCCACGACCTTTCAGAAGTTTGACAGGGCCCAGAGCCTTGGCGGTATACTACTTTTCGGTGCAACAGTAGTTGCGTTGATTTTTGCCAATACTCAGCTGAGTGACCTTTACGAAAGAATCAGGGACACGGTTGTTGGCATAAATGCCGGTGATTTCAGCCTTAAAAAGCCACTGCTCCTGTGGATTAACGACGGCCTGATGGCCATCTTCTTTTTCATGATCGGACTTGAGATAAAAAGGGAGCTGATGATCGGTGAGCTTAACACACGCTCAAAGATGGCGCTGCCATTGATTGCTGCCGTGGGAGGAATGGCAGTCCCTATCGTTTTTTATCTTATCCTCAACAGCAACCCCCTGGCATCGCACGGCTGGGGGATTCCCATGGCCACGGACATTGCTTTTTCCCTTGCCATCCTTAAACTGCTTGGCAACCGGGTGCCCGTGGGGCTGAAGGTTTTCCTGGCCGCTTTCGCGATCATTGATGATATCGGTGCCGTGCTGGTGATAGCGCTTTTCTACAGTTCATCAATCGACTGGATGATGCTGGTATGGGCCGTAGTACCCATGGTCATACTGGTAGTGCTTAACCTGATGAACCGGTTCCCCAGGTATCTGCACATCCTTCTGGGGATAATAATCTGGTATTGTTTTCTCAAGTCAGGCATTCACCCCACCATAGCGGGCGTGTTGCTGGCATTCACCGTACCCCTGAGGCAGAAGACTGATGTCAGGACATTTACCCGCAAACTGTGTGAGATTGCCGATGAGATCAGGGAAACCGATTCGGAGGAGACACCCCTTCTTACCACTGAACAGATAGAGCAGATTGATGATATTGAGGAATGGGTGGAGGATGTACAGTCACCGTTGCAGCATATTGAGCATGTCCTTCAGAAATGGGTGGCCTGGCTGATAATGCCTCTGTTCGCATTTTTCAATGCAGGTGTTGCCTTCACCACCGGAATACAGCCTGATGTTGCCCTGATATCAAACCTGGGACTGAGTCTTTTCCTCGGAAAGACCATAGGAGTGGCGCTCTTTTCATACGCGGGTGTAAGGATGAAAGTTGCCAGTCTCCCCCAGGGGGTGTCTTTCGGACAGATAATCGGTACCGCCATGCTTGCCGGGGTGGGTTTTACCATGTCAATGTTCATTGCCAACCTTGCATTCACCGGCGCTGAAACGCTGATGGATTCGGCCAAGATAGGGATTCTTGCCGGATCTCTTGTATCAGGTACGGCCGGATACCTGGTACTGAGATATTACCGTCAGGGGAACAGTCAGATGATCAGCAGGTGAAAGATTCCCCGGACAGCAACACCGCACTCTATTTCATTGCTCTTGTTCCTCACGGCTCCTTACGTGATGAAATCAGGGAGGTCAAGGAGCGGATGAGGGATCAGTTCAGGGCCGGGCACGCACTCAAATCGCCAGCTCACATCACGCTGCAAAGACCTTTTAAAAGGAATCCCGCCGAAGAGGGGAAGATGTGCAGCACTCTCCGAAGCTTTGCTCTGGGAGAAAAGCCTTTCACCGTGAATCTGAACGGTTACGGCGCCTTTGTTCCGAGAGTTATTTTCATAAAGATCGTGGACCCGGATCCGATAAGGTCCATACACAGGCGTCTCAGGGTAATTCTTGTTGCCGGACTGGATTTCAGCCGGGATGAGATAATGCATGATGTTCAGCCCCACATAACCGTGGCGACAAGAGACCTTACAAGGGAGGCATTTGCAGAAGCATGGCCTCTGTTCATGGAGGAAGAATTCACCGGGCAGTTTGAGGTAAGCAGCATTTATCTGCTGAAGCATAATAACCGCGATTGGGATATATTGGAAGAGTTTCCGTTCGGAGGCCGATGAAACGCAGAGAATTCATATCAGGAGGTGCCGTTGCTGCTGCCGGATGGATGGCCACAGGCCGTCTGAACATTTATGCAGGCTCACCGGTGCCGGGTAAAACCATTGCGGGTAAAAGCGGGATTTATGAACTGTTCAGGAACCCCTCATCAGACTGCCGTCCTTTTGTAAGATGGTGGTGGAACGGCAACAAGGTGGAACCAGGCGAACTGGTAAGGGAGCTTCGGCTGCTCAGGGCAGCAGGGATAGGCGGGGTTGAGATCAACCCTGTGCAATTCCCCTTCCGTTTCCCGGGTGATGATCTCGGAAAACCCTCATTGGTTTGGCTCAGCAGGGAGTGGGTAAAAATGCTGCAGGTTGTATTTGACGAGGCAAAGACGCTGGGAATTACCTGCGATCTGATTGTCGGATCAGGATGGCCTTTCGGGTCAGAGGATATCAGTGAAGAGGAACGGTCACGAGTTGTGGTTGTTTTTATCAGAAAGATTTCCGGGCCCATTGACTTTTCGGTATCAAGGGATGAGATCCTTGCCGGGGCTGACCCTGCGGTAAGCTCGCCCTGGCCGGGACGAACAAGCAGACTGCTTTCACTGGTACTTGTTCCGGATCCCCTTGTCAAAGAAGATCAGATAATTGATTTCACTGACCGAACAGAGAGTGAATATATCAATCTCTTCATTCCGGAGGGGAATCATGCATTTTATGCCCTTGTTGAGATCACGGGCTTCATGGAGGTTATCAACGGCTCACCAGGCGCAAGCGGGCCTGTGCTTGATCATTTCAGCGAAGCGGCAGTGAGGGAATATCTTGAGCGCATGTCTGTCGCCATTGAAGCCGGAACAGGGCCGCTCTGGAAACACCTCCGTGCTCTCTTCACCGATAGCATGGAGCTTGAGGGAGCCAACTGGACCCCGGACATGAGAAGCGAGTTCTTAAGGAGAAGAGGATATGACATCTTTCCGTTCCTTCCTTTTATCCTGTTCCGGACAGGTGCAATGGGCAATGTGACTGATCAGGTATATGGTGTCTCTTTCAGCCGTGATTTTGAGGAGATGACCCGGCGAATGAGGTATGATTTCGAGACCACAAAGGCAGAGTTGCTGGAAGAGAGATTCCTCAAAACCTTTGCGGCCTGGTGCAGTGACCTGGGTGTCAGATCGCGGATGCAGGCATACGGACGTGGTTTCTTCCCGCTGGAGAGCAGTATGGCTGTTGACATACCGGAGGGGGAGTCGTGGACTATGAACTGGCTTAAGCACCGGATCGGGGAGGAGATGCCCGAAAACGATTACCGGAGGGGAAGGGCCTATACGATGATAAACAAGTATGTCTCCTCAGCAGCTCATCTGAGTGGCAAAAGGCTAATCAGTTGCGAGGAGATGACTGACACATACACCGTCTTCAACACCTCCCTGGAAAACCTGAAGATCGGAAGCGACCAGAGCATAATATCAGGTATAACCCACTCCGTTTTCCACGGGTTCAACTATTCACCGCCGGATGCACCGTACCCTGGCTGGATAAGGTACGGGGCATGGTACAATGAGAAGAACAACTGGTGGCCGCATTTTCATCTCCTGAATGAATACAAGGGACGGCTCTCTGCATTGCTTCAGCAATGCGACATGTACGGAGACATTGCAATTCTGCCACCTGTTACTGACATGTGGAGTCTCATCGGCATGCAGAATGAACCTTTTCCTTCGGTATTGCATGCTGACTACCTCTCCCTGATCTGGGAGGCCATGGTCAAAAACGGCAACGGCTGCGACTATGTTTCAGAACGGATTCTGAATGGCTCCGTGATTAAGGGCGGCTATATTCATTACGGCACCAGGAGGTACCATACCCTCTTTATGGTGCAGGTCGAAAGCCTTGACCCGGAGACAGCAGGGAAACTTCTTCAGTTCGTGCGTTCAGGAGGCCGGATCTTTTGCATTGAGACCATTCCGTCCAAATCCGCAGGCTGGTTTGACCACCAGAACCGGGACAGGGAAACGGCTGTCATAATTGAAAAGCTGAAAGCATATCCGCGCAGATTCATATTTCTTAAAAAGCCTGAAAAAGACTTCATATGGTGGTACAGAACAGTACAGGAACAGTACGGAATATTGCCATATCTCAGGATTGAACCCCCGGATCCATTTGTCATGCAGACCAGGTTCCGTGCTGATGACGGTTCGGAATTCATCTTTATCGTCAATTCTCATTTGCACGAATCGCGCAAAACAAGAGTCTTCTTCACAAAGGATGTTTCAGGAGGGAAGCGTTGTTCAGTATGGGATCCGGAGAGCGGAAAGCGCTTCAGGGCGAATCCTGACCCGGAAGGGGGTATCACTCTTGACCTCGGTCCGGCAGGCTCGCTGCTGTTTGTTTTTGACCATGAACATGTGAAGGAGGAGTGGCTCCCGCTGCCTGTGTCAGGCCCAGATACCCGTGTGATCACTGACGGCTGGAGGGCGGAATTCAGGCACTGCCGCGACGGCCTGGTGAAGGAGGTTATGATGGGCAGGCTGACAGACCTGAAGGAGATGGAGGATTTTGTCAATTTTTCAGGAACAGTCATTTACCATAATTCATTCATTACTGAAAATCAGGGAGGCCTCGCCATCAATCTGGGAAAGGTTCATGGCACCAGCGAACTGAGAATAAACGGCATGAGTTGTGGTCTGAAATGGTATGGTCGCAGGATCTGGGACATCACGGAATTTATCAGAACAGGGGAGAATCTGATAGAGGTGGAGGTCACCACCTCCATGGGTAATTATATGAAATCGCTAACTGACAACCCGACGGCACAGTACTGGACGAACGAGGGCAGGAAGATCCAGCCCCTCCAGTCGATGGGCATGACCGGACCGGTCAGTTATTATAAAATATGACATGAAGACCAGGACACTCTGTTTGACAATCATCCTTCTCGCGGCCCTGATGCAGCTGCAGGCAAAGGATTACAATGCATCGATGTTCGGTGTCAAGTCCAACGGCACTACATTGAATACCAGTTCAATACAGAAGGGAATAGACTATATAAGTGAAAACGGCGGCGGCCGGCTGGTCTTTTATGTTGGCAGGTATCTGACCGGAACCATCTATCTCAGGTCAAATGTTACCATACAGCTTGAGGAGGGGGCTATCCTTGTGGGGTCAGCCAACCCGTTTGACTATGAGATGAACCATAACTGGACAGCGCTGATTTTTGCGCTTGACCAGGAGAATATCGGCATAACCGGAAAGGGGGTGATAGACGGGCAGGGGTTCCAGGTGGCATATAACCTGGTTGACATGATACACAAGGGTATAGTTAAGGATCCGCTGAAGTATGACCGGCCGCGCGAGACCATCAGGCCGCAGAACATCTATTTCAGGGGCTGCAAGAACATAGTAATTAAAGATATTATGCTGAAGGATCCCGGCAGCTGGAACCAGCAGTACGACCAGTGCCGTAACCTTGTCATCGACCACATCACCGTCGACAGCAAGTCGTACTGGAACAATGACGGGGTGGATATTGTCGACTGCGACAGCGTTGTTGTGTCAAACTCATATTTTGATGCGGCAGATGACGGTATCTGCCTTAAATCGCACAGTGCCAGCTTCGTCTGCCAAAACGTGTACATTTACAACAATACTGTCCGCACCAGTGCCAACGGAATCAAGTTCGGCACGGTGGGTCACGGCGGGTTCCGCAATATCCGGATCGTCAAAAACCTGGTGTTTGACACCTACAGGTCGGCAATAACCTTTGCAGCCGTTGACGGGGGTTTCGTCCAAAACATCGTCGTCGACAGTCTCAGGTCAATCAATACCGGGAATGTCATTTTCCTCAGGATAGGAGAGAGGAGCGCCGGCAAAAAGGGCAGGATGGATGGCGTGACTATATCGAATGTTTATGCCGAGGTACCGGCCACCAAACCCGATGCCGGTTATAATTATGAAGGCCCCGTGGAGGATCTGCCGCGCAATATTTCGCCCTCGTCAATTGTGGGGATGCCTGACGCGATGATAGAAAACATCACGTTAAAGAACATTGAGATACACTACCCCGGAGGCGGAAATCCCAATTATGCAAAGGTGGGACTTGACGAACTCAGCAAGGTGCCTGAAATGGGGGCCAGTTATCCCGAGTTCTCAATGTTTAAGGAGCTTCCTGCATGGGGCTTTTACATACGGCATGCAAAGGGTATCACCTTTGAGAATGTGAAGCTGGTAAGTGAGAAGAAGGATTACAGGACGGCAGTGGTGCTCGACGATGTTCAGGGGGCAACATTCATTAACCTTAAGGTCTCTGAACCCGGTGGCAGGAAGGGAATGATTTTCTCACATAATTCGACAGACATAAGAGAGGTAAAATAGTACTTTCGGCAATATTGTGTAACTCCTGACGATTGTGGTTTATTGATAGGGATTACTTTGAGTTTTGCCACCCGGGCGCAAGCTGCCAGGTTGAATACACCCCGCTGCCGACATGAGTGGAACTATTGAAGGTCATTTCACACCGCCTGAACCGGTTGATGCTCTGCCGGTTATTTTCATTCCCGGGCTGGCTTCCATCATTGATAATGTCAGGGAGACAGTCATTGAGCTCACAAGACATCACACTGTATTTTACCTGGAAACCAGGGAGAAAAAAAGTGCGGGGATAACCGGGAAGCACAGGTTTACCGTTGAAGATGTCACCGCTGATGTTGTCCGGTTTGCGGAGATGCGGTTTACCGGCGGTTCCGGGTATGTTTTGGCAGGCTATTCGCTGGGGTCAACGGCAATAGCTGAAGCCTTCCCCTTGCTGGAGAACAAGTCTGAGAAAGTTATTCTTATTGAGCCCAATAGCTCCTTTCTGTTTCAGTGATGGCTGCTCTTTCTTGCCAGGGCTGCCCGGGTGATTTATTACCCTGTCAAACCGTTTCTCAAATGGTACCTCAGGCATTTCCGGATCAATCTTGCAGAGGATTATGAGATGTACCGCATCAACTGCAGTATTCTTGACTCGGACGAACCGGTGCGTACCGGCCGGGCCATCAGGGATCTGAGCGCCTGCCGGATGAGCGTATGCCTGAAGGAGATATCCGTCCCCGCGCTGGTGGTGGTTGTCTCAAAGGACAGGTTCCACAGCCATGAGGAGGGCAAGGAGATAGCACATCAGATAAAAGGTGCCCTTTACATTGACCTTACCGACAACAAAAGGACCCACAGCACAGAGATAAACCGGATAATAATTGAATTTATTTCTTCTCCGGCACAAATACCATCTCAAGCAGGTCAGCCCTGGCAAGGTATTTCTTAACCATCTTCTTCATGTCCTTGACAGTAAGTTGATTAAGTATGCCGGTAAAATTCCTGTCGTCATTGTTGTCAATCCCGTAGAGATAATAACTTGTTACCGTGCCTGCCCAGTAACTGTTATGCTGTTTCTCCTCCTCGCGGGTTTTGAGCATGTTACTGACTGCCTTTTCAAGATTTACCTGTGAGGGCCCATTGGAGGCTATTTCATGCAGTTCGCGATAGATTATCCTTTTCAGCTCTGAAGCTCTGGCAGGGTCACATTCAAAGGTTATCATGAGGTCAGCCTTTTCAACCGGTCTCTTATAAGAGGTGGCGCCGGTATTGACAGTGTATGTCCCTCCCTCATCCTCACGTACCTTCTCAGTGTAAACAAGATCGAGGATAGCAGCCAGGACATCCATCTTCAGATTGTTGGAGGGGTTGAACTTAAGGCCGGCTGAATAATTCAGGAATACTCTTGCCTTCGGAACAGTGAGAGGCACAGGTATCTCTTTCCGGACAGTGCCGTCAGGTTGTTTTTCCCCGGTGTTCCTCCAGGTCTCCTGTTGATACTTCGAGGGAAGTGAGCCGATATATTTTTTTGCGATTTTGAGCGCTTCCGATTCTTCGACGTTGCCGGTAATAATGAAGGTAAATGCCGAGGCATCATCAAAGGCAGTTGCATATATATGATTTACATCTTCATAGCTGATCAGTTTCATCGATTCAGGGGTCATGATAAAGGTGCGGGGATGGTACCCGGCCAAATTCATCTGGAGACTGTCTGAAATGATCTTGTTGGGATTCTTCTGCATGGCTGCTATCACGGCATTGTAACGTCCGATAATTGCATCATAGGCTTCCCGGTTATAGTTTGGCCTTGCAAAACGGAGGAACAGCAGCTGCATCATGGTTTCAAAGTCCTTTGGTGTTGAGGAGCCGGATATGGTCTGCATTGTCTCCTGCAGCCCAAGGGAGACGGAGGCCTTTTTACCTGCCAGCATCTTGGTCAGTGCTACGTTGTCATATTCACCCGCGCCGTACATTGAGATCACCAGGGGGAATAGCGTGAGTGACGGAACGAGCGAGTCAGGATACACCGATGAACCTCCGAAGGCAAGCCCCGTAATAGTCACATTGTCCTTTTCAAAATCCGCATGCCTGAATACCACTTTCGCCCCGTTTGAAAGAGTCCACTCGGTTGCGCCAAACTGTGGCAGTGGAACACTCTTTACCAGGCTGGCTCCGGGGAGTGTTTCGTTAACAAGATCAGCCCCGCCTGTGATATCTTCATAAGGATTAACATCATCAGTTTTTACCTTACTGACAAGGGCCAGTGCCACTGGTTCGGAAAGATGATCCCTGGCATCCGGCCCCTGGATTACGATGAAACTGTTGTCTTTGGAAACGAGGCCCTTAAGCCTCTCTGTCACCTCTGCAAGGGTAATGGACGGAAGGATTTGTTTGTAATAGTCATATTGAAGGTCCATGGAAGGGACCGGTTCACCGGTAAGAAAATGATCAGTGATCTGAGATGCCCAGCTGTCATTGCTGATCTTGTCCTTTTGCTTGTACCTGTTTTCGAAATTGGCAAGCATTGTTGCTTTTGCCCTCTCAAGTTCTCCCTTTGTGAAGCCGTACCTCTTCACTCTTTCGAGCTCAGTCAGGGCTGCTTCAAAGGCCTTGCTCTCTTCGTCATCGCGTACCGATGCAGACAGGGTCAGGGCATTGTAGTTCCTTGCGAGGAATGAGCCGTAGCTGAGTGATCCGTTGATGAACGGGGGAGTCCCTTTCTGTACGATCTCGCTGAACCGGCTGCTCATCATCCTGTTCATCAGCGCTATAACATAACCGTCACGGATATAGTCCAAATCCCTGGGAACGGTGTCAGGCCTGGTGTCCAGCATTATAAGGCTCACTGAAGTTTGTGAAGCCTCAGGATCAGTGATCAGCAGGTACCGCGTTCCGGTTTTTGGAACCAGCCGGGTCACGGGTCGGGGTATAGGGTTTTTGACTGCCGGTATTGCTGAAAAGATCTCTTTGATCTTTCTTTCAACAGCATCAACGTCAACATCACCTACCACTGCTATCGCCTGAAGATCAGTTCGGTACCAGTCGTGGTAAAATTCACGCAGCGTTTCCGGGGAGAAGTTTTTAATAACTGAGGTGTCACCGATTATATCTCTGACAGCGTACTGTGATCCTTCAAAAATCACGGGAAGCATCTTTGTCAGCATCCTCCATGAGGCATCGCGCCTTGTTCTCCACTCTTCGATGATCACGCCCCTCTCTTTGTTGATCTCATCTTCCGAAAGGGTCAGGAAGTCAGACCAGTCGGCGAGGATCATCAGGCAGGTGTCAATCAGCCCGGGTTTTTCAACGGGTACATCGCTGAGGTTGTAGATGGTCTCGTCGAAATTTGTACCGGCGTTTATATTCCGGCCAAAGGCCACGCCATGGCGCTCGAGGGTGTTAAGAATGCCTCTGTCAGGGAAGTGCTTCGTCCCGTTGAAGGCCATATGCTCAAGAAAATGAGCCAGTCCGTTCTGGTTGTCTTTTTCAAGAATGGATCCCACATTCTGAATGAGATAGTAACTGGCCCTTCCGGCAGGCTCGGTGTTGTGCCTGATGTAGTAAGTCAGGCCGTTATCAAGTCTTCCCAGACGGTAAGCGGGATCATGCGGAACGGTTTTGTCAGTTTGGGTCTGTGCCGCTGAGACGAGTGTTGCGGCAACCAGCAATGAGAAAAGGAGAAGTCTTTTCATGATTACACTTTTTATTAGTATTCAGAGACATTGACTTGACTTATTACGATCAAAATTAGAAAAAAAAAGCATCACGACGGATGGTTTTCATGGTTTATTTGCCTTAAGAATATTCAGAACAGTCCGTGTAGCTCGGCGTTGATTTTGTCGATCACTTCACTGAGATGTTCCTTGTTTTCAGGGAAGTCATAATAATCGGCCTCCAGAATGAGCAGCCTGCCCAGTTTGTATGATTCTATCCAGGCCTCATAACGTTCGTTCAGCCTCTTGAGATAGTCAAGCCTGATAGAACTTTCATATTCACGTCCTCGTTTCTGGATCTGGCTTACCAGTGTAGGCACTGAGGCCCTGAGGTAGAGAAGGAGGTCAGGCGGCTCCACCAACGAGCTCATCAGTTTAAAGAGAGTGAAGTAGTTTTCAAAGTCACGTGTAGACATCAGCCCCATTGAGTGAAGGTTGGGTGCGAAAATATATGCGTCTTCGTAGATTGTGCGGTCCTGGACTATGGTATTCTTTGCCTTTTTGATTTCAAGGATCTGGCTGAAGCGGGAGTTAAGGAAGTAAATCTGAAGGTTGAATGACCACCGCTGCATGTCCTCATAGAAGTCATTGAGGTAAGGATTGTCGTCAACATCCTCATAATGAGCCTGCCAGCCGTAGTGTTTAGAGAGCAGCCCGGCCAGAGTTGTCTTGCCTGAACCGATGTTGCCTGCTATTGCTATATGCATAGAAATGACGGTTAAAATCTGAGTTTAAATATATGAAAAAGGGAGGGAGATGTTCTGTCTGTTGATAAAAAGATTTCAGTTGCCGGCGGTTTTCAGAACACTCTCAACATACTCCCGGTTGTTCGACAGTCTTGGCATTTTATTCTGCCCTCCGAGCTTGTCTCGCTCTCTGAACCATTTATAAAAGGTACCGGATGGCACGAACCGCACAATTGGTCTCCCAAGGGTCAGATCCTTGTATCTTTTGGCCTCATAGTCAGAGTTAAGCGCCTTGAGTTCGTCATCGAGCAGATCAATAAAACGGTCCGTATCATCCGGTTTCTTTTCAAATTCAATCACCCATTCATGTGAGCCCCGGGTGTCATCACCCATGTAAACCGGACCTGCCGTATATTCGTTTATATGAGCACCGGTACCCAGGCAGGCCTTCTCAAGGGCCTTTTCGGCATTGTCAATGATGACCTCCTCGCCGAAGGCATTGATGAAGTGTTTGGTACGGCCTGTTATTTTTATCTTGTGCGGGAAGAGACTGGTGAATTCAACCGTATCACCGATAGTGTATCTCCAGAGGCCGCCGTCGGTTGAGATGACGACGGCATAATTCACCCCTTTCTCAACCTCTCCTATGGTGTATGTCCGGGGGTTGTCTGATCCTGTAGCCTCCGCCGGAATGAATTCGTAATAAACGCCATAATCGAGCATCAGCAGCATGGAGCTGTCAGTAAGGTCATCCTGTATTGCGAAGAACCCTTCGGAGGCATTGTATGTCTCCATGTAATTCATCCTGCTGTCAGGAAGGAGCCTCTGGTACTGTTTACGGTAAGGGGCAAAGCTGATGCCGCCGTGGAAGAAGACCTCAAGGTTTGGCCACACCTGGTGGAGGTTCTCCTTTCCTGTTGTTTTCAGGATATGCCGGATCAGGACCAGGTACCATGAGGGTACCCCGGAGAGGCTGGTGATATTCATATCAACAGTCTTTTTGGTGATCATTTTCATCTTCTCCTCGAAATCGCTGATCAGAGCTATATGGGCAGGCGGAGTACGAATCAGGTCGGAATAGCCGGGGGCATTTTCAATTAAAATGGCCGAGAGATCGCCGAAAATTGAGTTGTTGCCGAAGTTGCTGATCTGGCTGCTTCCTCCCAGTGTCAGTCCTTTTCCGAGAAATATTTTTGTTGCAGGATTTATCGAGGTATACAGCACCAGGCAGTCCTTCGCACCGCGGAAATGAGTCCCCTCGAGTGATTCCCTGGTAATAGGGATAAATTTGCTTTTTGTGCTTGTGGTTCCTGATGATTTGGCAAACCACCTGATTTCACCGGGCCACAACAGGTCTTTTTCTCCGGTTCTCATTCTCCCCACGAATGGAATCAGCTCCTCGTAAGTCTGTATGTGGACATTCTCGCAAAACTGGCGGTGATTTGCAACTGATGCGTATCCGTGTTCCTTTCCCCAGGTGGTCTCCCTGCTTCGGGCAAGAAGCCTGGTAAGCACCTCTTCCTGGCTCTCTGCAGGATATTTCCTGAAAAGATCAATCTCGGAGAGTCTTTTTTTTGTTATCCACTTTATGACCGAGGGAGTGAAAGGCATTGATCGTACTTTGGGCCAAAGATAGTCAAAGCCCGTTTCAATTCATCTGAAAATATCCTTCAGGACCTGCAGCGACCTTATCTGTCTTATTCCCGTAAGGTGAAGGTTATAGTACTTGAGTAGCAGGCCGAGCAGCTCTGTCCGCTCGTCGCCGGACAGCTGCAATGAGGCAATCTTTTCAGAGGGCATCTGCAACAGGCTGTTCAGAAGGGCAGAGTTGCGGACATCGAGAAAGTCGGGGTGCATTGGCTGCAACGCCGTGAACTGACCCGTGAGCATGTCAAAGTAGCAATCGTGCAGCCCGGTGTGTGAAGGTCCGATACCGGCATAGGCCGTGAAAGCCACAAGGAACCAGAGGTGGAGGTTGCTTATCCCGGCAGTGATTGAGTCAAGGGTTATCACCGATGATTCGATGAAGTCATAAAGCATCCTGTTTGCATCTTCCTCCCTGATGACATTGTAAAGGATCTCACTTATGAACAGCGCCACAGAGGTCCGGTGAATATCCCCGGGGATGGCTTTGGGGATGAAGGCAAGACTCATCTCCTTCAGGTTGTGGATATCCCTGTTCTCATAATGATACAGTTCGAGGTTGAAGATGTTCAGGGGCTGGAAATAGCTGAACCTGGAACCCTTCTTCCGTGAAGAGATTCCTTTAACCATTACCGACAGCTTCCCGTATTCCTGCGTGTAGAAATGCGCGATCAGGGAGTTGTCTGAATACCTGACATTGTGGATCAGTATGGCCTTGGTCTTTACAAGCATCTGCTGCGGTACATTTCCAAATGTATTAAAGTTTACTGACAGCCGGCTCAAAAAGTGCATGGTTAAATTAGTATCTTTATCAATCAATTTTTTTGGATGGATTCAAGATCAAAGGATCAGCTTCTTAAGCGCATCGCGCGACTTGCCCGGCAGAACAAGGAGCTCGAGGAGCAGGTTAAGAAACTTGAGCGGGAGAAGGGAAAGATCCTGGAAATGAATGAAAGATACAGGCTCCTGGTTGAAAGGAATGAGCTTCCTGGGGCCAGGCCGGCCGAGGAGGAGAAGTCGTTCAGGTATAACATGGTCACGGTCCTCTTTGCCGACATCCATGGTTTTTCCAGGCTTGTTGAGGATATGGACTCTGCCCGGGTGATGGATGAGCTCGATGAGATCTTTTTCGAGTTTGACAGGATAATCGGGAAGTATCATGTTGAGAAGATCAGGACCATCGGCGACACGCTGATGTGTGCCGGCGGCATACCGTCAAAGAACATTACCAATCCGGTCGAGGTCGTCATGGCTGCCGTTGAGCTGCGGCATTTCATGAAGGAATATGAGGCCAGGAAGAGGGCTGATGAGAGGATATGGAACCTTAAGGTGGGTATTCACACAGGCCCGGTCACTGCTTCGGTTTCAGGGAAGAGCAAGTTTTCATATGACATCAAGGGGCGTGCAGTCAACACTGCCAGCCGCATTGAGACTGTCTCGGATAAAGGGTCAATATTGATCTCGGTAATGACCTTTGAGCTTGTGAAGGAGTTCTTCGCCTGCGAGTATTTCGGGAAACTTCCTGTCAAATACACGGGCAGCATCCAGATGTACCAGGTAAAGGGTCTGTTGCCGACATTGTCGGTCGGAGGGCTGGGAGTTCAGCCTAATGATGCGTTCAGGATTAAGTTTGGGCTTATACAGTTTACAGACATTCAGGAAGTTATCCTTGACAAGCTTGAGAAGGAGCTGCCGGAGTTTCTCTTCTATCACAATGTAAAGCACACCGTTGATGTTGTTACGGAGGTGGAGCTGATAGGATGGGCTGAAGGGTGCAACGATGAAGAGATACTTTTGCTGAAGACTGCCGCACTCTTCCATGATGCCGGGCATATTGTCTCCTATGATGAACATGAGTACCAGGGTACGCTGATGGCCCGTGAGATGCTGCCCGGGTACGGATATACCAACGGGCAGATTGACCGTATATGCAGGATTATCATGTCGACCAGGCTGCCGCCAAAGCCTGCCGACCTTCTGGAACAGATCATATGTGATTCCGACCTCGATTACCTGGGAAGAAGCGATTTCATCCCCGTTTCAAATACTCTTTTTGAGGAGCTGAAGGCTCAGAATAAGATCACGAAACTTAATGACTGGAACAGGATGCAGGTGAAATTCATCTCCGGTCACCAGTATTTCACGGCCACTGCCCGCAGTCTCAGGGAGGTAAACAAGAAGCTTCAGATTGAGCGCATTCAGAGCCTCATTACTGCAGACTGATCACCTTATCACCAGCATCTTGATTACTTTGGCATGGGAGCCATCTTCACTCTTGCAGAAGACCAGGTAAACGCCCGTTCCAACCCTTGCTGACCTGTAGTTACGCAGGTCCCATGTCACCTGTCCTCCGAGCGAGGTGGTCTCATAAACCAGGTTGCCGCTGACATCGGTGATTTTTACGTTTGAATTTTCGACCAGGCCGGTGATGGTCACCACCCCTTCATAATCCTCCCTGACAGGGTTCGGGAAGACATATACTCCGGAATAATCCTCCTTTCCGGCGGTGGCGTCACCGCGGAAAGATACTATCCCTTCCGAGGTGCCGAACCATACCTCGCCGTTGACACCGTTTACAGCTATCTTCACAATATTGTCGGAGAGGATGGGGCTGTTCGTGCTGTTGAAGTGAATCAGCTGCTCACTGCCGTCGTCTGACATCAGGTACGCACCGGAGCTCATGGTTCCGAACCATTTCCTGTTGGCGCCGTCAATTGCGATGGTGGTCACCGTCTCGGTTCCAAGGAGATAATCAGCCAGTCCGGAGCCGTCATTTCTGGGTATCTTGATCCTGGATGCCGTGATGGCGCCGGAGAATACTCTGCCGGGGTTATAGTAGACTGCAGGTCCCATATCGGTACCGACCCATACGTTCCCGTCAAGGTCAGTGGAAATTGAAAAGAGATTATTCACTACCTGACCCTCGGTGTCTTCGACCTGCAGCCTCACGTGCCTGTCATCTGTGGTGTTTGCAGGTGTTCCTGCCGGATCATATACAAGCAGTCCGTAGCCTCTTGGCAGTATCACCCATATGTAGCCGTTCCGGTCTGTGATCATGTCTCCCGCAACCGGCACGTTCAGGTTCAGTGAGGTGGTAATCCAGTTCCCCTCGGGGGTCAAAGCCTTTAGGTTGCCGGGAACGCCTGACTGTGTCATCCACAGATTGCCAGACCCGTCGAAAGTCAGTCCGCAAATGCGTGTATAATTTTCTCCGGGTCTGATGCTTGAAAGGGGAGAATTATACTGGTTATAATTCTTTTGCATCACGCCGCCACTGAACTCATACAGGCCATTGCCCCAGGATGCGACATAGAAATGGCTCTCATCATCCGGGTCAGTTATCACCCTCATGGCGTCCCTGTCTGCTTCTTCGTAAAGTATGTGGCTGGTCCAGGAGTCACCTTTGCCGGTGAACACCTGCAGCGGACGATAGACGTTGCCCCAGGCATTGTCAACGGTTCCTCCTGTTACATAGAAGTTTTCTCCCTGAAAATAAATGTCTGCGACATTATTTGTGTAAGGTCCCGGGATCGTATGGTTTTCATACGTTCTGTAGTCTGCCGTGGAGACAAGCCCGACCGACATATCGGCAACCCAGAGTCGGTCCCGGTATCTGATTGCTCCTGCGGGATTTGCCGATGCCCAGCCGTACCCGGTTATTTCACGGGTGATGGCGCCCTGTGAAGAATAAATGATAACTGAAGAGGCCGCTGACATCATTATTTCACTGCCGTCATCGTCGAGCGATCTGATGCTCCCCCCGGGAGCTGTTGTGATGAGTCCGGTACTCTGTCCCGGTATTACCCTGAACAGGGAATCCGGTGAGGATGATGATCCGGGTTTGCTCAGGAAGAGCGCCTGCCCGGCAGAAGCAATATTGTCATATCCGGACCCCGGGGAAGGCAGGTCCTCAAGCAGTTCCCAGTTTCCAAAATAGGATAGGCCGGGGCGGTTTATCGGTGCGGAAAACACCCCTTGAGAGGTGGCGGCATAGACCCGGTCATTGAGTATTGCTGTTTCGTGGACCTCGTTTGTTTCTCCATCGGGACCCGGTCTCCATGTGTCAGCCACATATTTACCCCTGATGTCGATGACCACAATGCCGAATGTCCCCGACAGCAGGGCGCGGCTGCCGGTTACAGTCACGCCGTGGATCTCCTTTATGCCGGGAATGTATTTGTTCTTGATGTCAGGTATACTGGTTATAGTGCCTCTCCTGACGAGGTCAATGCCCGTATTCCTGTAGACTATGACCAACGTTTCTTCCGCATCACACCATGAGACGTGACTGATTGCAGTCTCATTCAGTCCTTGCACCCTCGAGAGAGGTGATGATGATGATGAGGGAATGTCATATACAAGCAGGGAGGCTCCTGCGGAAGAGTATATCTTATCTGCACCGGCAGCCAGTGAATATGAAGAGCTGTAGGGGAGATGGTCATTCCATGATCCTACTGCTCCCTGTCCCCTTAAAAGAAGAGAAGTGGCCAGCAGAAATGTAAATGAAATGATCCTCCTCATGATTTTGTTGTATGTATAGCTTTGCAACCTGCTTCTGCCGAACCCGGATAGACTGATTAGCCAAGGCCTGTCATCCCTTTTTCTCTTTCAGAAAGGCAAGCAGTTTTCTCATTGCCCTTGCTCTGTGTGAAATCAGGTTCTTCTCAGACAGAGGTATCTCGGCAAATGTCAGGTCATACCCCGCTGCCAGGAATACAGGGTCATATCCGAAGCCTCCGTCTCCTCGTCTATCCCTTGTGATCACACCCTCGACCTTTCCTTCAAACAGGTATTCTTTACCGTTGAAAATAAGGGCAATGACTGTCCTGAATCTTGCACTTCTGTCCTCTGCTCCCTCCATCTCCCTGAGGAGTTTGTTGATATTGTCATCAAAGCTTCTTCCCTCGCCGGAATACCTTGCAGAGTATACACCCGGTGCCCCGCCCAGGGTATCAACCTCCAGTCCGGTGTCATCTGCAAACACATTCAGCCCGGTCCGGTCATGCACAAATCTCGCCTTGAAAAGAGCATTTTCAGAAAGCGTCTCGGCATCCTCGGGGATATCCTCGGTGATATTTAAGTCAGCCAGCCCCAGGATTTTGTAGTCCTTATCCAGAAGATCGCTTATCTCTCTGATTTTATGCTTATTGTTTGTAGCAAATACAAGTTCCATAGTGTCATCAGATGAAAAGTCAAAATTAGTCATTGCATCGTGACAAGGGGAGGCAGGTATACCAAAAGAGCAAAATATTAGTTTATTTTTGTATATATCAGACAATCTCAATCGGTTATGGGTATCTGCTTTTTCTGCCGTTTTGTCCTGTATAGAGCCCTGTTCTGTGCAGGATGCTGCCTGGCCGCTTTTCCTGTGCAGGCAGATATGACGGCAGGGGCTCCGGAAGCAGGCAGGATAACCGGTGTCTGCTCTTACCGCACCGGTGAAGCGATTGACACCTCGGGAGGTATACCCGTTCTGAAGTTTCGTGAGGGAATAATATTCAGGATGGGAGAGGGGGAGGGAACTGAATATTCGTTTTATATGGAAGGGCCGGATATAACGTGGACTGGCTGGAGCGACAGGAGCTACAAGGAGTACACAAATCTCGGACGGGGCAGGTATACATTCATGTACCGGTATCGTTCCGGCGGAGGTGAGACTGCCGGAGGTGAGACTGCCGGAGAAGGCTCATTCAGTTTCAGGGTCAGGGCGCCCTGGTACTTTTCACCGCTGGCATGGATAGTATATCCTCTTCTGCTCGTACTTGCAGGTATGATGCTCCGTATTCGCACTCACCGTCTCTTCATGGAGAGACAGAAGAGGCTTGAGGAACTCATCGCGGAGCGAACCGAAGAGCTGCAGCACGAGAAGGAAAAGTCGGACAACCTTCTGGCAAACATGTTGCCCAAGGGCACAGCCCAAGAGATAATGCTGAAAGGGAAGGCGGCAAAAACCAAATATAATTTTGTTACGGTTCTTTTTTCGGATATACAGGGCTTCACAAGGATAGCCGAGGAGATGAACCCCGAGGTACTGATTGATGAGCTTGACCGGTTCTTCTTTCACTTTGATTCTCTGGCCGAGAAATACCGGATTGAAAAGATTAAGACAATTGGGGATGCCTACATGTGCGCCGGGGGAATCCCTGATCGGAACAGGACCAATCCCGTTGAGGTGGTGCTCGCTGCCCTGGAGATGCAGAAATACATGCAATTCATGAAGAATGACCCGGCTAAGACCGCTGCACGGTTCTGGGATATCAGGATTGGCATTCACACGGGAACTGTCATAGCAGGAGTTGTCGGGCACAAGAAGATAACCTATGACATCTGGGGTGACACGGTAAATACGGCAAGCCGTATGGAATCATCGGGAGAGCCGGGAAAGATAAATATCTCGGGTACAACTTATGAGTTTGTCAAAGACTATTTCATATGTGATTACCGCGGGAGGATGCCTGTCAAGTACAAAGGGGACCTTGATATGTATTTCGTTACTGGAATAAGGCCTGAACTCCGTGAACCTGACGGTTCGCCCAACAGGAAGTTCTTTACGAAAATTGAGATGATCCGCATTCTTGATGTCGAGGAGCATGTTTTCACCAAGTATTCAGAGATAGCCTCACCTGATCTCTTTTTCCACAGTGTTGAGTACATACGCAGTGTTTGTCTCCAGGCTGACCTGCTGGCCAGGGCTGAAAGGCTTGAAGATCAGGATTATATTCATATCAGGCTGGCATCAGTTTTTATCTTTTTCGGCTATGCCTTTGACTACAATGACCCTCCTGCGGCAGCGAAAAAGAGGGCTGGTGAGATACTTTCGGTTTACGGGTTCGGGCCACAGACCCTTGATGTGGTGACCAGGCTCATGGATGCAGCGTTCAGACCTGAACAGGAGAGCATTGCCGGGATGGTATTGCATGATGCAGTTTATGATTTCACCGGCAGGGTCGATTTTGTTACAATGATTGACAGGTTTTACAGGGAGGAGATGGCTTACGGGAAAATTGATGATCCCAGAACATGGTTCAGAAGAATGGCTTCACAAATAGAAGAAAATGAATTTCTTACAGGGTCGGCACGCAAACTGAGATCGGTGCCTGTCAGGGAGCAACTCAATGCGCTCCAGGCCTTTGCAGGTGAGAAGCTCAACAATATTTAAAATCATTTGGTACTTTGGTTTTAAAGAGTACTTTTGAAAATCCTAATACATGCAATCATGGTTAATTTAGACTGGAATAACCTGCCTTTTGGATATATCAAGACCGATCACAATGTCAGGTCTGTCTTCCGGAACGGGGAGTGGGGCAAGCTCGAGATATCTGATTCGGACTATATTAATATCCATATAGCTGCAACCGCGCTTCATTACGGGCAGGAGTCTTTTGAGGGTCTCAAGGCTTACAGGGGACGCGACGGAAAGGTCAGGTTATTCCGCTGGGATGAGAATGCAAAACGTATGCAGTCCTCGGCCAGGGGAGTGATTATGGAACCGGTGCCCACGGAGCTCTTCAGGGAAGCGGTATTCACGGCTGTACGTCTCAATGAGAAGTTTGTGCCGCCTTATGGCTCAGGGGCATCAATGTATGTCAGGCCGTTGCTATTCGGTAGCGGCGCAGAGGTTGGCGTAAAGCCTGCAGCTGAGTATACATTCCTTGTTTTTGTCACCCCGGTGGGACCGTACTTCAAAGGCGGTGTCAAACCGGTCAATATGATGATCTGCCGTGATGTGGACCGTGCTGCACCGCTTGGTACGGGAAACATTAAGGTAGGCGGTAACTACGCCGCCAGCCTCAGGGCAATAGTGAAAGCACACGACGGCGGATATGGCAATGCGCTCTTCCTCGATGCCAGGGAAAAGAAATACATAGATGAATGCGGTCCGGCAAACTTTTTCGGGATTAAAAACAATACTTATGTGACTCCCCTTTCAGAGTCGATACTTCCTTCAATCACCAATAAAAGCCTCATCGCAATAGCCGAAAAAATGGGAATAAAGACCGAAAGACGCCGTGTTCCCGTTGAAGAGCTTGAGGAGTTTGAGGAGACCGGTGCATGCGGGACAGCCGCGGTAATCAGTCCGATTGCGAAAATTGTGGATCCCGATACCGGAAAGATTTATGAGTATTGCAAGGATGGCAAACCGGGACCTGTTTCGATGAAGCTTTTCAACAAGCTGATAGGAATCCAGTACGGTGATGAACCTGATGAATTCGGGTGGATGACAGTTGTGGAGGCCTGACATTCATCTGGGGTTAATCCAGTTTTACGGAGACGATTTTAAAAAATTGCCGGCCGATTGAAGGAATTGGCGGTTTGTGTGCTATTTTTGACGCAAAGTCTCAGCAGTGGCAAAAACAGTCGGAGGAATCTCCAGGTACAAATTAGGCAGTTCTTACATAACCCTGGTTGTCAGCGTTTCCCTGGTCCTTTTTCTGCTTGGAATCCTTGGAATGGTTCTGATCAATGCCCGACAGCTCTCCGACTATTTCCGGGAGAGTCTCTCATTCACCATAATGCTTAAGGAGGATTCACGCGAGGCTGACATCAGGATGCTTCAGAAGGAGCTTGATGCCAAGCCATATGTCAAGCAGACTGAATATGTCTCAAAGGATGAGGCTGCAGTCAAGCTTAGCGAGGAACTGGGTGAGGATTTTCTGAATTTTCTGGGTTACAATCCCCTGATGCCTACGATTGACGTTTATCTCCTTGCCGACTATACTCATCCTGACAGTGTCATCAGGCTTGAAAAAGTCATTTCAGGGTACCCGGTTGTCGATGAGGTTTATTACCAGGAATCCATCCTGAATCTTATTAATGACAATGTAAAGAAAATCAGCGCTTTTCTGCTTGTGATCAGTGCCTTGCTCTTCTTCATTGCCATGACGATAATCAACAATACAATCAGGCTCTCGATCTACTCGAAGCGGTTTTTAATCAATACTATGCAGCTTATCGGAGCCAACAGGTCGTTTATCAGGAAGCCATTCCTGTTGAAGAGTCTCTTTTTTGGGTTCCTGGCTGCACTTATCGCCATCGGGCTGCTGATGGGACTGATGTACCTGATTGAGAAGGAGTTTTTTACCCTGTTCACATATGAAAACATAAACCTCTTCCTGCTCCTATGCCTGGCGCTGGCATTGGCGGGGGTAGTGATCAATGCAATATCAACATTTTTTGCGGTGAACAGGTATCTTGGCATTCACGAGGATAAACTTTATTATTAGAAAGATATGGTCGCTAAAAAGGAAGAAGACAAAAAGGCAGGCTTTGCTCTCGGAAGGGAGAACTATAAGCTTATGGCCATAGGATTTGCAATAATAATTGTCGGATTCATTCTCATGGCCGGGGGAAGGTCAGATGACCCGAAAGTATTCTCGGAAGATATCTTCAGTTTTCGCAGGATAACCGTAGCTCCGCTGATAGTACTCGCCGGTTTCATTTTTGAGATTTACGCAATAATGAAAAGGCCCGGGGAGTAATTTTTTGACTGTTTGTAATCTGATAACTGAGAATGAATTGGTTTGAAGCCCTGATCTTCGGCCTGGTACAGGGACTGACTGAGTTTTTACCGGTCAGCAGCGACGGTCACCTGGAGATCGTGAAGTACCTTTTCGGAGGGATTGAGGAGAGTTTCCTGTTTTCCGTTGCTGTACACGGGGCGACTGTACTGAGTATACTTGTGGTTTTCTGGAAGGACATCATTCATCTGTTGAAGGGGGTCTTCAAATTCACCATGAACGAGGAGACGGTATATGTGCTGAAGCTTATGATTTCAATGATACCGGTGGCCATTGTGGGATTTACGGTCAGGGATAAGGTTGAATCATTGTTCATTGCCGACATGGATATCACGGGGTCATTCCTGCTGGTCACTGCCTTGTTTCTTTTTGCAGGTCATTTTGTAAGGAAAAGGGAAAAGCTCATCACATACGCCGGGGCATTCGTAATGGGTATTGCCCAGGCGTTTGCAGTGTTGCCGGGTTGGTCGAGATCAGGTTCCACGATTGCAACCGGGCTGATGCTTGGCAACAGCAGGAATGAGCTGGCACGCTTTTCCTTCCTGATGGTGATTGTGCCGATAATCGGCGCAAACTTTGTGCAGGTTATTACAACTGAAACCGCAGCCGTTAATGTCGTTTTGTTCCCCCTGATTATAGCATTTGTTGCTGCCTTTGTTTCAGGTTATGCTGCCTGCCGCTGGATGATTGCCATTGTCAGAAAGGGTAAACTGGCATGGTTTGCAGTTTACTGTGTTCTGGTGGGGCTCACACTAATACTATTTGCCTGAAAGTGCTGAAAAACTGCTCTGACTTTGAAGAAGGTGAGGTGTTGCTGCTTCAGAAGCCGCTCTACTGGACCTCGTTTGACCTGGTGAACAAGGTCAAGCTGGCCATCCGTCATCACTGCGGCCTTAAGAGGCTGAAGGTGGGACATGCGGGGACACTTGATCCGCTGGCCACGGGGCTAATGATTGTCTGTACGGGAAGGGCGACAAAGAAGATTGATGAATTCCGTGACCTCGACAAGGAGTACACGGCTGTCATCAGGTTCGGTCAGACAACACCGTCGTTCGACCTGGAAACTGAGGCCGACGGGGAGTATCCTGCAGACCATATTACTGCCGGACTTATAACTGAAAAACTGTCAGGGTTTCTCGGAGAACAGTTGCAGGAGCCTCCTCTTTTCTCTGCCAAGTTTGTCGACGGGAAGAGGGCTTACGAACTGGCCAGGAAGAAGATAGAGAAGCGGCTTGCCGAGGTGAAGGTTATTTTTCGCGAACTGGAGTTGCTCGGGTTCAGAGACAACGAGGCAACGATCCGGGTAGTTTGCAGCAAAGGCACATACATCAGGGCCTTCGCCCGTGATCTTGGACTTGCCCTGGGCAGCGGTGCGCATCTCCAGAGCCTGGTAAGGAATGCCATCGGGGAATTCCGGGTTGAAAATGCACTTACACCGGAAGAATTAAAATATATTCTGGAAAATATGAAACAAATCGAAAACTCGATCGTATAAATATTCTTGCACTAATCATAATCGTATTATGAAACTATCTCAATTCAAGTACACACTACCCCAGGATCTGATTGCACTTTATCCCTCAAAAAACAGAGATGAGTCGCGGTTGATGATTGTGCACCGGGATACCGGAGAGGTTGAACACAAGATATTTAAGGACATAGTGGATTACTTCAGGGAGCGTGACGTTCTTGTATTCAACAATACCAAGGTTTTTCCCGCAAGGCTATACGGAAACAAGGAAAAGACAGGGGCCGAGATAGAGGTTTTCCTGCTGCGCGAGCTGAACCGTGAGCAGAGGCTGTGGGATGTGCTTGTTGATCCTGCGAGAAAGATCAGGATTGGCAATAAGCTCTATTTTGGTGAGGATGACCTGCTTGTGGCTGAAGTGATTGATAATACAACCTCCAGGGGAAGAACTCTCAGGTTCCTCTTTGACGGGACCTATGAGGAGTTCAAGGAAACCCTCTATTCACTGGGTGAGACGCCGCTTCCTAAATTTATAAACAGACCGGTTGAGCCAGAGGATGGTGAGAGGTATCAGACTATTTTTGCCAAGCATGAGGGAGCGGTTGCTGCGCCTACCGCAGGACTCCATTTCAGCAGGGAACTTCTGAAGAGGCTTGAGATAGTGGGTGTGGAGTTTGCTGAGATAACCCTTCATGTGGGACTGGGTAATTTCCGCAATGTTGATGTGGAAGACCTCACCAAGCACAAGGTTGATTCAGAAAGAATAATTATTTCGGAGGAGGCCGCGGTGCTTATCAACAAGGCCAGGGAACGACGGAGCAGGATATGTGCGGTAGGTACAACTGTAATCCGGACTCTGGAAAGCTCCGTTTCGACCTCCGGCATGGTCAAGCCGTTCAACGGCTGGACGAACAAGTTCATTTTCCCGCCATATGAGTTCAAGGTTCCTGATATGCTGGTCAGTAATTTTCACCTGCCATATTCAACCCTATTAATGATGGTTTCCGCTTTTGCAGGATACAATCTACTCTTTGATGCCTATCGTACTGCAGTCAAGGAAAAATACAGGTTCGGGACATATGGTGACGCCATGTTGATTCTTTAGAATTAGGCCTTTTTTCGTGTTAATAAACATTTGGCAATGTGCATAAAACGTGCCGGCGAAGAGTGCCGGCACGTTTATTTTATGTGAACTTCACGCAATTACAGCTTAAAAATGTCCGTTTATTAAGCAACCATTTGCGCATTTAATGAGTATAAGTATCCGGCAGCAGTTGAATGCACCACAAATTACACCTGTAGAATGTTAAGAAACAGAAAGGCAATATTGCCACTGTTGGCAGTGATTTTCATTTTATTTTTTGATGCTTCTTTATCAGCCCAGTGCGGGGCAGGAAAGATCCCGGCAACAATTAATGGCTATGCATCAATCCTGACTGTTGACAATTCTTTTGGTCCCAGCGGTATTAATTCACTTGGAGCCCCTAATGGAAACGGAACCAACTTTTCCACAGGCGGGCAATCATTTGTCATTGATCTGATAGATACGGTAAGGGCAGGTCAGACCTACTCCATAACATGGCGGCAATATCCCGGACAATCGGGCACTTCCACCCTCAACTGGAGTGAGTCTCTTGATGGCGTTACCTTTACCGTTCATCCTTCCAGCGGGACGGGTACTACCAATGAGAGGTATTTTACGACAGACTTCGTTGCGGCCACAGACACGAGATTCATCAGGTTCTTTAGTTCTGACACCTATGATTTAAGTATTGATGCAGTTTATTACAGCGCGACCAAATGTCTTTCCAGTAGCTGTGGTCCTGGCCTGACATCCAGGGTAATATCCGGCAACGGTTACTATACTGACCAGGCATCAGTTTCAAATCCCGGAAATGCAAATTATGTTCCTGACGGTTTAGGTGCCTTGTTCAATGCTGGATCTGATCGCATAGTCTTAAGACTGCCATACGCAATTCCTTCTGGGCAGCATTATCAGGTAATATGGCGACCGTCTGAGGATGGCGCACAGATGAGAATCAGGGAATCGGGAAACGGATCTGCGTGGTCTCCTGTAAAATTTTCTACTTCATCTTCTGCTTCTTCAGTTTTCTTAATGTATACTGAAACAACGGGTACAGTAACCAGGTACATCGAAATCAGTGGTGCCAACAATCTGGATTTTTATTTAGATGGAATAGTATTTCATGCCATCGCATGCGACCCCGCCGCCCCTGATCTTGATGTTGACGGAACGTTTGAGTTTTGTGCCTCACCTGTCCCTATAGCTCCAGGACTGGTAATTACTGATCCTGAAAACCAGAAAATAAGGTCGGCCTATGTGCAGTTTTGGGATGGCTTTGTCCCAACTGAGGACCGGCTTAGTTGCACTAATGACAATGGTATAACATCATCTTATAATTCAACATATGGAGTTCTTTCCCTCACTGGGGAAGCAACCACTTCAGAATATCAATCTGTTCTGAGAAGCCTGTTATACAATAACACCAGTGGAACACCTACAACAGGAGCAAGAGAGATAATTATTTCGCTTGAGCGTTACAATCCTGCAACAGGTCATTACTACATTTTTGTTCCAAATGCCAATATCAGTTGGGCAGTTGCCAGACTTCAATCTTACAGGACTCGACTTTTTGGTTTACAAGGCTATCTGGTTACGGTTACTTCTGACTTAGAGAATAACTTTCTGTTGCACCAGATGACAGGTAACACATGGCTTGGCGGCTCAGACTTCTACACAAATGAGGGGGACTGGTACTGGATGACGGGTCCGGAAGCTGGGACAATGTTCTGGCAGGGTGATGAGAGTGGTTCCGAGCTGACATATGCAAACTGGAATCCTGGTACGGAACCGAATAATTATAATAATATTGATGAGGTTTTTGCTCACATCTACCCCACTGGATCATCAGAACCCGGAACATGGAATGATGAACGGGCAAATTATAATGCTGCTGCGTATTATGTTGAGTTTGGTGACATGCCTGGAGATCCGGCTCTTGATATCACTGGCACTGTAAATGTTAATGTCGTTACTGGAACGCCCGTATCTCCTTCAATAACTGGCAGTAACTCAGTCTGTCCCGATGCTGCTCCTGTCACATATTCAACAACCAATGTGCCCGGACATAATTATTTTTGGGAAGTTACAGGAGGGAACATTTTGGGCGGTCAGGGCAGCAATTCCATTACAGTTGATTGGGGAATAATAAATCCGGGAACGGTTAAAGTAACTGAAAGCATCGGAGGAGCATGTTCAGTTACCACTCCTGACTATTCAGTTTTTATTGGTGATAATATAAACCCGACGATCACCTGTCCGGCCAATATAATTAATGTGCCTGCCAATGCAGGTCAGTGCTATGCAACAGGTGTTGCCCTTGGCACACCGACCTCTGCCGATAACTGCGGGGTTGCGAGTGTAACGAACAATGCCCCTGTGCAGTTCCCGGTAGGAACGACTACGGTTATATGGACTGTGACCGATGTAAACGGAAGGACTGCTACCTGCAACCAGACCGTCACGGTGGTTGACACTCAGGATCCTACTATCACATGTGCGGTACCTGCAGCAAGCTATGCAGCCGATGCGGGCCAGTGTTACTACACGGTGGTTGGTACGGCGCTTGACCCGACAGCCACGGGAGACAACTGCGCGGTACAGAGCGTAGTCAATAACTATAACAGCACAGCAACCCTTGCAGGAGCACAGTTCCCGGTAGGGACCACCACGGTCATCTGGACTGTTACGGACATCCACGGCAACGACACCCAATGCCAGTATGATGTTGTTGTCAGCGACACGCAGGATCCGACTATCACCT
>JBAQCQ010000077.1:0-21357 GCA_049294275.1 Bacteroidales bacterium
CCCTCACTGTAAATCTCTTTGCACACATTCCAGGCTGTAATTATCTGGCCTTTGGCGTCACAGGCGCCTCTTCCGAAAACCTTACTGTTTTCTGACCTTGGTTCTATGTAGGGAGGAACGGTATCAAGATGTGTGCAGAAGACTATTTCCGGGGTACCCCATTTGTAAAACAGGTTTACGCTTCCGTCTCCGACATCCTGTAATTCAAGGGTAGCACCGGGAGCCTGAAAACTACCGGCAATAAAGTGTGCGAGTTCAGCTTCCTTCCCGGAGGTTGAGTCGATTTCCATTATTTGTTCGAGTTCTTTGACTCTCATGCTATGATTTTGGCAGGTAGCTTATAAAAAAAGCACGAACTGGAGATTCGTGCCTTTGCCAATACACAAAATCTCTCACTGTCGGCTTGGTTTTTCACCTGTTTTTTGTACAGATCCTGTATATAAATTCATTTTGTGTTTCCTGAATTTTTGTTTAAATCGTTTGCAAATGTAAAAGGATTATATTCTTAACAATACATTTTCTGTAAAAAATTATCTGAACTTAAACCCGGAGTAAAATTGACGTCAGATAAATAAACGGTCCGCCATCAGGCGGACCGTAACTTACCTTCCGGAGTACCGGTACGATCAGGTTATATATTTATTCGCATTTGAGGTTTGTCCGTTGTGCTTTTGCCGCCTCGGCGAATGGGCCGTAAAGGGCATTCTTAAATGATCCGCAGGCGGCTGCGGTATCTCCCTTGCCAAGTTGTGCCACAGCCAGTTGATAAAAGAACATTGCCTTGGCCTGGGCATCTCCTGTCTCAAGATCGAGGCCTTTCTGAGCATACTCCTCACCGCTGGCAAAATTCTTCTGTTTGTTATAGACATCGGCGAAGAAGTAGAAAAGGGTCTTGTCGTCGCCGTATTTGGCTGCTTTGTTCAGAAGCTCCAGCGCATCGTCAAGCTTGTTTGCGGCGTTTGCCTTTGATCCGGAAGCCCGGAAGTACTCAAGAGCTACACCTTTGGCAGTAACAGCCTTATCATCGTCTTTTCCCGGTTCAAGCTTTCCGAGGAAGAGGTCTATGGTTTCCTCAAAGGCCGCTGCATTGTCCTTATTCTTGTATATCAGAGCCTTGTTGTAGATTGAGGCAATGTGATCGGGATTGATGGCCAGCACGCTGTCATAGGCAAGCATCGCATTATCAAAGTCTTCGGCGGCAAAGAAATCATTGGCCATTTTATAGTAGCCATTTACGAGAATCTTGCTGGAATTATCCCTGTAGGTTTTACTTCCGTATTTGTCGGCCATTGCATAAGCTGTCCTGGCAGCCTGAATGATCTCCCCAGCCGGTTTTTTTTCGTTATAGGCAGCAGCAGCAAGTTTATAATACAGACCGGGCAGAACCTGCACTGCCTTCTGCTTCAGGTCATCTGCGGTTTCCCCGACCTGGCCGGCAACTACAATAACCTTCTCAAAGGCAGCAATGGCAGCAGGCACGTCTGTCTGCATGGCCTTGGCCCCTTCGTTATAATGAGTTATAACTTCATTACGGTCCTGTGCATTCAGGCTGACTCCGAACAGTGCAGACACAACTATCATGCCTGCTATTAATCTCATTTTTTTCATCTTCATTTCAATCTGTTTTCGGGGTTATTAATTGTCATTTTCAAAATTCAGTCGGTAAATATAGAAATTCTGATTAATTTTCTTATGCTGATGTGATAATTACGTCACCATTGTGGCCCCATTTTGAAAACGTCATCCTGTTTGGTGCATCGATTTTGTAATTCCCGGGGCGGAAAGTGTAAACAAAATGATGTATTTTTAAATCCTCACGGGGAGGAAATATGTTGCAGGTGAAATCAGAAAGCAGTGTAAATACCGAATATGTTCTCAGGGTTGCATGGGCAGCTCACAGGGGAGTAGGAGAAAATACAGGTTCTGAGGCCGGAAATTACATGAGGGGGCTGCTTCCGCCGGAGCACTTCATTATGGTTGATTCCCGGCCCGACATCATACTTTTTATGAGTGGCGGTTCCGAGAGAAGGGCCATTGAACAGACTGAACCTGGGCACCCGGTCCTTCTCCTGAGTATCAGGGGTAACAATGCTTATGCCGCTGCAACCGAAGTAATGGCATGGATGGTGAACCACAACAGGATTGCATTGCTCTCCGATGCTGCTGACGCTTCAGAATCCGGTCTGACTGAGAGGTGGAGGAGAGCAGCCGGAGTATGGCATCACCTCAAGGGCAAAAGGGCCGGTCTTATCGGTGCCGTATCCGAGTGGCTGGTGGCGTCTGATGTCTCTGCGGAAACACTTCGCAAGCGGTTCGGTGTCAACCTCACGGGAATACCCTGGGCAGGTCTGCCGGATTACAGCAGGGAGGATCCAGACAGTGCCCTTCTGCAGAGGTTCGCCGGACATAAAGCGACCGGACTTGATGAAGCCGCAAGAGTTCTGACTCTGTTGCGAAGGGTTATTTCAGAAAATAACCTTAGCGCGGTCGGGGTGGAGTGCTTCAGCCTTGTGCAGCAGCACAAGGTGACTGCCTGCCTGGCGCTGGCACAGCTAAACAATGAAGGTTCCGTTGCCGCCTGTGAGGGAGACCTGGCATCAATGGCCGGCATGATGGCCGGACAGGCTGCCGCCGGCATTGTCCCATGGATGGCCAATACAACGCGCCTGACCGGAGAGACCCTCATTCTTTCACACTGTACAATTGCGTTTGACCTCGCCAGAGAAATAAAACTGCTGACACACTTTGAGACTGACAGTTCGTTGGCAGTAGACGGACAGCTGACAGCTTCGGAGGTGACACTTTTCAGGTTTTCGGACAGCCTCGACAGGGCATTAATAGCCGAGGGCAAGGTAGTGAGCCGGCCCAGGCTTGCAAATGCCTGTCGCACACAGGTGGAAATAGAGCTTCCTGAGAATAAACTGAAAATACTGAGGGGAAAGCCGCTGGGAAATCACCTGCTGGTTTTGCCCGGAAAACATTCCGTCCTGCTAAGCCTTGCCTGTTTTTACAAGGGAATGCGGGAAATTGAATATGATATCAGTCCGGAGGAAGGTAAAAGCATAGTCCTGTACGGCGATTAAAGTGACTTTTGCCATGATTAAAAGATTTAAATTATGATAGTTACATGTGTCCATATCAAAGTCAGGCCTGAAAATATTCAGGATTTCATAGACGCTATTACCGAGAATCACAAAGGTTCCATTCAGGAACCCGGAAACATCCGTTTTGACGTACTTCAGCAGGTGAATGACCCGGGCAGGTTCATGATCTATGAGGTATTTGAGTCGGAAGAGGCTGCAAGGTTTCATAAGGAGACGGCTCACTATCTGAAGTGGAGGGATACTGTTAAGGAATTCATGGCAGAAGACCGCTATGGTGTGAGTTATGAGGTAATTGAACCATCAGACAGGTCCCTGTGGTGAAACCCTTTCATTTTACCCGGCTGCCCAGGATATATTTCGGAAGCGGAACGATAAGTGAGCTTCCCGGTATAATTTCAAACTATGGCAAATCGATACTGCTCGTGACCGGGGCCAGGTCCTTTATGGCTTCTCCGCATGCGGACCTTCTGCTAAGACAATTTGAGAGCAGTGGCATAACTTTTCAGCATGTGACTGTCCGGAATGAGCCCTCCCCGGAGACAGTTGATGAAACAGTGGCGAAATTCAGGGGCAGGGAACCGGAAGTAGTCGTAAGCATTGGAGGCGGAAGCGTCATAGACGCGGGGAAGGCCATATCTGCAATGCTTGACAAAACCGGTTCAGTCAGGGAATATCTTGAAGTGGTGGGCGATAAAGACCATTCGGGTACCAGGGTTCCGTTCATTGCTGTTCCTACAACATCAGGGACCGGAAGTGAGGCCACAAAGAATGCAGTCATTTCAAAGGTAGGGAGGGATGGGTTCAAAAGGTCGCTCCGCCATGACAACCTCGTCCCTGATGCCGCAATAGTTGATCCGGAACTGACGCTTGATTGTCCGCCTGAAATAACTGCGGCAGCAGGAATGGACTGTTTCACACAGCTGACAGAGGCATATATGTCAACGAAAGCGAATGAATATACTGATGCACTTGCCCTGCAGGGGATAAGTGCGATAAAGCGGTCTCTTGTCAGATCCTATACACACGGCGATGATACTGAGGCAAGATCTGATATGTCATTTGCAGCCCTGACATCCGGGATCTGTCTGGCAAATGCCGGACTTGGTGCTGTACACGGACTGGCAGGCACGGTCGGAGCCCTCTTCGGGATCCCTCACGGAGTGGTTTGCGGTACGCTCATGGCATCTGCAAACGCGATCAACGTGAGGGAACTGCGAAAAAACAGGATAGGAGAGGCGGCCCTGGCCAAATATGCTGTACTGGGCAGGATATTCTCGGACGCCTCCGTCAAGGATGACAACTACTTCATCGATTTCTTTATTGACTATCTGCATGCGATTACCTTCCTCCTGGAACTGCCGGTGCTGAGCTTTTACGGGCTTGGTCGGGATGACCTGAAACTGATATGTTCGCAGTCGGATGTGAAGAACAATCCGTTGGATCTGTCGGGGGAAAAGCTGGAAGAGATTATGATGCTGAGGCTTTAGCAGCAAATGTGGCAGACGACAGGTACTCAAATTCCGTCCTGTAGATTTTTAAAGTTGGTGCACCACCCGTGGTGTATTTTCGTCTTTTAAGGGCAAGTTCAATTCAACCGGCCAGGTTATGGTTAGCAATCTAATCAAGCACAGTTTACGATCGTTCAAGTGTCAGAGATCATACATAATAATAAAAATGCCGGGTCTTTCCATTGGAATTGCATGCAGTCTTCTCATCGCAATCTTTGTGCTGAATGAGGCATGCTATGATAAGTTTAACAAAAAGAAGGACCGGGCTTACAGGCTGATGCTCAACGGGAAGATAGGCGGGCAGGAGATAGTCGGAGCCTTCAATCACGGGAATGAATGCAGGGTCAGATTAAATTCATGTGGTCTCAAAAGAAATATTCTTCCCCGGGCCTGCCATGCCTCGTAAATTCGTCCTAAATTTGCTGACCACAGATATCTATGGCGGAGTTATGGCAAACTATTACAATCTGGGGATAAATGATATCCGGAGTCAGTTAAAGACCAGCGAGACAGAGGGCTTGTCAAATGCAGAGGCAAAGCGCAGGCTGGAGGAATATGGCCAGAACATTCTGGAAGAGAAGGGCAGGAAGAGCGTAATTACGATGTTTTTTGCCCAGTTTAAGAGCTTGATGATCATTATACTTCTTGTTGCTGCGGCTATATCCGGGGTGGTCGGAGTCATGGATGGCGAAGGACTGCTTGATACATTTGTGATTCTCGGAATTCTTGTCCTAAATGCGTTGATTGGCGCCATCCAGGAGAAGAAAGCCGAGACCTCCCTTGAAGCCCTGAAGAGCATGGCTGCCCCGGCATCAAAGGTATTACGTGACGGCTCTGTTTCGGAGCTTGCTACACGATATCTGGTTCCCGGTGATGTGGTAATACTTGAGACGGGTTCGGTGATACCAGCAGACCTTAGACTGACAGAGGCAGTCAACCTGAAAATTCAGGAATCTTCCCTGACAGGGGAGTCCGTTCCTGTTGACAAGCAGACCGATCCGATTCCCGGTGAGGATATATCGCTGGGAGACAGGACAAACATGGCATATTCGAGCAGTATGGTCACATATGGCCGTGGGCGAGGAATCGTGGTCAACACGGGGATGAAGACTGAGGTTGGCAAGATTGCCAGCATGCTGGAGCATGCCGGTGATACTGAGACACCGATGAGCAGGCGCCTGAACCAGTTGGGGAAGATACTCGGCCTTGTAGCCCTTGCCATCTGCGGTCTGATATTCCTTGTGGGTGTTCTTTATGGAAACTCCGTACTGAGCATGTTCATGACAGCGGTCACCCTCGCTGTCGCTGCTATCCCTGAAGGGCTGCCGGCTGTATCAACCATAGTGCTTGCAATAGGAGTGCAGCGAATGGTGAAAAGGAACGCTATCATCCGAACACTTCCTTCAGTTGAGACCCTTGGAAGCGCCACCGTCATCTGTTCTGACAAGACCGGTACGCTGACGCAGAACAAGATGACAGTTGTGGAGGCCTTTGTTAATCATACACATGACCAGATAAACAGAAGTGCTCCCGGATCCATACTCAATGCAGAGGAACAGAGGCTTCTTGCAATCTCGGTACTGTGTGCCGATGCCTACATTAAGAGGAATGAGGACGGCAAAATCACCTTTGTGGGAGACCCTACCGAGACTGCTCTTCTGGATTTCGGGCTGCTTTACGGAGTGTACAAGGATGAGGTCGAAAAGAAATTCGTGAGGGTTGCGGAGATACCGTTTGATTCGGAAAGGAAACGTATGACAACCGTCAACCGGATGTCGGAGAACAGTACCCGCGTCAACGTAAAGGGAGGGCTTGACGAGGTGCTCAGCGTATGTGACAAGATTGTGATTAACGGTGAAGTCAGGCCTCTTTTGCAGTCTGATACCGATGAGATCCGGAATGCCAACGAGGCAATGGCCAATTCAGCATTGAGGGTACTGGCCATGGCTTATAAGGATTGTCCTGAAGCCCCGCAGAGAGTCACTATCGGGGAGCTGGAGAAGGGTTTGATTTTCATCGGGCTCCTGGGTATGATCGACCCTGCCCGTCCGGAGGTGCTGGAGGCAGTGGCCAAATGCAATACAGCGGGCATCCGGCCGGTAATGATTACCGGAGATCACAAATCGACAGCACTGGCCATTGCGCGGGAGATCGGCATCTACAAGGACGGTGATATTGCCATCACCGGCTCTGAACTTGAGAAACTTTCAGACACGGAGCTCAATGAAACTGTCTCCAGGTTTTCGGTTTATGCCAGGGTAGCCCCCGAGCATAAGGTACGGATAGTCAAGGCATGGCAGAGCCACAACGAGGTGGTGGCCATGACCGGCGATGGTGTCAATGACGCTCCGGCCCTCAAGCAGGCAGACATAGGTGCTGCCATGGGCATTGTTGGAACCGATGTGGCCAAGGGCGCCGCTGATATGATACTTACGGATGATAACTTTGCTACAATAGTTTCTGCCGTTGAGGAGGGCCGGCGTATTTATGACAACATCCTGAAGGTCATACAATACCTGCTGTCGACTAACGTGGGCGAGATATTTCTCATACTGGTCACCTCAATATTCAACATGGGCATGCCTCTGTTGCCGATACATATACTTTGGATCAACCTGGTCACTGACAGCCTTCCTGCGCTGGCCCTGAGTGTTGATCCCCCGGAGAAGGGCATCATGAAGCGTAAACCCAGGAATTCGAAGAAGGGATTCATGACTAAAGGAATGATTTGGAGGGTGATGTACCAGGGCCTTATGATAGGTTGTATTCCGCTGGTATCATATATTCTTGGGCTGCATGACGGAGGCGAGGTCCTTGGACGGACGATGGCTTTTGCCACTCTTATGTTCGCACAGCTGGTGCATGTGCGCAACCTCCATTCAAATGCCGTTTCATCATTCAGGACCAACCCTTTGAAAAACAAACCCCTTATAGGAGCTATTTTTGCTTCTGCAGCCATTGGACTGATTGTTCTCCTTGTGTCCCCGGTCCGGAACGCCTTCAGCCTGGCTGTCATGGACCGTGAGCACTGGATCATTGTGATCTTAATGTCGCTCATTCCGATAGTCGTGGTTGAACTGTTCAAACTTTTCAGGATCAACGGAGTGAAAAGCGACGACAGGTAACCCTGAGGAGATAAGGCTTTTTTGTTGTGACTGATGACAGAATGAAATACGGGCACGGAGACAGGAGAATCTTAGGGTATCACCGGAACATCGTTTTCACGGGGCTGACCAGCTTTCTCACCGACACATCGGTAAAAATGATCTATTCGGTCATGCCGATGTTCCTTATGTCCATCGGTGCCTCCAAGGCAAGCCTAGGGCTGATAGAGGGAGTGGCAGAGAGCACCGCCTCACTGGTCAAGGCATTCTCAGGCTTCTGGAGTGACAGGATCGGCAAGAACAAACCGTTCATGCTCGTGGGTTATACACTCTCGGCACTCATTTTCCCTCTTTATGCCTTTGTTGTTTCCCCGATGCAGGTCCTGCTCCTGCGGTTTGCCGAGCGGTTTGGCAAAGGCATCAGGACCGCCCCCCGTGACAGCCTGATAGCGGCATCGGTTACCAATAACGAGACAGGCAAAAGTTTTGGCCTGCAGAAGGCTATGGACAACAGCGGCGCCATCGCCGGACCGCTAATGGCCTTTGCCATGCTGAGCCTCTTTCCCGGTAACTACAGGCTGATCTTCATCCTGGCTGGGATACCGGCTATTCTGGGAATTTTGGTAATTGTCTTCGGAATCAAAGAGGCCAGAAAGAATAAGACTGAACTTTTCCGGAAGTTCCGGGTAAAAGACTTTCCAGGGAGGTATTATCTCTTTCTTGGTATCATCTGCATCTTCACGCTCGGGAACTCCACCGATGCCCTGCTGCTGGTAAAGGCCAATGAAGCCGGAATAAAGGTTGCCTTCATACCGCTGGTCTATCTTATCACCAACCTTGTTGCAGTAATTGCCGCAATACCGGCGGGAACTCTCTCCGACAGGATCGGCAAGGAAAGAATACTTGTTGCAGGATTTCTCATTTATGCTCTCGTCTACTTCTGGTTTGGAAGCACCTCTGATACTACGGTCATTACCGCTCTGTTTGCCCTTTACGGAGTCTATTCCGCTGCTACGGACGGAATTCAGAAAGCGTTTGTTTCTGATATAACCGACAGCAACAAGAAGGGCACCGGCCTGGGAATCTACAATGCGGTGCTTGGAATAACCCTCCTCCCGGCAAGTATAATCGCCGGTGTGCTTTATGACAGGGCCGGGCCGGGTGTCCCATTCTATTTCGGCGGAGCAATGGCATTGCTTGCAGCCATACTGATGACGCTCTATGTTGTATCGGGAAAACGAGGGCGAGTAACAGGGGGCAAAGCTGAGGCAAGATAATTTTTAAGCGAAAGGATGAACAAAATATTCAGGGAAGAGTTTAACTTTAAATAAAAAATAACATGGCAGAAAGACCTTTTAACAGTCGCCGCGAGTTCCTTCAGAAGATGATTGCACTGACGGCACTTGCAGGAGTGGCACCCTATGCCGATGCGTTCGGAAACCCACTTTTTGAACTTAGAAAAGGCAGGCTTCCGAAACGGCCGTTAGGCAAGACCGGACATATGGTTGGCATTTACAGCCTTGGAGGCCAGGCTTCGATTGAGGTGCCGGGAAGGGAGGATGTTTCGCTGGACATAATCAACAGGGCTATTGATCTGGGAATTAACTACATTGACACTGCGGCAGCATACGGAAGGCAGACGGCAACAGTATCCCGTGCCGATGCCATGGGCACCAGTGAGCGTAACCTGGGGCAGGTTCTGAAATACCGCCGCAAGGAGGTGTTCCTCGCATCAAAGACCCATGACCGCACCTATGACGGGTCGATGAGGCTGCTGGAGAAATCGCTCAGGCAGCTTAACACAGACCATCTCGACCTGTGGCAGATTCATAACGTGCGCATGTCAGAGATGGAGACTCTTGACAGGATCACAGGAGATGACGGGGTTCTAAAGGCGATGATCAAAGCCCGTGATGAAAAGATCATCCGTTTCATCGGGTTCACAGGCCATGAGGGCCCTGACGTGCTGAATGCCCTGCTGGAGAGGTTCCCCTTTGATAATGTTCTGGTAGCAATAAACGCAGCCGACAAGCATCATGATCCCTTCATTGAAAAATTCCTTCCCAATGCGGTGAAGAAGGGCATGGGAATAGTCGGGATGAAGATCCCGGCACGCGACCGCATATTCTCCAACGGCGGCATCATCAGCATGAAGGAGGCTATGGAATATGTCATGACACTGCCCGTAAGCACGATCATTGTCGGTATTGACAGGATTGCAGAGCTTGAGGAGAACATAAAAATCGCAAAGGAGTTCAAACCCCTAACGCCGGATGAGATGCTGGCCATCGAGGCCAAAACGAAGCCGCATTACAGGGACCTGCTCTTTTTCAAGAACCTGTCGGAGTGGCCGCCGGAGTGGTGAGCAGGGAACAGGCAATAGGATGCAGGCAGTAGAGGGCTGATCCGCCGGCTGCCGGAGAAGGAGCCAGCCGGGAGCGGAGGACGGGGGAATTTTCGATTTCAGATTTTCGATTGTCGATTTATTAAAAATCGCAAATTGCAAATCACAGATCCTTCAGACTTTAGACTTTAAGGCTTTACTTCGCCATCGGCCCGGCGGGGATTTGTTCATTACGTCGCCCGCGCCTTCCGGTGAAGCCAAAGAACCATATCAGCGACAGTGATGTGATAACCATGCCGGAAACGGTAAACCAGTCGGCATGTTCACCCGGAACGATTATCCAGCTGAGTAAGGCGCCAAAGACGGGGATAATGAATTTCCACAGGTTCAGCTCCGAGACCTTTACCTCCGGGCGCTTGAGCAACACGTACCACTTCGAGAAGGTGAAGGCCGACATGAAGGAGAGCCACCCGAGAACAAGCCAGTATTCTGCTGGGAAATCCGGTTTTGACGGTACATCTTCAACCGCAAACGACAGCAGGAACATTATTATCCCGCCGACAAGCAGTGAGAAGGAGCTGAGTACCAGCGGATTCATGTTCTTTCCATCCCTGGAGACGAGTACGTTGCTGGTTGCGGTTGATATATTGGCAATGAGAATCATGATAATTCCGGCAATTTCTCCCGACGATCCAATGTGAAAGCCCTGCCGCCCCGCACTTACAAAAACTATACCCGCAAGCCCGAAAATAATCGTAATCACTTTTGCACGTGTAAAACGCTCCTCCCTGATCATTATCCTTGAGACGATTGCCGTGATGAAAGGCTGAACCCCCACAATGACTGCTCCAAGGGCTCCTGGCACCCGGTCCATTCCCATATAAAAGAGAGTATAATTGACCAGTGTCTGAAGAATGGTCACCCAAATTGCGAGGCTCCTGTTTTCAAGGATCACCCTGATATATTCCTTCGGTCTGACCGTAAAAGGCAGGATCATCAGTCCGGCGAGTATGAATCGCGTCCCGGCAAAGTGAATCGGGGTTGAATACTGGAGGCCTACTTTAATGAAGGGATATGCGGTTGACCATAGCAGGCAGGTGATTATTGCCCACACAGTGGTGTTCAGATGACGGTCTGCCATTTAAAATTGGTAAATGAGACAGCAAATATCGCAGTTTTTTTGTTTCGCCGATTGTTTACATTTGTGTAAGCAAAAAAATAATGACAGCAGAGGAGCTCCTTGCACGCAGGCTCAGGGATCATGGGGTCAGAAGATTTTTCGGCATCCCCGGCGGGCCTTCAATTCCGTATATGGAAGCATTCAGGAAAGAGGGGATAGAGTTCATTCTGACCTCTCATGAGGCCTCAGCGGCTGTCATGGCTGATGTGACGGCACGTCTGACCGGGGTGACGGGTGTATGTCATGCCACCTTCGGGCCCGGGGCCACCAACCTCTCCACAGGTGTGGGAGGTGCGCTTCTTGACCGGTCGCCCGTGCTTGCGCTGACATCAGAGTTGTCAGATGAGTGGAAAGGCCGCACGGCCCAGATGAACATTGACCACCAGGCACTTTTCAGACCGTTGACAAAGGCCACCTTCCGCATGAGCGCAGCAGATACGGCAGAAATCATTGACCGGAGCCTTGCCATTGCCAATGAGGAATACCCAGGTCCTGTGCATATCGGTCTGCCTTCGGGCCTGGCAGGAAGGAGAGTGAAAGAGAGGGCCTCATATCAGGCAGGAAGGGGATTGAAAGGGAGCGCCCCGGTAACGGCAGGACAGACCGGTTCCTTCCACACAGAGGAGCGGGTGAAGGTGCTGCTGGCATCATCACGGAGGCCGCTTATAGCAGCCGGACTTACGGCCATGCGTCATGAGACAGGACGAAGACTGGTTGAATTTTTGGAGCAGCACCAGGTCCCGGTTGTATTTACCCCCATGGCCGGGAGCCTGCTGCCTTCGTCACATCCCTGTTATGCCGGGGTTCTTTTTCATGCCCTCAGTGACAGGCTGAAGCGACTCACGGATGAGGCAGACATGGTAATAGGGCTAGGCTATGACCCGGTGGAATACAATTATGAATCATGGATACCTGGTGTGCCCATAGTGCATTTTGACACCCGTGAGACTGATCTGCAAATCAGAGGAGCCATACAGTCGGTCTCACCTCCTGACATGTGGTTTGAAGCTCTCTCTGTGTTGAGAAGTGCGCCTGAGATGATGGCACTGACCACCGAAGTCAGACAGGAGATCCTTGCGGGGCTCCGGACAGCCGCGCAGGATTTCAATCCTGTCACAGCTCTGACCGTTCTGAGGGACATGCTGCCGCGGGGCACAATCGTCACCGCCGATGTCGGATCACATCTTCACCTGCTGGGCCAGATGTGGGAGATACAACCTCCCGGCAGGCTGATCATGACAAACGGATGGTCTTCGATGGGATTCGGGCTTCCTGCAGCCCTGGCAGCTTCTTTCGTCAGCCGTGACAGTCAGAAGGCTTCTTTTATTTCCCGCAAAGGTACTGCCGCCGCTCTGCTCAATCACAGTAATCCGGTGGTCTGCATCACTGGTGACGGAGGATTCCTTATGCATGCCGGAGAGATTATCACAGCCCGGAGATACGGCCTGAAGGTGATTGTCGTGGTGCTCTCCGACGGGGAGCTTAACCTGATCAGGGTAAAACAATCGTGGAAGGGAATGAGTCCCTATGGTACAGGCCTGTTTACAGGCCCAATGTTCGGTTCTGACAATTACCTCGGGACTGAAGTGATCAGGGCTGCCAATGCCGGCGAGATGAAATCAGCGGTCGGAAAGGCTCTCCTCTCCGCCAGGAGCGTTATCATTGAAGCAGTGGTTGACCCGTCTGTTTACAGTGACCTTGTGGTAAGAAGCTGAGTACTACTCTTCCTTTCTGGAAGCCGGCTTCTTTGACTTTGCAGCAGGTTTCTCCGTTTTTTCAGCGACAGGTTTCGTCACTTTTTCAACGGGTTTTTCAGCATGCTTCTCAATGGCTTTTGCTGCTGGTTTTGCTACTGGTTTCGCTGCTGGTTTCGCTGGACTTTTCGCGGCAGTTTTGGGCTTGGCCGTTTTAACGGCTGTCTTTGCCGGCTTGACTTTTACTTCAGGTGATACGGCAGGTGCTGTCACGGCAGCGGCCTTTACGGCTGCCTTTGATACCGGTTCTGCAACCTTCTTCTTTGCCTTTTTCTGCCGGCGGACGCCAAAGGTACCTCTGATTATTTTTCCTCTCTTTGATTTCTGATCACCTTTACCCATAATCTGTTCGAATTTAAATTATCAATATAAAAAAGCACAGACGACAAAAGTAGTAAAATTCAGCTCTCAGGGACGATTTTCTGTTAATAAATAAGGTGGTTCAGAAAGAGCTTCTTACCGGCCGTTTTTATTAAATTTGCAGATATGGCAACCAAAAAACTCAGGATCTACTCTCCGGATGTCACTCCGCGGCTCGAATATGTCACGGACATAATATTTTCATCTGTACTGGGAATAGATTGCGAGACCACGGATGACCGGAGGAAGATCGGAGGCAATCCGGCAATCATCTATTCAAATGAGAAGGTGAAGGACCAGTTCGTGATCCGTCCTTCAGGACTGCTTGCAGCAACCGGGGTAACACCCATGGAACCGGAGTTTTCATCTGTTGATGGTCTGCCGGTGCTCTTTCCGTCAGATGAAGGCAGTCTGCCGTTTGATATTTTCTCGGCTGCCTTCTGGATGCTTTCCAGGTACGAGGAGTATCTGCCGTATGCTCCCGATGTTCATGGCAGGTACCAGGGCATAAGGTCGCTTGCATTCCGGAAGGGATTTCTGCAGATGCCGGTGGTGGAGTTATGGTCAAGGCTCCTGGCCGGGGCTCTTGTTAAACATTACCCTGTCCTCACGATAAGGCACAATAATTTCAGTTCGCTTGTGACTTTCGATGTTGATCAGCCATTTGCTTACAGGAGCAGGGGATTACTGAGAAGCGTGGGAGGACTGATGAAAGGCCTGACCGGGACAGGAGCCGGGCCGGCGGAGCGGATCAGGACCATGACAGGAAACCAGGCTGATCCGTACGATAATTTTGAATATATCGAACAGCAGGTCAGACTCAGCGGAAACGATGTCATCTTTTTCTTCCCGACGGGTGATCAGGGCGAATATGATCATAACCCACCTCACCGTGACCACGATTACGGTAAGATAATCCGCAGGTATGACAAAATGTTCGGCAGCGGCCTCCATCCATCGTATCGTTCTGCCGGACGCCCGAAGACACTTCGTACAGAGATGGACCGTTACCGCACCATCACGGGGCATGATGCAGACCGTGCACGGCAGCACTGGCTTCTCCTGCGTATGCCCGTGACCTACCAGTCGTTCTGTGACGCAGGTATCAGGTATGACTATACCATGGGCTATGCCGATGAGCCGGGATTCAGGGCAGGAATCGCGCGCCCATTTCCCTTCTATGATCTTTCAAAGGATAAGAAAACAGCACTGACCATAGTCCCGTTCCAGGTCATGGACGGCACACTGAAGCAGTACCTTCACCTCTCGCCCGATGCAGCCCTTGCTGTCATAAGGTCGCTTGTTTCTGCCACCAGAAGGGTTGGAGGACTTTTTGTGTCGGTATGGCACAATACCTCTCTGACCGAGGGAAACGGACGGGAGGGATGGAGAAAGGTTTTTGAGGAAACCATGGTACTCCAGAAGCCATGATTGTCTGGCTTAAAAATGAGGAGATAGACCGCGGGAAGTGGGATGACACTCTGGCGGAGATACCGGGGCTAAAACCTTACGTGTGGTCATGGTATCTTGATATCATGTCACCCGGCTGGGAGGCTCTTGTGGATGATGATTACTGTTCCCTCTTTCCCCTGCCGCGGGCAAAAAAGTACGGTTTCAGTTATATAGCCACCCCGGTATTCCTGCAGCAGCTGGGGCTCTTTGCTCCTGACGGCGACAGGAGAAAGATTGCTCTTGAGTTTATTGCATTCATGCCTGAGTTTTACAGGCTCATTGACCTGAATATAGGACAGGAGGTAAAACCTCCCGGGTATACTCTCACACCCAGGTACAACTTTGAGCTGAAACTGTCTGATCCTTATGAAAAAATATGGGTCAACTACATGTCCGACTGCCGGAGGAACATCAATATTGCCCGTCGATATCCGCAGGAGATTGTTGAAGATGTGAAGCCCGATGAGGTGATCTCTCTCTTCAGGAACACCATTGGCAAAAGGGCGGGAGTGATCAGGGAGACAAGTTACAGGCGGCTTCACAGCCTGATGGATCACTGCCTGCAGACCGGCAAGGGAAAGATCTTCGGTGTGCGATCACCAAAAGGCAAGTTGTTGTGGGGCATTTTCGTCATTGACATGGCAGACCGCCTGACGCTTCTCTTCACGGCAGGCAGCAGGAAGAGCCGTGAGCTGCGTACAGCCTACCATGTAATTGATCACCTTATTAAGACAAATGCAGGCACAGGCAGGACGGTCGATTTTGCCGGTTCGTCAGTGCCTTCCATCGCAATCTTTCTGAAGTCCTTCGGCGGAGAGCAGACAACCTACTGGAGGCTGTACCGCAACAGTCTGCCATGGCCTGCAAGGCTCCTTAAATGATCAGAAGAGAAGTTCGATCACCTGGTCGTCCAGTCCCGTTTCTGTGAGCTTGCCATCCTGGCAGCGCAGTGTTCTTGCCGGGTACTTTTTGACAAGTGCGTGTTTATGGGTTGACATTATTACAGCTCTGCCGTTATCGCTTATGCTTCGCAGAAGAATATGTATCTCTTCTGAAGTCTCGGGATCAAGATTTCCGGTAGGTTCGTCGGCAAGGATTATCTCCGGGTCATTAAGCAGGGCCCTGGCAATGACCACACGCTGCTGTTCTCCTCCCGACAGCTGATGGGGCATCTTGAACCCCTTGTTCTGCAGGTTCACCTTCTCAAGCACCTCCCTTATCCTGTCCTCAAGAGCAATCCTGCTGGTCCACCCTGTTGCCCTCAGTGCAAACTCGAGGTTGTCATGAACTGATCTGTCATTCAGCAACTGGAAATCCTGGAACACTATGCCCAGCTTCCTTCTCAGCAGGGGTATCTCCCGTTTCTTAATTGTCCGGAGATTAAATCCCGCCACCCATCCTTCCCCGTCAGTCAGTGGCAGCTGTGCATTCAGGGTCCTTATCAGGGACGTCTTGCCGCTTCCAACCCTTCCGACCAGGTATATGAATTCACCCCTGTCTGTCTTCAGGTTCACGTCTGAGAGGACCAGGTGATCCTGCTGCATGATCGTACAGCTCTTAAGTTCAATGATTGTGTCCAGCGGTGCGCCCTCTTCCATCCCGGTTACTTTTGGTGCAAATTAAAAAAGAATTAACAATCACTGGCATGGATGTTGATAAATTGAGCATTTATGAGACTTTCAGGCTGTTTTATAATTGTATTTTTACGCCTGATGAAAGAGCGCCGGAAATTCTGCGCAAAATATTGTTAATAAAGTATTTACCGACAGTAGGTACCTGCCGGCATTTTCTATTGACTGAGGCTCACGAAAGGATAAAGTTATGAACAGGAAGATATTGGTGATCATTTTTGCGGCAGTTTTTGCTGCCGGAGGTGCTGTCAGGGGGCAGAGTTCCTTTTCCGGGCAGGAGCTGACATCACTGCTGAATAACGGTTATGAGATGTACGGAAAGGCAAAGTATGCCTCAGCCATTGCACTCTTTGACAAATGGCTGGCCACTGAAAAGACCGGGAACCGGATCGAGAGGTCTGAGGCCGAGTATCACTCAGCGCTCTCAGCCATGCGTCTCATGAATCCTGATGCCGAGTACAGGATGCAAAGGTTTATTGCATCGAACGGGGAGAGTCCCAGGCTGAATGAAGCCATGTTCGAATCCGGGCTGTATTGCTACCAGCAGCGCAACTACAGCTGTGCCATTCAATGGTTTGAAAAGACTGACAGAACCATGCTGTCAGAAAAGAGTCTGCCGGAGTACCTCTTCAAGCTGGGCTACTCGCATTACATGAGAGGCAATCAGCAGAGGGCCCAGATGCTTTTTGCCGAGCTGATTGACGTGGATACCGATTATACCTCGCCCGCGCTTTACTACTATTCAGCCATTGCCTATGAGAACGGCTTCTACCCGACTGCACTTGACGGCTTCGAGAGGTTGAGGGGCGATGAGACTTTTGGAAGTGTGGTGCCCTTTTATATAGTGCAGATCTATTACATGGATAAAAACTATGACGGTATACTCGAGACAGGGCCTTCACTGATAGATCAGGCCGGCAAGACAAGGGAGACGGAGCTCTATCGCTTTATCGGGGATGCTCACTTCCAGAAAGGCAATTACAGCGATGCGATACCCTGGCTTGAAAAGTTTATAAAGAATACCAAACTGAGCGACAGGAACGACAAGTACGAGCTTGCCTACAGCTATTACCAGACCGGCGACATTGAAAATGCCACAAAACTATTCACACAGGTTGTGGGCAGGAGCGACGTTCTTTCACAGAACGCTTATTACATGCTGGGATCATGCTATCTGAAGAACAACGACAAAAAGAGGGCACAGATGGCCTTCTCAGCAGCAGCGGGGATGAGCTTTGACAAACAGGTCCAGGAGGAGGCGCTCTTCAACTTCGCCAAACTGGCATATGAAAACTCCTATGCACCGTTCGGTGAGGGGATTGAAGCACTCCACACATACATTCAGACCTACCCAAACTCAGCTCATGTGTCTGAGGCTTATGACTATCTCATATCAGCTTATATGAGGCTTAAGAACTACCAGGCAGCCATGAACTCTCTCGAGAAGATCAGCTCCAGGGATGACAGGCTTAAGACTGCGTACCAGAAGGTGGCTTATTACAGGGGAATTGAACTGTTTCGGAACAAGAATTATCAGGAAGCTGTCGCTACATTCACAAAGTCACTTATGTACAAGGAGATGAACCCTGATCTGATGGCCCAGGCCCTTTACTGGAGAGGTGAGTCAAACTACCACCTCGGCAGGGCGGACGCTGCCGGCAGCGACTGGGAGGCATTCAGGCAGCTGCCTGCGGCAATATCTCTGCCAGAGTATGACCTGGTTGACTATAATCTCGGGTATGTCTGGTTCAATGAAAAGGATTATTCAAAGGCCCTGACATTCTTCATGGCCTTCAGTAACAGCGCTGACCAGGGCAGACGGTCTGACATGGTGGCTGACGCGCGGAACCGCATAGCAGACTGCTATTACATCAGGGCCGATTACCCCTCGGCCATTACTTATTATGACAAGGTCATCGACTATGCAAAGATTGATGCTGACTATGCCATGTTTCAGAAAGGATTTGCCCAGGGGCTCAGTAACAACAATGAGGCGAAGATATCAACCCTCACCGGGCTTATAAACAGGTATTCCAAATCGGCTTACGTGCCCAACGCGCTTTTTGAACGGGGACGTGCATATGTGGCTCTTGAACAGCCTGCAAAGGGAGAGGCTGACTTCACCAATATCATTGCATGGTATACGAACAGCCAGTTTGTCCCGCCGGCCATGGTTCAGCTCGGACTGATATACTACAATGCCGGCGACAATGCAAAGGCAATCGCCCAGTTCAAGAAGGTGATCGAGAACTACCGTAACACTCCTGAGGCGCGGAATGCCGTTAACGGACTCAGGAACGCCTACACAGATATGGACGATGTTGAGTCGTACTTCGCGTATATGAATACAGTTGAGGGGCTTGGCAATATTGAGGTCTCGACACGGGATTCTATGACCTATATCTCAGGTGAGAACCAGTATGTAAAGGGCAACTGCGAGAGATCGTCGGAGATCTTCAGAAACTATCTCAGCGAGTTTCCATCAGGCAGTTTTGCCACCAATGCGAGGTTTTATCTTGCAGACTGCCAGAACAGGGCCGGCAGGCTCGATGAAGCGCTCGACCTTTATCTCAGGGTTGTGAGCGTGGGCAACAACCAGTTCATGGAACAGTCGTTGCTCGGAGCGGCCTCCATAATCATTGGCAAGGCCGATTACCGCAGGGCCTACGCTCTCTACGAACAGCTCAGCCGTGAGGCTTCCAGTCCTGAAAACCGGATGTTTGCCTGGCTTGGCATGATGCGTTCAGCCGCCGGACTCAGGGATGATGAGAAGACCATTGCAGCGGCCGGGATGGTTCTTGGATCAGAAAAACTGACTGAAGAGCTGGCCCGTGAAGCCACCTTCATGACGGCAAAGTCCAACCAGCAGCTTGGCAACAATACCGATGCACTCGATGATTACAGGAGGGTGGGATATGAGGTATCAACCGCATTCGGCGCTGAAGCAAAGTATCATGTTGCAGAACTGCTCTGGCTATCCGGTGACATTGACGGCGCCGAGAAGGAGGCCAATGAGTTCGTTGACATGAGCTCACCTCATCCGTACTGGACCGGCAAAACCTTCCTGCTTCTGTCGGATATTGCGATTAAGAAGGGTGATATCTTCCAGGCAAAGGCAACACTTCAGAGTCTGATCGACTACTATAACGTGAAGAATGACGGGATCATTGATGAGGCACGCGCGAAGCTTGCAGCAATAACGGCAGGTGATTCCGGCGGAACAGCAGCCGCGGGAGGAACTTCAGGCAACTGATCACAAACAACGAGAAAGCGATGAAAGGAAAAACATATATTACAGCAGCAGCTCTTCTGATCGCGGCGATTGCCACGGGTCAGACGCAGGATGAGACCATCAGAAGGTCAGTCACCCTTTATAATCCTTATAAGCCCACCCTGCAGGAGGCCACCAAGAGAGCCGTTCTGCCGGCAGCTGATGACACAACCACGGTCAATGTCGCATTCCGCTACGACTTCACCCCCGGGTCATTTGTTCCGGAGTATGAGGTGAGCCCGATCAAATCAGCCGTTCTGTCTCCTGACCCTCTTCCTGAACTTAAGAAGGGATACGTCAGTCTTGGTATCGGGACGTACCTGTCTCCCTTTATGGAGATAAGCGTATCAAACGGCAGGTCAAGGAACGGGACCATTGGCCTCTTCACCCGCACATACGGTTCAGCAGGCAAGATTGAACTTCAGAATGATACCAGGGTCTATGGCGGGTTTCTCGACAACCAGGCCATCCTGTACGGAAAGAAGTATTTCAGGAGGAGCCGCTTTGACTCGGATATTGATTTCAGGCAAATGACAAGACATGCATACGGTTACGATCCGGAGGTAACCGGTTATGACCCTGACAAAAAGGATATAAGGTCACTCTACTTTGACGTAACGGGCAAGGCAAGGTACTTTACCATGGAGCCCGATTCAAGCGACCTCAGCTGGGATGCCACACTGAGGTACAACCTGTTCACCCGCCAGGGTGACGGCATCCAGCATAATCCAGGCATCACGGCCAGCGCCGGAATCGATATGTCCGGTTTTTACGGCGGCCTGAATGCGGAATACGATCTCTATCTTTTCGCAAATGGCATTGACATAAAGGCGAGGAATCTTCTGTCACTGGCCCCCTACATCACAAGGGGCAATGATGAATGGAGGTTCCGTTTTGGTGTGAAACTGGCCGCCGACCTGAAGGAGAACCATGAAGCCCTGATCGGCGGTGAGAGCAAACTTTACATGTACTTCTATCCTGATGTCTCATTCACCTTCAGCGTAATTCCGAAATTCCTTCGTTTCACCGCCTCCATAGACGGTTCCCTGGAAAACAACCAGGCCAGGAATACAGCATATGTAAATCCGTGGCTCATGCCCGGCGACACGCTGTATAATCTGAGGAATACAAGTAACCAGCTAAGGATTTCAGCAGGCATCTCGGGAAATATGAACGTCACTGCCAGTTACTCCCTTGATGTCAGCTACACGATGTTCAAGGATATGCTGCTCTTTATGAATGACACTCTCGGTGTTGGCAACTGGTTCGTACCTGTGTATGCAGATGGCAACCTGCTGAAGGTACGCGGCGAGGTCAGCTATCCTCTGAATCCCATGATGACCCTTTCACTGCTGGGCAACTGGTACGGATACGACCTTTCGGGCCACGAACATGCATGGCACAGGCCAAAATGGGACGGTTCCGCGAAGTTTGACTACAACCTCAGAAACAAGATAATTGCTTCAGCTGCGTTGTCGCTAACCGGTAAACGGTATGCCATTGTTAAGGCTCCTGAAACCAGTGTCATGCTTCCCTTCCATCCGAACCTGAACCTTGGTGTTGAATACAGATACACACCGGCGCTTTCATTCTGGATTAAATGCAAAAATATTTCATATAACCGCTATTTTGAATGGAACTATTATCCT
>JBAQCQ010000078.1:0-7998 GCA_049294275.1 Bacteroidales bacterium
TAAAAAACTCCGCGCAGGCGGAGTTTTTTATTTTATATTTGTATAAATCTGCTTCTCAATGTCGTTCAACGGTCTTGCCGGTTTTGTAAACTTTCTTGAATCACACGGTGACCTGGCCCGCGTAAGGTGTCACGTTGATCCGGTTCTTGAGATCACCGAGATTGCTGACCGCATGGTCAAAAACCGGGGCAAAGCTCTTCTCTTTGAGGAGACCGGAACGGGATTCCCTCTTCTGATAAACGCTTTTGCCTCTGACTCCCGCATGGCGGCAGCGATCGGCCGGAGCACACTGGATGACGCCGGGGAGGAGATCTTCTCACTGGTTGAGTCGCTGAGCCGGGCGCGCGGACTGTCAGCCAAACTGGCACGTCTGCCGCAAATGCTCAGCCTGCTGAGGCTGACCCCCGGAAAGAAGCGAGGCAGGGGCGAATGCCAGGAGGTGGTTGAGCCGGTCCCCGACCTGGGTATCCTTCCCGCACTCAAGTGCTGGCCTCATGACGGGGGGAGATTCATCACCCTTCCCCTGGTGCATACAAAACACCCGGTTACGGGCAGGCCAAACCTGGGGATGTATCGCATGCAGATCATGGGCAGCGACATCACAGGAATGCACTGGCACCGCCACAAGACTGGCTCCCGCCATTTTGAGGCCTGGAAGCAGGAGGGAAAACGGATGCCCGTCACCGTAACCCTGGGCGGTGACCCTGTATATACCTATTCAGCTACGGCACCCCTTCCTGAAGATATCAGTGAGTACCTCCTTGCAGCATTTCTCCGCCGGAAAAGAGTGACGCTGGTAAAATGCCTTACCAATGACCTCTGGGTGCCTGCTGATTCCGACATCGTTATTGAGGGCTATGTTGATCCGTCAGAGCCACCGGTGACGGAAGGTCCGTTCGGTGACCACACCGGTTTCTATTCCCTGTCTGACCTCTATCCGGTGTTTCATGTAACATGCATCACTCACCGCCGTGATGCGGTTTACCCTGCGACCATCGTGGGGGTACCACCGATGGAGGATGCCTGGATGGGTAAGGCGACGGAAAAGATTTTCTTTGCACCCATCAAGCTGGCAATTGCACCGGAAATCAGGGAACTGCACATGCCGGTGTCAGGCGTGGCTCATAACCTGGTGATAGTAAGCATAGACAAGACATACCCCGGACAGGGGATGAAGGTGCTCAGCGCTCTTTTCGGCGCAGGCCAGATGATGCTGAGCAAATATATCATTGTGGTCAGCAGTCCCGTCAATGTTCATGACTACCAGATGGTGGCAGACACCATCTTCGCCAATACCAGGTTTGAGACTGACCTCCTCCTGACGCATGGCCCGCTCGATGTGCTTGACCACTCCTCCGACAGGTTCAGCATGGGAGGCAAGCTGGGTATCGATGCCACGGTTAAACTGTCCGAGGAGCGCACTGCCGAGTATCACTCTGTGCCGGTGAGGATATTCACCGATGCCATTGTGACGGGAGAGGTCGTCACCGGCATGAAAACCATGGCGGAGTATGCGTTGCCGATAGCCGTTCTGACTATCAGGAAGCCACCACAGGGCCTTGACATGCACCTTTTTGCAGCCTCCCTTCCTGCTCCGCTCACCATGCCGGGCACCGTGATTGTCGCGGTTGATGACGGGGCTGACGCCGATGACCCAGCCATGATCACCTGGCTGGTGACCGGGAACAGTGACCCGGCGCGTGACCTCTTCCACCTTGACGGCGGAGCCCTCTTCATTGACGCCACTTCCAAGACACGCTCCCTTCCCTCATTCCCGAGAGAGTGGCCCAATGTTGTATGTTCTGACATCGAGACGATAGGGCTGGTTGACCGCAGATGGCCTGAATACGGAGCCGGTCAGTTCCATAAATCACCTTCCCTGAAGCTGCTGCCCCTGCTGAAGCCGGGGGAGGCTTCCGTGGAGACAGCTAATGTTTCAGTGAGGTGAGCGCCCTGTTGGCACCGGCCGCACTCCTGGCGATGGCTCCCGGCCTGAGAGACAGCCCGGTCATCAACTATGCCATCGCCGTTTTCATCGTTATGGCACTCATCTACCTTGCCATACTGCAATTCTGGGTTTTGCTGCGCACCCGAAAACATCTGACCGAGATGAAAAGCGCATACAATGAGATTGACATCCAGCGTTCAGAACTGCAGGTGCGGAACAAGGACCTGACCGACAGCCTTAACTACGCGCGCAGGATACAGGCGGCGCTCCTTCCTGCCGAACATCATATAAGAAAGATATTCAGCGACTATTTTATCTATTACCGCCCAAAGCATATCGTGAGCGGCGATTTTTACTGGTTCAGCGAGAGGGACAACAAGTACTTTATCGCGGCCGCAGACTGCACAGGACACGGAGTCCCGGGGGCCCTGATGTCCATGATCGGGCTTGAACTGATCCATAAGATCATTAACGAGATGAAGGTTGATGACAGTGATCAGCTGCTCCTTACGATGAACAGGGAGCTCGAATCAGCCTTCTTCAAGGAGGAGAGCGGCAAGGCCCTGATAAGGGACGGTATAGAGATGAGCATCTGCATCATCGACAAGAGAACAAAAGAGATGGAGTTCTCCGGCGCCTTCCTCCCCGTTTATATAGTGCGTGACGACAAGCTCTTTGAGCTCAAGGGAGACAAGAAAAATGTGGTACAGTCATTTGCGATGGTCTCTTTCAACCGCAGCACCTTCAGGCTGCAGGAGGGCGATACCCTCTATCTCTTCTCCGACGGTTACGCTGACCAGTTCGGAGGTCCCGAAAACAAGAAGTTCATGTACCGCCGGCTGAGGCATATACTGCTTACAATCAGCAAGTACCCCCTGATTGACCAGGAGAGGATACTGGATGAGACAATCCAATCATGGATGGATGGCCATGACCAGATTGATGACATGATGATACTTGGAGTGAAGCCCTTCTGAATCAGATCAGGGCTGTGATCTTCTCTATGAGCACGTCAGGTTCAATGGGTTTGCTTATATAGTCATCCATCCCAACGGCAAGGCACTGCTCCCTGTCACCCAGCATTGCGTTGGCGGTGATTGCGATGATCGGAACATGTTCCTGCGTGCTCATCTCAAGACCCCTGATCTTGTCGGCTGCCAGAAGTCCGTTCATCACGGGCATCTGTACATCCATCAGAATGAGGTCATAGCGTGAGGTGCCGAACATGTCGAGAGCTTCCTTCCCGTTGCGGGCCACCTCGAACCGTTTGACCAGCGGCTCAAGCATGAGCTGGGTGATGCGCTGGTTGATCGGGTTATCTTCCACAAGGAGTATCGAGAGGTCGTTAAGCTCCTTCTTGCTTTTTTCCTTCGTCATCCCCTTCATAAGGGTGCTGGCTGCGGATGTCTTTTCGATCTTCCCGGCCTTGCGCATGTTGACAATGAAAACGAAGTAGGATCCGGCGCCGGCGCTGGTCTCCTGCCATGTGCCACCTGTGTCGCGTATCAGCCTGCCTGACAGGGGCCACGTTTGTCTTCCCTCGCCGATAAAGACCACAGGGTTGTTTGACGAAAGGGTGAACTCGATCTTGTTCATCCCGTCACGCTCGCCGGCCTCCCTGGCCTGTATCTTTATAGTGACCCCGCCCTTGGTGCCTGAGACAGCAGCGCTGAGCAGGTCGATCAGGATCTGTTTCAGAATGATCGGGTCACCCAGGTATTCCGTATCGCCCTCACCCCGGTCATCATAGATGATCAGACTCTGCTCATGAGTCCGGTTGAGCTTCATAAGGTCTATGCTATCCCTGATAATGGGCCCGAGCCTGAACCGTATCTCACCTCTCCTCTCAAAGGTTATGTTGCCTGCCGTCTCCATGGTGAGCTCGTTGACCACCTCAACCATTGAGCCGGTGGAAGCAACGAATGTCTCTACCAGCTCCTGCTGCTGGGGTGATGTGGCTGTCTCCTTCAGCATATTGCCCAGAAGCACGAGGTTGTTTAAAGGCTCTCTTATCTTGTGGGAGAAGGAGTTGATCACATCCTCATTCTTCTCGGCGATGGAGGCAAGCTCGCTGATTATTGCCCTGCTGTCTGAGATAAGCTTCCGCAGCTCGATAACCGCTATCACCAGCGGGATAAGCACGAGAATACCGGTTGCCAGCGGTGTGTAAACCATGCCGGCAACGGCGGTTGAAAGTGAGATTATTACCATGAGCAGAGCCAGTGCTACAGGCACCAGGATCCGGTCCCGGGTCCTGCGTGTCAGCAGGTCTGATTGCGGAATGGAGGCAGCTCTTGTTCTTCGCGGCATATCTTGAGCACAGTAGAAAATGACACTCAAAGATACATGAATTTAAATAAAGATGATGGCAGGGTTGCTTTCAGTCTCCATAAAAGATTATTTTTGTCTAACGGTATAATTTTTGAGGTAAGTTTTGAAAAAGAGTGAGATGAAGAAGACCGTAGTGACACTGATCGCGCTTTTGGTTGCCTCAGGCATGATAAGCGCCATGCAGGGGGATACTCTTGTTCAGTATACGCCTGACTTCAAATTCAGGGACGGGATCTACCTGAATTTTGACATGGTGAAGACAAACAACCCGATCCCCAAAGCCAAATTGTTTACCTCAGTCGATTACAATGACAAGGATTTCTTTGACCAGGTGATATCATCAGAGAAGATCTATTTCTATGACAACATGGGCGTCAGGCAGGAGGTAGACAAGAACTCCATCTGGGGATTTGCACGCAACGGGGTTCTCTACGTCAAGGTGCAGGACACCTTCAACCGAATAACCTTTTTCGGTTCAATAATCCACTTTGTGGCTGATGTCACAACCACCTCCCCGGGATATAACAATTACGGGTATTATGATCCGTATTACTCACCCTACAGGTCATACTATTCGCCCTATTATTACAGTCCCTATTCATCAAGGTACTATGATCCTTATTACATGGGCGGATACCCCTACAGGAACAACTCTTCGCGGAGCGACCTGCAGATGTTCATGATTGACTTTGAGACCGGAAAGACATATGAGTATGACCTCGACAACCTGGAGATGCTGCTGATGAAGGACCCCGAGCTCTACGAGGAGTTTGTCTCAATGCGCAACAAAAACCAGAAGAAGCTTATGTTCGTCTACCTGAGAAAATTCAATGAGAAGCACCCGGTGCTTATACCATCAGGAAAGTAGTTCGCAGATGAAGAAAACCACCCTTCTTGTCCTGCTGCTTCTGTCTGTCTTTCCGGCAGCCGCCCAGCAGAGGCCTTACCCTACTGTTGCCGACGCTGAAAAGTTCAGGTCTTCAGTGACCTGCGTCGTGCTTGAGGCAAATCCCTTTTCCTTTTATAACGCCGAAATAAAAAGTGCGGTTGAAAAATACTGGAAGGTCACCCCTGTTAAATTCATTACCGAGACGGAGTTCAATTTAACCCGCACTGATCCTTCCCGGTCATTCCTGGTTCTGACAATCACCAACTTCAGCAACGACAAGTCAGGTTCGGCTTATGACTTCCTGAACCTGCTTCTGGGCGCTGACGTCGAGAACCTTGACGAACTTCCGGAGTTCTGTGCAATCCCCCTCTCCTTTGCAGGGGCCCCGGAGGAGGAGTACAGTTACAAACTTGGACTGATCATCAGGTTCATGCAGTATCACGCCGACCTGGTCATCAGAAACCCGACCATGTCGGCTCTCCGCTACCTCAAATACTACAACAAGAATGTTCCCGACATCCGGAACAAAACAATACTTGTGAGGGCGGAGGACCTGGCGCCGGAGATCAGCACAGAAGAAAGGATCAGGGCCCACTACCCCAACAAGGTAAGGATAGTTGATGAGGAGGAGATAATCAGGGCTATCGATGAGAAGGAAAAGGATGTCCTTATCGTGCACAAGGTAGGACCTGATGGTGTCAAGCAGACGGGAACATGCATGAAGATGCTCGTCGGAACGGATGATGCCGTGATGTATTATTATGACAGCCACCTCGTTGACAGCAAGAATGCCAGCGGACTGCTCATAAGTGATCTGAAGCGACTGTCACGTTTCTGATGATGCAGCATTTTGCCGTTCATACCGTCTTTAAAATAAAATAAATGGAAGAGATTAAGACATACACTCAATCAGAACGCGACTGGGCAATGTTCTGTCACCTGTCAGCCTTTGCCGGTTACTTCTTTCCCTTCGGAGGCATTGTCGGCCCGGTGATCTGCTGGATATCCAGGAAGGACGAGTCGGAGTGGGTCAACGCCAACGGGAAGGCTTCCCTTAATTTCCAGATCTCCATGATGCTCTACACGGTGCTGGTCATTCCGCTCTGTTTCATCATCGTGGGAATACCCCTGCTGATTGCACTTATCATGCTTGAGTTTGTCTGCATCATTGTGGCAAGCATCAGGGCCGCAAAGGGAGAGGTTTTCAAATACCCCATATCCATTCCTTTTATTCAGTAAATACCGGATCAGCCACTTCAGACCGGCACCCCACTAAAATGAGGCACCGGATCATTTTTTACCATTGGTCCTGCCTCTGTCAGCTCCCCGCTGTGACGACATACCGTACCGGGAGCTGGTGCCCTGCCCGCTTTTTTTTCCTATTTTTGTCGGGAAACTTTACCGATATGTCTCAGAAACCTTCCATTCCCAGGGGCACCCGCGATTTCTCCCCGGTGGAGATGCTCCGCCGTAATTATATCTTCGATGTCATCCGGAAGAATTTTTCCCTCTTTGGCTATCTCCCGCTCGAGACACCGGCTATGGAGAACCTCACCACGCTCCTCGGAAAATACGGCGAGGAGGGTGACAGGCTGCTATTCAGGATACTTAATTCGGGCAACTTCCTTGCTGACATACCACCGTCAGCCCTCTCTTCCTCAGAGAGCGCCTCGCTCTCACAGCTCATTTGTGAAAAAGGCCTAAGGTACGACCTGACCGTTCCCTTCGCAAGGTATGTAGTGCAGCATCGTGATGAGATCACCTTTCCCTTCAGAAGATACCAGATACAACCCGTTTGGAGGGCAGACAAACCTCAGAAGGGAAGATACAGGGAATTCTTCCAGTGCGATGTCGATGTCATCGGCAGTGATTCACTGCTCAACGAGTTTGAACTTGTGAGAATCATTGACCGCGTTTTCAGTGAACTGAACATCAGGGTTATAATAAAAGTGAATAACCGAAAGATCCTTGCCGGCATAGCGGAAATGGCCGGAGCAGGTGAGAGGATCACTGACATAACCGTGGCCATTGACAAGCTTGACAAGATAGGGCAGGAGGGCGTAAGACAGGAGCTCATTCAGCGTGGCATTGCTCCCGGGGTTATTTCCAGGCTTGAGCCTGTGCTGAGCCTGAGAGGATCAGCGGTAGAGAAGCTTGCTGAACTGAAGGGGGTGCTCTCCTCTTCCATGACAGGCCTTAAAGGTATCTCGGAGATGGAAGAGCTCTTCGGGTATCTTGATATGGAACCGTCACAGGCAGAGGTGGAGCTTGATCTTTCACTGGCCCGGGGGCTGAATTATTACACCGGCGCCATCATAGAGGTGAAGGCTGCTGATACTGCCATTGGCAGCGTATGCGGTGGAGGAAGGTACGATGACCTCACCGGCATCTTCGGCCTGCCGGGTGTCTCGGGCGTAGGTGTCTCCTTCGGTGCGGACAGGATCTATGACGTGATGCTCCAGCTGAATCTTTTCTCCGAACAGACAGGTTCAGCCACAGGGGCTCTGGTAATAAACTTCGGAAAGAAAGAGCTGCCTGACCTGTTGAAGATAGTCCGCTCCCTTCGCGATGCCGGCATTGCTACCGAACTCTATCCTGACCCGGTAAAGCTCAAAAAGCAGTTCTCCTATGCAGATGCACAGAAAATCCCGCTGGTAATAATTGCCGGCAGCAACGAGATGGCTGCCGGAGTGGTTACGGTAAAGAACATGAAAACGGGAGAACAGGCAACAGTTCCGCTGCCGGCACTCCCGTCATTAATATGGGAAGGAAGGAAATCCTGATCCGGGACTGATGCGGTGAAAGCAGGACACTTGTATAGCCCGCCTGG
>JBAQCQ010000079.1:0-27860 GCA_049294275.1 Bacteroidales bacterium
GCTCTTGTCCCTTCCCAGCTCGGCTGCAAGGACGGAGGCTACCTTTGGTGCCATGGCAACCGAAGCTCTTGCATCGAGATAAAGAACCCGCACCCTGCGGGCAAGCACATCATCCACGGTTCTCGCCATCTCACTGCGCGCTGCCCAGACCACCTCACTGACGGTGAATTCCGTGTTGCCGTCAAGCCTTTCGGTAAAAGCCGGGTTTTCCTTTTGGAGCTTCAGTATACCGTCAAGGTCACTGCCGTAAATGTACATCCTGTCATTTCTGTCAGGATTCTCGAGGTAGCCGTGGATCTTCAGGTTTTTTGTCAGGCATTCCCTGAAGGGAAGCTTTTTGGTCCTGACGGCTGTGTCTACGGTCTCCTCGGCCATCTTCCTGTAGGTGGTCCATTTACCACCGGTGATGGTTACCAGCCCGGAAGGCGACACCAGCATCTTGTGGCTGCGCGATATCTCCTTTGTTTTGGCTCCTTCGCCTCCGTTCTTTGGCGCAGCGAGCGGACGCAGTCCTGCAAAGACACAGAGCACATCACTGCGTTTTGGTTTCTTTGTAAGGAAACGGCCGGCAGTCTCAAGAATGAAATCGACCTCTTCATCGAGGGCTTTGGGTTCCAGGACGAACTCTTTGACAGGTATGTCTGTTGTGCCGAGGATGACCCGGTTGTGCCACGGCACGCCGAACATCACTCTTCCGTCACTCGTTTTGGGGATCATTATTGCGTCATCACCGCCGAGGAAAGACCTGTCAACGACAAGGTGAACCCCCTGGCTGGGCCTTACCAAGGGCTTACCTGTGGGGTTATCCATCCTTATTATATCATCTACGAAGATACCGGTGGCGTTGATGATACAGGTTCCCTCTACAGTGAAATTCACCCCGTCGAGTTCATCCCTGGCAACAACACCTGATACCTGCCCGTCGGCATTCTTGAGGAGATGTATCACCTTTGCATAGTTGACCACTGTGGCTCCTTTCTCGATGGCTGTCTGCATCAGGTTTATTGCAAGGCGAGAGTCGTCAAACTGGCCGTCGTGATATACCACGCCACCCCTGAGCTTTTCCTGAACAATCTGAGGTATGGAGCGGATTACACCTTTCCTGCTCATTGGCAGGGAACGTCCGAGACTCATCCCCCCTGAAAGCAGGTCATAAAGGGTCAGCCCGATCGTGTAAAAGGGTTTTTCCCACCACCTGTAATTGCCGATAATAAAACGCTGGTTCCTCACAAGGTGAGGGGCATTCTTCCTTAGATAGCCTCTTTCCCTCAGGGCCTCCCGCACCAGGGCAATATCACCCTTCTGCAGGTATCTCACCCCGCCGTGCACCAGTTTGGTGCTGCGCGATGAGGTGGCTTTGGCAAAATCCGACTGCTCAAGCAGGAGGGTGCTGTAGCCCCTTGACGCGGCGTCTAAGGCCACGCCGAGCCCTGTTGCTCCCCCGCCAATTATGATGAAGTCCCACTGCTTTTTTGAGTTCTTCAGCCCGCGCAAAAAATCTTCTCTTTCCAATGGTTTAAAGGCTTAAAAATGATTTTTGTCAGAAAATCAGAGTAAAATTATTACAACATTTTCTGAAAACAAAACAAAAAAGAAAGAAAAAGCAATAAATCGTAAGAATTTTATCTTTTTTAAGTTTTCTGATTGGTTGTATGGAATTACTTTTATTTCTATCTTTGGGCTGCAATCAACAAATCCGGCTCGCGGTCAGTGAATTATGAGAAACATTGCTCATCGGCATAAGATAATACTTGCCGAGCTCGAAAAGGAAGGTTATGTGAGGGTTCATGACCTCAGTATGCGTCTGGGAGTTTCGGAAGTTACGATTCGAAAGGATCTGAAAGATCTCGAGGAGAGGAGGATGCTGATCCGCACCCACGGCAGCGCCAGCCCTGTCGGTTCCCTTACCATAGACCGTCATATCGACGAGAAGGAGAAGGTTCAGGTGAATGAGAAGACCCGGATTGCGGAAGCAGCCAGCCGGCTTCTGGAGAAGAATGACCGGATCATCATTGCATCGGGAACGACCGTTCTTGCCTTTGCACAACACATTACAATCACTGACCCGATAACCGTCATCACACCATCTGTCAAGGTCTCCCTGATTCTCAGCTATAAGCCGAACATCGATATTATCCAGCTGGGAGGGGCACTTCGCAAGAGCTCAGCCTCGGTCATAGGTCCGTATGCGGAAAGCCTCCTGACAGAAATGATGTGCAGCAAACTCTTTATCGGGATCGACGGGCTTGACCTTGATGTGGGTCTGACTACAAGTAACATCGCGGAAGCTCACCTCAACCATTACATGCTTAACGCCGCCCAGGAGGTGATAGTGCTGGCCGACTCAACGAAGTTCGGAAAGAGAGGTTTCGGGAAGATATGCAACCTCAACAAGGTGCACCGCATAATTACTGACCGGAACGCTCCCGGAAACATCGTTGAGATTATAAGGGAAAAGGGTATCGAGGTCATCCTGGTATAATAAATATGTTGTATAAACTCTGAAGAATATTGAGCCTGACCGGATGCCACCCGGCCGGGTTTTTTAAATTTGTACCGGCCGACCACTTAAACCGATATTATCATGTCAGGAAAATCAGCACTATCAGTTATCGCAGCACTGCTGTTTGTCACCTTTGCCGGATGTTCAGCAACGAAGACTGCCGTTACGGGTGATCCGTCAGGCAGGACTGCCGGCGCCGAACGCGAGTTCCGCGCAGCATGGGTCGCCACGGTAGCCAATATCAACTGGCCGGGCAAACCGGGTCTCTCCGTTGAGGAGCAGAAGAGTGAGGCCATCGCGCTTCTGGACCTGCTGTATAAAAACAATTTCAACGCAGTGGTATTCCAGGTCAGGCCGCACTGCGACGCCATGTACAAAAGTGACATCGAGCCGTGGTCCTACTACCTGACAGGAGAGGAGGGCAAAGCTCCGGATCCTTACTATGATCCACTGGAGTTCTGGATTTCCGAGGCACATGCCAGGGGTATCGAGCTGCACGCATGGCTTAATCCCTACCGCGCCCATCATCCTGCTGCCGGCGCGGTGGCTGATGTCTCCATAGTTAAGAAGCGCCCAGACCTCGTCCTTGAGCTTGAGGTTGAAAACTACTGGTGGATGGATCCTGCTCTGAAAGGCACACAGGATCATTCATACAGTGTGGTGATGGACCTTGTCAGGAGGTATGACCTCGACGGAATCCATTTTGATGACTATTTCTATCCCTATCCCGACTATAACAACTTCAGGGATTTTCCCGATGATGAGAGCTGGAAAGCCTACCAGGCCGGAGGCGGTAAACTTTCGCGCTCCGACTGGAGGAGGCAGGCCGTCAATGTTTTCATCGAAAGACTCTACAAGGGCATCAAGGCCGAGAAGCCATGGGTTAAATTCGGGTTAAGCCCCTTTGGCATCTGGCAACCATATAATCCGCCTGCAATAGGCGGCGGCTTCAACCAGCACGAGACTCTTTATGCTGATGCAAAGCTGTGGCTCAACAAGGGATGGATCGATTATTATTCACCGCAGCTCTACTGGCCTGTTAACCAGATTGCACAGAGCTATCCCGTGCTTCTGGGCTGGTGGAAGGAACAGAACCTGAAGGGAAGGCATCTCTGGCCGGGCATAAACATCGGCCTGACGCCTCCTGAGAGGGCTGCCGATGAGACCGTCAACCAGATCATGATCACCAGGGGACTGCTGCCTGAAAGTCCCGGTGTGGTGCACTGGAGCATCGGCCCGCTGGAACGAACGCCCGGCCTTGTCAAAGCAGTGGCCGAGGGGCCCTACAGGAGGAAGGCGCTGGTGCCGCCATCGCCCTGGCTCGATAAAAAAGCCCCTGCGCAGCCAGTTGTGACCACAACGGCGGATAAGGACCAGCTTCGCGTTTCGTGGAGCCACCCTGATCCGGCAGACGTGAGCCGGTGGGTGGTCTATTACAAGTACGGGTCACAGTGGAACCAGAACATACACGGAAATTCGATTACCTCTGATGCCATCCCGGCCTTCACGCTCAACCATGCATTTCTCAGCCGTACAGAGCGCGAAAAGATAACGGGAATAGAGCAGGTGCTCATCCCTCTCGACAGTGTAGCCATGTCTGCCGTCGACCGTTTCGGGAATGAAAGTGCCCTTGCGAAGATGGCCGCCAGGGAATTCACATTTGCCGATGCCGCGCCGCTGGAGGAGGTGCTGACGGCATATTATGCAGAGAGGATAAGGCCACCGGTGCCGGTGCCTGCCGTGACACCAGGCATCAATGTCCTGATTGATGATCACCTTGACCTGATAAAGGGAAAGAGGGTGGGACTGATCACCAATCCGTCAGCAGTGGGCATCGACATGAGAAGCACGGTTGACATTCTCGCCTCCACCGAAGGAGTTAAACTGGTGGCGCTTTTCAGCGCCGAACACGGCATCAGGGGCGCCCTGCACGGCCGGATACAGGGCAGCGGTGAGCCTGACCCCGTGACGGGGATACCCGTTTACAGCCTCTACGGCGATTCCTATGCTCCGAAGAAGGAGTGGCTCGACAGCATTGATGTGATGCTGTTTGACATCCAGGGGGTGGGATCGGCATGGTATACATTCAAGTTCTCAATGTCGCACGCGATGGAGGCCTGTGCAAAGGCGGAGATACCGTTCATCGTCCTTGACAGACCCAACCCACTTGGTGGACGTGTCGTGGAGGGACCCATGCATGACACCATCAGGATGTACAGACACCGGCTGCCGCTGCGCCACGGCATGACCTACGGCGAGCTGGCGACGATGTGGAACGAGACCGAAGGATACGGAGCAGACCTGACCGTGATCCCGATGAAGGGATGGCGGCGCAGCATGATGTGGAATGAGACAGGACTGCAGTGGGTGATGCCTTCACCCAATATCGACAACTGGGAGACGGCTGTGGTCTATCCCGGGCAATGCCTCTTCGAGAGTACAAACATGTCTGAGGGGAGAGGCATAACCAAGCCTTTCCTGATCACCGGTGCACCATGGGTCAATGCGGAGAAGGCTGCCGATGACCTTAATTCAAGAGGCATAAGGGGCGCATATTTCAGGCCCGTCTACTTCATCCCGCGGTCAGCCGGAACAGGCAATAACCGCAGCGGCAAGCCATGGAACGAGATGTGCGGCGGTGTTGAGATAATGCTCACCGACCCTGCTGCATTCCGGTCTGTGGAAGCATCGCTGAATATCATCGATGCCTACCGTAAGACCAGTCCGGATTCACTGGTTTGGTCGCCTCCCATGCTGATCAGGCGGCTCAACGAGCCCGGCGTTACCGTGGAGGAGGTTGTGAAAGCATGCCAGGATGATGTGAGTGAGTTTATGGAGATAAGACAGAAATACCTTTTGTACAGATGAACAGAACTTTGGCATTAGCAGTATTGGCAGCTGCATTGCTGACCGGCTGCAGTACAGTCAGGAAGGCGCAGCCGACAGTTGCGGATGTACCTCTGATTCCTGTAAAGGAGACAATACCAGCCATTCCGTGCCGGTGTGACAGCGCGGAGAATAATTCTCCGTGGGTTAAATTCCTCAGGATTCCGGATTCGGTGACGTACCTTCCACAGTTCGACATTCTGTGCAAAAGCGAATACCCTGCCACGGTGAACATCAACGGGACTGAACTGAAACAGTACAAGACCGGAATTTTCTTCACGACTGTTAAATTCAATGAGGGAGTCAACAGGGTCAGGGCAGAGGCGAAATATCCTGACGGACGGACAGCTGTCTGTGAGCAGGAGTTCGTATATGAAAAGAGGGACATGACCAGGCAGACCTACCCGCTGTGGATAGACAGGAGGTCGTTTGAGCCTGCCGCAGATATGGAACTGACCCCCGGGGAGGTTGTCAGGGTAAGCTTTATGGCATCGAAGGGACAGGATGCATTCGTGGAAGTACGGCCGGAGAAAATAACCCTCGCCTGTTTGCGTGAAGACCATGACGATTACAGTATTTACCGGGCTGAGCTCCCTGTGCGGGATCTCTCCGCCGGAAGGACATATACAATCAGCGCCAGGCTGGTACCGGCAGCAGGAGCTCCGGTGAGAAAAGAATATTTTTCCGACTTCATCCGGACTGTTACGGTAAGGAACCCGGAGGATTTTCCCCTGGTCATGGTTAAGAATGAATATTCACGGTTGGTGTACAATTTGGGTGCACCACGTCTTGGAGGGCCGATCCGGTCTGAGCTCGGACCTGGTGTGGTTCTGAAGACCAGCGGCAAAACGGGCAATAACTACCGGGTAAGGCTCAGCAATGTGGAGTCGGGGTATATAAGCCAGGATGATGTCGAGCCTGTAAGCGGCAGCAGGGTGCAGCCTTCATACATAGTGACCAGTATGACGTGTGGTCCGGCTGCCGGTGCTGACATAGTATCAATACCGTATCCCGAGCCGATCCCTTATGAAGTTTATCCTGATCCTGACCTGAAGAGGCTTGTGATAACACTGTTCGGGGCGGAGTCAGCCTCTACCTGGGTCACCCACCGGAAGGGCTGCATTATGATTGACAAGCTGACCTGGGAGCAGACCACACCGGAAACCTTTAAAGTATATGTCAACCTGAAGACGGAAAATATCTGGGGTTATGACATTAAGCCCTCGGGCAGGAGCCTGGTTCTGAAGGTCAAGTATCCTCCGTCATATGACCTGGCGGCTGAGAAGCCGCTTACCGGACTGAAGATAGCCATTGAGGCAGGCCACGGTGGATCGAACTCCGGGGCCATAGGGTTGTCGGGACTGGTAGAAAAGGAGATCAATCTTGACCTCTCGTTCAGGCTCGGCGACCTGTGTGCGGCCATGGGAGCGGAGGTAGTACAGGTACGTGATACCGACAGAGACATGACACTGACCGATAAACGAAAAATTGCCATTGAGTCTGGAGCTCACATGCTGATCAGCATCCATGCCAACGCCGGAGGAAGAGGCTATCTTTCAGTTGCAGGCACAAGCACCTACTGGCATAATCCCTTCTGGGCTCCGCTGGCGCAGGCCATCTATGGCCGCCTGCTGGAGACCGGTCTTCCAGAGTTCGGGGTGGTGGGGTCATTCAACTATACGGTTACAAGGGCCACACAACTGCCTGCCGTGCTTGTGGAGCAGGCCTTCATGTCGCATGCCGAAGACGAGGAGAAACTTGCCGATCCCGCCTTCCGCCAGCTGATGGCAGAGAAAATCCGCGATGGGATTATTGATTACCTGGGTCCGCTGAAGAGATAAGAAGTCGGGAACCAGGGTCCCTTTTCGGGTGAATTTGTTACCTGCAGTGCCTGAAAAGGGGGAATCGGTTTTCTATATGTACTGCCTGGTCAGGATTTGATATTCAGCACATCACTCGCAAGGAAGTCGCGGTGCGATTTCACCATGTTAACGGTATAAAGAAGCAGGTTTTTGGTTTCGCTCAGCAGGTTCATGTACATGAGGCTGTTCCTTGTACCAACAGATTCCGACTTGATGTACTTGATCTGTTTCTTTTTTATCCTGGCAATCAGGTCCAGAATTTTCTGCTGCTCGGCAACCAGTCCGTCGAGATGCCTGTAGTCCTGTTTTTGAATCAGATCCTCTACATGGTCATAAAATGAGTTTACAGACTCGTTGAGTTCATGCAATTCCTTGACCTGTTCCCGTATTATGGGAGGATGATTGTTGTCCAGATGGTCATAGATCGGGTCAGCAATATAGGTGAGGCAATGTGCTATTTCCCTCAGGTAGTCAAGGATCTGAACATAGTAAGGGCCGGTTTCGATAAATTCCTCCTCAAGCTTTCTGAGGGTGGGATACAGATTGTATTTCAGGTCCTTGGTCCTCTGGTTGAGACCATCCACATCCTTCTTGACTCTCTTCATTTTTTTGAAGTCCTCCTTTATCAGGTTCAGGACACTTGAAAAATAGAGCTTCCTGACAGATACCACCACATCCATGATTGATGTATTGCATTTATGAAGGATGTTAAGGCCGGTCAGGGTGAGTTGCTCATCGACATCATCCTTCTTTGAGACAATGCTGATTTTCTTTCTGTGCTTCAAACCGGACCGGATCACGATAAAGAGAGCAATTGCCAGTCCTGCCAGTCCTGCAGTAATCCCTCCCCAGTTAATGACAAGCGCAAGGAGGAATGACGCTGAGAATGCAGTGATAGCTGTAAAGAACCATCCTCCGATAATCGTGACCACTCCGGTTATCCTGTATACTGCACTCTCCCTGCCCCAGGCCCTGTCCGCCAGGGCGGAACCCATTGCTACCATAAAAGTAACATACGTGGTTGAAAGCGGAAGTTTCAGGGAAGTTCCCAAAGCAATCAGGCTGCTTGCCACGAACATGTTGACTGACCCTCGCAGGAGATCAAAGGATGACACATCCTCAGGATTCTTAAACTGTTTCTTGTATGAAATAAAGTCGAACCTCTTTTCGATGAATTGAATAACACCGTCAGGGATTAATTTACTGACAAATTTTGAGACTACGACAGATTGCCTTACTACCGACCTCGATAACCGCGTGGATGAAAATCTTTCGGATCCTGACCCCTGCCGGGAAAGATTTACCTCAGTCTCGGTAACAGTACGTGCTTTTTTTGAAAGGAAGAGAGTCACAACCATTATAAGTCCGGCTGCCAGAAGGAATATTGTCGGGGTTTTCACAGGCTGGCTCAGGGAGGTCATCAGCAGTGTATCAGGATTGAACGAAGGATCGCCGGCGAACTCCTGGTAGGATTCAAGGCTGGCAAGGGGCACACCAATGAAATTGACAAGGTCGTTGCCTGCAAAGGCCATTGCAAGTGAAAAGGTGCCCGCGAGCACAATTATCCTGAGTATGTTAACCTTGAAAACTGAGATCAGCAGCTGAAGGAGGCCAGTGATTCCGATAAAGGAATAGAGCAGAAGCTCAAGGGTATTGTCTTCGATCCATTTAACTGTTTCAGTTGTCAGAAAGGAAGCTCCTTTGGCACCCTTTACCAAAAGAAAATAGATAATGGCGGTGATTGCAATGCCTCCCCAGAGCGCACCGAAATATTTCATGTACTTTTCGTAGTTGAACGAGAAAATAAGTCGGGTAATAAACTGAATAACCGTTCCGAAAACAAACGCAATGACTACTGAGAAAAGTATCCCGAATATAATGGCAAGAGCTTTGCCTGTATTTATGTAGTTGCCAATGTCTGCAAGATTGTCTGTTGAATTGAATATCTTAATAAGGGATATTGCCATTGCTGCCCCGAGCAGTTCAAAAACGATTGACACCGTTGTGGAGGTCGGGAAGCCAAAAGTGTTGAATGTATCGAGCAGGATCACATCGGTTATCATGACCGCAAGGAAGATGATCATGATCTCGGAAAAATAAAACTGGCCGGGATGAAAAATACCCGACCTCGCGATCTCCATCATACCGCTTGAAAAAGTTGAGCCAATTATTACACCCAGCGCGGCGATTGTCAGTATCACTCTTAATGAAGCGGCCCTGGAACCGACGGAAGAGTTGATAAAGTTGACGGCATCATTTGATATTCCGACGACGAGGTCTGAAACAGCCAGGATTAAAAGGGCAATTATTATTATCAGATAGACATCCACCAGGTTGGTCTGTTTTGCCAGGCCGAAATTAAACCAATTTGAAAGAAGTACCAAGCATTCGGATTGTTACATTTTTGTTACACACCATGACCGGATGGAAAAAGAAGACAGACTGAAAGAAGGTTTTCAGTTTCATGACGGGGTATCTCCGGTCATGGTTTGTACATTCCGTATCACCTGGTAAACGTGTCTGAAATAAATCGTTGGCGGTATATTATAAGTTACCGTCGGAAATTTTGAAAAATTGATAAATTTACCAATCCTAATTCACTAAACCGCTGACAGGTTTTTTAAAAAGATCAGACAAAAACCAGAGTGATGAGCTTCGAACTTAAAAAAGACTATTCTTTCTCGCTGCTTGTTCCGACAAGCATGGGTGTACGTATAACCCCGGTCAGTCACCAGCCTGTTCACAGCAGTGATACCTATTTCATGCAGGCGACCAGTGCTGAGACCAATGTTGCCAGCATAGCCAGTTACCTCGGTCTGCCTGTAAAGGTCCTGACCACATTTGTTAAGGACAGCCCCGTAGCCCAATTCATTAAAAACAACCTCGCCAGCCGTCATATGACCTTCCAAGGCAGGGAGGTGCCGCAGGGCGGCCCCTGGGGATACCGGCACCAGTTCAATATTGCAGACATGGGATTCGGATCACGGGGGCCCAGGGTGCATAACGACCGCGCCGGGGAAGTGGGCCGGACTCTGAATGTGAAGGATTTTGACCTCGATCGGATTTTCAGGAAGGAAGGAGTACAGATAGTCCATCTCTCGGGCCTTATCGGGGCCCTTTCGCCCGACACCAGCGCATTCTGCCTTGAGATCGCAAGGGAGGCAAAAAAGCACGGCACCAGGATTTCCTTCGACCTGAACTACAGGGCATCATTCTGGAAGGGCCGGGAGAAAGAACTCGGTGGTGTTTTCAGGGAGATTGCCTCCGTCTCGGATATTCTCGTCGGCAATGAGGAGGATTTCCAGCTCTGTCTGGGAATTAAAGGGCCGGAGGCAGGAGGGAAAGACATTTCATCCAAGACTGAGAGCTTCAAGGGGATGATTGACAGGGTCAGGAAAGAGTACCCGGGAACCTCTGTCTTTGCCACAACGTTACGACAGGTACTTAGCGTCGACGCACACCTTTGGGGAGCCATCATGTGGGAAGGAGGCGAATGGTACGTAATCGAACCACGCGAGATACATGTCCTTGACCGTATAGGCGGTGGTGATGGCTTCGTCGGGGGATTGCTTTACGGCATTCTGAGAGGATGGGAACCGGCCAGATGGATTAGGTTCGGATGGGCCGGCGGTGCATTGGCTACAACGTTCCTGACCGACTATGCCCAACCTGCAGATGAAGAGCAGGTATGGAGCGTGTGGGAGGGAAACGCCAGGGTAAAACGCTGACAATGAATTCCCGGGGTTTAGTTATATACTTATAGTCAACTTTTAATTATGATCCGCCAGGTTATGCACTCCTTTTGCATAAACATTGCTGAAAGGTGAAAAGACTCCTCCTGATAATATCAATTATCCTTTCGTTCCCCCTTCTGACTGACGGCAGACCTTTCTATTTCAGGCATTACACAAATGATAACGGCCTTTCGAACAATACAGTCATGGCATGCATTCAGGACAGGAGAGGCTTTATGTGGTTTGCTACAAAGGAGGGGCTTAACAGGTTCGATGGCTCCCAGTTCAAAATTTTCAGTCACAACCCGTCAGCTGCAAACAGCATTATACACAACTTCATTCTGTCTTTATGTGAAGACGATCAGGGATGGATATGGATCGGTACGGCAAGGGGTGTCTGCTATTATTTGCCTGATAATGATTATTTCGGAACAATTGAAGATGACAGGAATCCGATTGACATTGCCGTCAGGGATATTGTTGCCGATAATAATAATAATATATGGCTGGCTGCTTTCACAGGAACATACAGGTACAACAAGCAGACCAGGGAACTGAAACATTACCCGGCAGATGAATATTTCCTGACATACCGCTTCACATTGTCAAATGCCGGAGATGTATGGATAACCGCAACAGACGGCAGTATATATAAATATGATCCCAGAACGGATGACTTCGTCGTTTTTGAAATTCTTACCGGCAGGGAGTTATCAGCATCCATTCGTCTGGAAAACATCATTGATGCCGGCAGTTACGGATTTATTGTCTCAACAAATACTGCAGGTCTCAGGCGGTTTGAACCAAATTCGGGAAGGGTTACTGCTCTGTTTACAGAAGACAGTCAGTTGCGAAGCAGGATCATTATCAATACGGCACAACTTTTTGAAAATGGCGATATATGGATAGGTTCAGAATCCGGCATACATATATATAATCTTGAAACAGGTTTTGTGAAAACCCTGCGGACTATACCTACAGACCCGTTCTCGCTTTCAAATAATGCAATCCGCTTCCTTTACCGCGACAGGGAAGGTGGCATCTGGATCGGGACTTTTTATGGTGGCGTCAATTACCTTCCGCAGGAGAACAAGCCTTTTGAAAAATTCTATCCGACAGGATTGCCCGGAGCGCTGAACGGCAATGTGGTAAGGGAGATACGGGCTGATTCATATGGTAATATCTGGCTTGGCACCGAAGATGCAGGTCTGATTAAACTGGATCCCCGGGCAGGATTATTCTCATCTTACCAGAATGGGAACAATAATGCCGGGGTCAACAGCAGTAATGTCCAGGGGTTGCTGGTTGACGATGATGACCTCTGGATCGGGACCTATGACAACGGCATTTATGTTCTGAACATCCGGTCTGAAAGAATTAAGAATCATTTTACGGTTAAAGATCCGGGCAAAGGATTGAAAACAAATTCTTTTGTCACTTTCCTTAAAACAGCAGACGGGACCATCTATGCCGGGAGCGTCTCGGGATTGTACAGGTTCAGCCGCGAGTCGTTATCTTTCAGCCTCCTGGAGGATGTGGCACCAGGGACTTTCATACATGCGCTATATGAGGATAAAAGGGGCACCATCTGGATAGGAACATACGGAAGAGGATTGTACAGATTTGACACCTCCTCAGGGATCTGCAAACAAATACTTTCTGACACAGGTGACTACGGGAGCCTTACAAGGGAATATATCACCTCTATATATGAGGATACTGACCATAACATATGGTTTACTACGGAAGGAAACGGGTTCAGTTACATTAATCCGGCAACGGATAAAATCACCCGGTTCATACCGGGCAGGGACATTGATTTTTCAATATACTGTGCGATCCTGCAGGATAGCAATGGTATGTTATGGATAACTTCGACCAGGGGATTGCTGCGCTTTGATCCGGTCAACGGTACATATGCCATATATACAAGGCAGGATGGTCTGCTGGGGAATACTTTCAGCTACAATTCAGCCTATCAGGATAAAAATGGTAAAATGTATTTTGGGATGGTCAACGGATTGTTGGCATTCTATCCTGCAGAAATAAAAGAAAATACCTACAATCCTCCCGTCTATTTTACTCATTTTCAGGTCAACGGCAAGGATTATTCAGGTGACCGGGCCGGTTCACCGGATTCAAGATCAATCCTGGTGACCGAAAGGATCTCTTTAAAACATGATCAGTCATCGCTGAGCATTGAATTTGTATCACCGGGCTTTACAAGCCCTGATCTTACAAAATATAAGTACATGCTTGAAGGCACTGACCCTGACTGGGTGCTTATCACAGGAGAAAGGAAAGTCACCTGGGCCAACCTACCTCCGGGCGATTACACATTAAGGGTAGTTTCATCTTCCGGCGGGAACATTTGGGGCGAAAACGAAGCCAGGCTGAGAATCAGAATCTTCCCGCCGTGGTGGCTCTCTTTGCCCGCGTATATATTTTACCTGATCACTATTGGCATTATCGGTTATATCCTGATTAGCATATACCTCAAAAGGAAAACTGCCGAACATCAGAGAAAACTGGAAATCATCGAAACCGGTAAGGAGAGGGAAATACTGAACGCAAAGATCAATTTCTTCACCAATATAACTCATGAAGTCAGAACCCCGCTGACCCTTATTAAAGGTCCTCTTGACAGAATATTGAATTCTGGTCCTAAAAACCTGAAGGATAATGAGGAAAACCTTCTGATGATAAAGAAAAATACTGACAGGCTGCTGAACCTTACCGGCCAGTTGCTTGATTTTCGTAAGACGGAGAAGGAAATGCTGAGGCTCAATTTTGTCAGGACTGATCTGTACGAGCTGGTGGAATCGGTATTTCACCTTTTCCTTCCCTACAGCGAAGAAAAACACATCTCTGTCCGGTTGCACTCGCCGGTAAACCGGTATGTACTGGCGGTAGACAGGGAAGCATTATTAAAGATATTAAGCAACCTGCTGTCAAATGCAATCAAGTTTGCCGGATCGAAGGTTGAAATCTGCCTGGAACCGGGATCTGAAGAGGATATTGCACTAAGATTGCGTGTTAACAATGACGGTAAGCTGATCCCCGGAGAACTTGCTGAAAAGATCTTTGAACCTTTTTACCAGCTTGATACCAATGAGCCGGGAGAGAAGGGTACAGGGCTGGGCTTATCTCTTGCCCGCTCAATAGCAGAACTTCATAACGGCAGACTCTACCTTGATACAGCCGTAAGTCATTGCAACTCATTTGTTCTGGAACTGTCAAAGCACCAGGAAGAATCAATTACCGGGATGGAGATCGGTACAGAAGCAACCGAAATGAATGAACATGACGAATTTGAGGTTTTCAGTTCCCCCGCAAACAACTGCCCCAACCTGCTCCTTGTTGAGGACGAGATCGAAATGGGAAGGTTCATTGCCAGAGAAATATCAGGTGAATACAACGTTGTCTTAACTCATAATGGCGAAGAGGCACTGAAAGCATTGAAGCTGTATAATGTTATTCTGGTTGTAAGTGATGTTATTATGCCGGTAATGAACGGATATGAACTATGCAGGCAGATCAAGTCAAACATTGAATTCAGCCATATACCTGTTATCCTGCTTACCGCCTATGTCCATGTCAACGCCAGGATAGAAGGCCTTGACTCCGGTGCAGATGCTTATATCGAAAAACCGTTCACAACTGAGCTTCTTATGGCCCAGATACTTAACCTTATTAAGAACAGGAGCGCCGAACGGCAGGATTTCATCAGTTCACCTCTGACCCAACTCAGGTCGGTCACGCTGAATAAAACTGATGAGGATTTCCTTAAGAAGCTGAATTCCATTCTGATTGAAAATATTGCCGAACATGATTTAAGTGTTGAGAAGATATCAGCAATAATGGGGATCAGCATTTCAACTCTTTACAGAAAGGTAAAGGCATTGACAGACCTCAACTCGGTCGAATACATCAGGCTGACGAGACTCAAAAAAGCAGCTGAACTGTTGTCAGACGGAAACTTCAGGATAAATGAAATATCATACCTGGTAGGATTTTCATCGCCGTCATACTTTGCAACCAGTTTCCAGAAACAGTTCGGAATCTCCCCCTCGCAGTTCGGCAGGAAAACGAAATAAGAGACTATCGACAGATTCTCGACTCCTCATTCCTGCCACTATGTTAAGTGAAAGAGGCAATTCCCTAAAAAATGTTAATAAATCGGATCAGGTATAATTATTTTCATCTTGCGTACAATCACAATTCAGACCTTTAATGAATAAAATGAGATTTAATATCTCGGTGCTGAAAGGAAAATTAGGGTAGATGAGAGACTGGCTGAAAGAGCGGCGGATGCCCTATTTCCTGATATTTGTTATTATGGGGATAGCCTCTGCTGTATGGTTCCTTGTCAGGGTGATACCAAAGCCTTCAAGGGCAGCCTATCCATGCATGATGGTGGCTGCACCGTTTATGTCCGGTTTTGTCACCTGCCTGCTGGCAGTACTCGGGTTAACTGCGATATCAAGGAAAGCCTGCAAGAGGATAATCAATGTCCGGTACGGGGCAACGCTGATGCTCCTGACCGGTGTGATAATTGCAATGGCGACATCTCCGGCAAACAGTACGGTAACGACCCGGCAGACAACAGAAACAAGAACCGGGCCCCAAGACGGACCTAACCAGCCGTTCGGCGAGGCAAAGGGCATCTTCCCGTGCCGTGTGGTATGGGTGTGGAATGCTGACGCAACAAATGAAAAGTTCGAGCACAACGATTTCGATGCCTCTGTAATTGATGAGAAACACATTGCATGGTTCCTTACCGACCAGGGAATTGTCAGTTACGACAATACGAAATGGACTCTCCATAACAAAAACCGGAAAATAATCTCAGACGGTTTCAGGGGGCCTATCCTCATGCCCTCTGACACTGTACTCGGCATTCATGTCACCGGGGACGACCTGTCAGGCAACAATATCCTGACGCTGGCTGTTGACAAAGATGATGTTGCCTGGATTGGTAATGATAATGGGGTAACAAGGTACAGCGACAGGATATTCACGGTCTTCGGATAAATAATTGACTTCATCCCATCCTGATTAAAAGATACCGAAACATGAAAACTTCTTCAGTCAGACTCTTTCTGAGAGGCACAGCCCTGACAGGCCTGATTTTGACCGCCGCAAGTTTAACTCTTGTTGCCCAGGATGAAAAGCAACTGGTGATAGGACATCAACCAGTATATAAGGTATCAAGGGCAGCGGGACCCATACTGGTTGATGGCAGGATGGAGGAGGCGGACTGGGGTGATGCGGAAGTTCAGCCGTTCAATTACTTTTACAGGGGCGTTAAGCCCGCTGAAAAGCAGCAGACCATATTCATCAGGGGCTACAACCCCGTTTACAAGGTTGAGGTGACATATGACGGTACAATCAACAATGACAGTGACAGGGACAGGATGTGGCGGATGGAATTTGCAATACCGTTCACTGCATTCAGCGATTTCCATTTCGCTTACCGTCCGAAAGCCGGCGTAAGATGGGCTTTCCAGGCTGTCAGGCAGGACAGGAACTTCGTTGATGACCGGTTCCGCTCCACATCGACTCTTTTTCCGATTTATGATATAAGGAAAGATGTTCACCAGCCTTCACGCTTCGGACTGCTGGAATTCACTGATGACTAATTCTGCAAGGAGGATGCCCGATCAGTATGAAGTGGGTTTTTAATATCTTTATTCGGAATATAATCTGAAGAAGGTCATTATGAAAAGGAAATTATTCAGCCGCAGGCAGTTCATGTCGACAGTTACAGCAGGTACCGGCACCCTGATCCTTGGAAAGAACGCACTTGCCTTCCCTGGCGGTAAATCATCTGCAGGCGCTGACCCTTATCAGATGGTTACTCTTGGCAAATCCGGCCTCAGAACGACCCTCCTCGGGATCGGAACGGGTTACAGCGGTTACAACAAGTCATCAAGCATCACAAGAGCCGGGAAAGACTCGGCTGTCAGCCTGATCAGGTATGCCTATGAATCAGGGATCAGGTTCTTTGACTGCGCCGACGCATACGGCACCCATCCGCACACAATGGAAGCCCTGAAAAACTTTCCGCGGGAATCCTATACGCTTTGTTCAAAGATTCTTGTCAGCAGGAGCGGAGTCATAAGCCCTGATAATCCTGGCGCTGACGTCGTCATCGACAGATTCAGAAAGGAGCTGAATACTGACTACATCGATCTTATCCAGATACACCTGATGACCTCAGCCAAATGGACTGACGAGCAGAAGAAACAGATGGACCTCCTCGAGACACTGAAGGCCAAAAAAATAATCAGGGCACACGGAGTATCAGTGCATTCCCTGGAAGCGATGAGAGCAGCGGCCAGGAGCCCCTGGGTTGACGTAATTCATTGCCGGATAAATCCATTCGGAGTTTCAATGGACTCCTCCGATCCGAATGAGGTGGTGCCCGTGATGGAACAGATGCACAAATCAGGCAAAGGAATTATCGGCATGAAACTGATAGGCAATGGCAGCTACCGCGATGATTCCGAAAAAATCGACCAGACCATAAAATTCGTTCTCGGGCTGGGATCGGTTGACGTGATGATCATCGGGTTCGAGTACCCCCATCAGATAGACAACTTTGCTGCCAGAATCAGGAACACGCCTGCTTCTCCGGCTAAAGCCTGATATTTGAGGCCCTCAGCCTGAATGACTACCCTTACACGGTAAGTGCATAATCGGCATTCTTATCTGGCACCGTCTTAAAATAATTTTCGGATGGAGTACTTATCATACTATCAGATGCCCGAGGAAATTAATTCTTTTTAACTGTTTTACTGATGACTTTTAATTTTCAGTCATCATTTGCAGGAAATGTTAACACTTCTTAAGTTTTTTATTGTGAGTTTTACACTTATCAGAATTCATTTTTCATATTCGGGAAACGCAAATTAACCATCTCTGAATGAGTTAAATATGAAAAAACCCTTAATATTTTTGATGATTGTGCTGTTCCTGGCTGATCAACTGTGTGTGGGTCAGACGAATGATGAGCAGAAGAGAAGGGTAATCATACTTACTGACGTTGAGAATGAACCTGATGACACCGAGTCTCTTGTCAGGTTGCTTTTATATTCCGGTTTACCCGACATTAAAGGCATAATTGCAACCACCTCTGTTCACATGAAGAAAGAAGTGCACCCTGAATCTGTGCGAAAGGTCATTTACGCCTGCGGCAGGGTACAGCCATATCTGGCAAAACATGAAGCCGGGTTCCCGGCCGCAGATTCATTGTCGCTGCTTGTGAAACAGGGATTGCCGGAGTACGGCCCGCCTGGTGCCCTCTATCCTGATGTGGCGTATGGCATGGAAGGAGATACACCTTCATGGCTGTTTCTGATACCCAACGGACTTAATGATCCTGAACATCCCGACCAAGGCGGTTGGGACGGTCGCTATGAACTCAGCAGGCCTGAAACGGCTCATTTCATCCTTAAAGTGACTGACAAGGGCAACCCACCGCTGACAAGATATAAGAGAGTAATAGTGAATATTTTACCCTGATAATCATATCCGTTCTAAATAATCTTATAAATATAAACCTTAGAGGAGATAATAAAATGAAAAAGCTGTTAATTGCTGTTTTAGTTATGGTCATGACCGTCAGCATGACCTGTCTGGCCCAGTCAGGCCAGGCCTCGAATGTCTTTAATGCCGATACGGCCCATGCCTCCCCCTATAATCTCTCCGGGGCTCAATATCCCCGTATCGAAGCCGACTCACGCGTCACATTCCGATTCTTTGCCCCCGATGCGCAGAAAGTACAGGTTGCAATCGTTAACGTCCCATTTGATATGGTCAAAGGGCCTGACGGTGTATGGACATACACAAGCGAACCGCAGGATAAGGGTTATCACAACTACTGGATGATAGTGGACGGGGCCATCGTGGTTGATCCTGCTACCAATGCATTCATTGGCTATGGCCATATGTGCAACGGTTTCGAAATCCCGGACCCTGATGGCGGTTTTTACCAGCTGAAGGATGTGCCACATGGGAATGTTCTTATAAAGAATTACTATTCAGGTGTAGCCCAGTCGTGGAGACACATCTTTGTTTACACTCCTCCTGATTATGACAAAAACAGTTCAGCCCGTTATCCTGTGCTGTATCTCCAGCACGGAGGCGGTGAGGATGAAAGAGTATGGACAGAGATGGGTCGGACTAACCTGATCCTTGATAACCTAATCGCTGAAGGAAAGATCAGGCCTTTTATAGTTGTCATGGAGACCAGCGCCGTCGGACCTCAGTTCCCGAGGCCTCTGCGTCCTGCTGCTCCTCCTGCAGCTGCCGCTCCCGGCGCTCAGCCTGCTGCTGTCCAGGCTCCCGGTGCTCCGGGTGCCGGCGCCCAGGCAACAGTTCCCCGTCCCCGCTTCTCTTTTGATAAATATGCAGAACTTATGGTCAAGGATATGATCCCCTGGGTCGATAAGAATTTCCGCACATTGCCGGACCAGGCACACAGGGCGATGTCGGGATTATCGATGGGTGCCATGTGTACCAAGGCTGTCACCCTGGCCCACCTTGATATGTTCTCCTATATAGGGCTCTTCAGCGGCGGGACTATTGCCCCCGACGAAATCACAGACAAATCAAAAGTGAAACTGGTGTTTATGAGCTACGGCAGCCGCGAGAGAGGATCTGATGGGGTCAGGGCTGCAGCTGATGCACTCAACCAGGCAGGCATAAAAAGCGCTTCGTATGTCTCACCACTTACTGCCCATGAATGGCAATCGTGGAGAAGAAGCCTGTATGAATATGCAAAGCTTTTATTTAAAGATTGACTTTCAGGTTGATACGTAGTTGCAGAGATAATTGAAGTAATTAATTATTAAAGGTAAAAAATGAAATACAGACATTTATTATTATCGGCATTGCTGATAACAGGCAGCCTGTGCTCAGCTCAGACTGACAGACCGGCTGTAAAAGAAGATTTCAAACCCTCAACCCTGAACCAGCCCGGACAGGAATATCCGCAGGTCAATTCTCAGGGCTATGCAAGATTCCGTATTATTGCGCCGGAGGCGCAGAGTATTGTAGTGAGTCTCGGACTTGGCGGCACGAGGGGTGGAACACCCCTCACAAAGGCTGCCGACACCTCATGGGTCGGGACCACTGCGGGACCATTGGATGAGGGCTTCCACTATTACCACCTGACAATTGACGGGGGTGTTTTTAATGATCCCGGCACTCTGAATTTCTATGGTTCCACCCGCTGGGAAAGCGGTATAGAAATACCTGCCCATGATCAGGATTTTTATGCATTGAAGAATGTACCGCACGGCAAAGTGCAGCAGGTACTCTTCCCTTCAGCAAGCACGAATACCTCGCGACGGGCTTTTGTATACACGCCCCCGGATTATGACAAGGAAATGAAGAAGCGCTATCCGGTATTGTATCTTCAGCATGGATGGGGCGAGGATGAGACTGCCTGGTCCAATCAGGGCCGCGCCAATCTGATCATGGATAATCTGATCGCTGAAGGGAAAATCAAACCCTTTATTATTGTGATGACCTACGGAATGACCAATGAGGTTAAAAGAGGTGGTCTCAGAAATTTCGATATAGAGCCCTTCCAGACAGTCCTGCTGGACGAACTGATACCCTACATCGATGACAATTTCCGTACCCTGGCCGATCAGCCTCACCGTGCCATGGCCGGTCTGTCGATGGGGGGGATGGAAACAAAGACAATTACCCTGGCAAGGCCTGATGTCTTCTCGCATTATGCCCTCCTCAGCGGAGGAACCTATGCACCTGAGGATATCATTGATAAGTCAAAGGTGAAGCTCATTTTCCTGAGCTGCGGAAGCTTTGAAAATCCCAAGGGCGTGACAAACGCCGCCACTGCCCTCAGGGATGCCGGGATTAATGCCGTCTCATATGTTTCTGAGAATACCCGCCATGAATTCCAGACCTGGCGACGCAGTCTTTATGAGCTCGCTCCGCTGCTGTTTGTCAAATAGGCTGGCGGGCAAAAGATGTTTTGGTTCAGGAACCAGTTACAAGGCAAATTCGGAAGAATATGAAAAAGTTAATCATCATCATGGCTGTTCTTATAGGATACTGCAGCTCATCGGGTTCACAGGATTTTGAAAAACAGGCACCTGCACGATTTGACTCCGTCAGAACCGGGATTGCACATGGTAAAATAGATACAATAAAATACGTTTCAAAAACAGTCGGAGCCACGCGCAGAGCCCTGATCTATACTCCGCCATCCTACAATAAAAGCAAAAAATACCCGGTGCTGTATCTCCTGCATGGTATCGGCGGCGATGAAAAGGAATGGCTGAATGGAGGTAATCCGCAGGTAATCCTTGATAATCTCTATGCTGACGGGAAGATTGAACCGATGATAGTGGTCATGCCAAACGGCCGGGCCATGAAGGATGACCGCGTGGGTGAAAACATGATGGCGCCTGACAGGGTTCAGGCCTTTGCAACATTCGAGAAGGACCTTCTTAATGATCTCATTCCCTTCATTGAGAAGAAGTATCCTGTGATCAGAGACCGTGAAAGCCGTGCAATAGCAGGGTTATCAATGGGTGGCGGGCAATCGCTGAACTTCGGCCTCGGAAACCTTGACAGGTTCGCATGGGTCGGAGGCTTTTCATCAGCGCCTAATACCAAACCGCCTGAACAACTGGTGCCCGACCCGGAATATGCAAGGAAAAACCTCAAAGTACTGTGGATATCATGCGGTGACAACGACGGTCTTATAACTTTCAGCCGGCGAACCCACGAGTATCTTGCAGCCAATGATGTTCCCCATATTTATTATATTGAACCGGGTGTCCATGACTTTAAAGTCTGGAAAAACGGCCTTTACATGTTCTCCCAGCTGCTGTTCAAACCTGTGGATGTATCAAAGTTCAATAAATACACACTGCTGGGAACACCGGCTCCCTCAAATGTCAGGGGGGCGAGATTTCCTCAGATAATGCCTGACGGCAGTGCGATATTCCGCCTGAGAGCACCTGATGCGCAAAAGATCCAGCTCGACCTGGCAAAGAAATATGATATGGTTAAGAACAGCGAAGGTGTTTGGGAAGTCACTACCGATTCGCTGACCGAAGGGTTTCATTATTATTCGCTGATCATAGACGGGCTGGCAGTAGCTGATCCGGCAAGCGAGACATTTTATGGCATGGGACGGATGGCCAGCGGTATTGAAGTCCCGTTCAGCGGTGATGATTATTATGCTGCAAAGGATGTTCCCCACGGGGAGATTGCCATTAAGAGATACTTTTCCACAGTAACCAGCACGTGGCGCCAGTTCTATATCTACAAGCCTGCCGGGTATGATGTAAACACCGATCAGAAATATCCCGTGCTCTACATCCTGCATGGCGGTGGTGAAGATGAGAGAGGCTGGGCAACACAGGGCAAGACAGACCTGATACTTGATAACCTCATAGCTGCAGGCAAGGCTAAACCCATGCTGATTGTGATGCCTGACGGTAACATGGGAGGGCAGCAGGGTTTTGGGGAGATGACGCTGAGAATGTTCGAACGCGAACTCAAACAGAGCATCATCCCGTTCGTAGAGAAGAACTACCGGGCAGAGACGGCTCCGGGTAACCGCGCCCTTGCAGGTTTATCCATGGGAGGATTGCAGACTTTGTACGCGGGTATCAACAATACCGAAATGTTCCCGTACCTCGGAGTATTCAGCTCCGGATGGATAATCCCTGCCCAGAACGAACTGGCCGGCAAACAGTATGATTTCATTAAAAACAATCCCGGGAAAATGAGTTCGCTCAGGCTCTTCTGGATTTCCATGGGCGGAAAAGAAGATATTGCGTGGAACAACTGCCAGGAAATGCTGAAAAACCTTGACGAACTGAATGTGAAATACACCTACAGTGAATATCCGGGAGGTCATACATGGCCGGTATGGAGGAATAACCTGTACAATTTTGCACAGCTCTTGTTCAGGTAGCATATAGTTAAACTGATCCCTGTGGAAGATCAGCCTCTGAAATAACTCCCTCATAAGGTTCTCCTTTGTGTTGCATTTGAACGCAGATTAAAGTAACAAAACAGAAAAATGATAAAAAGAAGACCCCTCGCGATAATTCTCGGACTGACACTGACACTTCCGGCTGGAATGATGATGCTGATAGCAATCTCATGCACAGGAAAAATCCTCGCTCCGGCAAGACCGGAAGGGCCGGGTGATATTTATACCGCGGCAGGGTTCCCTTGCGTGACGGCCCACAGTACCACTCGCGCGTTGTACGCCTCTTACAATGGTCCGCTGTACCAGGTTATGCGTCAGTCAGACGGCAAGACAAAGGATATTGGCCTGGTAAGCCCCGGCAAGGATGATCCGGGCGGGTATGCTGACGCAGCTGTGCAGGACGCATTCTGTGCCAACACAGTCTGCTGGATCACTGTTGTCTACGACCAGTCAGGTAATGGCAATCACCTCGTTCAGGCACCTCCGGGAACGTTCAGGGGACCGGCAAAAGGCGGATTTAACACTCTGCCAATTGCAGACATGGCGCCAATTACAATCATGGGACAGAAGGTTTATGGTGTTTATATCATGCCCGGCATGGGTCTGCGCAACAACAACGCCGCCGGTCTTGCCATCAACGATGAGCCGCAGGGTGTCTGCATGGTCTTTGACGGGACGCACTTTGACAGTGGCTGTTGCTTCAACTACGGCAACACATCAACCAACAGCCGTGCCGTGGGCAGAGGCACCATGGAAACTGTCTACTTCGGCACTGCTACCGCTTGGGGCAGTGGCAACGGCCCTGGCCCCTGGATAATGTCAGACATGGAAGCCGGGCTGTTTTCCGGATATGACGCAAAAAAGAACATCGCCAATCCGACAATCGATTCCTGGCGCTTTGTGACCGGTGTCGTCAACGGTGGCGGTGGAAACCAGTGGGATATAAGGGGAGGCAACGCTCAGGAAGATAGCCTGATGACATTCTACAGCGGACTCCGTCCGGGTTCACTTGAAAACAGCTTCTACTTCCCGATGCACAGGAAGGGTGCAGTGCAGCTGGGTAACGGCGGCGACAACGGCAACGGATCGGCCGGTACTTTCTATGAGGGAGTGATGACCAGGGGATATCCGACGGATGACGCCATCAACGCAGTCCAGGCAAACATTATTACTGCAAGGTACGATGTGCAACAGCTTAGCCTGACTCGCATCGGGTCTTTCACTCCTGTATCCTCGCAGGAGGTAACCCAGAAGTTTGTTAATACGACCGGAGCACCTGCATCAGATATGAAGTTAAGCCTCTCCGTTCCCAGGGGATGGACTGCTCTTGCCGCAGGCTCGTCCGGCTCACGGGCTAATCGCGGGATTACGCTTGACCCCGGTGACAGTGTCACTATAATCTATACAGTGACCTCTCCTGCAACTACAGGCACCGGCTTTCTTACCGGCAGGGCTGAATGGAAGAACCAGAAGAGCGGTATGAAGCAATCAGGTACCATATCGAAGAGTGTGCGTAACGTCTGTCCGGTCAGGATCAATGAAGTACATTTCGATACAGATATTAACCCGGAAACCCAGTTCATAGAGCTTTACAACGCAAATGACAGTGATGTTGACCTCTCCGGCTGGCTTCTTATCAGTACCCGGAGCGAGCGGGCGCCTGTCACACTGGCTGCGATTCCGGCAGGAACGAAACTCACAGCACGTGGCTTTTATCTCCTGAGCCTGTCAGGCTCCGGGTTGGCGGCACCGGCAACCCGTGGTGAAAATATCATCAACGTTCGAAGCATTACCGGCTTCAAGGCCGGGCAGCAGATCGAAATTGACGGCGAAATAGGTACCGTGTCAGAAGTTGGGACAGCTGCCTCACCTGTGGCCATGGTATTCGTCCCTGTCTCAACGGGTCCATGGATTACGATACCTGCCGGATCAACCAATCTTCCGGTCACAAATACGGCCGGCTTTGAAGTTGGTCAGAAGATTGGTATCGACATTGGTGGCAATTATGAGGTTGCCACAGTCACGTCAGTCGGCAGTGCATCAACCCTGACAACACTGGCTGAGGAGGCAAAGGCCGGGGAAACTATCATCAAAGTTGCAGCCAACTCAAATATGACTGTTGGTGACACGCTTACCATAGGCACCGGCGCAACTATGGAACTTGTCACTGTAAAAAAGCTGATCAAAGTCGTTGAAGCTCCCGTCCGTGGCGCATTCGGTCCGGGTGGCCCCGGCAGCGGTAGCCCGGGCGAAGTGGAACTGTCAGCAGGTCTCAGGTTCGATCACATGCCGGATGTGGATGTATCTGACCGGGGCACCGGTCTCAGCTTCTCTCCTGCAACCCGTTTTGAGCACAGGAGCGGTGATGCGGTACAGGCTTATGGCAGTGGGATTAAACTTGAAAGCCCTCTTGACAAAGACCATGAGTCAGGAGCAGCTGTGATTAATTCCCATGATCCATCAGAAGAGGGATCAGCAAAACCAGATCAGTGGTACGGAGTACCCCTCTCCAACTCGGCCGGATCATTGGCACTCACAGATGCCGGCGGGGCTCTTGTTGATGCACTGGTCTACGGATCGCGGCAGGGTAACTCCAGTGCCCACGGTACTATTACAAGCCCTGAAATTGCGATTCTTGAGGGTGATCAGGGGCAGGGAGGCTGTATAGTGGTGGTGCCCGGCCCGGGAATGGTATTCGGAATGCCCGTCTCAGAGCCGGGGAAGACCAGCAGAAGCGTTGGCCGTTTCCCTGACGGCGCTGACACCGACAGTAATTGCGACGATTTTCTGATGCAGGGCACGACTACTCTTGCCACTGCAGCAACTGCCGGAGATGTCAATATCAAGGTTAACAGCCTGGCGGGCTTCAGTGCCGGTCAGAATATCATCTTGGGCACAGATACCAACAGTGAAAGAGCTGTCATAGAGAGTGTGGGCACTGCCGGTGGCACCACACTCAGCAGCGCTGCCAGGTCGGGCGTCAGGATCATCCCGGTAGCCAGCGCGCAAGGCTTCAGCACGGGTCAGACAATAACCGTTGACAGTGGTAAAAACCTTGAGACAGCGGTTGTTGGTTCGGTGGTTACAGTAAGGCGTCGTTTTGGAAGCTCAGGTAACAATCCGACCGACTCCATCAGGGTCACCAGACCACTGAGGTATGCCCATCCTGTGGGGGCACAGGTCTCCGGCAGCGGTATTACCCTGACCGCACCCCTGACACTGCCGTATGACGCCGGGACTCAGGTCTCAGATTATCTTCCCACTCCCGGTGCACCCAATAAGTATATTCGGAAACCTGGTAAATAATGCATTTCATAACCTATTTCTATATCAATTTAAATATCATGAAAAAGAAAAGTAGTCTGGCAGTCGTTCTCGCACTGGCGCTCGCACTGCCTGTTACCCTGATGATGGTTATCATGGCTGCAGGTACGGGGTGCAGTGTTAATTCATCAAGACCCGAAGGGCCGTGTGATATCTATGCTGCTGACGGGTGCCCATGTGTGGCTGCCCACAGCAGCACGCGTGCGCTTTATGCATCGTACAATGGTCCGCTCTACCAGGTTATGCGTCAGTCAGACGGCAAGACGCTTGACATAGGTGTGGTACGCGGTGGCAAGGGTGATCCGGGAGGCTATGCTGATGCAACAGCACAGGACAGGTTCTGCGCCAATACATATTGCTGGATAACCATTCTCTATGACCAGTCAGGTAAAGGCAATCACCTGGTCCAGGCACCCAGGGGAGGATTCAGCGGTCCTGCCATGGGCGGATTTAATAATATTCCGATGGCTGATATGGCGCCGGTCACCATCATGGGTCATAAGGCCTACGGCATTTTCATCGAACCGGGCATGGGCCTCCGGTGGAACGACCCCAGGGGAACCGCTGTCGACGACCAGGCTGAGGGTCAGTACTGGGTCGTTAACGGACACCATTACAACTCAGGCTGCTGCTATGATTATGGCAATGCTGAAACAGACAGCCGTGATGACGGCGACGGCACCATGGAAACAACCTATTATGGCAATGCCACTGCCTGGTATTACGGACAGACTCCCGGTCCATGGATCATGACCGACCAGGAGAATAACCTGGTGGGTTGTGTCAATCCTTCTCCAAACGACAAATATTGCCCCGACCTTCCAAGTATCACATGGCGGTTCGTTACCGCAACGGCAGATGGTGAACCCCACCACTGGAGATCAATGGGAGGAGACGCTCAGCAGGGAGATCTGAAAATCATGTTTGACGGCCCACGTATCATTAACGACAGAAGCAGCTATGACCCGATGCGCAAGCAGGGAGCTATCCTGCTCGGCAACGGAGGCGACAACAGTAACGGCTCCCAGGGTACCTTCTATGAAGGTGCAATGACAGCCCCGGGATCATTCCCGACGGATGAGACCAACCAGAGGATCCAGGCCAACATTGTGGCAGCAAAGTATGATGTTCAGCGCCTGAGCATTGCGCCGGCAGATCTGATTGATACCCCTCCGGGGCTGCAGACATTTGCGCCGGGGTCAACACAGAAAACCACGGTATCCTTTACAAACACTGAAGGAGTCCCTGTGAGTAACCTCAGCCTCAGCATTTCAGCTCCGAAGGGATGGAAATCTCTGCTGACAGATTCGGAAGAATCCTCAAAGACATTCACTGATGCAGTTGCCCCGGGTGAGAGCGTCAGCGTAACCTTCGAGGTCACCTCCGCATCAGAGACCTTCAACGGCGATCTTGTCGGCCAGGCTTCATGGCTGGCCCAGGGAAACAGCAAACCCCGGTCTGAAACAGCTGTTGAAAAGGTACGCAATGTCAGTCCGGTAAAAATTAATGAGTTTCGGGTAAGCGACGGATCACCTGTTAACTCAACCAACTCATTTATAGAG